>NZ_BPMA01000043.1 GCF_026005215.1 Capnocytophaga catalasegens | reverse complement strand
GGACGGGAACGAATGTGGTGGAGGTTTCTATACAAATAAATAAAATTAAAGAAATACTTAAAAACTATAAAGGAACTAAAAAACAACAAAAAGAATTAGAAGAACAAGTAAAGGAAATAAAGGATAATCTAAAAAATATAGATGAATTAAAAAAAGAAATAGATAATTTAGAAAAAAATAAAACTAATCTTGTAGAAAAAGGAAAAAAATTTGAACAGAATGATTTAGTAAAAATAGATGAAAATATAGAAGTTTTAAGCAATTATGCCACAAAACTTAATAAAAAAGAAAATACAGGAGGTGTCATTGCTAACATAACCCAAGATTCATATTTTGATGGGATTATCAATGGGGTTTCTGCTAAAGAAAATATTATTTTGAGTCAAAATTCTCTTTTCAAAGAAATATCAATACCCAACTCTATTAGTATCCCGAAAGATGAAATTTCTTTTGAAATTTTTGAAGTAAATAACCATTTTAAAGTTATTGTCAGTACTTCAAATATAAGTAATGACAACTTTGAAAAATTAAAGAATGAAGTCGAACAGACACAAGGAATTGCGGTGTGGTTACATTATACCAAAGGAGAAAACCAACTAAAATACAAAATAAACTATCAGGATTATTATTTTTCTAAAAAACAAGATATTGAAACTTTTAGAAGAGTAGTAAGAAAAATGTTAGAAAATGCTAATAAAACTGATAATTGGGGAGCTTTGGTCATTGGTAGTACTTTTGGTTTAAGCTCAATGACACAAAAAATGATATCTACTCCAAGTGATTATAAAGAAGTAGGAGAAAACATTTTGAAATACGACTATTAGAACATTTTTATGAATATTTGTACGAAAAAAAGAAAAGAAATGAATTTCCAAACGACATTATAGAACAATCTGTTAATAATCAGGAAGCATTGTTAGAAACTGCTTTTCCAAATAATGCTATTGATATGGTTTGGTTGGAGAGAATTTTACCTAAAGATAAAATAGAAGAATTTAGAAAATTATTGAATGTTTTTATTGATAAGATAGATTTTTCACGAATAGGAGTTGGATTAGAGAAATCAGTAGGAGAGGAACTTAATTTTGGTATAAAACACGAAGCTAATATAATATTAGGGAATGTATTATTTTTAGGAGGAGCAGATGCTGGTTATGTACATTCTTACTACGGAGGTGAGACAGGGGCAGGAGGTGCTTTGGCTGCTGGATTTTCCGTGAATGCAGGACAAACCTTATTCGCAACATTCAATACCGAAGATAAGTATAAAGAACATATAAATTTTGCAGGAACTTATAATTATTTTAGATTAAACTGAGTGCGGAAACAGGGGCAGTTTTGGGAGGATTAAATATTTCTGTAGGAAGATCTTTAACTTATTCTGTGGGACAAACTCCCGAAACAGATGAGGAAAGTTGGTATGTTATATCTACATCAGGGTCTGTTGGTATTGGAGGAGGAGCCTCTATACCAGGTAGTGTTATAGGAGGAATAGGAAAAATATATTTTATTAACCCCCAAAAGGTGGATAAACCAAAAACAAAATGGGAAACATTAAAAAGTTATGTCAAATTTATAATACCGCACTAATTATGAAAAAATTTGTACCTCTTTTTTTCCTTTTATTATGTTTTGTAGCTTTTGTTGTAATAGATGTTATTGATAGAAATGAAAAGAAAAAATATACTAATAGTAAAAGAGACAATTATAAAAAAAATACTGCTTTTTATATCTCTGGAAATATTTTTAAGATGAAAAAAGTAGGGAATTTTAGTTATATTCTTTTTATCAAAGCGGATTCAGTTAATATATCAAAAACAGCAGTAATAGAAAGTAGTAGAATTTCAGGAATTTATGATTATAATAGCAGAATTGTAGCATTCTTATCTGTATCTAAATCATATGATATTGAAATTAAGACAAAAAAGATTGTAGAACCTCTATATATAGAAGTTATACTTAATGAAGGAATGTATAACATTTATTTTTCACATAATAATTTAAGTTTAACTACAGAAATATCAGATGTAGATATAAAAGGGAATGTGGGACAATTTCTACTTCAACAGATGGATACAATGAAAAAGCCCATAAAGTTCTAAAAATATAATTCATTAAAAATCAATTAAAAACGTTCTTTGACATAATATTTCCCCGTAACAGTGCTTCGTGCCACAGGTTCAAATGGTGTGTTTTCAGGTGAAGGTTATATACAAATACCCTATTTGCTTGATACGAAAATCAAAGTAGTTTTCAATGGAATAATGCTCAATACCGAGAGGCAACTTGTTGAAGGTAAGCTCATTACGACTTATGATAAGACAGAAAGTAATGTGGTGGAAGTTCCGATAATTAAAACGATTGGCGATGCTATTGAGGCATTGGAAAAAGTTTTTAAAAAGCAGAAAGAAATTATCCAAAAACAGGAAAATCTTGAAAAACAATTCGCTGAAAACAAAATAAATAAGGAAAAATACGAGCAGGAACAAGAAAAAATAAAAGAACTAATTGCTCAAAACGATAAAAATTTAGATGCTGTAAATCAATATGTTAAAGAAACACCCTCCATAACAGAAGCTGAAAATAAAAATGTAACAAATCAAATAAATACGTTCAAATCTTCGGGCTCGAAGCAATCATTTGATGAAAGTAAAGCTGATGAACTTTTAGCTACATTTAAGGATTTAAAAAAGAAAGAAGAGCAAGAAATCGCTGAAAATGAAGGTGTTGAAAAAATAGAAGAGTTAGAAGAATATGTAAATATTGAAATTGATTTAGAAAATTTTGAGATTTTAGGGAAAAGTTTAAAAGACCCACCTGTAAAAGAGGGACAATTTATCGGAGAAATAAGAA
>NZ_BPMA01000042.1 GCF_026005215.1 Capnocytophaga catalasegens | reverse complement strand
GGACGGGAACGAATGTGGTGGAAGTTCCGATAATTAAAACGATTGATGATGCGATTAAGGCATTGGAACAAGTTTTCAAAAAGCAGAAAGAAATTATCCAAAAACAGGAACATCTTGAAAAACAATTCGCTGAAAACAAAATAAATAAGGAAAAATACGAGCAGGAACAAGAAAAAATAAAGGAACTAATTGCTCAAAATGACAAAAGATTAGATGTTGTAAATCAATATGTTAAGGAAAAACCTTTCGTAACAGAAGCCGAAAATAAAAATGTTACAAATCAAATAAATTCGTTCAAATCTTCGAGTTCAAAGCAATCATTTGATGAGAGTAAAGCTGATGAACTTTTGGCTACTTTTAAGGATTTTAAAAAGAAAGAAGAGCAAGCTATTGCCGAAATAAAAGAATATTTAGAGGATTTTGCACAAGGTAAAAAAGTTTGTGGAGAATGGATTGAGAAAGAAGATTACATTATTTATACGAACCTAAAATACATTCGTTACAAGGAGTGTTTTAATCCTACAAATAGAATTTCTGGAACAATATTTCATTTAAAAAAGGACAAAGAAGACCAACCAGATGTATATATATTTAGAACAGGGTTTGACCTTGATAATCTTAATACACAAGACCATAATCGAAAAGGTTACTATTATCTAATTGATATTGAGAGTCGTAGCCGAATTAACTTTATTCCAGAAGAAGCTACACCCAATTCTCCTATTATGCCTCAAATGATGAAAGATATTATTTTTGGCATAGCAGATTTTGTTATTCCTATTGAAGGAGGCTATATTGTATATACAGGAAAAGATTTTAGTGGTGAGGAAAGTAACCGACTTGTTGCCGCAGGATTGACTATTTGGGATTTGTCTGCCGGAAAAGTAACCAAAACCATTAAAATTATTGGCAAAGTAAGTTCGCCTGCTATTGAGGGAATTCTTAAAACCTTTGGTAAAAAAGCAGTTAGGGAGGCAGGTGAAGCGATAGGAAAGGTCTTCCTAAAAAAACTTGATGAGACAATCACTAAACTAAAAAACAAAGCAAAATTTGAATTAGAAGGTACTGGGAAATATGATGATGTAAAAGGACACCACCCTTTGGCTAAAAAAGCCTTTGAGGAGATTAAAGAGTATGATTACAAAAAAGCGTTTAGTGTAAGTCCTAAAACTTTACAAGATATATGGGAAAAAGTAAATCCAACAGAAGATATAATAAATGTACATAATAAAATAACGGGACAACAAATATCTTTATATACCGCTTGGCGAAAAGCCAACCCTAATAAAACATTAGAAATAGACGATATGGCAGAAATAGAAATAAAAGCAATGGTAAATGCAGGCATATCCGAAGACATTGCCACAGGTTGGGTCATTAAAGCATTAGAGGACTTAAAAGAAAAAGGCGTTACAGCTATAAAAAATATACCTTGGAATGGAGTTAATAATTAAAAATTTATAAAAATGAAAACAAATCAAGAAATTTTAAATGAGTTTGGTCGTGAGTTAATAGAAAATTCTTATGATTTTAATTTTAATTTATTCAAAAGAAATATTGAAAAAAATATTTCTTCTGAAAAAGATAGAAAAAAAATATTGTCTTTATTTAAAGAAAATATAGAAAGTATATTATTTAATATTTTAAAACTATTTGAAGAAAACGAAGAGTTTAAATTAATTTATGAGAAAGATGGTAAACAAATTAACTTAGTAGAAATCAGTGAAATGCTAAAAGCAGAGCCTTTGGGAGAAAACGGTTGGATAAAGCGTTTTAGCAAATATGCAGATGAGTATGAGGTGTAATAAACTATACACTGCTTGGCGAAAAGCCAATCCAAGTAAAATATTAGAGATAGATGAAATGGCTGAAATAGAAATAAAAGCAATGGTAAATGCAGGAATACCTGAAGAGATAGCCACTGGTTGAGTAGTAAAAGCCTTAGAAGATTTAAAAGAGAAAGGTGTAACAGCCATAAAAAACATACCTTGGAATGGAGTTAATAATTAAAAAAGTATAAAACAATGAAAAACAATCAAGAAATTTTAGACGAATTTGGAGAAATGATAATTAGAGAATCTTATGATTATCAATTAAACTTTATAAAGAATAAAATTGAAGATTTGCGCCTAACAGAAAGTTATACCAGTTTATTTGATAATATGACTAGTATTCAAAAAAAGGAATTAGAAAAATATACCCAAGAAATATTAAGTGGTTTTTTATTTGATATTCTAAGAATTTTCGAAGAAAACGAACAATTTAAACTGATTTATGAGGAAAATGGCAAACAGGTAGATTTGGTTAAAATCAGTGAAATGCTCAAAGCTGAACCAATCATTGAAAATGGTTGGATAAAGCGTTTTAGCAAATATGCAGATGAGTATGAGGTGTAATAAACTATACACTGTTTGGCGAAAAGCCAACCCTAATAAAACATTAGAAATAGACGATATGGCAGAAATAGAAATAAAAGCAATGGTAAATGCAGGCATATCCGAAGACATTGCCACAGGTTGGGTCATTAAAGCATTAGAGGACTTAAAAGAAAAAGGCGTTACAGCTATAAAAAATATACCTTGGAATGGAGTTAATAATTAAAAATTTATAAAAATGAAAACAAATCAAGAAATTTTAGATGAATTTGGAAGAAAAATGATAGAAGATATTTATGATGATTCCATATTATATTTTCAACAAATTGTAACAAATCAAACAAAATGGGGGACAGAAAAAAAACTAACAGAAATTTTTAATAAACTAACATCAGAGGAAAAAAAATTATTTATGAATACATAATGGAAATATTAAGAACAACAATGTTTAGTATGTTAGGAATTTTTGAAGAAAATGAACAATTTAAATTGATTTATGAGGAAAATGGGAAGCAGGTAGATTTGATGAAAATTAGCGAAATGCTCAAAGCTGAACCAATCATTGAAAACGGCTAGATAAAGCGTTTTAGCAAATATGCAGATGAATATGAGGTGTAAACTAAAATTAAGTAAAAACGTTCTTTGACATAATATTTCCCCGTAACGGTACTGCGTGCCACAGGTTCCAATGGTGTATTTTCAAGTGAAGGTTGCATACAAATACCCTATTTGCTTGATACGAAAATCAAAGTGGTTTTCAGCGGAATAACCCTTAATTCTGAACGACAACTCATTGAAGATAAGCTTGTTACGACTTATGATAGAATGGAAAGTAACGTGGTGGAAGTAAGCGAAGAGTTGAAGAAGATTGAAAATACGATAAAACTCGCCTCAGAAACTATTGATAACCTTATTGATAAAGCTCTGAAAGAGAAGCGATTAATCCCACAAGATTTTCAAAAATTACAAGAAAATAGCCGTATTTTTGAAACGAATATAGAAACTCAAATAGCTACTTTTTCTCCCATATTAACCCCAGAAGAAGAACAAACTTATAAGGAAGCTATAAACGAATTAAAAAAGAATCAAGATGATGTTAATTGCCTTAAAGACAATAGCTTAGAAAAAATAAGTTTTGTGTTTGTTGGAACAGGTTATGGAATGTCTTTTGACGAAGATATTTTTTATCAGGTTACAAACGATTGTGAAAAAAACTTACTAAAATATCAGGAGAACAAGAAAAAACTCGAACAAAAAGTCAAAAAAGAATCTAATTTCTTTCAAGAAATGGAAGAAATTTGGGATTTTTTCAGTAAATGCTACAAAGAATACAAAACTCAAACAGGTTTTGTTCCTCGTTGTTTGTGGTACGATGTAGAACCTTTGGTTCCGTATTTTTCTGACCCTGCTTTTGCATCGGGGATTATAGATGGAGCGGCAGAAACAATAAAAATGGTTGCCGATTTAGCTAATTTGTTAGATTGTTATAATTTTGCTGCATCGTTTCGAGCTTGGACAAAAGAATGTAAGGAACAACGTGTGCAAACATTGGAAACATTAAAGGCAATAAAAGAGTTTATTACCAGTCCTGATGCACTAAAACAAGTAATGGATTCTTTTGCCCAATACATAGATGAAACGGCAGGTTTTGATAATCAAGCACGCTACAATCAAGGGAAACTATTGTTTGACGTGGCTATTTCGTTTGTAGGAGTAGGCGAGATAAAAAGCATTTTGAAAGGGGGAAATATAGTTCAAACACTTACTAAATCATTCCAAAAACTACCGAAAAATGCAGTAAATTTGGTAACCAATACCAAAAAAATAGGTAAAAATACTGCAAAAGAAATTGTAGAAGATGCTGGAAAACAGATAGTTAAAACTTCCCAAGGATTGGTTGATGATATTGTTTCTAAAAGAAATATGATACGGAAAAATATTCTTAACCTAACAGAAACAAAAGAATATGCCAAGAAATATTTTGATAAATTTGTAAAGCAAGGAGACTTTGAAGATTGGTTTAAAAATACCTTTGCAAAATACGAAAACAATACCTTAAACTTTGAGGCACACCATATTATACCTATTGATGTACTGAAAAGTAATGACAAATTACAAAAATTACTTTTTGACCTAAAAAAAGCAGACCCTAATTTTAATTTTGATTTTAATGGTATTGAAAATGGTATGATGATACAAAAGAAAAGTTTAAAATTAGATATTAACGGACATACAATACACAATGATTATAATAGAGAAATCAGTAAAAAAATATCAGAAATTATCACGTTACCAAGAAATGTTAATAAACCGCAAAGAGCTTTTGATGAAATTAAAGAATTAATACAAGAAACCAAAGATAAATTAGAAAAAGAAGTTTTATTAGGAACTAAGAATGTAAATGATATTATTAATTTTTAAATACGAGCCAAATGAAATATTACAAGATAACAGATAAAAGTCTTGATTTAGAACAGAAATCAAAAGGGCTAGTAGCAGATATTCCAAGTGCCAACGGCGAATTTGTTCCCAATGGAGCGTTTTATTTTGATAGAATGGGAGAAAGAGAAATTATAGAAGATGCTCCTATATTTGATTATTTTCATTTACAGAGTTTTGGAGAAAAGAAAGACTGGGAATGGCGGTTACAAGATGTCCACGGATTTATATATGTGGGAAGTATTATTACAGGGTGGTACATATCTGATAAACTAAAAACTTTATTGGAAAAATTTAAAATAGCCCCAAAATATCATTTTTATGAAACACGACTTTTATACAAAGGCGAGAAGTTAAAATACTGGATTTTTCAGTTTCCGATAGAAGGTTTTGATAACTACAACTATGAAAAAAGTGAATATTTTATAGATAATCAAAGAGTTTTAGGCATCAAAACAGCAGAGGAATACGATAATTATGATTACAAAATATGGAAAGAAACTAAAAAAAAGATAGAGTGGAGAAAAATCGTACTAAAAGATAATTTTGATATTGTTAATACTTGGCACGGAGATATAATTGTTTCCGAAGCTCTAAAACAAACCATAGAAGAGAATAACATTACAGGTTTTGAGTTTTCAGAGCTTGATTATGAGGTGGTTGTAGAGTAATATTCTAAAAGTTTAAATTAGAAAAAGAAGTTTTATTAGGAACTAAGAATGTAAATGATATTAAAAATTTTTAAGCTATGAAATATTATAAAATAAAGATAAAAAGAAGATAAAAAGAAGATTTGAAGAAGATAAAGTTTTAGGACACGCCAATGGTCAGTTTGTCCCTAATGGAACATTTTACTTTGATAAAATGAGAAAAGGAGAAATTATAGAAAATACTCCTATATTTGATTATTTTCATTTACAGAGTTTTGGAGAAAAGAAAGACTGGGAGTGGCGACTGCAAGATGTTCACGGATTTATTGGAGAATCACCAAGCGGTAATAATTATTATATTTCAGATAACTTTAAAATTCTTTTAGATAACTTCAAAATAGCTCCAAAATATCACTTTTATGAAACACGACTTTTGTATAAGGGCAAAAAATTAAAATACTGGATTTTTCAGTTTATTGCCAATTATAGAAAACTTAATAAAATGGAATTCGTTAATTTTTCAGAAAGTACTTTTTATTTAAATAATCAAATTTATAGATTTAATTCTTATGAAGAGTGGTCTGATATAAATGAAGAAATCTATGATAAATATGATGAAGAATTAAAAATTAAAGAAATTATTTTAACTAATTTTTTTGATTTTATCCCTTTAAATCCAATAAGTTCGGATATTATTATTTCTGAAACATTAAAACGCTCTATCGAAGAGAATAATATTACAGGTTTTGAGTTTTTTGAACTTGATTATGAGGTAGTTGTAGGGTAATATTTTAAAAGTTTAAAATTAGAAAAAGAAGTTTTATTAGGAACTAAAAATGTAAATGATATTATTAATTTTTAAATACGAGCCAAATGAAATATTACAAGATAACAGATAAAAGTCTTGATTTAGAACAGAAATCAAAAGGGTTAGTAGCAGATATTCCAAGTGCCAATGGCGAATTTGTTCCCAATGGAGCGTTTTATTTTGATAGAATGAGAAAAAGAGAAATTATAGAAGATGCTCCTATATTTGATTATTTTCATTTACAGAGTTTTGGAGAAAAGAAAGACTGGGAGTGGCGACTGCAAGATGTTCACGGAGGAATGGGTGAATATCCGAGTGGAGCATATTGGTACATATCTGATAAGCTAAAAACTTTATTAGAAAAATTTAAAATAGCTCCAAAATACCATTTTTATGAAACTCTGCTTTTATACAAAGGTGAAAAATTAAAATACTGGATTTTTCAGTTTCCTATAAACCCTCTACAAAACATTATATTTGAACATAGTATTTTTTACTATCTAAAAAATAATATAAATACTATTATAAAAATAGAAAATGAATCTGAATTTATGAAAACAAGGCGAAAATTACTACTGGAAGACGATATTGAATTGGAATGCTCGAAAGTTTGCCTCTCAAAAGAATTTGACATTATTTACAATTTACCTAATGGAGATACACTCTGTTCCGAAACCCTAAAACAAGCCATAGAAGAAAATGGAATCACAGGTTTTGAGTTTTCAGAACTTGATTATGAGGTGGTTGTAGAATAATCAAACCAATCTAACGAAAACAGTAATATATCAATATATCAAATGTTATTGCTTTTAATAAAACGTTCTTTGACATAATATTTTTCTATAATCGTTACAACTTATGATAGAGCGGAAAGTAACGTGGTGGGAGCAAGCGAAGAGTTAAAGAGGATTAAAAATACAGCTCTGTTAATTAAAGAAGAGATAAAAAATCTTTTTGACCAACGTAAAAAAGCGATTGAAGTGCATATTTCTGACAAGAAAACAATAAAAAAATTAGTCAAATTAGCACGAGAAAAAATAGAAACCGAAGGAGTAAGCCAAGAGATAATTAAAGAGCATTTGGCATCAAACTTTGTAGGAAAAGGAGTTGTTTCAAAAGAAGAAGTCGCTGAAAATGAAGATGTTAAAAAAAATAGAAGAATATGTAAATATCGAAATTGATTTAGAAAATTTTGAGATTTTAGGAAAAAGTTTAAAAGACCCACCTGTAAAAGAGGGGCAATTTATCGGAGAAATAAGAA
>NZ_BPMA01000041.1 GCF_026005215.1 Capnocytophaga catalasegens | reverse complement strand
GTGATTACGGATATACAAATAAGAATTTAATCAAAGAGAATAAGAAAAATTACTTTTCGGAGTATAGTTTGTTGCCAAATTTAGATGGAAAATTTTGCTCTTTATCATCACTCTTTGAGCCTCAAGATTTAAATGAAACACTTATTGAAATTGGGAGATGTTTGATTCCAGATTCTATTGAGCATTTGATTCACGAAGATTTTGATTTCAATTATGATTTGAAAAAGTTCAATAGAAGAGATTTTTCAAATAGTGTTAAAACAAAATTAGATAAATTAGAAGCTTCGAAATATATTTATTTTCCTGAGAATCTCAATAAAGAATCTTACAATATCCAATCAATAGAGCAATTGAAAAAGTGGGATCAAAACCTTTTTAAGAGTTTATTAGACTATTGCAAGTTAAACAACAATATAAATTCTCAAAGTAAACCAAAATCATTAGTAAAAATAATTAGTAAGTATTATTCTTTTGATGAAAATTTAATTGAATTATCCAATCTTGAAAATTCAAGTGAAGATTTAGATATTCGCTCAACAAGGAAGATATTGGTTCAAATCTTTTTTAACCTACTGCATTATCACAACGAAGATTGGGTGGAAAATAATATTAAATTATTACTTGAAATAGCAAAATGTAATGAAGATAGTTTTAAAGATGTTTATTTAAATTCAAAAATATATCCTAATCAACTAAACCAATTAAAATGTATTGGTGAGCTAAAAAAAGAGGACAATATAAACTCTCAAATTAAAGACCTTTATAAAAAAGTAGTGGGAAAAGAAATCAGGGAAGAATTAATCTATAATGAGTTCAATGAATTTATTACAGAAGATAGACGGGTAACAACTAAACAACTCACAACTGAGATTGAAGATATTTTTTTTGACAAGGATATTGCCAATATCAATCAACATCCTTTTAAAAATGATATACTCGATATTATTAAGTCATCGAAAGGTAGTGATGATTTATCTTTAGAGCTTTTCCCAAGGCTTGATGATAGAAAAGCAAACATAATGCTAGAGGTTGTTACAGATGAAAATACTAAAGATGATATATTTTCAATTGTAAGTTTAGGAAAATCTGATTTAAAAAAACTTGGAAAACTTATCCAAGAAGATAACTTTTCTACATTGTTGGACAAAGCGACAAATTTACTACAACAAGAAAATCAAACGAAAGCCGATTTTCAGCATAAATACGAAATAGGAACTCGTATTGAAAATCTCATTAGAAATAGATTGTCAAGCGAATTAAAAGCTCGTGTTTCATTTAAAAATGAAGAAGAGTTAGAAACTACCGATCAACAAGGAGGACAAGATATTGTCATTTACTTTGATAATGACCCCATTTATTATATAGAAGTAAAATCAAGATGGGATTCAAAGAATTCGGTTTCTATGAGCAAACTACAATTACAACGAGCTGTTGAAGAAAATGAACATTATGCTCTATGTGTTGTAGATATTACCCGCTACGAAGGCGGTAATGACCGATATCAACTCTCATTAGAAGAGATTCTACCTCTTACAAATTTCGTGACGGATATAGGTGATATGATAAAACCTCTAATAGAAGTCAATTTAGAAGCTGAAAAACAACAGACTCACTCAATACACTTAGCAGATTATAGAGGGATTATTCCTCAAGAAATTATACAAAGTAAGGGAGGCAATTTAAATTCTATTGTAAATACAATTGTAGGCTTTATAAGTAATAATAAATCGTAATCTCTCGTGGTAAATTTACATCTATATAAAACCTATCATTTTAAATCTTCAACCATTTAGGCAAAGCATCAAAACGCTTGTTTTCTTGTTTCGCCTACTTAGGCGAAGTCCCAAAACACGTGGAGGCGACCTTCGCCTAAGTAGGTAAAGGTAGAAAACGATTGTTTTTGCGTATCGCCTAAGTAGGCAAAGGGTTGGAACGCTTGTTTTCTCATTTTGCCTAAACAGGCAAGGCTAAATACTAAATAATGTTAAAGTTTACCTGAATAGTTGCTTAGTGAAATATATTTTTTATACCTTAGCGGTGTTAATAAAAATCTATTTTTAATTCTCTAAAATTTTATTGATATGAACAAACTAAGCACATCCATTCGCACCACCGAAATAGATAATGTTTCCGACCGTTTATTGGTGCTTTACCGCAAAGAGAGTGGTTTGAAGGAGGAAGATTTCTTAAAGCCTCTTTTTGCCGACATAGAAACGCTTTCGGCTCAAATCACGGAAGCCATTAAGCGTGATGTTTCATTTTCCAGACTTGAAGATGCCGACCTCAGACGCGACACTCTGTTACGTTCTCTGAATACGGCACTGCTTGGCTATCGCACTCTGCCGGTGCCTTCACTGAAAGAGAGTGCAGAGAAGCTTTATGGTGTTTTCTCAAAGTACGGGATAAAGATTACGCGGGAGAGTTATGCTGTAGAGTCGTCTCTGATAGAGTCGCTGTTGCAGGATTTTTCGACCCCCGATATGCAGCAGGCTATTGAGGCACTTCAAGGGATAAAAGAAATCATTTCGCAACTTCGCAATGAACAAAATGCCTTTACTGAGCTTCGTGCCGAGTACGAAAAGACCCTTTCGGAGCAGAAAAATTCATCTTCTGCCTCATCGCTCAAAAAACCGCTGCTCGAAGCTATCAATGTGAAACTCATTCCGTATCTTATCGCAATGAAAATTGCTAATCCGACCCTATTTAAGGGATTTGTAGAGGCTACGGAACAGGTGATTTCGACTGCTAATAGCACTATAAAACGTCGAAATAGCAGTAAAAATGAAACACCTACTGAGTAAATTAGAAAAATACATAAACGCAAAGCATTTTTTATTCGAAAAAATATAAAAAATTATTGAACGGAGTTTTTTTGCTCCTACAAATTGAAAATACAATGAGTTACGCAGGACATATAATAGATATGATAAAAAGAATCAATACAAACAATTCTTTAAAAAAAGCTCATCGGGCAAGAAACAACAAGCGTAATGCCTCACTAACTTACAAAACATCAGAAAACCAATTTATTAACGATGATATTCCACCTGAAGTTTTAGAAGAAATTAAGTTAAATATCTGCACCAAAATAAAAAAAGAACAACAAAAAGAAACTTTTTTAGTTATTTTTGTTTTTTGCAGTGTTTTGTTGTTTTTGGCTCTCTTTTTATATATTATTTCCTGAAAATGCCTGAAAAATTCCTTCATTTGCATCCGTATCCGCCGTTTATTCCTCAGGGAGCTACCAAACTAATTGTAGGTACGTTGCCTCCACCTCGTTTCTCAGGATATGGACTTTTAAAGTCCAATGATGTCGATTTCTGCTACGGAAGCAGAGACGGACAATTATGGAAAATTTTGGGAATTATCTTTCAAACAAGTTTTCTTTTTGAAAATACACAAGAAGCTGTAAATCAACGTAAAAAATTTCTTTCAAAAAATAAAATTGGAATTTGTGATATCGTAGCCAGTTGCCAAAGAACCAAAATAGACGCCTCTGACTTGGGTATGCAAAACATCGTCTTGAGAGATTTTTTTCAATATTTAGAAGTATTTCCTTCGGTAGAAACATTGCTTTTCACAGGCGGAAGTAGCAAAAACTCACCCGAGTATTTATTTCGCAAATATTTAAAACATAAAGGCTTAGCTATGGAGTTACTTTCTGACCAAATTCCTAAACTTCACCGATTTTCTTTTCAAGGAAAGATGATAAAAACCGTGTCACTCACAGCCCCATCAGGTTCAGCAAATAGAGCCATAGGAAGTATTGCGCTCTATAAAAAACTAAAACAACAAAATCCTAATTTCTCTACAATTGACTTTCGAGTAATGCAATACAAAGCTTTTTTCAAATAAAAAATTCTGAATTTATCTTTTTTCAAATAAAAAAATCCTTTTTCACTCAAAATAAGGCAAAAAAGGATTAACTAATCACTACTATAAAAACCTATTTTTTAAATATCATCAAAATCGATATTAGTAAATGATTTGTTTTCAGTAATACCTGTCGAATGATTTGAAAAATCTTTTTTAAAATCTTTCTGATGACGTTCTGAAATAACTTCAACTCCTTTCTCTTCTAAAACATACGAAGTCATTTCATCAAGAATTTCTTTAAAGTCATTGAAATCTTCTTTGTACAAGTAAATCTTATGTTTTTTATAATGAAATGAACCATCATCATGTGTAAATTTTTTACTTTCAGTAATAGTTAAGTAGTAATCACCGGCTTTGGTTCCTCTTACATCAAAAAAGTATGTTCGTCTTCCTGCGCGTAATACTTTTGAAAAAATTTCGTCGTGTTCTAACTCTTTCTCTTCCATAAATTCCACTTAGTTTGAGAACCCCAAATTTCGGAATAAAATCTCAATTTACCAAAAATACAACTCTATTTTTTCTATATTTTTTATCAAAAAAGTGTTTTAACCTGATTATCAATTATTTTATTAAGCGTGTTTTAACGAATCGTATCGTATTCAATAATATAAATATCTTCGTTATCGTGCTTTAAGTAATAATGCTCACGACCAAACTTTTCCTTGCCTTCTATCGTATTGATTTGTTCGAGACTTTTTTTATCTCGTTCTATTTCTCGTTGTAAAAATTCTTTTTGTTTTTTTAGAGATTCTATTTCTTTGTTGAGTCTTTTATGATTTGTCCAAGAATTCATATCGAAAAATAACATCCATATTAGAAAAACAAAGAATACAATCCAATATAGATATTTACTACTAAAAATCTTATTTTTCTGAAAAAATTCTTTCATTATTTATCGATTTAAAATACGATTACGGATTATGGTTTTTACGATATTGATAGCCACTGCATTACGTCTATTATTCGGAATAATAATATCGGCAAACTCTTTGGTGGGTTCAATAAATTGTTGATGCATCGGTTTTAATGTTTTTTGATAACGCTCCAAAACCTCTGTAATATCACGCCCCCTTTCGGTTGTATCTCTTTTGATACGACGGATAAGTCGCTCATCTGAATCGGCATGAACATATATTTTAATATCAAATAAATCGCGTATATCAGGATGTGTAAAAATAAGAATTCCTTCAACAATAAGCACTTTACAAGGGTGTACAAGAGTAGTTTCTTTAGTACGATTATGTTCTACGAACGAATATACAGGTTGCTCTATGCTTTTGCCTTCTTTAAGGTCAATAAGATGTTGTTTTAATAGGTCAAAATCTAAGGACTTGGGGTGGTCGAAATTGGTTTGTGTTCGCTCCTGATAACTCAAATGCGACAAATCTTTATAATAAGAATCTTGCGAAATAACATTTACTTCACTGGCAGCCAATTCGCTAATTATTTTATTGACTACTGTTGTTTTCCCACAACCGGTTCCACCTGCAATACCTATTATCAACATAATTTGAACAAAAATTTTTTTGCAAAAATACAACTTTTACAAATTCTATTCAATGTTTATAAAATATTTTCTTGTTTTTGGTTAAAAAAATTCTTAACTTGCGCCATAGATTATAAAATTTTATCGTATGCAAACAAAAAACAATTCAATGATCTACTACACTCTAACTGATGAAGCTCCATTATTGGCTACTTATTCGCTATTACCTATTATTAAACGATTTACAAAATCGGCAGGTATTGAGATAGTCTCTAAAGATATTTCTCTTTCTGGGCGAATTCTAGCTGCTTTCTCATCTGAATTGCCTTTGGAACAACAAGTAGAAAATAGTTTATCCTTTTTAGGGGAATTATCAAAAACTCCTTGGGCTAATATAATCAAATTACCCAACATTAGTGCTTCAATGCCTCAGCTTTTGAATGCTATTAAAGAGCTTCAAAACAAAGGTTTTGCAGTTCCTGATTATCCACAATCACCTAAAAATGAAAAAGAACAACAGATAAAAGCTATTTATGATAGTGTAAAAGGAAGTGCAGTTAATCCGGTATTACGTGAAGGGAATTCTGATCGTAGAGCGCCAATTTCTGTAAAGAATTATGCTCGTAAAAATCCGCATTCGATGGGTACTTGGGAGTCTTCATCTAAAACGGAAGTGAGTACAATGTTTGCCAATGACTTCAAGCATAGCGAAATATCTGTTATAATACCTTCTGAAACAACAATTCGTATTGAATTGCATAGCAAAAACGGACAAATTGTATGTTTAAAAGATAATTTTAGTCTGCAAAGAGGCGAAATTATAGATGCCTCGGTGATGAGCAGAAAGGTATTATATGAATTTCTCAAAGCACAAATAGCTGATGCAAAACGCAAAGGGGTATTATTTTCTATCCATTTGAAAGCTACAATGATGAAAGTTTCTGATCCAATTATTTTTGGAGAGGCTATAAAAGCGTATTTTGCACCTGTTTTTGATAAATATAATACATTGTTAGATGAGTTACAAATCAATCCGAATGATGGTTTAGGCACTATTATAGATAAATTAACTAATTGGGAAAATACTAAAAAAGACGAAATACTTGCACAAATACAACAATGTATTGAAGAACAACCTATTGCAATGGTCAATTCGGACAAAGGAATTACGAATTTACACGTACCAAGTGATGTTATTATTGATGCTTCTATCCCTGCTATGATACGTACTTCTGGAAAAATGTACAATGCAAAGGGGCAATTGCAAGATGCGAAAGTGGTTATCCCAGATAGTAGCTACGCTGGCATATATAAGACTATCATCGAATTTTGTAAGAAACATGGTGCATTGGACCCTACTACGATGGGAAGTGTTCCCAATGTAGGTTTAATGGCACAACAAGCAGAGGAATATGGTTCTCATAATAAAACTTTTGAAATTCCGTTTGATGGAATTGTAAAAGTTATTGATAATCAAGGGAATGAGTTAATAACTCATCGAGTAGATAAAGGAGATATTTGGAGAATGTGTCAGACTAAAGATGCTCCGATACAAGATTGGGTCAAGTTAGCTATCAAAAGAGCTGAGCTTACTAACACTCCAGCGGTATTTTGGTTAGATTTGACTCGTAGCCATGATGCTAATATTATCAAAAAAGTAACCCATTATCTATCTGAATTTAACAAAAATGGAGTAGAAATACATATTTTATCTCCAGAACAAGCAATGCGATTTACTTTAGAACGCTTAAAAGATGGTAAAGATACCATTTCGGTAACAGGCAATGTACTTCGAGACTATTTGACAGACCTTTTTCCTATATTAGAATTGGGAACAAGTGCTAAAATGCTATCTATCGTACCACTTATCAATGGTGGAGGACTCTTTGAAACGGGTGCCGGAGGCTCTGCTCCTAAGCTTGTAGAACAGTTTCTTAATGAAAATCACTTGCGTTGGGACTCTTTGGGAGAGTTCTTAGCATTGTCTGCATCATTGGAACACTTAGCCAATACATTTAACAATCGTAAAGCAAGTATTTTGGCTAGAACGTTAGATACTGCCATTGAGAATTTATTGAATAACAATATAGCTCCTTCTCGACATGTAGGTGAAACTGATAACCGAGATACTCATTTTTATTTAGCTTTCTTCTGGGCTGAAGCTCTATCTAAGCAAAAAGAAGATGATGAACTGGCTAATGAATTTACTTCAATAGTAAATCAACTTGTAGAAAAACGAACACTTATAGAGAGTGAATTAAAATCTACTCAAGGAAAATCGGTAAATATAGAAGGATATTATGCACCTTCTACTGAAAAATTAGATAAAATAATGCGTCCAAGTGCTACACTAAATAGTATATTAAGTTAATCTTTCATTTGTTATACTTCAAAAATCCAGTAAAATATCTTATATTTTATTGGATTTTTTTATTTAGAATCTATTCATTTGTACTTTTAATACAAAAATAAACTAAAAAAATATATTTCTATAATTTTTTTATAAAAAAATATATATTATTTTTACTATCTAAAAATATTTTTATACATTTGCATCAAATTATAAATATATAGTATATGGCGCTTAAAAATTTAGCACAAGTAACCTTCACTACTGAAGAATTAGAGAAAATGGACAATGCTTTACAAATATTAGAAGAAGTATTGAAAGGAAAAACGTACAAACTATCTGCCGAACAGCGCAGACAATTTGGTCGTATTGCAGAGCAAAATAAACTTTTTGTTAACAAAAGTAAAGAACTAATGGAACAATATCCTCAATATATACCATCGTTCTTAAACAAAAATGAGTTTGACCAAGATTATGAAGCTCGCATACAGATTGAAAATAGGCTAATACGCATACAAAGTATTGCTGAACAACTTTCTGATACTAAAATACTCCTTGACCACGATAATTATTCAGGTTCAATTACTTTTTATCAGAATATAAAATTCTTATATGGTCAAAATATACCAGGTATTAAGACTATTTTTGATAGTTTAAAACAATTCTTTAAAGGAGGAAGACGTAAAAAAACTGATGATTTATCATCAGAACGTACTTTATAGTTTTATAATACATATAAACTATATATAAAATATACTTCATTTATGTATTAAATATATTAAAATATAGTATAAGATATATTATTAAAATATATTAAATATACAATTATAATGTATTAAATATATTTTATAAATACATTAAATACATAACAATACTATATAAAATACCCTTTGTTACTATATTAAATAGCTAACAAAGGGTATTTTTATGAGTATATATATCTATTTTATTACTTTATCTATTTATTTTACGAACTTATTACTATATTTTTTTATTAAAACAATACAAAAAACAACTAAAAAACTTTATTTTATAGTGTAATATAGATAGAAAACTAATATAGGTAATGTAAAAAACACCCATAGAATAGTTTCTCGTATCCAAAATTTACTAATTTTTTCAGTATAAATAGCCATTAGTAGTGCCATAGGAGCATTTAAAAACATCATTTCAGAAGTTCCTATCTCTTCCGAAATAAATAAAATAAATAGTTGTATAAATAAAGATATAACCAATGTAGTAGGATATATAATTCTTCTTTTTGTTTTTTCAAACATAAAAAAGAATACTAAGCAAATGCTAAAGGTAAATATAATAATAACAGGTATTAAATATCGTAAATCATAGTATTTTTCTATTGAAAATTTTATCTGAAATACAAATAAATTCATTATCGTATTCCAATCAGTAAGCGGATAAACGACACCAAATATCAACATAGCAATCAGAAAAAGTGCTATTATAGGTATAAAAAGGTTTCTGTACCTTTGTGTTGTATGCGATAGACAAGTTACCCATATAGGGATAATGAACAAAATACTCCAATCATAGCATATCGAAGCTACCCCAACGAGCAATGAAATATCAAATAATTGCCTTTTTTCGTCCGAATTATTGCGTAGCATAACCAATTTATAAAGCGCTATAAGTATTAAAACACTTGACAAAAGCGAATAAATATCAGTAAAAATATTCGGAAAACAAGCCATCAGAAGTATCGAATATAATATAATATATCGATTATTATCACACAAATTGTTTCGTTTGCATATTTGTTCGATAATAAATAGATTTATCCACGTAAGTAATGCAATAATAACACTTGTTAAAAGGAATTGAAGATTGTTTTGTTTAGGAAAAATAATACCATTATAGAGTAGTATATACCCAAGCGACAAGCCGTATATAGCAATTAAGTTACTGGGTCTTGTATTATTAAATATATTCGTAAGCATTTCAGTTAGAAATAGTTAGTATATTACCATTTACAGAGACGTTATAATTGAGTAACTGATAGTTTGAGCTACCCGAAGTAGGATTTCCATTGACCAAATTATACGTTACATTATCACACGGACAGGTTACAATAATTCCTCCATCTGATTTGAGCGTGCTACAATCAGTAATCGGTACGTGTGGGCAAGCTCTTTCCCAAGCTAAGAAACCACTTCCGGTGTTTATAATAATAACTCCTCGTAGTCCTACACCTTCGGTAGGTACAACAACAGGAGTTAGTGGGGTTTTTAGCTTATTGTACAATGCTAAATTGGTATTGATTGTAATACTAAACCGAGCCTCTGGAAGGTATGGATTACGCCGTATTGTATCTTTTTTACATGCCAATAATATACTAAGTATCAGTAATAAAATAATTTTTTTCATAAGTTTATTTGTTTTCAAACATTATTTTTTACACTATTGAAGTAGGCAACGTTACTACACTATTGTATTATAGCCTCTTGAATTACGCGTTGAATCTTTGTACGAATGTTTTCTTCTATGAGTTTTTTATTCTCCGACGAAGGATAGGTTCTATTTGATAAGAAAACATAAACAATTTCACTCTTAGGATCAGCCCACGCATACGTACCTGTAAAGCCTGTATGCCCAAAACTTTCGAGTGAAACACAATCACAAGTAGGTCCATCTTCTCCTCTGGGTTGTGGTTTGTCAAATCCGACTCCTCTTCGGTTATTTTTATTAGCAAAATGTGCCGAATTAAAGGTATTGAATGTATCTTCTGAAAAAAATTGCTTTCCTCCATAATACCCCTTTTGTAGAAATAATTGCATCATTTTAGCTACATCATTGGCTGTACCGAATAGTCCTGCGTGTCCGCCTACTCCACCAAGCATTGCTGCCCCTTGGTCATGTACATAACCTTGTATTTCTTGATGGCGAAATGATGTATCTTTCTCCGTTGGAATAATCTGGTTCTTAGGAAAATGCTGTAACGGAAGGTACGTAAGTCTGTAAGCACCCATATTTTTATAAAAATCAGCCTGAACTAACTTATCCAATGACGTTTTTTTTTCGTTTTCAATATATTTTTGGAAGAAATAATACGGCAAATCACTATACAGATAGCGTTTTTTTTTGATTAAATTACTCTGAATAATCTGTGAAAGAATAACTTGGTCATATCCTTTACGCAAATAAATACCCTTAGCAACCTCTGTCGGGTACTCACTAGATTGCTTAGAGCTATAATATCCTACCAATGCATTCTTTGTTACTGGATCTATGGTCTGTGTATAAAAAGGTAGCCACGACTGAAATTTGGCATAATGTGCTAGTGATTCCCCCACCGTTATAGTTGATTTATTAGAACCTTTCAGTTCGGGTAAGAGTGTAGAGAGTGGCGTAGTGAGTGTAAATTGTTTTTTATCGTAAAGAAGCATCAATTCAGGTAAAGTAGCTAGTATTTTGGTAAGCGATGCAAGGTCATAAAGTGTGGTATCAGAGGCTCTTTGACGTGATTCATAGGTGTAATATCCGAAACTTTTGTTGTAAATTACCTTCCCAAAGCGTGCCACCAATACTTGTACCGAAGGTGTCATACGTTGCGATATACTTAACTTAGCTATTGAATCTATTTTTTCTAACAAAAAAGGGTTCATTCCTACGCTCTCGGGCATTCCATACTGCAATCGTTTTATATTTTTGATATATAAAGAAGTTTGTACTGGAAGTGATGTATGTGCTGAAACAGGTAGCGAACCCTTAGCGTCGATTGCCCCATAGATAATTTGTGCTGCTTTTCGTTGTGAAGTAGAACTATTTTGATACGCTACAAGTATTGATGTAATAGGTTTCAATTTGGGAATATCTAGTAATGCATAAGGTCTGGCAAATATCGTTAATACAATTTTTTTGCTTTGAGAAAGGTTTGTTATAATTTCTTGCTCTTGTTTAGAGAATTTATAAGCTGCCCACGGGCTGTTATCTGGGCGATGATATCCTATAATAATACGATCGTAAGGGGCTATCTCTTTGGATATTTGCGCCCATGTTTTACCTTTTATCTCTTTAACATCTTCATAAAGTCGTAAATTTTGGTAAAAAATACTTCCCGAATCATCTCCAAGCTTCAAATAAGCAGTATTTTGGGTATCCAATTGCTTAATTGGAAGCATATTTTCGGTATTTTTTACCAATGTAATAGCATTTTCATACAATTTTTCAGTAAGTAAATCATCTTCACGAGTGTGCAAATCGGCATGTAAACCTTCTTTTTCAATAGGCAAATAGGTATTTAATCCTGCCCAATATTTTGCTTTAAGTATTTTCTTAACCGAATGAGCCAATCGAGACTCCGTTACAATTCCTTTCTGATAGGCTTCTTTTATCTTCTGTATCCCCTTTATTGCATCAGAAGGCATTAGCAAAACATCATTTCCTGCCAGAAAAGCCATTAAATCAACATCTCCTTCCTTTGCATAATTAGCTACACCCTTCATACCAAGCGCATCAGTGAATATCAGACCATTAAAACCTAATTGCTCTTTAAGTATTTCCGTTACAATATGATATGATAAAGACGAAGGTTTATCCTTTTTTTCCAATGCAGGAATGTTCAAATGCCCTACCATAATACTTGCAATACCTCCCGCAATTAGCTCACGGAACGGATACAACTCTATTTGTTCAATACGTTCTCTGGTAAAATTAAGTTTTGGAAGTGTCAAATGCGAATCTTGCGAAGTATCTCCATGTCCAGGGAAGTGTTTTGCATTAGCAAGCACACCAACACTTTGCATTCCTTTGGCAAATGAAATACCTTTATTGGCTACATTCTGTTTATCTTCTCCAAACGAACGATTGCCTATAATAGGATTTTCAGGGTTTGTATTGATGTCTATATCGGGAGCAAAATCAATATGTACCCCCAAGCGCTGACAATGTTTTGCTATACGATACCCCGTTTTTTCTATCAAATCATTATTTTTAATAGCTCCAAGAGTCATATTCCATGGATAAGCATACGTAGAGTCTAAGCGCATAGCAAGCCCCCACTCAGCATCCATTGCTATAAAAAGAGGTACTTTGGCAAGTGCTTGGTATTGATTTGTCAGTTTAGCCTGTCTGCCTGGTCCTCCTTTGGAGAAAATAATCCCCCCTATATAGTGTTTCTGAACCAATTGTTTGGCAAATTCAGTGTTTTTATTCTCTTGCGTACTGAAAACTTGTACCATAAATAGTTGTCCTATCTTTTCTTCAAGAGACATTTTCTGATAAATACTATCTACCCAACGCTGTTGCTTATCCGCATCTTGCGTACGAAGAGGGTCTGGTTGCTGTGCTTTAACTATATTTATAATATTAGTAAAGGCAACCAATCCAAATAATAATTTTTTCATTCTGAAAATAAATAAATTAGATGCGTGCAAAAATAAAATATTGTTTTCAAATATACATACAAATTATTTATAAAATTTCTTTTTTGCAGTTAAATAATGTATTGTATATGACTAAATAGTAGTATTGTCTGTTTTTTTACCCACCGATTTGCTTACTTTAAAGAGAAATGTTTTTTCTTCATTGGTCAAACTCTCGTAACCACTTTTACTTATTTTATCCAAAATAATATTCACCTGTTCTTGTTTGCGTTTTTCTTCCTCTGACAACGTATTTGTCTTTCTCTTCTGCACAAACGACCTCTTAACCAATTTTTTACGCTGTACCAATATATTATTTTTTAAAAAATACGCACTCAAAAAACCATATAGTGCACCTCCCAAATGAGCTATTCGACCTCCCGAATTCGAAATAGGAATACTCACAAGGTCAAGAAGAACTAACCCGATTCCCAACACCCATAGGGGTATGGCAAAAACACCAAACAAATATATCCGATACGAAGGCGTATATGTACTGATAAAAATCAGTATTGCCATTATCCCAGTTGAGGCTCCAACCAAATAAGAAATCATATTATTCAACCTTGGAAATACCTGATATGCCATAACAAATGCCATTCCTCCAATGATTATTCCTATAAAATATACAAACAAAAAACGTTTTGCTGAGAAAAGATTTAGAAATAATATACCTCCAAAGTAAAGCAATAACATATTGAAAAACAAATGCCAAAAATTCGCATGGAAAAAAGCATAACTTATCAGTGTCCAAGGTTTTTCAATCAAAGTAGCAAATTGCTGCGAAAGCTGTATTTTATCATATATTACACTTGAATCAATCTGAAACAAAAAAGAAAGCGGACTGACTAATATATACAAAACTACATTGAGCACTATCAGCCAATAAACCACTAAGAGCGAATGTACTCTAAAAGTAAAAATATTTTTATTCATAATTTACCATATACAAAATTGTTTCGTTGGCAAAGTTAGCAAAAAATAAAATAATCTAAAATTTTTATTCTTTGTATATCCTATTTAGATACTCCTATTTTTTAATTTGTTTGGGTAAGTACACCTATTTCTCCAAAGCCAGCAGCATTACTATTATCTACTTGATTGAGTGATATAAGTTTTATATATCGAGCTGTGGTAGTATCAAAGTATTTCTCTTGTAAAATTGGGTTATTTTTTATATTTGAAAACTCTCCATAAGAGACTTTTTTCCAATTTTTCCCATCGGCACTTACATGAAACTCATAGTGTGAAATTGTTCCATAAGCCCAACGAGACTGCGCAGGCAAATATGTAAATCCGTTCAGGGAATATTCTTTACCTAAATCTATAGTAATGAATTGATTCTTACCCGTAGCGGCTGTATAAAACTCCGTTATGGGATTATTATCAATAGTTGATTCAGATTTTAGTAGGTCTCCTGAACTGATTTCGATAACCTTCCAATGTTTTTTAGGTATATCTAAATGCTGTTTTTGTATGTCGCTATACTGATTTGTCTTCTTATCGTATGCAATTACCTGAATATCAACAGGAGTAACTACCTCAAAAGGTTTTGTATATAGAGTAGATTCTTTTGTGGGTTTATCTCCATTTAGTGTATAATAAATTTGCATATCTGTTTCAGCTGATGATAAGGTTACGTTTCCTTCTTTATCACGTGATATAGTTGGTGGAACAAGTAAAGGAGGGGCATTATACACACCTACAAACCGAAGTAACGGAACTGCTTGTGCCTTTTGTATCAGTATTCGAATTGCTGTTGTTTCGATAGATTCGGTTCGTAAAATAGTTTTATATCCGATAGTTGCCCCATTTGCAATAGTATGCCAACCTCCTGCTTTGCGTACTTGAATGGTATATTGAGATATACGTTGCCCTAACTCAATAAATTCTTGTAAAACTACTCGATTGAATTGTGTTGGAGTGTCAAAAGTAATGGTAAGAAAGGGAGTAGAATCTGTTTCTGATGGTGCCCAATAAGTTTCATCTGAGTTGATAACATTTGACCCTGCAAATTTTTTTGAATTTTTCCAAATGCTACTTACTTCAACTTTGGCTTTATGGGCTAATTCTTCCTGAAAATCACTATTGATAGTTTCTTTAAGTCGTATTGCTTGCTTAGCATCTATATCGTGTATCTGCCCGCGCGTATCAACGGGGAAGTTTAGCAATAGAGATGAGTTCCTTCCTACGGAATGATAATAGATATCGACTAGCTGTTTCAATGTTTTAACTTGATGATTTTCACGAGTATGATAATACCAACCTGGTCTGATAGATACATCTACCTCTGATGGAATCCATTCTACTCCATCAGCATCGCCTCGAGAAAGGTGCTCTTCGTGGGTCATACCTTGCGGAGTTTTCCAATAATTGATAGGTGACCAACTGATTAGTCCCCCTACTCCACGTTCATTACCAACCCAACGGATATCCATCTTATCTCCGAATATCACAGCTTGGGGTTGTAACTCCCTGACAATCTCTTTCACTTTGTCCCACTGATAATATGTCTTAGCGTCAATTGTGCGGAGTTCGTTTGCGCCACCATAGTAACCTGTTCCCCCATTTGCTCCATCGAACCAAACTTCGAATATCTCCCCATAGTTAGTTAGCAATTCACGTAGTTGATTATGAAAATACGTTACGTATGCTTGCTTTCCGTAGTCTGGATGATTCCTATCCCATGGAGACAAGTATATTCCTAACTTTATTCCGTGCCGTTGGCAAGCCTGTGACAATTCTTTCACTAGGTCGCCTTTACCATTTCGCCAAGGAGAGTTCTTTACAGAATGTTCTGTGTAAGCAGATTGCCATAGGCAGAACCCATCGTGGTGTTTTGCAGTAAGGATAATTCCCTTCATTCCAGCCTCTTTAATTACTTTGACCCATTGTTCTACATCAAGATTAGTTGGGTTAAACCACTGTGGTTGCTCACTACCCATACCCCACTCCATATCGGTAAATGTATTCATATTGAAGTGAATAAAGGCATAATATTCCAACTTATGCCAATTAAGCTGTTGTGTAGTAGGTACAGCTCCATAAGGTTCTGGTGCTTCTATTTTGGAAGACTTGCAAGCTCCACAAAATAAACTTATACTTAGTATTACAATACTTGATACTCGCATTTTTTTTTACTTTTATAGTTATAAATATTTATTAGTTATTCTTTTTTTCTATAAAAAGAAGTTACTTTCTGATGAACTTCCTTCTTGTATTTTTTGGAAAGTTTAATAGTAGATAAACTTGATTATTTTATTATTTAATGGTATATATAGCTCCTTTTTTTGTTTGAAAATGAACTACTTTATCCATAGATTGTCCTTTTACAATTCGTTTATTAGCTTCATTGTATATAGACATATGAGCAGGAAGTAGTACATAACATGTATTCCCTTGATTTGAGGTAATTGTTACTTGCTTTATTTTTCCATTCTCCCAATAAAAACTAAGTGTAAAACCTTTGCGTGCTTTCATTCCCGAAACTTGTCCCTTTTGCCAGTCGGAGTGTGAGGGCAGTGCTGGTAAGAATCGAATAGTGTTATTTGTCCCATGACTTTGCAAAAGCATTTCGGCAAGCCCCACAGTTCCTCCAAAATTTCCGTCTATCTGAAAAGGAGGGTGCGCACAAAACAAATTCTCGTACGTTCCCCCACTGCTTATAGTTGATGCTTTCGGATTATGAGTAACGGGTTTGAGTAGCTTGTGGAATAACTTCAATGCCTTATCTCCATCTGACAAGCGCGCCCAGAAGTTAATCTTCCAAGC
Source organism: Capnocytophaga catalasegens (assembly GCF_026005215.1). Classification (GTDB taxonomy): domain Bacteria; phylum Bacteroidota; class Bacteroidia; order Flavobacteriales; family Flavobacteriaceae; genus Capnocytophaga; species Capnocytophaga catalasegens. Next base: position 46,560 of record NZ_BPMA01000041.1, on the reverse strand, counting down.
ACGCGCCCACCCTGTACCTGCATCACCGCGCAGTTCGAGTGTCTTTTTTGCTGCTTGAGCTAACTTAGGTGTATCCCATGGGGTAATTTCATCAAAGGGATGTAACCCATAGAGATGTGATACGTGTCGATGTTGCGGCTCAGCATCATCCCAATCAACTAACCATTCGTTCAGGTCGCCACCTTTTCCAATCGTATTCGGACTGGTATTCTTGATAATGTCGCACCACTTGCTACGATATTTACCATCTACACCCAATATTTCTGAGGATTGTAATACATTGGCAAATAGCTCCCTTACGATTTGCATATCCATCGTAGGAGCCATACAGGTAGTAAGCGGTTGTTTTTCTCCGTTGGGAAGTGGAAACAAATAGGCATTTTCAGGAGAATTGGAAGGTGCCGTTACCCAATATCCAGTAGAATTATCTTTTATAAGAATCGTCTGTAAGAACAAAGCCGCATCACGAAGTACGGGATAATATTCGCGTAGGAACTCCTTATCACCATTGAATAAATAATGCTGCCAGATATGCTGACAAAGCCACGCACCACCTGTAAGTGTAGAACCCCACTGTGCTCCTTCCCCTGGGGAAGTAAAAAACCACGGATTGGAAACCACGTGTGCTACCCAACCTTCGGCAGCGTAATAGGATTTGGCAGTGATTCTACCATTGGGAACTAAATTTTTGGTAAAGCGGAACAAAGGCTCACTTAGCGAAGAAAGGTTGGTCGGCTCAGCTAACCAATAGTTCATCTGCACGTTGATATTCAGATGATAATCTCCATTCCACGGACATTGGAAACTATCAGCCCATAACCCTTGCAGATTGGCAGGCAACAAGCCTTCTCGTGAAGAACTGATAAGTAAATACCGCCCGAAGTTATAATACAATATCGGTAATTGGTTATCGCTCCCCCCTGCAAAGTACCGATGCAGTCGCTCTTGGGTAGTAAGCGTACTTGCTTCTTGGTTTGAAATGGGCATTGTCCAAGTATTGCGTGCAAATAGCTCTGTATATCGATTCAAACTCTGTAAGTACGCTGTATCGTAACTTATAGAAGCACTTTGAGTAAGGTAACTACGCGCTGTATCAACGGGGTTGCTATCAGAAAGCGTGCCAGTGGCGTGGTCGTAAGAAGTAGCGGCACTTATTTTAATCGTAATTCGGTCTGTGCCAGCTATATGTAGCGTATTATTTTGGACAGATAGCTTCCCTTTGGGGCTTATCACTTGTGCAATGGTGGCAAACTTCATCCCCTTTTCGCTGGCATTGGTCAGTTGCCCTTGCATAATAAGCTCATTGCCTACTACGGAAAAAGAGGCATTTTCGCTACGTTGTAAATCTATCCGGATATCTAAATCGGGCGAAGTGCTTTGCAGGGAAACCCAGATAATATCATGCTGAAAATCAGCAAATAGTTGCTCGGTAATTTGACTTTGTCCCCGTATATAAGTAGTCGTAGCAAGTGCTGTATCTAAATCTAAAATACGTTTGTAGTTGTTGGTGGATAGCGTATCCTGCCAAGTAATATTTAAAATTCCTAACATCTGATACGATCCATAATGGCAATCTTTACCATTTCCAAAACATGTTCCTTGGCGTGGTTCAGTTACAAAGTGTTTTTGCAAAAGCTCCTGTGCCTCTACATTCTTCCCTTGTTGCAAAAGCTCTTGTATTGGTTTAAGATACTTATACGCTTGGGGGTTGTCGGGCTGATTGCGACCGCCTGACCATAGCGAAATTTCGTTCAGAATGATGGTTTCGGTATGCGTACCTCCAAACATCATTGCACCCAAACGACCATTCCCTACGGGCAAACTCTGAGTGAAATGCTGAGCAGGTTTGTCAAATACAATACACTTATCAGCTTTTTGCGCCCATGTAGTATATCCCATGATACCTATACATATTATAAAAATTTTGCGCATAATAAGTAGTTTTGGTTTGTTATTTTTTATATACTATAAGGTTACAACTATTTCTGGCTATATTTTCCCATTTGGAAAAAGAGTCTTCCTCCCTTTATAATTGTCGAATAAGGTATTTCGTACGATTTGAAAGGTTTTCCATTAAGAGTCATTGATCGAATATTATAGTTTTCAGGTGTGTTTCCTTTCGATTCAATAGTAAATCGCTTACCATTCTCCAAGTAGATATTCACTTTTTGGAACAAAGGCGAGCCTATCTGATAGTTTTCACTTGCTGGAGTTACCGGATAAAAGCCCATAGAACTAAATACATACCACGAGGAAGTTTGTCCATTGTCTTCATCACCGCAGTAACCATCCGGGGTTGGTGCATAAAGACCGGTTAGTACCTGTCGCACATACTTCTGAGTTTTGTATGGGGCATTTGCATAGTTATACAAATATATCATATGCTGTATGGGCTGGTTACCATGCGCATAGTTACCCATATTGACCACTTGCATTTCGCGAATTTCATGTATGGTAAATCCGTAGTACGAATTATCAAAGTGAGGTGGCATTGTGAATACTTGGTCTAATTTGCTTTCGAAAGCAGCCTTCCCTCCCATTAGCTCTGCCAAACCGTCTATGTCGTGGAAGACCGACCAAGTGTAGTGTAGGCTATTGCCTTCGGTGAAGGCATCTCCCCATTTGAGCGGATTGAAAGGTGATTGAAAACTGCCATCTTGATTGCGTCCGCGCATCCAACCGGTTTCTTTGTCGAATAGGTTGCGATAGTTCATACTTCGTTTCGTATATAATTCGACAAGGTCAGACCTATCTAACTTTTGCGCTATTTGTGCAATACAATAATCCGCATAGGCGTATTCTAAGGTGCGCGCTGCATTTTCATTAATACCCACATCATAGGGTACGTATCCAAGCTCATTATAGTAATCAACTCCTTCACGCCCTACCGATTTGACAGGACGTCCGTCGTTTGTCGTTGCATTCTTAATCATCGCTTCAAGAAGAATTTCGGCATCTTCGGTATTGATATTTCCTTTCAAAAACGCATCGGCAATGATAGAAGCCGAGTTAGACCCTATCATACAATCACGATGCCCAGGACTTGCCCATTCGGGTAGCCAGCCCGATTCTTTGTAGGTATTGACAAGACCTTTCATTATCTTTTTATTCTCCGAAGGATAAACTAAATTAAAGAGCGGAAATACCGAACGGAACGTATCCCAGAACCCGTTGTCGGTGTACATATATCCTTTTTCTATTTTCCCATTATACGGACTATAATGTACTATCTCGCCCGATGCTGTATGCTCATAAAACTTACGTGGAAATAGCAAAACGCGATACAAGCAAGAGTAGAACGTGCGTACATAGTCCGTATTGGTGTCCAAAACTTCAATTTTGCCTAACTCTTCATTCCATCGATTCGTTGCTTTCTGCAAAGTTTCCTCAAAGGTATCCGTACCGATTTCTTGTTGAAGATTACGTTGAGCTTGTTCTAAACTGATAAATGAAGATGCTACACGGACTCCCACCTGTTGCCCTCTCTTGGTTTCAAATCCAACAATAGCCCCCGTATGTGCACCCTCGCTTTCAGTGCTATTTTCTGCCAATTGCCAATTATCTCCCCAGGTATGATAGATTTTAAAATCGGTATCAAACTCTGCAACAAAGAAGTTTTTAAAATTATCAGGTACACCACCACTATTATTTGAACAATATCCTATTATTTTCCGCTGAGTAGGCAGTATTTGTACCTTAGAGCCTTTGAAAAAAGCATCTAATAGAATGTATGCCTGATTGGTTTGAGGGAACGTAAAACGGAACTGCGCAGCTCGCTCAGTTGGAGTAACTTCTACTTGCGTATCATAATCCGCCAAATATACTTTGTAATAATGGGGTTTTGCTACTTCTGCCTTGTGTGAGAACCACGAAGCGCGCTCCTCTTCTTTATAGCGTAAGGTATCGGTAACTGCCATCAGCGAAAAAGCACCATAGTCGTTAATCCACGGACTTGGCTGATGCGTTTGTTTTATCCCTCGCAAGGTATGCGCCCTATACTGATATGCCCAACCATCGCCCATTTTACCTGTTTGTGGTGTCCAAAAATTCATACCCCACGGAAGTGCTATCGCCGGATATGTATTTCCGTTAGAAAACTCAAAAGAGGAATCTGTTCCCATACGCGTATCTACGTATTGCAAGTGGTCTTTGAATACCTCTGTTTGCAATTCTTTGTCTTTGCAAGCTCCTATACATAGTACCAAAACAGCTACATATACTATTTTTTTCATAAAATACAATTATATATAATAGTAATAGGCGATACATAAAGTAACACCTACTGACATTTTTTTTATTCTATTAAATACAAAGAAAACCATATCTGTAACCTATTTTTTATAACACAGATATGGTTTTGTTTATCATTGTTGAGTTGTTTCGGGTTTTGTTTTACGAATAAGCCCTACACGTTGTTTTCTAAGCGTGGTTGTATCATCAATGAGTTTGTTCATCAAGTTAATGAAATTGATCACTTCATCAGAGGGAGTAGTAAGCATCGTAGCATACGCTAAGTCGATTATAAAACCATATACTTCGTCTAACTCCTTACGTATTGATTTGACATTAGGCAACTTGGTTTTGAGTTGATTTTCGGCACGCTCTTCGGTCAGTTTACTATACTTTTGATTAGTAGTACGCAATTCGCTAACCACTTCTTGCAGCCCCAATGCCTTCAAATATTTGGTATTTTCATCTTTGAGTAGGTCAAAAATCATAGCATCAATCACATTGGTCTTTTGTCTATCAGGTTGCTTTGAGATACCCAAATACGATTTGGTTTGCGCATATAATACCGTTCCTGCTTCTTTCTTATTTGCCAAAGACGACTTCGATTCGGTTCTGAAAACAGATAGCAAGTAAGTAGATAACTCATCGCGCTTCTTATCCAATTCTTTAAGTTTTTGTGTTTCGTGGCGTTGCGTACTTTGATTCGTAGCATCAATAAGCAACTGGATATCTTCCTTAAACGCCAAAAACAAATCGTCTTTAATAACCAATTTCTCGGTAGTTGCTATTTCAACAAGGCTTTCTACACCTTTCATAAATTGTGCATACTCGTTGTTGTTCAACATATGCATACTCATTGATTTAACCTTCACAGGACGAACTATTTTTGCCATAATAATTCTTATTTTAATTTAATTCTGCTACAAAATTACAATTTATTTTTTATTTTACAAACAAATTTTTATTTTTTTTCTATTTATTTACAATTTTTCACTTATAAATCGAATCATTTTTTTGTATTATTCGCTATTAGCTATTGAAAATTTAAAAAAAATTTGAAATCTAAACCTACTTTTCTTTCTAAAAAAATCTATTATATAAACTACTATATATAACTCTTTTTACTTATCTTCATATTCGACAAGTGTAACGTCTTTCCCATCAAAGTAAGCATAGGTGTAATAGGTTATCCAGTCTCCCGTATTGATGTACTTGGATTGACCTTCTAAGTCAATAGAAAGCGGTAAGTGCCGATGCCCGAAAAGAAAGTAATCATAATGAGTTTCTTGTAGCTGTTCTTTACAATATTGTACAAGCCATTCGTTGTCTTCTCCCAGAAAAAAAACATCTTCTTTACCTGAAATTAGTTTATTCTTGGTCGATAAATATTGTGCAAGACGTACACCTATATCGGGGTGTAACCATTTGAAAATCCACTTACTTACGCCACATGTAAAAACCCGTTTCATACGTTTGTATCCGATATCGCCTGGTCCGAGACCATCGCCGTGTCCTATCAGAAAGCGTTTTTCATTACATTCCACTACTTGGGGCGAATGAAATACAGGAATGTTCAACTCTTTTGAAAAGTAATCACGCATCCATAAGTCATGGTTTCCTACAAAGAAATAAACAGGAATACCCGAGTCGGTAAGCTCGGAAAGCTTTCCAAGTGTGCGCACAAATCCTTTGGGAACTACCCTATCGTATTCAAACCAAAAATCGAACAAATCTCCCAGAAGGAAAATAGCTTGTGCATCTGTTTTTATACTATTGAGCCAATGTACAAAGTGTTGTTCTCGCACTCGGCTTTGCTCATATGTGGGGGCGCCTAAGTGATTATCTGATGCAAAATAAATTTTTTTACCTTGCGATAATTCGATATATATCATATATATAGATTTTGTAAGTGGTAACTGATTTATCTCTTTTACATATTATCCGAAGCGAACCATTCGGCATAAGAACTCTCCGTTTCTTGCAAACGAAGGGAGTGCAAACTCACCCCACTTGGCAGATGCTTTTGTATTCGATGAGCAAAATCTATTACCAAGTTCTCACTGGTAGGTTGATAATCAACCAGAATAATAGCGTGTCCTTCACTTTGCAATTTCTCGGCAGTAGCTTTATGTTCTGATTGCCGATTGAAAACCATTGCATGGTCAAATACATCGACAATCTCTTGTTTTACGATACGTTTGAGGTCTCCAAAGTCAATTACCATACCATTTTTAACGTGTCCGTCTTGTTTGATAGGTTTGCCAATTACCGTAACGTACAATTTATAACTATGTCCGTGCAGGTTCTTACATTTTCCATCGTATCCGTAAAGAGCGTGCCCTGCTTCAAATTCAAATTTTTTAGTAATTCGTATTTTTGCCATTGTTTTCTATTAAAAAATTAGTTTTATAATCTGTATTATATTGTAAAAATTGTATCCCATAACAAATTTACAAACGTATCACAAAGTGCTGTTTGCGTTGTTCTCTCCGCACAAAAGCCAACCCAAAGTGATAGGTATCAATCGTAACCGAAAAGGTAGTATCACTTATTATTTCTTTCCAAAAATTTTCTTTTTCTTTGCTTTGATAGGGCTTACAAAGTAATAACAAACTATCATTGTGCATTTTATGGATATTATCAGCGATTGAAATCGGTTGATTTTGGTCAATAAGTAACATATCTACTTCCCTTTTTTGATGATGTATGGTGAATAACGCTGTATAAAAAGACAAAATGTCATCATTTTTTTCGTATATAACTATGTTTTGATATGAAAAATATTGGAAAATTCGATACAAAAAGGCTTTATCTCTTTTAGAAAATCCTTTTATAGGTAGTTTTGAAAATTCTTCATATGCTTTATACTTTGTTTTGTCATAAAAACACTTAGTTACCAAGTCAAAAACAAAGGGAGAATGCACTCCATGCTGATTGGTTGAATGCCACCAAAACCGAATATAGGAACTAAAACTCATTGCGTATTAGTTTCTTTATTTTTTTCAGTACTTCCACTTAGTTCCAACTCATAGGCATCAATCTCTTCAGAGGTTTTCATCTCTTGCAACTTCTTAGGTTCAATCTTTTGTTCCTCTTCGGGGAATATCTCTTCCTTAGCATTTATTTTTTCATCACCTCGCCATACAAAGTTAGGGAATTTTCGTTCGTTTTCAGCCAATTTATCATCAGGATAAATAGCCCCCTCTACTTCGGTATAGAATATAATGTTCTCTATCTCAGGTTTTTCATTGAGCCAAACCCGTATGCGACTACATTTGGTTTTGTTAATTCCTACTTGCTCCTTATTATCTGTATATACATAATAGATAACTTCTGTATTTTGCAGTAGGTCAATACGTTTTAGTTTATTATTATAAAATTTTCCATAAAGCACCTTACCTTTTACTTGGTTAAATCCGTCGCTTAGGGTATCTTTCTCTATGATAAAAGCATTGTCAAAAACTTTTAATGAGTCTAACTGCTCCGTTTTTGTATTAGACAAAACGTGTATAGTATCTCCCGTTAGTTGATTCTCGCCACTCCATAGCACAGGCTTGCCTATAAGCTGTGTAATACCTGTCAATTCGCTTGCATGAATAGAGTCGCACTTACCTTGCATATCCGATTTGTACATACGCGCATTAGGGTATGCCCTGACTAATCGCTCGCCTGCCTTTCCGGTAACAACAATACGCTTGCCGTGCATATACATCGAATCTTGTTCTACCAAGCTGATAATAAGTGCCTTTTTAGTAATAAACATCGAATCCAAAGCGCGATATACTTCGCCATAGTGTCCTTTGACAATTGTATTATTTATCGTGTCTATTATCTTGATATTATTTGTTGAAGAGGCAAAGCTACGTACTTTATCAAAGTACAAACTATCTCCGAATATGATTTTATGGTCGTAATCAATCCGAGAATTTTTCATAAAATAACCTTGCTCTGTATGCGTATCGTAAAAACCTTTTTCGGAGTATATTTGATAGTCTTTCCCAGTTATAGTTGTAGCTCCAAACATATATACGTGTCCTGTTGGGTGGTAATAATCGAGCATTTCTGAGACTAAAACAAAGTCTGGGTTAGTAATTTTGACATTGGTAACAAACTTATTCTTCTTCGGAACTACAAAATATCTTCCTTCCTTACTAGTAAGCACATTTTCTTCATCGGTAATCTTTCCGTGATTGGTATAGTACGCCTCTTGCAAGTTCCTATCAAAGAATAATTCTTCAGTTTCGAGAGTCATCTTATCATTCCGAAGTTTTACTTTTTCCTTAGCAAGCGCTATTTTTGTATCTCCGTTATACTCTATGTACCCACTGTCCATTTTGAGTGAGTCGCCTTGTTGCAAGAAAACTTGCCCATACGCCTTAACCATATTCGTTTGCTGATACAAAATAGCTATATCGCACCATACATCAAGTCCCTCGTGACGAAATTGCACCTGACGTTCTCCATCGCTATTAAATATAGTAGCACCCGGATATTTAACCTCATCAAGTGTCAAAGTACCTCCATAAACAATTTCTATTTGTTTAGATTTCGTATTAGTCTGCGAAAAAACAGAATGACAAAAACTAAAAACAAGTAGTAAAACATAAAATAATCTATACATATATTTTTATTTTATTTCAAAACACAAAACTATATTATTTTTTTCAATTAAAAAAAATATTTATTCAAAATATTTTTTTATAACACCAATTAAACTTAATACAAAAACACTTTATATTACTTTTTACACACAACAAACACACAACAATCAGATAAAAAACATTTTTTTACTATAATAAAAACTATTTCTAATCTACAAATAAAAACATTACAGACAATAGAAATACTTTCCAAACCAAAAACAACTACATTTATTTATAATAAAAATACTTTCCAAACCAAAAACAACTACATTTATTTATAATGAAAACACTTTCCAATTTATAAAATAAAACATTATTCAAACTAAGAACTATTTCTATTCATAAAAATAATTATTTCTAATAGGTGTCAATAGTTTATAACTACAAAACAAAATCATTCCTATAAACAAACTATTGGCATACTATACGAAACATAGTTTGCGCCTTATTCAAAAGCTCTTCCCATTCTTGTTCTGGATTAGATTGCTGAGTAATACCACCTCCCACATATACAAATGTTTTATTTTTAAGAATTTGAGCACAACGCAAATTCACATATATTGTCATTTTTTCAGGTTTATACATATTGATAACTCCACAAAAACCCGTATAAAAAGCTCTATCGTAGTTCTCATTTTCCAAAATGAATTTTCGCGCTATTTCAGTAGGGTATCCACATACGGCAGGTGTTGGGTGCAATGAGAATAATATATCTTTAAGTGCATTTTTTTCAATAATTTCCGCATATATATCTGTACATAAATGCCACAAATTTCCCGCTCGAATAGTTTTCACCGAGCTAATCGTTATATTTTTGGTCAAAGGAGCTAGGTTAGAAAGTATTGTATCAGTAACTATTTGTTGTTCTTCGTACTCTTTACTACTCCAACTTGGCAATTCGCCTTCAATATAAGGTTTAGTACCTGCCAGAGACATTGTTTTGAGCTGTGTTCCTTCGGTTTGGAATAGTATTTCAGGGGTTGCTGCAATCCATTTTCCCATTTTAGGATGATGAAAAACATAACAAAATGCCAACGGATAGCAAGTAATTAGTCTTTCAAAATACGTAACTGCTGGTTTTTCATCGGTCAAAATCGCTTCCCGATGTGAGAGTACTACTTTTTGAAGAACTTCACTCTGCATTTGCTTTATCGCTTTGTTTATTCTATCAAGATGCGCCTGTTTTCCACTTAGAACTTCTGAACAATGACCTAAGTGTATGCCATTTTCAACTACATTATTTACCGAAACGTAATGATTATCAGCATGTAACCATACCGAACTATCACCATAGAAAGGGTATAATACAAATCCGCTCTTAGAAAAATCCGTTTCTAAAAGCTCATCAGTTTGCTGATATAACAAATGAACTTCCTTTTGATAAGGTAACTTATATACCACAAAAGGAAGTTGTTCGTTTTCAATAGCTTGTATCTTATGCAAAAAGTCTGAATAATTTATGACCATTAGCTAATTCTATTTTTACTCTATCAATCGGAAAATACAACGAATAAATCTTTCTACTTAGTTATCATTTTTTTTAATTATAATAGTTGTATGTTTTCCATAAGCTATCAACCGATTTTGTTCGTCGGTTATCTTAATATCCCAATGTTGCAACGTGCGTCCTTTATGCAAAGAGGTAGCTGTTGCATATACATATCCTTCTTTTACTCCGCGAACGTGATTCATCATTATGTCTATTCCTAAAACTTGTTCATTGGGTTGCGCTGCTAGAACCATAGCTGCCATACTTCCTACACTCTCTGCAACTGCCGCCGAAGCCCCTCCGTGTAGTACACCATTAGGCTGGCATACCTTCTGAGTTATAGGCATTCGTGCTACAAGCTCACTTTCGTTTACATCAATATATTCGATTCCCAACGTTTCCATAAGCGTACCTTGGCAATACTTGTTGCATTTTTCTAAAATTTTATTTTTATCTATCATATCCTTGGTTTAAAATTATATTTTTGCTATTTTATCTAATGCATACTGAATCAAATTCTCCACAGCTTTCTTAGTGTCTTTGGTGAAAGTTCCTGTAGCTCTATTGGCAATAATAGCATTGAGTGATACCGCTTGGTGTCCTAAAAGTTTTGACAAACCATAAATAGCTGATGTTTCCATTTCCAAATTGGTCATTCGAGTATCACCATATACGAATGTATGTAATTTTTCATTCAAAAAAGCATCTTGTACTGGTAGTCGAAGTACTCGCCCTTGCGGACCATAAAACCCAGGTGCTGTTCCTGTAATTCCTTGAAATATCTGAGGACTTATTAAGTGTTCTCTCAATATTTCTCCACAAGTAACAATATAAGGTCGTCCTTTAGGCTCAAACCACGAAGTATGCTCAATAAAAGCATCTTCCATAGCTATTTCACGAATATGAAAAGCATCACGATATGCGTGAATCATATTATCCATACCCAACCCGTGAGAAGAGAGTACAATACTATCAACCGGAATATCAGCCTGCAATGACCCCGATGTTCCTAATCGAATAAAATTTAATCGTGTATGTTGGGTTTTTGGCTGTCGTGTTTGCATATCAATATTAAAAAGTGCATCTAATTCATTGATGACAATATCAATATTGTCAGGACCTATCCCTGTGGAAATTACCGAAATACGTTTTCCTTTGTAAATACCCGTATGTGTGCAGAATTCTCGTTTTTGGGTCGAAAATTCTATTGTATCAAAATATTTGCTCACACGAGGCACTCTCTCAGGGTCTCCTACAAGAATAATTGTTTCTGCTACATTTTCTTGTCTCAAATTAATGTGATAAATGCTTCCATCAGCATTTAAAATTAATTCAGATGCTTGTATTTTCATTATTTTTCTTTTTTATAAAATTTTCTCAAAGGTACGATGTTTTTTTCTTAGAGCCAAATTTTATTTTAACAAAATGTATTATTTTTGCTTTTTAACAAAAAAATACTTCCTACCGAATTAAATCTATAGGAAGTATTGATTTCATTTAACCGAGATAATTTACTCCAATGTTAAATCGCTTCATTAAGGTACGACTTCAACATCCAAATATTTTTTTCTTGTTCAGTAACAAGGTCACTAAGCATTGAGTTAGTACCTTCGTCGCCTGCTTGATCAGAAAGTTCAAGTAACTTACGCTCAATTTTGAGTAATTCTGTAAGATTTTCAATAACCAAACGAACCGTTTGCTCATCAGCACAAATATTTTTCCCTACGGGTACAGAAGAATTTTTAGCATATTCTTCTAACGTATGTAAAGGAGTAAAACCTAAGGTTAATATACGTTCAGCTATAACATCAACGTGTTCGGCTGCTAAATTGTATAATTCCTCAAACTTTACATGCAATTCAAAAAAACGCTTTCCTTTGATATTCCAATGTACTCCACGTAAATTTTGGTAATATGTTTGAAAATTAGCCAACAAAATATTCAACTCTTTGGCAACTTTTTCTACTTTGGCTTTTTCAAGCCCTAATGCATTGTAACTCATATATTTATATTATTTATTATAATTTATGAAGCAAAGATACGAAAAAAATGTAAGTCAAAATTATTTTTATAATCAATTTTTTTTATAACTTTATCGAAAATTTCAATTTAATTCATTTTCACTAATGACAATTATTCAACTTCAATATGTATTGGCAGTGGCACAATGCAAAAATTTTTCAACCGCTGCTAAAAAATGTTTCGTAACACAACCCACGCTAAGTATGCAGATTTTAAAACTTGAAGAAGAGTTAGACATACTAATATTCGATCGTACTAAAAAACCCATAGAAGCTACTGACATTGGTGCGAAAATCATTGAACAAGCCAAAAATATTGTGAATGAATCACAACGAATAAAAGATATTATTTCTATTCATAAAGGTTTTATTGGAGGAGAGTTTCGCTTGGGGATTATACCTACTATTACTCCTACTCTTCTGCCTATGTTTCTAAACAATTTTATTAAAAAATACCCCAAAATAGACCTTAAAATCGAAGAACTCAATACTCAAGATACTATCAATTATATTTTACAGGGCGAATTAGATGCTGCCATCGTTGCAACTCCTCTTAAAGAAGATTTTATCGTTGAAAAACCTCTTTTTCACGAACCTTTTGTTGCTTATATCCCTAATAATCACCGACTTAGAAATAATAATAGAAGTATAAAAATATCTGATTTGAAAGTTGAAGACATCTTAATGCTTGAAGATGGACATTGCTTCCGTAATAGTGTGCTTAACCTCTGCCAACCACAGAAAAAAGCACTCCCGAATGAAACATTTGAAATACGAAGTGGAAGTTTTGAAACTCTTATAAAACTTGCTAACGAAGGTTTGGGCATGACACTTCTTCCCTATCTACACACGCTTGATTTAAGTGATGAAAATAAAAAAAATCTAAGCTATTTTTCTGAACCTTCACCAGCACGTGAAATAAGCCTTATCTACCACAATAATGAATTAAAAAGTAACATAATCAATGCGTTACATAAACTTATTTTGGAAATTGTACGTGGGGCTATTGCTTTTGAAAATGTGAAAATTATCAGCCCTTTACAAAAAAAATAAATTTTATAGCTAATGAAACAAACTATTTTATATATAATAATAGGTACATTCCTTTTAGGAAATTGTTCTTCTGACAAATATATCACTCGAAATATTGAATTGAAAGAACGGAAAAATTTCGAAATACCAACTTCAGTTCGGGCAATGGTTCATTTTGATAATGTAGTGGGATTTGCTGGCTCCGAAGGAGTCTTCGGATTGATTGATTTAGGTAAACTCACTATGAACTATTCGACAATCTCATACAATAATCAATATCCTGATTTTAGAATGGTAAGTGCTACTCCTACCGATTTTCTGATGCTTTCCGTTGCCTCACCTGCTCTTCTTTACAAAACAGAAATGAATCAAATGAATTTAGTTTATAAAGATGAAAACGAAAATATTTTTTACAATGCAATGATTTTTCGAGATGAAAAAACAGGCTTTGCAATCGCAGATCCAATTGATGGAAATCTTTGCCTTATAAAAACAATAAATGGCGGAATATCTTGGGAAAAAGTTACAACTCATTTACCAAAGCTTGCTACAAATGAATTTATTTTTGCAGCAAGTAATAGTAGTCTTTGCGTATTAGAAAACGATATTCGATTTGTTACAGGTGGTTCAAAGAGTCATCTTTACATACTATCAGAACAAAATTATACAAAATATCCCTTACCTCTGCAAAAAGGAAGTAGCTCCAAAGGAGCTTTCTCTGTCGATTTTTATAATGAAAATCAGGGAATTGTTGTAGGAGGTGATTATAAAAATCTCTCTGAAAGTATCGGTAATATCGCACTTACTTCTGATGGAGGCAAAACGTGGAAAACCGTAGAAAATACTATGGGATATTTAAGCTGTGTTAAATACATTCCCAACACATCGGGCAATGAAATTATCGTTACAGGAGATAGTGGCATTTGGTTTTCTGCTGACAAAGGCAATACTTGGAAACAAATAAGCAAAGAAGGTTTTTATGCCATTGCTTGTATCGATAAACATTCTATTATGGCTTCACGAAATAAACAAATAAAGCTTTTCGATTTAATAAATAATAAACCATGAAAAAACAATTAGATGCTGTAAAACAATTTCACAAATCTTTTGGATTAGGTATTCAAGAGAAACCAACTACTTCTCTTAGTGAAGAGAAAAAATATTTACGATATAACTTAATGAAAGAAGAAAATGAAGAATACTTGCAAGCTGCTCTTAACAATGACCTTGTAGAAGTAGCCGATGCTTTGGGAGATATGCTGTATATCCTTTGCGGAACAATACTCGAACACGGCATGCAGTACAAAATAGAAGAAGTTTTCGATGAAATACAAAAAAGTAATATGAGTAAACTGGGAAAAGACGGAAAACCTATTTATCGCGAAGATGGTAAAGTGCTCAAAGGTCCTGATTATTTCAAACCTAATATCAAAAAAATTATCGAAGAAACTATTTAATTTCAATTTATATCTAACCAAAAAAATATAGAAAATATGAAAATTCTTGACGGAAAAAAAACTTCACAAGAGATACAAAAAGAAATAGCTCTTGAAGTAGAACAAATCAAAAACAATGGAGGAAAAGTACCTCATTTGGCCGCTATTCTGGTAGGAAATAATGGAGCAAGTATGACCTATGTCAACAACAAAGTTACTGCATGTGAGCGAGTTGGTTTCAACTCTACATTGGTTACTCTTCCCGAAGATACTTCGCAGGAAGAACTTTTGACTGAAATACAAAAACTTAATCAAAATCCTGATATTGACGGATTTATTGTACAACTTCCGCTTCCCAAGCATATCAACGAACAAAAAGTTCTTCTGGCAATCGACCCAGACAAAGATGTTGATGGCTTTCACCCAACCAATTTTGGAAGAATGGCTTTGGAACTTGAAGCCTTTATTCCTGCTACGCCTTTTGGTATTTTGGAACTGCTCAAACGACACAACATTTCTACCGAAGGCAAAAATGTCGTTGTCATTGGGCGTTCCGATATTGCTGGAAGACCTATGAGTATTTTGCTTTCGCAAAAAAATTGGAATGCTACTGTAACGCTTACTCACAGCCGTACTAAAAATCTATCTGAATATACACAAAAAGCTGATATTGTAATAGTTGCATTAGGAAAACCTCTTTTTTTGAAAGCAGATATGGTTAAAAACGATGTTGTAATTATTGATGTTGGTATTACACGTGTTGAAGATGCGAAATCATCCAAAGGATATCGTATTGCAGGAGATGTTGATTTTGAAGACGTAAAAGACAAAGCATCATATATAACTCCAGTGCCAGGAGGTGTGGGACCTATGACTATTGCTATGCTAATGAAAAATACATTGCTTGCCAGAAAACGTAAACGTTAAATTTTAATTTTTTCAAAAAACGTGTTTAGTAAAGAAGAATCAGCAAGAATACGACAAGATTTTTGGACTTCATTCGGAAAATCATTTCCTCGAAAATGGATATTATATCATACCAAGATAAAAGAACTTAGTTTTAAATTCCATTTTGATACGAAAAAAGCATTAGTTACAATGGATATTGAAGGAAATTTGCAAAAACGTATCCAATATTACGAAAAAATGCAAGCGCTTCACTCTATTTTGGAGGAATATCTGCCCGAGATTATCTACGAAGATAGTTTTTTATTAGAAAATGGTAAAGAAATTTCTCGAATCTATGTTGAAAAGCAAAATGTTTGTATTCATAACAAGAATACTTGGGCTGAAACAATGGAATTTTTACATACTTCGATGCTATTATTTGAAGATTTTTGGCAAGAATACGAAGATTTTATAAAAGCTACCCAAGAATAAAAAAACTGCCTTCAAAAGAGGCAGTTTTTACAATTATAACTATTTTGTAATTGGTATCTTAATAAGATATGTTTTTCTTTCCTTATTTTCAAGAGACATATCTCGAAGCCACGGATTATAAATACGTAAAATTTTATAATTTATTCCTTGTTCCAATGCAAAAGTTGCTAAATCGGGAATTGAGTTACTTATTTGCAGATATTTTACAGCATCGCTATCGTAAAGTTGTTCTTTTGTGTAATTAAATCCGTAGCGCTGTGGATTTTTCATTATTTCTTTTAAAGCAAGTATCCGAAATACATACCGGCTGGTTTCACTATTAAAGTGTAAATCATAATAATTTGAAACTTTTTGCTTATTGATTTGGTTACGTATTCCTGTTTTTCCAGCATTGTACGCAGCAGCTGCCAGAGTCCAATTTCCCATATCTTGCTTAGCATTTTTTAAATACTCACAAGCAGCTTGCGTAGCCTTTTCCAAATGATAGCGTTCATCTACTTCATCGGCGACTTCTAGCCCATATTCTTTGCCTGTATTTTTCATAAATTGCCAAAAACCAACTGCGCCAGAAGGAGAAACAACATCTTGCAAACCACTTTCTATAAGAGCCAAATACTTGAAATCATCAGGTATATTATTTTTTTTGAGAATAGGTTCTATAATTGGAAAAAACTTATGAGCTCGCTTGATAAGTAACAATCCGTTGGATTGCCAATAGGTATTTACCAAAAGTTCTCTATCAAAACGCTCTCTAACATCACGTATCTCCAACGGGACACGTTCACCTGCAAAGTCTATCGTTTCTGGCAAATCAATTGCATAAATATTATAATCATGCACAGGACGACTTTCAGGAGTTTGTACAGGTGTATTCATAAAAGGACGGCTTTGTTCAGAAGTATTTGCGTTGATCAATAACAAAGCAAGCCCTATTACAGCTACTGCACCAAAAATTTGTCTAAAAAATGTAATTATTTTCATATCATTTATGTTTTTTCAATTAACAATTTGGGTAAATTTTCATTAAACCATCGATACCGATTGATAATCATAATATGTGTTCCTTTATGTATAACTATCGGGTTTTCAATATATTGTATAGGAAAAACCCAATCATTATCTCCGTGTATATGAAAAGTTTTAGGCAAAGGCTTGGGTTGTTGCCAATGAATCAACTTATCAATAGCCCAATCTAAATATTGAGCATTACACATTGTTGTCATATATTTTTCATATAATTTCTGCCGAAATTTTATTGTTCGAACAAACGAAAAAAATTTCCAAAACTTCTTGTTGATAATCCATTGCGTTGGTAATATTCTGTGCAAATTCGTTTGCCTTGCTAATCGCAATCGAGGAGGAAGCTCTTTATGACTTTTAATACTTGAAACAATTATAATACACTCGTAATCAATAATTTTAGCTATTTCTTGAACAATAATTGCTCCAAAAGAAACTCCCAACAAAATAGGTTTTGGCGTTTTTATTTTTTTAATAATTCTCTTTGCATAATCGTGTAAAGATTCATCTTTCAGAGGCATTTCCCAGTCTAATAAATGTAATTCAAAAGGCTCCGGCAAACAAATTCTTTCAAATATAGCAGGGCTTGCAGCCATTCCTGGCATACAATATATATCTTTTTTTGCCAAAGAAAACATTTTCTTATTTTTTTTGTCGATTATTTTAACTTATTTTTGTACCTTTGCAGTGTAAAAGATTAACCCCAAATAATCACAGGCAAATCTATAAAAAAAATTCGTTTTTTTGTAATTTTTTATTTTTTTTAAACAAAAACAGAACTAAAACTAATTTTTATGGTTATGAAAATTTCTGATGATGAATTTTTGCGCCAGTTCAGAGCAAAAATAGAAGGCAAAACGTGGGGTATTGAATACTCTTTACAAGAAAGAAAAATATTTTTAACCAAACTCATTCTACCAAGCGAAGAAAATGAAGAAAGCGAAGAGACGCAACTTTTCATTGCTTCTGTGTTGAATGAAATTCGTAATCGCAAACTAAAAGCAATGCCTACTTGCTCGGCTTTGAAGAAATTTTTTAAAGCCCATAAAGAGTATTACGATTTGCTTCCAGCTGGAATTCGTATGTAAATATTCCTTACTCACAAAAACAATAAACCTCTAAGAAACAATCACTTAGAGGTTTATCTCTAATGAAAAATTCAACTCTATTTTTGTTTTTGTATATGATAAGCAACCAATCCATCAATAGGTTTTCGTAAAATAACCCCTGCTTTCATATTGTTTTCAGCGAGTACTTCTCTGAGAATGTCCTGCAAGTAAAATGCAATACTTCCTACAAAATTTATTGGAAGTTCATGGCAACCTTCATATTGTACAATCCAGTGATCTACAAAAAGTTGCACACCTTTTCTTACCATATCACGACAATAATCTTCCGTTTTGTTCTCTACTAAAAAACGAGCAAATGTAGCTAAATAACTATTCGGATTAGGCAATTTGTACAAATGATTTTTGATGACATCAGAGTCTAAATCAAATTGTTCTTCAAATTTTTTATGTAAATAATCTGGCATTTTTTTGAAGAAATAATCTGTGATAAGTCGTTTTCCAAAGTAATTACCACTACATTCATCCATTACTATATATCCTAAAGAATCGACTGCTTGCACTAATTTTTCTCCATTCCAAAGACTACAATTTGAACCTGTTCCCAAGATACATACTATGGCTTTTTCCTCAGGACGAGTAGTTGCATATACTGCCGCAAAAGTATCTTCACATACTTGAATATCTGCATTGGTAAAGAATTTTTCCAATACTTTTTTCAAAAATGAAATCATTCGTTCAGTTCCACAACCTGCTCCATAGAAGTAAATACTTTTTATATTTTTACGATTTTCAAAAAGTTCAAAATTACTCGTAATTCGCTCAGTAATAACCTCTTCAGTAAGAACCTCAGGATTCAATCCAAGTGTTTGAGTTTCAAAAAGTTTTTCTGCTGAACTGTTCAAAGCTGTCCAATCGGCTTTGGTAGCTCCACTATCTACTATCAGTATCATAAATTATTACGATTTTAAAGAAAATGCCTGAAATTTCAGGCATTTTCCTTGTGTTATATACTAAACTTTTAAATTTAAATTTTAGATATATGTTCTGCCAAATCTACCAATTTGTTAGAATATCCAGCCTCGTTATCATACCAAGAAACTACTTTGAAGAAGTTGTCGCTCAATGCGATACCTGCTTTCTCATCGTAGATAGAAGTTCTTTTATCGCCTACGAAATCTTGTGAAACTACCAATTGGTCAGTATATCCAAGAATTCCTTTAAGTTCTCCTTCTGCTGTTTTTTTCATAGCTGCGTTGATATCAGCAAGTGTAGTTGATTTTTTAGTACGAACTGTCAAATCCACTACTGAAACGTCCGCAGTAGGCACACGGAACGCCATACCTGTTAATTTTCCGTTTAGTTCAGGAATTACTTTTCCTACCGCTTTTGCAGCTCCTGTTGATGAAGGAATAATGTTGATAAGAGCTGAACGTCCGCCTCTCCAATCTTTTTTAGAAGGTCCATCAACAGTAAGTTGTGTAGCTGTTGTAGCGTGAACCGTAGTCATCAACGCTTCTTCGATTCCGAAGTTATCATTGATTACTTTTGCGATAGGAGCCAAACAGTTTGTAGTACAAGAAGCGTTAGAAACGATTGTATCTGTTGGTTTTACAGATTTGTGATTTACTCCCATAACGAACATTGGAGCATCAGCAGAAGGAGCAGAAATAACCACTTTTTTAGCTCCTGCATCAATGTGAGCTTGTGCTTTTTCCAATGTAGTAAAAATACCTGTACATTCAGCAACTACGGTAGCTCCTACTTCGTTCCATTTCAAATTAGCTGGGTCTTTTTCAGCAGTGATACGAACTACTTTTCCATCAACTACTAAGTTTCCGTCTTTCACTTCTACGTTTCCTTTGAAAGTTCCGTGAACTGAATCATATTTCAAAAGGTAAGCGATGTAATCTACATCTTGAAGGTCGTTAATCCCTACGATTTCTACATTTGGTCTTTCATAAACCGCTCTAAACACAAGACGTCCAATACGTCCGAATCCGTTGATTCCAATTTTTAATGTTGACATAAATTTATTTTTTAATTATTTTAAAAATTTTGTTTATAAATATTTTCTTAGTATCAATTTCTAAACTCTACAAAGGTACAAATTTTTTGAAAAATAAAAAAACTTTTTAGTATTATTTTTCCTTAAAATTCACTATAAAAAGCAGGTGGTTCAATATTCAAAGCTCGCAAATACACATAGCCTTGCCCTCGGTGATGTATCTCATTTTCAACAAGATAGGTCAAATTATCAATCACAGAATAATTGAACATACCAAACAAGTTGAACACCTCACGATAACGCTCTTGTGGTGTTTCTTTACCAAAAGCTTCAATCAAAGCAGTGGTATTGTCCCAATTGGCTAAAATCTCTGCTTTGGTTTTTCCTGCATAACCTATGTAATTTGAAAATTCAATGATTTGATTTTCAATGAATTGCTTCATTGCCAAATCAGCTATATAAAGTAATTCATCGGCAAGATTCGCAAATGGACGCATTCCTCCGACCGAAAATTCAAACAATTCTTTCTCGGGGAAAGTTTCGATAACCTTGCGGGTTAATCGGCGATTCGATTGCCAATTTTCAATCCATTCTTGAGGTGTGATGATGTCTTTCATTTTTTAATTTTAAACACTCATTATTTCGGCAATACGGATAAGGTCTTTGTCTATTTTATCTCCTTCTCCTCCTTTAATTGCTTTTTCAAGTGGTACTAAATCCATTCTATCGTTGTTAATTCCTACCATATAATTTGATTTTCCATCCAAAAGCGATTCAACTGCTTTCACTCCCATACGTGTTGCCAAAACTCGATCATAGCACGAAGGAGCTCCACCACGTTGCATATGACCTAAAACAGATACACGAATATCGTATTCTGGGTGTTTTTGCTCAACATATTCTTTCAATTGAAATACATTTTTGCCCGATTTATCTCCTTCGGCAACCACTATAATATTAGAGGTTTTTCCTTTGGCGTGTCCTTCTTCCAAATCTTGTAAAAGTTCTTCAACAGGTGTATTTTCTTCGGGAATTAAAATACGCTCTGCCCCTCCTCCGATACCTGTATTAAGGGCTATAAATCCGGCATCACGTCCCATCACTTCGATAAAAAACATTCGGTTGTGCGAACTTGCCGTATCACGAATTTTGTCAATAGCTTCAACAGCCGTATTTAGAGCCGTATCATAACCCAAGGTGTATGTAGTTCCGTAAATATCATTGTCAATCGTTCCGGGAATACCCATCACTGGGAAATTATGTTCTTGGTTAAAAAGCAAAGCTCCTGTAAAAGACCCATCTCCACCGATAACAACCAAGGCATCTACATTGTGTTTTTTTAGATTTTCGTAGGCTTTTTTTCGACCTTCTTTGGTTTTGAAATCTTTTGAACGAGCTGATTTTAGAAAAGTACCTCCTTTATTTATGGTATCACGTACGCTACGAGCATTGAGTTCAACGAAATCTTCTTCTATCATTCCTTGATAACCTCTATATACACCCAAAATTTCTACTTTGTAATAAGCACATGTACGTACTACAGCTCGTATAGCTGCATTCATACCTGGTGCATCTCCCCCAGAAGTTAAGACAGCTATTTTTTTAATCTTTCCTGACATTTTCTTTCTCTAAATTTTATTATTTTTCGCTTGTAAAATTATGTCATTTTGAACATATATAAATACTTAATATCTTTTTTATTTTAAAATTAGCCCGTTATCGTTTTAGTTTTGTCTTACATAAAAAAAATATAGAAAAAGTTTTGGTATATCAACTAAATATTTGTAATTTAGCACCTCTTTTTAGGATTAAAGATTTTATTATTGAAAATAATTAAAAAAAATAAAAAATGACTTCACAAAAACAAAATTTCGTAATTCCATTGGCATTCATTGGACTCATGTTCTTTTCTATCGGATTTGCCCTAGGGATAAACTCGTATCTAATTCCAGTACTCAAAAACACACTGAACATCTCTTCAACAAAGAGTTACCTGCTGGTAGCAGCAACTTTTACTCCTTTTCTAATTTTTGGGTATCCTGCCTCAATTTTAATTAAAAAAATCGGATACAAACGAACTATGGCATTTTCATTTTTGCTTTTTGCTATTGCCTTTGCTCTTTTTATTCCTTCAGCTAATACAGAAAGTCTTCTATTATTCTTATTAGCATCATTTGTAAGTGGTGCGGGAAATGCCTTCTTACAAGCATCGGTTAATCCATATACGACCATTTTGGGACCTATCGAAAGTGCTGCACGACGTATCAGTATAATGGGAATTTGTAATAAATTGGCTTGGCCAATAGCACCCTTATTTTTGGCAGTTGTTATTGGAAAAGAAACAACCCAGGTACAAACCTCTGACCTCACACTTCCTTTTTATATTATTGTAGGTGTATTTCTTCTTTTAGGATTAATTTCACTAATTGCTCCTCTTCCCGAAGTAAAAGCACAAGGCGAAGATGAAACAAATAACGATACTCAACTGGTAATTGATTCTAACAAAAAATCAATTTTTGATTTTCCACATTTACTTTTGGGAACATTTGCTTTATTCCTTTATGTGGGAGTTGAAACAATTTCTCTAACTACAATGGTTGATTATTCTGAAACCTTAGGTATTGATAATCAACCTATTTCATTTTTGGGCTTTGAGATGAATATTGGTAAATTAGCCTCTTTTATCCCTTCTATCGGAATGATAATTGGATATATTTGCGGAGCTATTTTCATACCTAAATATATTTCACAATCTACTGCACTGAAAATCTGCTCTTTACTGGCTATTTTTGGAACAATTGCCGTAGCAACAGCCTCTTCGGAGTATTCTATTTATTTTATTTCATTTATGGCACTAGGTTGTTCGCTTATGTGGCCTGCTATTTGGCCTTTGGCTATGGACGGATTAGGGAAACTTACCAAAACAGGAGCTTCCCTTCTAACAATGGCAATTGCTGGTGGAGCAATACTCCCTCTTGTTTTTGCTGCTTTAAAAGATAATTTCGGTATGCAAAACGCATATTGGTTATGTTTACCTTGTTTTGCATTTATATTATATTATGGTATGGCAGGACATAAAGTCGGAAGAAAATAAATTTTTCAACTATTTTTACTTTTTATCTAATATAGCTTTATTAGATAAACGTTAATTTAATGAAAATATTTACTATCTTTGCAAATAAAATTATTATATGACACGAGTAACTCGTTTATTTGACATCCCTTATCATCAATTAGAAAAATATCCTATTGAAGATGCGTTAGTAACCAAATATAATGGACAATGGAGTGCTATTTCTTCCGCAGAATATGTCGATAAAATAAATTGTGTTAGCCGAGCATTATTACGCTTGGGGGTACAGAAAAATGACAAAATAGCAATGGTTTCGTCTAATAACCGTACAGAATGGCATATTTTGGATATGGCAATTACGCAGATTGGGGCGCAAAATATACCTATTTATCCTACCATTTCCAAAGAAGATTACGCTTATATATTAAATCACGCCGAGTGCAAATTTTGCTTTGCTTCAGACGCTTTTTTGTATGAAAAAGTAACTTCTATCAAAAATGAAATTCCTTCTTTACAAGAAATTTTCTCGTTTGATAAAGTAAAAGATGCAAAAGATTGGCAATATATTCTTTCGTTAGGACAAGACCAAAGCAATCAATCTGAAGTTGAAGTACGAAAAAAAAATATTCAATCGCACGATTTGGCTACTATTATTTACACTTCGGGAACTACTGGAAAGCCGAAAGGTGTAATGCTTTCACACAATAATATTATTAGCAATATTATTGATTGTCAAAATCGTGTTCCTGTAAATACTGGGGATAAATGCCTTAGTTTTTTACCTGTATGTCATATTTTTGAACGAATGCTAACCACTTTGTACCAATACTGTGGTATCCGCTTGTATTTTGCCGAATCAATGGAAAAAATAGCCGAAAATATTCGTGAAATTCAACCCAAACTGATGACAGTAGTACCCCGATTGGTTGAGAAAGTGTATGATAGTATTTACAGTAAAGGCACAGAACTTTCTGGAATAAAAAAAGTTCTATTTTTTTGGGCAATAAAATTAGGCGAACAATACGAACCTTATCAAGCCAATGGTTGGTGGTACGAATTCAAACTGAAAATAGCACGCAAACTTATTTTTTCAAAATGGCAACAAGCACTCGGAGGAAATCTTCGTATGATTTCAGGAAGTGCTGCTTTACAATCACGTTTGGTACGTATTTTTTCTGCCGCAGGTATTCCTATTTGGGAAGGATATGGACTTACCGAAACATCTCCTGTTGTTTCTGTTAATTGCGAAAGAAATAATGAATGGAAAATTGGAACTATTGGAAAACCAATTGCTAATCTACAAGTAAAAATAGCCGAAGACGGGGAAATTTTGTGCAAAGGAGAGAATATTATGCTCGGATATTACAAAGACGATGAAAAAACAAAAGAAGTTATTGACTCTGACGGATTTTTTCATACGGGAGATATCGGTATTTTAGATATAGATGGATTTTTGACCATTACCGACCGAAAGAAAGAAATGTTTAAAACCTCAGGCGGAAAATACATTGCTCCGCAAAATATCGAAAATATGTTCAAACAATCTCGATTCTTTGAACAAGCAATGGTTGTTGGTGATGGTGAGAAAATGCCTGGAGCTATTATTCAACCGAATTTCGCTTTTGTCCGTGCTTGGGCTAAACGCCACGATGTTTCTGCCTCTGATGATAATAAAGAATTGATTGCCAACGAGAAAATCAGAGCGCGATTAAGTAAAGAAATTGAATACATAAACCAAAAACTTGGCAAATGGGAACAAATTAAAGTATTCGATTTCACTCCCGACGAATGGAGTATTGATAGCGGACACCTTACCCCTACACTCAAACTAAAACGTCGTGTAATTATTGAAAAATACAAAGATTTGTATAATAATTTTTACGGACACGCATAAATTTGACAACAAATAAAAATTTTAAAAACTAAACAAATATGGAAAATATAGTAAATCGTTTTTTGAGTTATGTTGCGATTGATACGCAATCTGACCCTGACAGCAACACAACGCCAAGTACCGAAAAACAATGGAATTTGGCTCGAAAATTGGTCGAAGATTTAAAACAAATTGGGCTGGAAGATGTTACCATTGATGATAATTCGTACGTAATGGCTACGCTCCCGAGCAATGTTGATTATCCTGTTCCAACCATTGGTTTTATTGCACATTTTGATACCTCTCCCGATTTTTCAGGAGCAAATGTAAAACCTCAAATTATCAAAAACTATGACGGAGGCGATATTGTTTTGAACAAAGATTTGAATATCATATTATCGCCGAGCGAATTTGACGATTTGAAAAAATATATTGGACAAACACTCATTACTACCGACGGAACAACGCTCTTAGGTGCTGATGATAAAGCAGGAGTTACCGAAATTGTTTCTGCTATGGAATATTTGGTAAAGCACCCCGAAATCAAGCACGGAAAAATACGAATAGCCTTCACTCCCGATGAAGAAATTGGTCGAGGAGCTCATCAGTTTGATGTTGAAAAATTTGGAGCAGATTGGGCATATACTATGGATGGAAGCCATGTAGGCGAGCTTGAATACGAAAACTTCAATGCTGCTGGCGCCAAAGTCACCATACAAGGGAAAAACGTTCACCCTGGAACAGCCAAAGACAAAATGGTCAATTCGATAATGATTGCTGCCAAATTTATCCGAATGCTACCAAAAAACCAAGTGCCATACAAAACCGAAGGTCGAGAAGGTTTTTTTCATATAACGAATGTTAGTGGAGATGTTGAAAAAACTATTATTCATCTTATCATCAGAGATCACGATCGAATGAAATTTGAAGGTAAAAAGAAAATCTTAGAAACTATTATTCACGATTTGAATTTGCTATTCAAAGGAGTTTTAAAAGTTGAAATTTCTGACCAATATTACAATATGAAAGAAAAAATAGAACCTGTATTTCATATTGTAGAAATCGCCGAAAAAGCTATGAAAGAATTGGGTATCACGCCTATTATTCAGCCTATACGTGGCGGTACAGATGGTTCTCAACTAAGTTTCAAAGGGCTTCCGTGTCCTAATATTTTTGCAGGAGGAGTTAATTTTCATGGGAAATATGAATATCTCCCTGTGGAAAGTATGCTAAAAGCAACTGATGTCATCATAAAAATAGCTGAGATTACTGCTCGCAAATAATAAAAAATCCCCCTAAGTCATTGTGATTTAGGGGATTTTTTTATTAAATTTCCTAATTTTAGCTAAGTACTTCTATTACTTTCTGATAATCAGGTTCTTGTGTGGTTTCTGCAACTTGCTCTGTGTAGATAACTCTGCCATCTGGGTCAAGAACAATTATCGCACGCGAAAGCAATCCTTTCAAAGGCGTATCAATAAAAACAAGACCATATTTCGCCTGAAAATCGCCTCGAAAATCTGACAACGTTTCTACGTTAACAATTCCTTCCGCTCCACAAAATCTTGATTGAGCAAAAGGCAAATCTTTCGAAATACAAAGCACTTTTGTATTCTTCAAATTAGAAGCCTCTTGATTGAATCTTCTAACCGAAGTCGCACAAGTTCCTGTATCAATACTTGGAAAAATATTCAATACAATACGACTTCCTTTATAATCGGCAAGTGATTTTTCGCTCAAATCATTTGCTACTACTACAAAATTGGGAGCGACACTCCCCTCTTTTGGCAATGAACCTTGCGTATTGGCAGGTGTCCCTTTGAATGTAATCTGTGCCATAAAATTTATATTTATTATTTTTGCAAAAATAGAAATTTATTCCGAAAATAAATACAAAAACGTATTTTTTATTGCTAAAATTTGTTACTCTTCAAAGAAAGCAAAGCCATATAGAGGAAAAAAGCAATAACAACCGAGAAATACACCACATTGCGCGTATCAATCACTCCGCGACTTATGTCTTCAAAATGATTTTTAAATCCGAAATAAATAAATGTTTCTCCTGCTACAAGCGAAATTATTTCATCTAATCCGTAAAATAGAAAAAAATTCAAAAATGTAGCTAACACAAATGCAACTATTTGATTTTGACTTACCGATGAAGCCCACAAGCCAACAGAAGCAAATCCCGAAGCTAACAAAAATAATGCTACATATGAACCAATAGTTGTTGCTATATCTAGATTTCCCACAGGATTTCCCATTTGCCATACCATATATACAAACAATAACGTAGGTAATAATACGCTGATTATCAAAACTAAAATTCCTAAATATTTTCCTAAAATGATTTGTTGGGGAGTGATTGGTTTTGTCAGCAAAAGAGTCAGCATTCCGGTTCGTTTTTCTTCGGAAATAGTACGCATGGTAATGGCTGGAACTAAAAATATAAATATCCAAGCCGAAAGAATAAAAAACGGATGCAAATCAGAAAATCCGCTTTCAAAAATGTTATAATTACCTCGTAACAACCACAAAAACAAGCTATTACAAAGCATAAAAATTCCCATAATTACATATCCTACTGAGGAAGTAAAAAAATATCGAATTTCTTTTTTGAATAATGCTATCATTGATTTAATATTTTGAGGTCAAAAATACAAAAATTTTTTTAAAGATATTATTTTTTATTTTCCCAAAAAAATTCATACCTTGCGAACCATTTTCAGTATTTATGTATAGCCTTTATATTCATATTCCTTTCTGTAAACAAGCTTGTCATTATTGTGATTTTCATTTTTCTACAACACTCAAACGAAAAACTGAACTAATTGAGGCTTTATGCAAAGAATTGATTTTGCGAAGACAAGAAGCAGTTCACTCTGAATTACAAACTATTTATTTCGGTGGGGGAACGCCTTCTTTGCTAACTTCCAATGAGTTAGAAAAAATAATGGATACTATTTACCAGCATTACAAAGTTTCGGAAAAAGCTGAAATTACATTAGAAGCAAATCCTGATGATTTTTCTAATCAAGGTAATTTATCTCTTTCTTTTGAAAAAATTAAACAACTTAAAATCAATAGATTAAGTATTGGTATTCAGTCTTTTTTTGAAGAAGATTTGCAACTGATGAATCGGGCGCACACAGCTTGGCAAGCACAAACTATTCTTCAAGAAGCCTCTACTTTTTTTGACAATATCACGATTGATTTAATATACGGAATTCCCAATATGAGTAACGACCGTTGGATAAAAAATATCCAAAAGGCATTAGATGCTGGCGTACCTCATATTTCGGCATATGCACTAACAGTAGAACCCAGAACAGCTCTTGAAAAATTGATACACAAAGGAAAAATACCACATATAAATGAAGAACAAACTTACGAGCAATTTTTTCTTCTAAAAAATATTCTTGAAGAAAAAAATTTTATTCATTATGAATTATCAAATTTTGGAAAAGAAGGCTATTTTAGTAAAAATAATACCGCTTATTGGGAGCAAAAACCGTATATGGGTATAGGTCCCTCGGCTCATAGCTACAACGGCAAAGAACGCAGTTGGAATATATCACACAATATCAAGTATATACAGGCGATTTCTGCTAATATTCGTCCTTGCGAAACAGAAAAACTTTCTATTTATGATTCTTATAATGAGCTTATTCTCACAGGGTTACGAACTCAAAAAGGTATTTCTCTTGTACAAATAGAATCTTTATTTGGCAAAGAATTTCACTCTCATCTCCTTCGAGAAGCAAATAATTATTTACAAGAAGAACTATTATTGATTGATAATAAGCATCTTAAAACAACAAATAAGGGCATATTCCTCTCTGACGGTATTGCAAGTAATTTGTTTATTATGCCTGATTAAATAGCTGAAGTATCAGTCAAATGTACTAATTCAACACCTGCTTTTTCAAGGAATTTTAATCCATCATCATCTTTATAAAAATTTTTATAAACAACACGCTTAATTCCTGCTTGATGTATCAATTTGCTACATTCTTTGCAAGGAGACATCGTAATATAAAGAGTAGCCCCTTCGCACGATTGTGTAGATGAAGCTACTTTGAGTATTGCATTTGCCTCTGCATGAAGAACATACCATTTGGTTTGTCCTTGTTCGTCTTCACAACAATTTTCAAATCCTGTTGGAGTTCCATTATAGCCATCAGAGATAATCATTCTGTTTTTGACAATAATAGCTCCTACTTGTTTGCGCTGACAATGTGATAATTTTGCCCATTCTTCTGCCATTCGCATATAAGCTCGGTCGTATCTTTCTTTTTTATTCATTTCAAAAAATTTTAATTAAAAAGAACATCTTTCATAGAAAAAACTCCTTTTTTATTTAAAAGCCATTCAGCTGCCAAAACAGCTCCCAATGCAAAGCCAAGACGATTATGAGCCATATGTTTTATTTCGAGAGTATCCACTTCGCTTTGGTAAGTAATTGTATGCGTCCCAGGCGTATTGCCAATTCGAAGTGCAGTAATCGGAATTTCATCTTCTGATACTTTATCGCCAAGTTGCCAACCTTTTTTATTGGTTTGCTCAATAATTCCTTCTGCCAAAGTAATGGCTGTTCCACTAGGTGCATCGAGTTTCTCTGTATGATGTATCTCTTCAATAGAAACTTTGTATTGATTAAGATTTGACATCACTCTGGCAAGAAATTTATTCAATTCAAAAAAAATAGCAACCCCCACGCTAAAATTAGATGCATACAAAAAACCTGTTTGATTTTCGTTGCAAATACGAACCGCTTGGTCATACCGAGAAAGCCAACCTGTTGTGCCTGCCACTACGGGAATTTTCTTTGATAAAGCCTGCGTTATATTATCAAAAGCACTATCTGGTGTACTAAATTCAATGGCTATATCAGCTACAGAAATATCATAATTTTCTGAATCCTTATCTATTTTCAAAACAATTTCGTGCCCTCGTTCTTGAGCAATTTTTTCAATAGTTTTACCCATTTTTCCGTATCCAAATAAAGCTATTTTCATTATTTATTCAAATTTAGTAAAGTTTATCTTTTTTATTTTCATTATTAAAATACAGAAAAATTATCTAACAAAAACTAATTCATTACCTTTTGAAAGCTCTTGACTGAATGTATATCCTTCATAATCAAAGCCTTTTATTTCTTCAAAAGTTTGAATATCATTTTTAATCAGATAGCGAACCATAAGTCCTCGTGCTTTTTTTGTATAAAAAACAATCGTTTTTAAATTATCTCCTTTCCAATCTTTAAATACAGGAGTTACAATATTGACTTTGAGCTTTTTAGTGTCAATTGCTCCAAAATATTCATTGCTAGCTAAATTTATAAACAACTCATTATCAGATAGTTCTTCATTTAAAGTATTTGTTATTTTTTCTTTCCAAAATTCATATAAATTTGACGATTTACCTATTACTATCTTCGTTCCCATTTCCAAACGATAAGGTTGAATTAAATCTAAAGGTTTTAAAATTCCATACAAACCCGAAAGAATACGTAAATGTTTTTGAAGTTTTGTAACTTGCTGATTTGTAAACGAATAAATATCTAAACCTTCGTATACTTCACCATTGAAAGCATAAACAGCTTGGCGTGCATTGTTTAGAGAAAAAGGAAGAGAAAATTCCTGATTACGTTGCCAATTAAGTTCTGCCAATTTGTTTGAAATATGCATCAAATTTGATAACTCACTGGGTGTAAGTTCTTTTACTACAGAATTAACTAATGCCATTTCTTTTTGAAAAATAGGTTGAGAAAATTCTTGTATTGGAACTTTTGTTTTAAAATCTAATAATTTGGCAGGCGATATTATTATTTTCATATTATTTTAATAAGCTAATTAGGTCATTTACAATGCTTTGCCCTTTATTTTGATTATACCATTTTTGCAATTCTTCTTTGAATTCAGAAGTCAATTTTCCATATTTTGTTTTGTAATCTTCGACCATTTTGGTTGCTATGGTTGGGCGAGGTCCCCAAACGTTCAATACTTCTAACGTACTCGTATTCAAGATAATAAGCATTGGAATAGCCTTACCTCCATTAGTTAAAAACAGATTCATAAGTGCCTCATTTTCATCTCGTAATACAAGTTTTAGCTCTATATTTGAATTAGTTTGCGCTATTTTGTTTAGCATAGGTACAATTTGCGAAGCATCACCACACCACGCTTCGGTAATTACGAGCCACGTTTGTTTTTTATCTATTTTTTGAAAATA
Source organism: Capnocytophaga catalasegens (assembly GCF_026005215.1). Taxonomy (GTDB): domain Bacteria; phylum Bacteroidota; class Bacteroidia; order Flavobacteriales; family Flavobacteriaceae; genus Capnocytophaga; species Capnocytophaga catalasegens. The sequence continues at coordinate 15,054 of NZ_BPMA01000041.1, read as the reverse complement.
CGCAGCTTGTTCTTCACTAATTTTCAATGCTTTATCAAGTCGTTTCATTCGTTGATAATTCAGTTGCGTAAAGCTAACCATTTCTTGTGATTGGTCTTGCCCCGTAGTTCGTTTTTCAGCAACCAATTTATCCATCAAAGCCATATATTCTGTATAAGTAAAGGCTTTTTGAAGACTATTTTCAATAATTTCTTTTAACATAATTTACATTTTTTATTTTATTCGAAAACAAATGGGTAAAATTTCGGTAGAATTTAGCCGAAATCGCTCTATTTCATCATCTGATGCTATTTCTTTACAAGGTATTTGTTTAACTTCAAATCCGATATTTTGTAATTTTTCAAAATAATCCATTCCATAAATACGCACGTGATCATATTGTCCAAAAATACGTGTCCGCTCCTTGGGGTCTGTTATGGTATCGTCCGAAAAAGTTTCCTTTCGATTTACATCTTGTGGAACTTGAAATATGCCCCAACCTCCTACTTTAAGCACTCTGAAGAGTTCTTGCATTGCCTTTGTATCATCAACTATATGCTCCAAAACGTGATTACACAATATTACATCAAAAGATTTATCTTCAAAAGGTAAATTGCAAATATCTGCCTTAATATCTGCCAGAGGCGAATACAAATCAGTTGTTATGTATTGCAAATTTTTTTGTTTTTTAAAACGTTTGTAAAACGCCTGTTCTGGCGCTACATGTAATACTTTAAGTTTTTTTTCAAAAAAATATGTTTTTCGAACAAGATACAACCATAAAAAACGATGTCTTTCCAAAGAAAGTGTTGATGGAGAGAGAACATTAGTACGCACTTTTTGATATCCATAAGGTAAAAATGTCCGAAAACTCTGATTATCAATTGGGTCAGTATATTTTTTCCCTCGATACCAAAAAGTCAAAATCGGACGTATCCAAAAACTAATTTTAATAAGTAATGGACGTGGTAGTATATTTAATATCGTTTTAAATAAAGACATGATTTATTCCCAAAGAAATTCGTTTTCTTCATCACTTTCAATACCTAAAACTTCATAAATATATTTAAAAGTGGATAACAAACGAGGTTTTCCATCAACCATAGCTACATCATGTTCAAAATGCGCAGAGGGTTTTCCATCTGCTGTCAGAATTGTCCAACCATCTCGTAAATGCTTCACTTTGTGAGTTCCAAGATTTATCATCGGTTCAATAGCAACAGCCATTCCATTGGCAAATCGTTTTCCACTTCCTCGTTTTCCATAGTTAGGCATTTCGGGGTCTTCGTGCATTTTTTGTCCCAATCCATGCCCAACAAGTTCGCGAACAACGCCATATCCATGGCTTTCACAATATTGTTGAATTGCATACCCAACATCTCCTACTCTATTTCCGCTTCTAAATTCTCGAATACCTATATATAATGATTCTTTAGTTATTTTGAGCAATTGTTTTATCTCTGGTGAAACCTCTCCCACTTCAAATGTATAAGCGTGGTCTCCGTAAAATCCATTTTTTTTTGCTCCACAATCTACTGATATGATATCTCCTTCGTTAAGCGGAATATTGTTCGGAATACCATGCACTACTTGTGCATTGGGACTTACACAAAGTGTATTTGGGAAATTATACAATCCTAAAAAACCAGGAATTGCACCTTGCGAACGAATATAATCCTCTGCCAACTTGTCCAAATATAAGGTTGTTACACCTGGTTTTATCTCTTTGGCAAGCATACCAAGTGTTCGAGAGACAATAAGCGCACTCTCGCGCATCAATAATAATTGTTCTGGTGATTTTATTTTTATCATTTTTATTTTCTTAAAAACAGACAAAGATACGATTTTAATACTAAAAATAAATTCCTTTTTATCAATAATATTTAAATTTCTTGTTTTTCTTCCTTAATTTCTTTTGTTTTTCTTGGAGGAAAGAAAAAATTAAGCGGATTTTTGATAAAATATTTCAGTACAGCTTTATTTAATTCAAATATTTCTGAGGAAGGAATATTGCGAGAGCGAAAAGCCACACTTAAAGACAAACCAAAACTCACACTAAAATTGATAAATCCAACCAATATAAGTCCCAAAAATATCCAAAACCACATCATTGGATCAAGTATAAAATTTGCACCATAAATTCCCATTGCTATATTTCCACTAACAAATGTAATATGGCGAATATCCAAATTCAATCCTAAGAAAAAACCTACTGAAGCAGTGCTTCCCATAAAAACTCCAAACCAGAAATTAGATACAATTCCCGGCCATTTTTTAGATAGCCAATTCGATAATCGTTTTGCGCCTTTCTCTCCTAAGGCCTGTTTTATAAAAGGATTTTCTGCTATTCGATAATAAAACTGATTGTGTTTGTTTTTATTAGAAACATTACCAGAAATAATTCCCGAAAGAAATAAAAAAACTCCTGCAATAGCTGCATGTAAAATAAGTAATGAATGAATAGGACTTGCATCTTTCAACAGAGTTGTCCATTTACTTTCGACAATGTTAATACCTGTAAAATAATGAAATGCCCATACCAATAACAATGCGACAGGGAAAGCCATTATTATATTTCCGACAAAGGCAATAAATTGAGAGCGGAAAAGACGAGCAAACAAATCAGCAAAAGCACTATGTTTTTCATCGGTTTGTGTTTGTTTTTTTATTCCATCTTCAATGGCTCGGATAATAGTAGTTGCTGTCATTGCTGGCTGTTTGGTTGCCAATGTATAATGAAGTAAATAAATCGCAATGAATCCCCAAGCATAATTCAAACTATACAAAAAGGCATGACCAAAAGCACTGGTTTCTACCTTTCCTAGCAAAACCTTCAAAATACACATAAAACCTACAACAAAACCTCCACCAAGCGCTGTTTTTAACATTTTAAAATATTCTCCTGTCGAAGATGTAATATAATGTTCTCCTGTATTGGCTGTATGCTGAGTAATTTCATACGAAACAGACTGAATACTATCTCTAAGATAATCACTCAGGTCATTTTTGTATGAGTTATATTCTATAAGTTTTAAAGCAAGACGAATTGTATTTGTCTTTCTGTCAGAATTTTGAGAAATCAGTAGCAAATTCAACAAGATTTCAACGCGTCTTAATTGTTGTTGAAGACACAAAAGACCTTGGGTTACCCGCAAAGTTATTCCGTATTTGGAACTATTCTTATAAGCCTGATTAACAAAATCTTGACATTGTTTATGTAAAACCAACATCTGTTTATAACTCAAACTATCCGGAGTTATCACTTCACGCTCTCCTGAAATTAGTGAATTTTGTATTGCTGAAAATTCTTTTTCAAAAGCTAAAAATGGGCTTTCCAGATAACTATATTCGGGAGCCATTTGCATAATATGCGACTCAACCGAGCGCCCACCCATACGCTGAGTTAGCAAACCAATCGCATACAAAAGCTCAGACATTGCGCCGTGTGACGCCGATTGTTGATTGAAAATATCTTCAAATCCCAACAAATCGAACAAAATTTCTAATTCGTCCATCGGAATTTTTTCAATCCAAGTGCTATCCGAGCGTTTGTAAAATATTTGATTTAAAACATATTGAAGCGTATTTTTTTCTGGTTGGAAAGGCAAGATTTGATCTGAAATTCTTCTTCGCAATTCGTAAAAAAAGTCTGAATCTTGCGAAATACCCACCTCAGAAACCATTTGTCCAAATTTTTTCCCTGCAAGTATTCCTTGCACATATATTGAAAGTACCTGACAATCAGACGGATACATAACCAAATACTCTATCAACTCTTGCAAAGAAACTTTGTTTTTTACATTTTTAGGACGAAAATAACGTATCAAATCATATAAAAATGACAAATTGTTTTTATCTACAATTTCTTCATTTACAATGTATTTTTGAAAAATTTGAGAAAGATTTTTATATTTCTTATATCTATTTATCTTCATAATTTTAATTTTGACAAAGATACTAATTTTTTTGATAAAAAAAAACTCTCTATTAGATAGAGAGTTTTGAGCCGATAGAGGGATTCGAACCCACGACCCCGAGATTACAAATCACGTGCTCTGGCCAACTGAGCTATATCGGCATTGCGAGCGCAAAGTTACGTTTTTTCTGTAAATTCACAAATCTTTTTACAAAAAAATTAGCTTAATCCATTTATTTTTTCTACGATAGAAACCGCATCGGTGTGGAATGCTTTTTTGAGCGACTTAAAATATCCAGCTTTTTTGCGTTCTTCTTTGTTATTGATTTTTTCTACATACGAATCGTATGTTGCTATAATATCATTAACAATTTGACTTGCTTGCTGAGAGTTTTCTTTACCTGTTGTTAGCTCCCAAATGGTAACTGCATCTATCAACTCTCCCAATACATAGTTGATTTCCTTTTTAAAATTTCTAATACTTGCCATACGTTCAATTTTTTTTTGCAAATATAAGACTTTTTATTATACCTAATTAAAAAAAATTATATTTTTTGCTGTATTTTTATTTAGAAAAACACAAAAAGCAGAAATTAAAATTTCTGCTTTTGCAATAACCTTTAAATTTCAAAAATATGAACAAATCAAAAAACAATTAAGCCTCAAAAGGAATAACTGAAACAAATGATTTATTTCCTCTTTTCTTTTGGAATTTTACAATTCCGTCAATCGCAGCGTGCAATGTATGGTCTTTACCCATATATACATTTTCACCTGCATTATGAACCGTTCCACGCTGACGAACAAGTATGTTTCCAGCGATAGCTACTTGACCTCCATAAATTTTCACGCCAAGCCGTTTCGATTCTGATTCTCTACCGTTCTTAGAACTACCGACACCTTTCTTATGAGCCATTTTTTTAGGTTTTTAATTTCTGAATATCAGATGTTTAACATTTTTTTTCCAAAAATACCTTAAAATTATTTAGCAATACCACCATTTAGTTCGTCTTGCCATTTTTTAAGTTCGTCCCATTTTCCTGCTGCTGCAAGAGCTGCTTGCTCAGCCCAAGTACCTGGTTCAAGGTGAGCCAATGTAGAACTTGCTGCTACCAAAATAGCTTTAATTTCATCAGCAGATTTTTTAGACAATTTTTCAAAAGTATCTATTCCTGCATTAACAAGCGCTTCTGCTGCTTTAGGTCCGATACCTTCTACTTTTTTTAAATCATCTCCTTTCGATGTTTTTTTGGTTACTGCTTTTGCTTCTTTTTTCTCTGATTTTTTAGCACCCGAAGCAATAATGTTTTCAACTACAATTTCTGTAAGAAACTGACGATGACCATTTTTCACTTTGTAACCTTTTCTACGTTTCTTTTTAAAAACAATTACTTTATCACCTTTTAGGTGTTTTAAAACTTTTGCTTCTACCGAAGCTCCATTTACAGCTGGGGCGCCAACAAGAATCTCTCCATCGTTATCAATAAGAAGTACATTATCAAAAGTAAGAACTTCCCCTTCTTTTGCTTCTAAACGATGAACAAAAACTTTTTGATCTTTTGCAACTTTAAATTGCTGCCCTGCCATCTCTACAATTGCATACATAATTTATGTAAATTTAATTCTTATTTTTCGTGGGGGCAAATTTACTACATTTTTTTTAAACAGCCAAATAGATTTGTAATTTTTTTTTCAACTCAATTATTTTCATTATTTACTATACATATATTACAGCTTTTTTCGTAACTTTGTGGGACTCATCAAAAATTTCAATTATGAAAAAAATATTTTTTGTATCAATTTTCGGGTTTATTTTTATTGGTTGTAAGCAACAAAATTCAATAAAAAATGCTTTTGAGGTAAAAAACAACAATTTTTTATATGAAAATACATCTAAAATTTCTCCAAAAGAAGATTTTATATTACCCGAAAAAAAACAAGATACCACCGATTGGCAAAAGGATAAACTCTTTGGAAAAGTGAAAATGATTCATCTTCGAGAAGATTTTTTAGGAAATTCGGGCATTGATAATGATACACTAATATCTCATTATATATCTCATTATAATACAGCGGGTTATAAAACCGAATACCTTTATAACGACCTTTGTTGTAGCGGTTTTTTCAAACATTTTCTTTATTTTTATAACACAAAAGGAAGGTTAAACGAAGCTAAAATTTACAATCACGAGAATAAATTATCTGGAAAAATTTTCTACACATATAATAACCTTAATTTGCTGGAAAAAGCAATTGAATATTCGATAGGGAAAAATGAGAATGATTTGCTATATCCCGAAGAAATTAGCTATAAATATGATAAAAAAGGAAACGAAATAGAGTTCAACTCAAAAAATCATTTCAATGAGTTGCGAAAATACATTCGTTCGTATAACAAACAAAATTATATGATTGAAGAAAAATGTTACGAATGTGCCGATGATGATTTCGAATGTTTAGACAAATATGGTTATGTAATTGATACTTATCTATATAACAAACAAGGATATGTACAAGAGATTGTTTCATATGATTCCAAGGGTAATTTCCAACATAAATATACTTACAAATACAATGACAAAGGGCTTTGTACTGAACAAAAAGAATATAAAGAAACTGAAAATCAACTAAAAACAACTATTGTATATGAATATACCTTTGATTCGTATGGAAATTGGGTACATAAACAAGAATATAGAAACGGAAAGAAAAGTACTACTTCTTTACGAAAAATCATCTATTATCAATAACTTTGAACTATAAATTATATCAAAATTTCTAAAAAATGCAACGTATCACAGACCCTTATCTTTTGTCTTATGCTCCCATTATTGAGCAAAGACATTTTTATACCAAAGAAAAATTAGAAATGATGCAAGCAGACAAACTTTCTTTGGCTGATAATTGTAACTCGTATCTTTATTATGGACTGCATTTCACTGAAAATGAATGGATTTTTAGAGAATGGCTACCCAATGCTCAACAAGTTTTCTTTCTTTGTGATCAGAATAATTGGAGGGCTGACCCGCATTTTGCGCTTCACAAAATTGATGCTGAAAATTGGGAAATTCGTTTTGCCCCAAAACAACTAAAACACGGCGATTTGTACAAACTTTTGGTCGTTTGGCAAGGCGGACAAGGCGAACGATTGCCTGCACACGTACAGCGAGTTGTACAAGATAATTATACCAAAATTTTTTCAGCACAAGTTTGGAATCCTGCTCCTTACAAGTGGAAAAATCCAACTCCGAAAATTGTAAAAAATCCACTTATCTACGAAGCACATATCGGAATGTCAACCGAGCAGAAAAAAGTAACTTCTTTTACCGAATTTCGCCTTTTTGTACTACCTCGTATTGCCAATTTGGGATATAACGTAATCCAGCTAATGGCCATACAAGAACATCCATATTATGGGTCTTTTGGGTATCAGGTTTCTAATTTTTTTGCAGTAAGTTCACGCTACGGAACACCTGAGGAATTAAAACAGCTCATTGATGAAGCCCACGGATTGGGTATTCGAGTCATATTAGATATTGTACATTCGCATTCGGTAAGCAATGAACAAGAAGGTTTAGGGCTATTAGACGGTACTGAGTATCAATATTTTCATCAAGGAGAACGAGGACATCATTCTCTTTGGGGGTCGCGTTGTTTTGATTATAGAAAACCACAAGTGCTGAATTTTTTACTATCAAATTGTAAATTTTGGTTAGAAGAATTTCACTTCGATGGTTTTCGCTTTGATGGGGTAACAAGTATGCTCTATTACGACCACGGAAATGGCGTTCATTTCTCTGGATATGAACCTTATTTTGATGGAAATCAAGATATTGATGCGATTGCTTATCTGACGCTTGCCAATATTCTAATTCACCAGCTCCGACCCGATGCCATTACAATTGCCGAAGAAGTAAGTGGTATGCCTCTACTTGCACAATCTTTTGAAAACTATGGAATGGGATTTGATTTTCGAATGCAAATGGGAGTTCCTGATTATTGGATAAAACTCCTCAAAGAAAAAGACGACCATGCTTGGCACGTCGGTGATTTATATTATGAATTGACCAATAAGCGTCCCGAAGAAAAAACTATCAGCTATGCCGAAAGCCATGACCAAGCGCTTGTAGGAGACAAAACGCTATTTTTTCGAATGACTGATAAAGAAATCTATACGGCAATGAGCGTTTTTGACCAAAGTCTGATTGTAGAACGCGCAATGGCTCTTCATAAAATGATACGACTTATCACACTGGGTACAGCTGGCGATGGATATTTGACCTTTATGGGCAACGAATGGGGACACCCCGAATGGATTGATTTTCCTCGAGAAGGAAATAATTGGAGCTATCAACATGCTCAACGTATGTGGAGTTTACTTGATGATAAAAATTTACGTTTTCGGTTCTTGAACGAATTTGATAAAGCGATGATTCATCTTTTCAAACAAGAAATAAAAACATCTTCTGATGATCATAATAATAATTTACTTCATTTCTCTCCTCAAGTTTTAGTTCAAGATATTGAAAAACAGATACTTGTTTTTGGTCGAGGAGCATATTTATTCGTTTTCAATTTCAGCCCAGATAGGTCGTTTAGTGATTATCATTTTGAGGTTGAAGCGGGCAAATATACAGCAGTTCTTTCTACCGAATCTCCTGAATATGATGGACTTAACCGAATTGATGCCACTGTGGAACATTTTTCTCAATACAAATATAAAAAAAATTTACTCAGCTTATACATTCCTTCACGAAGCGCAACTGTTTATTCAAGAAAATAATATTAACTAATATTTTATACAAATGACAACATTACTTTTGCTTATGATTTTACTTCCTATTGTGTTTATGATACATGATTTTGAAGAAATTATTATGTTTCAGCCTTGGCTTTCTAAAAACAAAACAGAGCTAAAAGAACGTTTTCCTATGTTTTTTACATTTTTGAAAAAAAATAATTTATTTACACTATCAACTTCTGAGTTTGCAATAGGTGTTTTACATATGTTTTTGCTAATTTCAGCAGTAAGTTATTGGGCAATCTATACTCAAAATTACCAATGGTGGTTTGGAGCATTTATGGCGTATTTCATTCACTTGTTTATGCACATTGGGCAATGGATAATTTACAGAAAATACGTACCTGTAATAATAACTTCTTTGCTATCATTACCTTATTGTTTTTACGCTTTATATGTTTTTGTACAAGCAGAAATACTTTCGCTTTCACAAATGTTTCTGTGGGCAATAATAGGTTGTAGTATTGCCATTTTAAATTTCCCGTTAGCCTTTTTTTGGGCAAAAAAGTTTCAAAAAAGAATTACTTCATCATTAAAAACATAATTTTTTTATGTTTTAGTAGAAAATACACTATTTTTTTCTATAAATATTTCTCTGTTTATAATATTTTTTGTAACTTTATGGCGTGAAAAACTCACTTTTATTAGTTTTCTTATTCAAATTATTAACTATCAATATTAACCTTTTAACTATTATGAGTTATTTATCATTCAATCAGCGAAATCTCGTCAATTTAGAATATGCTTTGGAACGAGAATTTTTGGGGACAAACCATGGAGGAGGCTATTGTTCTACTACATTAAATTTTTGTAATACAAGACGTTATCACGGATTATTAGTACTTCCTATTGACCAATTCAAAGGGTTAAATCATGTACTTCTTTCTGCTCTTGATGAATCTATTGTAGTAAATGGCAAAGATTTTAACTTTGGAATACATAAGTATCCCAATGCATATGAACCGAAAGGACATAAATACATTACCGAAGCAGAATTTGACAAATATTTTTCAATAACTTATCAAGTGGGAGGCGTTATTCTTCGTAAAGATGTGATGATGTTACACAATGAACCCCAAGTACTTATCCGATATACCTTATTGGGCTCTCACAAAGAGGTAAAACTACGATTGAAACCCTTTTTAGCTTTTCGTGATGCTCACAAACTTAGTGAGGAAAACTCCGTAGCTAATACGGATTTTGAAGCTGTTGATAATGGAATCGGAATGCGTTTATATGAAGACTTTCCGATGCTTTATATGCAGATAAGTAGAAAGAATGAATACCTACATACTCCTTATTGGTACAAAAATATTACCTATCTGAAAGACGAACAACGCGGGGGAGACTTTATAGAAGATTTGTTAGTACCTGGGTACTTTGAACTTGTCTTAAAGAAAGGTGAAACCATTGTTTTTTCTGCTTCAACAGAGAAAGTAAATCCACAACGATTAGTAAATAAATTTGCTACGGCAGCCGAGAAAAAAGAGCAACGCAATTCGTTTGAAGATTGCCTTAAATATGCAGCAAAACAATTCATTATTGAGAAAAAGAACGAAACGCGTATCAAGGCAGGCTATCCGTGGCACATCAGTTATGGGCGCGATACATTTGTTTCGCTTGCAGGAATAGCAATCGGATTGAATGACACATCGCTTTTTGAAAAAATTATCGCTTCAATGCAAAAATACTTTATCGGAGGGCGATTTACTCGTATTATAAGTTCACACGTTCAACCGCAATACAACGCTGACACTTCGTTATGGTTTTTTTGGACTATACAACAATACGAACACTTTGCGCAAGTTCCAGCTAAAAATATTTGGAAGAAATATAAACAAAATTTTATACAAATACTTGAATCGTATCGAGATGGAACTACTTTTGAACAAGTAAAAATGGCTGAGAATGGACTCATTTATAACCAACCTTATTATAAACCTCTTACGTGGATGAACGGACGTGTCGGTGGAGTGCCCGTACTACAACGCAATGGTTATATTGTTGAAATCAATGCTTTATGGTACAATGCTATTCAGTACGCACTTGCTTTGGCAAACGAAGCGAATGACAAGCAATTTTGTTTAGATTGGAAGGAACGCTCAGCACAGGTTAAACAAAGCTTTCAAGATGTATTTTGGAACGAAGAATGGGGCTATTTGGCAGATTCTGTTGATACGTATCAAAATATGGATATTCGTCCGAACCAAATTATCGCTTGTGCGCTTAATTATAGCCCATTGGAAGAATATCAGAAGAAAAAAATTGTTGATATTGTAGCCGATAATCTACTAACTGATAAAGGATTACGCACTTTATCCCCTGATAATGAATTATATAATGGTACGTGTGAGGGAACAATGGGCGAGCAAGAGAATGCAATCTATCAGGGAGGTGTTCACACGTGGCTTTTAGGATTTTATATAGAAGCGTGTTTCAAACTCTACGGAAAGAATTTCATTTCGCAAGCAGCGGAAATACTTACGCACGTAGAAGAAGATATGAAAAACTTTGGGCTGTCATCAATCTCTGAATTTTATGACGGAAATCCTCCTTACAAAGGACATGGATGTATATCGCAAGCAAGAAATACAGCCGAAATACTACGTAGCTTATATCTGTTAAAATCATTTCAAAACAAACAATAATAATATGAAAACAAAAGTGTTAATGTTTGGGTGGGAGTTTCCTCCACATATAAGCGGTGGATTAGGAACCGCATGTCTTGGACTTACCAAAGGATTGGCCAAAAATGACGTGCAAGTACTCTTTGTTATGCCCAAAGCATCGGGAGATGAAGACCCAACAGCCGCCAAAATAATCAATGCAAGTGATGTTGAAATGATGGGACATTACAGCGGTTTAGAATCGTATTGGGAAAATGTAGATTTTATGGAAATTGGTGCTAATCTTATCCCATATCTTGACCCAGAAACCTTTTCTCAACACTGGCAAGCTTCAACAATTCATACGAAAGAGCATGCTATTTCTTTTCAAAACAAATATCAATTTTCAGGAAAATACGGAGCAAATTTGCTTGAAGAAGTATATCGATATGCATTAGTAGCAGGTACAATTGCTTCCAAATATGACTTCGATGTTATCCACGCACACGATTGGCTTACCTATCATGCGGGAATTGTAGCCAAAAAAATCTCTGGGAAACCGCTTGTTGTTCATGTACATGCCACCGAATATGACCGAGGAGGCGAATATAATCGAAATACCATTGTATATGATATCGAACGACAAGGAATGCTCGAAGCTGACCAAGTAATTACTGTTAGTGATTGGACAAAAGCGATTGTTATAGATAAATATGGTATAAATCCAGAGAAAGTAACCACCGTGCATAACGCCGTAGATTTCGGTTCAGAAGAAATACAACAAGTGGAACGAGGCGTAAAAGACAAAATTGTTACTTTCTTAGGACGAATAACCTTACAGAAAGGACCTGAATACTTTATTGAAGCTGCTGCAAAAGTACTCAAACGTTGTCCGAATGTTCGCTTTGTAATGGCAGGTAGCGGAGATAAAATGAATCCTTCTGTACGCCGTGTGGCACAACTGAAAATAGGTTCACGATTTCATTTTACAGGATTCTTACGAGGAGATGATGTACAAAAAATGTTTTTACATAGCGATGTATATGTAATGCCTTCTGTGTCAGAACCTTTTGGCATTTCACCTCTCGAAGCAATGCGCTGTGGAGTCCCAACGATTATATCGAATCAGTCCGGAGTAGCCGAAGTACTCAAACATGCTATTAAGGTTGATTATTGGGACATTGATGCACTTGCCGATGCTATATATGGACTCATATCCTATCCTACTCTTGCTAAAAAAGTACAAAAAGAAGGACTATTTGAAGTAAATCAACTCAAATGGGAACACGCTGCTATGAAAGTAAAAAATATTTATGAATTTATTCGAATATAATAATTTTTAGTGTTTTTTTATGGACAAAGAATTAGTTTTAATAGAAAACTCTTTATTAAAATGTGATAAAGGGTCTCTTTTGGGAATATTAAAAGTTACCTCACAAAATTTTGTGAAAGTTAATGAATTTTTACAAGCTACTGAAAAAGATTGTAACCCTAACGAAAATATTACTCCTTTTGGAATTTGTTCCATAACACAGAAACCTTGTGTTTTAAATTTACTACAATGGCAACATACTTTCAATTTTCATCTTGTAAATAATATGGCTTCCCTTACTGAAAAGTCAAAAATACCTTGCGCTTTGGGAGGTATGATTACTCCTGAAATTATTCCACAAAATTTCTATTATATAGGTACAGGGGAAGATTCTATCCAAAAGGAACAAGAAGAACAAACGATATTGACTAAACCAATACTTAACAGATTTTTTCTTACGGACTTGCAAGGTAATGAAATTGAAAAAGGAGAAATAGGACAATGGATATATTTAGTTATAGAAGGAGAAAATATAAAAGGTAAAACAACCGATATTGATTTGAGCGACAAAGATTTGGACTTTGAATACAACGGTGAATACTTGACCGATGATATCTTAAAAGGATATACTTTCTACGGAAACAAAGACCAACTTCTTCTAAAAATTATTGCACCTAAAAATGATACCGAGATATGAAAATAACTATTACTTTGCACGAAACAAGGCAACAAATGAGTACTTACTTGGAACTTGTAGATAAAAAATGTATAGCTATATTTGATATTGAAGACCGAGACAAAACATTTCCAAAATTTGGTTTTGATGATTTTGAACATTCTAAAAAAGGATGTTTAGACAAAGAAAAACTAAAAAGCCAGTACAAACACATAGATGTTTTTGACGAAAAATATCTAATTCCTTGGGTAAGTTTAGCAAAAGGGCGTTCTGCTACATTTAAACTTACTCTTAAAGGTAAAGATAAAGCTCGAAAACTGATAAAAGACTTTGTGTTTATTGACCCTGACAAAGTATTTAACTTTTCGCAACCAACTTTGCCTGCCAATACCAAAAACGTTTCTTTTTCTGTTTTCTGTAATAAAGAAATAACAACCGATTATATAATAGAGCTACACGCTCGTTATACAGATGGTACAGAGCAATGCGTAGGTGCTCTGTGTTTTGTAACCAACGACATAAAAAAACTAAAACACCCCGTACTTTGGGTTATTGTTGAAATGAATAGAGGAAAAGACGAAAATGATGATAAGCAAATAAAAAAAATTATCAATTTACAAAAAATAAAAACTTATTGTAAAACAGCTTTTACTCCTGCACTAATTGATATAGATATTATTCCCTACTTTCAACCTTTTGCCTATTACACCAGTAGAGATGTTGTTAGAGATGGTATGGTGGTTAATAAAGAAAAACTAATATCGGAGTTACTACGCGGACAAGAAAAGCAATGCTTACAAATTGTTCTCTTTACTACCTATTTAAAAAGCGGAAAAATTGATTATGATGGCGAGCAAACGGATTTTAATAACGGGGTTACACTGAGCAACCTTACAGAAGTATCTCGAAATTACCGAACGGAGTTACATCTTAACCAGAGTGCAAAAGAGCATTACACAGAAGAGGCAGAGAAACTTAAAAGGAAAGAGACTTTGACCGAAGAGGAAAAAAAACAGCTTGCAAACTATGAAACTCTTATCGAAAAATATAAACAATGGCAAGAAGTTCCTCGCCCCTCAGAAAATTATAACATAGGCTCTGTTATGTTTTTAGCAAATGATAATATCTATCCTATTACAGAGATACCTCATGAGCTAATGCACGCTCTGGGGCTAAAACACCCTTTTAGAGAGAATGAAGAAAAAGACGAAAAAAAAGAACATCTTTTTAGTAAAAGTGCAACTGACAATTATATGGATTATTTTACCAAAGAAGAATTAGATAAAAATAAACCGCTTTTTACTCAAAAATGGCAATGGGATATCATGCGAGCTTCTCCTCTTTTAGTTAAAACACTTCTTATTATTCTAAGTATTTTTGTAAGTAGTTGTTACAAAGGAGGTATTACTCGCGATATTCAAAACGTTTCATGTGTATTTAACGATAGTATTACACAAGAAGAAAAGAAAATAGATATTAGAAAATATACATTAGACGAAGAAATATATGATGGTAACAATATAATTGTCTTATCTGAAATATCTGAAGGATATATAAAATACGTTGATAATATGATTGATAAAACTTCGAGATACATTGTTTATGATACTTTAGGTAAAATATTATATAATTATTCTAAATTAGATAACGTTACTATTGGTCGTTCTTTTAGATACGACGAAAATGGCAACATTATTAAAATAACAAACAATGATAAAGAAGGCGAATTATGTGCTTTTCAAATAATGGCTATTGCTAAAAAAT
>NZ_BPMA01000040.1 GCF_026005215.1 Capnocytophaga catalasegens | reverse complement strand
GTAGCAGGGTCAAAATACGAGGTAACCATACGGGTAGCTTCGTTGATACCTCCTACGCCATTGCCCTGAGCAATGGAAAATTGTGTAACTCCTATCATCGTCAGCAGAAGGAGTCGTTTTAGAATTGATTTTCGCTTCATTGATAATCTGTTATTTTAAAATTTGGTGCAAAAGTAAAGGAAGACAAAAAGCTGGGAGCAAACGTGGTAGCAAGTGGCAGAAAATGGCGGGGGATGGCTTGTTGTTTAAAAAAAAATTGTAGCTTTGCAACGTGAATTAAAAAAGAATAAACAATGACTACCAATATAGCAATAAATAGAGGCTCTGAATGGAGAAAATGGGATTTACACATACATACTCCTCTTTCAATCTGTCAAGATTATGGAGGAGATTCAGAAGAAGTATGGGAGAATTTTATTACTTCACTCGAACAATTACCTCATGATGTTAAAGTTATAGGAATAACTGATTACTACTTCATTGATGGTTATGAAAAAATTATGGAATATAAATTCAAGAGGAGACTTTCGAATATTTTCAAAATATTTCCTATATTGGAATTTAGGATAGATACTTTTGGAAGTGGTAATGAAAACAAGTTACAGAAAATAAACCTTCATATCTTATTCAATATTGATGAAAATGATATAGTTAATGAATTAAAAACTATTCGGGAGGAATTTATAGATCAAATAAAGATTTCATCATTGGAAACTCATATAACAAAAAAGCTATCAAAAGAAAACTTTATTAGTATAGCAGGTAATTTACAGGCAGGATTTAATTCATTAATTCCTTCAACAAAAGAAGTTTTAAATATAATCAGATCTGATACTTGGAAAAATAAAGTTTTTCTTTTTTTAGGATATAAAGAATGGAGTAATCTTGATAAAAACCAACAAATCAAGCCTTTAAAGGAAGATTTATATTCTAAGGTAGGTGCTTTTTTTAGTAGTAATGCTAATAATGTTGAAAAAAACCAACAATGGTTAAATGAATTTGGAAATAAGAGGTTACTACACTCATTAGACATTCATAATTTTAATGATCTGAAAAAAGAAAATTACTGTTGCCATACATGGATAAAAGCAGACTTAACTTTTGAAGGGTTAAAACAAATAATTTATGAGCCTGAAGAAAGAGTAAAAATACAAGAGAATAAACCTGAAGAAAAGTCAGGTTATCAAGTTATTGATAGGATAGAAATTTACCATCAAGACTTTCAAGAGAAAAAAGAAAATGAAGAGACTATAGAAGAATATAAAACTATCTTCTTAAATCCCAACTTAAACACAATTATAGGAGGAAGATCTACTGGAAAATCTATATTACTTGGTGCAATTGCTAAAAAACTTAACTCAGATAAAGATGTAAAACTTGATAATACAGAATATTCTCAATATATAGATGAAATAGTATCAAGTATGAAAATATTTTGGAAAGATGGTGATGAAAATAGCACACGCGATATTGAATATTTTCCACAGAGCTATATGTACCAGTTAGCTAAAGATTCCAATGAATTGAATAAATTGGTAAAAAACATTATAATACAAGATGCCAACAAGAAAACAAAAATAGAAGCATATCAATCATTTAGCTCAGATAACAATAGTAAAATAATAGAAGATATTAATAAACTATTTAAAGCAAAATCTACTATTGATAGTATTCAAAAGAGTATGACAGAAATAGGTGATAAAGAAGGTGTTACCAAAGAAAAAGAAAAATTATCAACAGAGTTAGAGAGTTTAAAGGCTAAAATACAGATTACAAGTAATGAATTGATTAGTTATTCTAATTTAAAAAATGAATATGATAAAAACATTAGTTCTATTCGAGAAATAGAACAACAAAAAATATCTCTTTCTGCATTAAAATCTCTTTCAATAATAAATGATATAAGTCTTAATCTTATAGACTTAACGGAAGATATTAGGGATCAAGTTAATAGGGTATACTTAGATTTAAAACAAAGATATTCAGAAGAATGGAATGAAAAAATAGAAACTATTTTAGCACAAAAAGAAACTGAAATAGTGAGAATAAAAGACAGGAATGAAAGTATAGAAAAAGATGAGTTATATTTAAAAGGTAAGTCCGTTATTGATAGTAACCAACAGTATAAAGAAAAGGAAGAAAAGTATAAAATAGAAAATAGTAAACTTGAAAAAATAACAGAATTAGAAAAACAAAGAGATGAATATGATAATTTTATTAATTCATTAAAATCCTCTATTATAGAAAATTCAAAAAAATATTATACAGAATTACAAAGAATACAAAATGAATTATCTGTTTCTTCTGGAAGGTTAAAAATAACAGCCACAATAAATACAGATTTTCCAAAATACAAAAATATCTTGTATAGTAGCATAAATCAACAAGGTGTTCAAGGAAAACAAATTATTGAAAAATCAATAAATACAACTCAAGAACTATTTGAAGATATCTCTAGTATGTTTGAGTTATTATTATCTAATTCTATAACATTAAAAGGAGGATATGACAATCAAAAACTCATAAAAGAACTATTAGGAACTAATTTCTTTAATATTTCTTACGAAATAGAATATGACACTGATAAATTTAAGGCTATGTCAGAAGGTAAGAAAGCTTTTATCATTTTAATGTTACTATTAGATTTCAGCAAAAAAGAATGTCCTATATTGATTGACCAACCTGAAGACGACTTAGATAATAGAGCTATTTATAATGAATTAGTAACTTATATAAAAAGCAAGAAAAAAGAAAGGCAAATTATTATAGTTACACATAATTCCAATATTGTCATCGGAGCGGATAGCGAATTAGTTATAGTTTCGAATCAGCAAGGCGTAAACTCTCCAAATAAGAATAATAGGAAATTTGATTATATCTTTGGAAGTATAGAATCTTCAATGGAAAAAGATAACACTATAAGTGAAATTCTATATAGTCAAGGAATTAGACAGCATATTTGTGAAATACTCGAAGGAGGAGAAACAGCCTTTAAAAATAGAGAAAAAAAGTATGGATTTTAACTTTAACAAGATATGAATCAGCAAGACATACTACACTTCTGGAGAGATGTTGAAATTTTCAACCTTCCAAACTTTCCCAAAGCCAATCAAGGACAAGGAAGGCTTTATCCATTGAAGACCTTTTCTTCATTGCCTTGGCAACAAACTCGCCCAACAGAGAAAAACAAAAAATGGAGTTACGCTCTATTTTTTGGTAAAATCTCTCAAAAAACGATAGTAGCGTATGTAGATAATCTACTAAAAAATAAAGTAAAAGAGGAATGGGAAGAACCTATTGATGGCTACACTTGTTTGTCCTGTATAAACCTTGATGAAGAAGGAAAACCCAACTTCAAAAGTTATACAATAGCAAGTTATGTGGTAGGGTTAACGCTTCTTACAAGAAGGAAAGATTTATCTCTTGTAAAAGAAGAATTAGAAGAGAGTAGTTTAAAATTTTTAGAAAGGTACAATATACCTCAATTTAATGAAGCTAAAGAAGAAATACCAACAGGCGATACTGTTTCTTGGGAACATATCAAAAATGAAATAGCCTACTTAAAAGAAGAAAATCCTTGGCTCACGCAAGATATTGAAGTATACGTTCTTGAAAAACAAGTTAAAAAAGATACTGAATCTGAAGTTCCTTTCCTAAATAGTTTTTTCTTAGATGATTTGAACAGACTTATTGCTTCAAATGATTTTAGTCCTACTTTACAAAGTTATTTAAGTCTTTCTGTAGCTGATAAAAAGCAAGATTTAATACAAAACAAACAGTATCTGTTTAACACTATAAATCCGCAGAACCTCACAGCGGGTAGATGGCCATCGAAAATTGAACATGGCTTATGTACTGCACAAATGGGAGCTGTAAATACTATTCTTTCAGAACTCGAATATTCTGGGGTACAAGGTGTAAATGGACCTCCAGGTACAGGTAAAACAACTTTACTTTTAGATGTTATTGCTGAAGTTATTGTAAGAAGAGCTAAAGTTTTAGCTGATTTAGGTTGCGATAAGCTATTCAATGGACATCAGAAAGTAGATATAAGTGATTCCTCTTATCTCTTTATATACAAACTTGCTCCTAAATTGCTTAACAATTTTGGAATAGTAGTAGCAAGCAACAATAATTCAGCAGTAGAAAATATCAGTAAGGAGTTGCCACAAGCAGAAAAAATTGACAAAAACTCTTTCCCTGAAGCAGACTATTTTGCAGATTGCGCCTCTAAGATAACCGATAAGGAAAATTGGGGTATCTTAGCCGCTGCTTTGGGTAATTCTGCTAACAAAATTGCTTTTTACAATAACTTCTGGTGGAACTATAAAGAAAATGAAAGAGACTTTTCTACAATATTAGAAGAGAACCTCAATAATGAAGCTAAAAACCAAGAACTTTTCAACAATTCTGTAAAAGAATTCAAACAATTATTGTTGTCTTTTGAAGAGTTTAAGAAGAAGGCTACTAACCAATACTTAGAGGATAATAAAACAGAAAATACAAAATCTGCTTTGGAGGCTTTTGTAAATTGTCTTAAGACAGGAATACTCTCTCCAAAAAGCAAAGTAAGTGAGAATAATTTAGAAGAACTAATCAATAAATATGGGATTGAAACAAAAAATCTATTCAATGAGGAATTTACTTCTAAAGACTTAAAAGAAATACACTTACTTAGTCCATATCATTCTAAAAAAGTAGCAACTTTACGTAGTCAGATTTTTCTAAAAGCATTAGAAATACACAAATATGCTATCTTAGCTAATGCTAAGAAATTTAAGAATAACCTAAAATCATTCTTTGAAATGATTTTAGGAAGAGCTACGGTTTCTAAGGAACTAACAAGTATTTTATGGGATTCTTTCTTTTTATGTGTTCCTGTTGTCTCTACCTCCTTAGCTTCTGCAAGTAGGCTTTTCCCTAATATTGATAAGAATCAAATTGGATGGTTACTTATTGATGAAGCAGGACAAGCTACTCCACAATCTGCTGTAGGGCTCATACAACGTTCTAAGAGATGTGTAATAGTGGGCGATCCTCTACAAATAGAACCTGTGGTTACAATATCTAAAAATTTGGTCAATAAATTCAGAAATGACAAGGGTATTCCAGAAGTATGGTCTCCTTATGCATCTTCTGTTCAGAGGTTAGCTGACAGAATATCTGTTTATGGTACCCAAATAGATGAAAACACTTGGACAGGCTTCCCTCTCAGAACACATAGAAGATGTCAAGACCCTATGTTTTCTATAGCTAATAAAATTGCATACCAAGATCAAATGGTATTGGGAACCTCTACAGAAAAGTCTTCTGAAAAATATTTAGGGGCTTCTTGTTGGTTTGATGTAGTAGGAGGTGGAGAAGGAGACTCTCAAGTGATAAAGGAGGAAATAGAGTTCCTTGCACAAAAAATAGCTGAATTGAGGGAGACATACCAAGACAATGTTTATGTAATTTCTCCCTTTAAAGCAGTAGCTAAAGAATGTGACAGAGTATTAAGAGAAAGGTTTAATGACCCAAAATTACTTTGTGGCACTATCCATACTTTTCAAGGAAAAGAAGCTGATGTAGTATTCTTAGTTTTAGGTAGCCAACCCAATAGAGAAGGATCTCGTAGATGGGCTTCTGAGAAACCTAATATGCTCAATGTTGCTGTAACACGAGCTAAAAAACGCTGTTATATCATAGGAAATAAGAATTTATGGGTGAAACAACCTATCTTTGCCGTAGCAGATGAAATTCTGTGCGACATAGCTACTCTCACACAAACTCCCTAATATCAAACTCCATTTTACTTTCTACGGTTTTAGGCAACGCCTTCTCCAAGAGCGCACTTACTTTAAGTGTCGCTTGGGAGATAAGGATTTTATAAAAAAGGAGAAAAAGGAGTTTATAGTCTAAGGATTTTTTTGTATTTTTGTAACGTGGATAAAACGGCACTCTATTTTTAGCACTTTTTAAATCTTAAAACTATGGGAATTTTCAAGAAAGCAAATAACATATACATTACTGTTCGTGCCACTTATACCTCTATAAGTGGCTCTTCTTATGAAGAGGCTGAGGAAGTTATCATAGAAGCAACTAATGGTGATTTAGAGCTTATTAGTCAAAAAAGAGTAATAATGCAGGGATTGGGAAAAGAAGATGGAGAACAGAAGATTGAACAGTCAGAATCTAACGATAGTGATAATGAACCTGACTTTTTTATCCATTTTCGTTTACCAAAGAAATATGATGGAGATTTTGGCTTTGATTGGTTAAGAAAAGAATATTTACCAATTGATGAAGGGGGGGGCAAGGAATATGTGTTTCAGACATTAATGATTTAAAAAAAGAATATCATAGTGAAGATGTGGAAAATCCTTTTTCTTTAAGAGGAAAAGACTATTATTGTTCTTTTTTAAATGTTTTTCCAAATAAGAAAATTAAATTGAGCTTAGTCCGCGAAAACTTAATAAATCCACCGTTAGATAATAGCGATATTGTTATTTATTTTGATTATGAGGAGAATTATTTTGAATTTTCATCTTCTGAATTTAATTTTACAGAAATTCCTTCAGAAGGAGATAGTGGTTATAAAGAAATAGAACTCACTTGTATATCTCCTTTGACGAAAAATACTGAAATAAAAATAAAGATAAGGGAGAAAGACGACCCTAAAAGAGAGGACGACCCTGAAGTAGGAAAGCTAATGGTAATGAAAAACGATATACAATATAAATTAAATGTACGTTTTGTAGAAGTGGAATTTAAAGGAAGTCTTTTTAAGAAACATAATATAAAAATTAGAGAAAACGAGGAGGATAAGGAATATCACATAAAAACATCCTTATCTTTCTCTAATGGAAAAATTAAATATAAAAATAATAGTCCTAATGTATTAGATAAAGAAAAAAAAGTAATTACAGAAACAACTATTGAAAATTGGAAAGATTATGTAAAAGATAATAAGCAACTTTTTAAAAATCTCTTACAACAATCCTTTATTATTTATAATCCTAATGAAAATTATAGAAAAATTACAATTGACTTTGGGGAAAATAGAGAATATGGGACAACAGATTTTGAAAATAAAGGAGTTAATAAAATAAATTCTACAATAGTTAGTATAGAGAAAAATTTTATAAATATTAAATATGATGATAAAGAGATAATGAATTTTTTATCAGGATTAATAGATTCTTATAAAGAAACATATAAAGAAGAAGAAAAAGGAGTTATTGTTTTTCTGCTTCCTATAAATATAAAACCTATAAAAGTAGGAGAAAATAAATATTTAAATAATGCAACAAATATATCCATTTTTTGGGAAGAAAACAGAAAAGAACAAAAGGTTATAATATATGATGCTTTTTCAGATAGTCTTTTCAAAGAGGGTAAATACATAATGTTAGTTAATAATCATATAGATTTTATAAAATCAACATTAATCCACGAAATAGCTCATACATTAGGATTATTTCATCCATTTCAAAAGAGAGAAATAGACCCCATTACTAATAGAATACTCGATCCTATATTCATATTTGAAGAGTATAAAACTGATAATATAATGGATTATCCTTCTGAAACTAATAGAATTAAAAAACAAGAAAGTTTTTTCAAATGGCAATGGAAGATAATGCAAAATGATGATATTGACTTAATACCTGAAAAGCTATGAGAAACTTTTTATATTTATTACTTTTTCTGAGTACTACTATATATGCTCAGAAAGATACTATTGTTATAAAGCAATCTGATATTAATCATATTAAGAAAACCTCTTCCCATAGCCCAAGAGGAGGCATAGAAATAACATCTTATCATGCTTTAAATAATACAGGGAAACCATTAGACGGATTTTATAAAGTAATTGTTGGTAACAACAGCTTCTACACTTGTTATTTTGAAGTTGGAAATAAAAATAGTCAGGTGAGTAACAACATAGTGAAGTATTACAAGGATAATAAACTTTATAAAATAGACATCTATTACCCTGAATTTTATGAAAGTACCTTTTATTATACCATAACCCCTTTTGATTGTAAAATGAAAAAAGTTACTATTTATAAAAAGAATATACTAAGAGAAGAAGTTGTAGATACACTACAGGCTAAAAAGAAAATTAGTGGAAAATTCGTGAGATATAAGGTGTATAATAAGAAAAAATCATTAAATGTATTTTATCCTCGAGAAGATATTTGTGAATGTGAAAAGAAATAAACTTTTTTGATTTATATTTTGAAACATATTCTGATGATATTTTTAAAGAAGGTAGATACATTATGCTCAATAATTTGAATGATAATGGTAATTTAAATAATTTAAGAGATGCAATACTGATACATGAAATAGCACATACATTAGGATTAATACATTCTTTCCCAGAATTTGTAACAATAGATAAAGGAAGAGTTATTCCTATTGTTCCTCTTTTTAAAAAGGGAGAAACAAATAATGTAATGGATTATCCTTCCGAAAATGAAGAGAATAAAAAACAAGAAAGTTTTTTTAAGTGGCAATGGAAAATAATGCAAAATGATACTAATGATTTAAAAAATAAATAATTATGAAGCAGTTTTTATATTTATTATTCATTTTAAATTGTGTCATTGCATATTCACAGCAAGATACAATTACCATAAATGAACATGATATATTTATTTATGTATACACATAAATATGTAGGTCCTAGAATTGGTTACAGCTCAGTACCCTATTATGTCTTAAAAGAAAAAAAGGAAATACTGAATGGATTTTATAAAGTAATTATTGATAACAATACCTTTTATACATTACACTTTCAAAACGGAAGTAAAAGTGACTGGAAAAAAGATAGAGTAATTAAATTTTACAAGAGTAACAAACTCTATAGATTAGATATCTATTTTGCTGATTCTGTTTCTGGTCTCTCTTATTATTCTATAGATAATTTTAATTGCAAAGAAAAAAAACAATAATATATGAAAAAGATTATTGGAAAGATTATATCAAAGATACTTTGTATGCTAAACAAAGGATGAAAGGGGATAAAATTAATTGGAAGTTTCGCAAATTAGGGCGTTTAGGAAATTTTTATATTTCTAAAAAACTTTGTGATTGCCCTTAGAAAATCAATTCCCCCTCACACAAACTCTCTAATATCAAACTCCGTTTTACTCTCTACAGTTTTAGGCAACGCCTTCTCCAAGAGTGGAGTTGTCTGGGACATAAGGATTTTATAAAAAAAGGAAAAAAAGGGGTTTATAGTCTAAGGATTTTTTTGTATTTTTGTAACGTGAATAAAAAGACACTCTGTTCTTAGCACTTTTTAAATCTTAAAACTATGGGAATTTTCAAGAAAGCAAATAACATATATATTACCGTTCGTGATACTTATACCTCTATAAGTGGCTCTTCTTATAAAGAGGCTGAGGAAGTTATCATAGAAGCAACTAATGGTGATTTAGAGCTTATTAGTCAAAAAAGAGTAATAATGCAGGGATTGGGGAAAGAAGATGGAGAACAGAAGATTGAACAGTCAGAATCTAACGATAGTGATAATGAACCTGACTTTTTTATCCATTTTCGCCTGCCAAAGAAATACAGTGGAGATTTTGGCTTTGATTGGCTAAGAAAGGAATATTTACCGAATAGTGAAGGAGGTGCAGATGTTTGTGTTTCAGATATTAATGACTTAAAAAAAGAATATCATAGTGAAGATGTAGAAAATCCTTTTTCTTTAAGAGGTAAGGACTATTATTGTTCTTTTTTAAATATTATTCCAAACAAGAAAATCAATCTATCTTTAGTTCGTGAAAACTTAACTGAAACGCCAATTAATAATAGTAACCTTATTATTTATTTTGATTTTAATAGTGATTTGTTTGAGCTTTCATTAGCTGAAATCAACTTTACAGAAGTTCCTTTGGAAGGGAACGGAAAATTTAAAGAAATAGAACTTACTTGTAAATCACCTCTAACACAAAACACAGAGATTAAAATAAAAGTAAAAGAAAAGGGAGCTTACAAAGATGAAAAAGACCCTGAAATAGGAAAGTTAATGGTAATGAAAAACGATGTACAATATAAATTAAATGTACGCTTTGTAGAGGTAGAGTTTTGTGGAAGTATCTATCAGTATATTCCTACCAAAACAACTTTATCATTTTTTCCTAATAAAATAAAATTTTATATTGAAGAGGATTTTATAAGAGAAGAAGATAGAAAACGAGATTTAAAACCTACTACTAAAAATTGGAAAAAATACATAGAACATAATGAGAAACTCTTTAAAAATATTTTGCAACAAACTTCTATAATTTATAATCCAATAAAAGATAATAAAAACAGAATTGACTATAGAAAAATCAGTATTAATTTTGGTAATCTCAGAAATATCAAAAATAAAATTAATGGAGATGTTCTAGGAATTAATAGAATTATTAATTCAATATCAGATATTGGAGGGATTATAGAATGTCAAAACGGCAATGAATTATTAAACTTTTTAAGGGGTTTAATTGATATATATAAAGAAAATTATACAGAAGAAAAAGGAGTTACTGTTTTTTTACTTCCTATGACAATTAAAATGGCTCCTTTTGAATATATTAATAGTATTGGAGAAAGAGTAAGAGACGATGGTAAACTTGATGCTTTTGCAGATGAGATAAAGAAAGAAGGTAGGTATATAATGTTAATGTATAATCATTCTCTTTTGAGAAATTCAACTTTAGTTCATGAAATAGGACATACTCTAGGTTTAACACATTCTTTTGATGAAGTTATAACAGAGGCTGATATCGTTCAAAAACATCTTTTTGAAAAAAGACAAACAGAAAATATAATGGACTACCCAGATAAAAAGAACTTAAATAAACAAAAAGAAATGTTTTGGAAATGGCAATGGTTAGATATGCAAAAAGACACAAATGATCTTCAAGAATTATGAAAAAGATTTTATTTTTATTACTCCTGATAAATAGTAGTCTCTCTTATTCTCAAAAAGATACAATTACAGTACGAGAGTCAAACATAGCTTTTATTAGCCAAGACATCTATATAGAAGACCCAAGAATAGGAATATTAACAACTGATGTTTATATTTTAAAAGAAGAAAAAACTCCACTAAATGGTTTTTATAAGGTTATTATTAATAATGATTATTTCTATACTTTAGCTTTTGATAAAGGTAGTAAAATATTAAATAATGGAAATATTATTAAGTATTATAAAAACAATAAAATATATAAGTTAGATATATACTACCCAACATTTTATGAACATGAATATTACTATACTATAGAACCCTTTAATTGTGATGTAAAAAAGACAAAGGTATACATAAAATATATTGAAAATGATAGCAAAACAAAATCTATTTTTAGAGCCCGGCAAATTATTGACGAGAAGTATATAGTATGGACGTTTATAAAAAAAAATCACCCTCAATCAATATCTTTTCTCAAAGAACGTATTTGTAATTGTGATCTACCTGAAAATAGAAAATAATAAATTAAAAACAGAGAGTATCCCTTTACGCAAACTCCCTAATATCAAATTCTGTTTTACTCTCTGCAGTTTTAGGCAGCGCCTTCTCCAAGAGCGCACTTACTTTAAGAGTCGCTTGGGGCAAGGCTTTTTCTATGGCTTCTAATAGGCTGGTACCCTCTACTTTTTGCAGTAACTCTATGTTCTCGGTGGTAACTTCTTCTTTATCCTCAGAGAGGAAAGTAGCTACATTTTCCAAGTCCTCAAATGAAAGCCCTGTAGCAAAATCATTGTCCTCTGCCTCTGTACGATAACTGCGCAAATCCTCTTCCTCATCTTCAAGACTTACGGTAGATTCCTCATTCCATTCTGCGATAATGTCCTGTTGCTCCTTTTCTGTCAAGGGGATAGCTGTAGGGGTTACCTTTGCAGGAGGTACAAACCTGCTTTCCCCCATTACTGAAGTTGAAGGAGCTGGTTTGGGTATAGGGGTAGCTTTAGGTTTAGTAGCTATCTTTTTAGAATGTGTTATAGGCATTTTGTCCGATAGCAACAACAAAATCACCACGATAAGCAGTAAAATGATAATCTTTTCCATTGTTAAAATATAGGTTTGTATTTCTGTTCAAAACTCTGTGTAATTTCCTCTTGGTACTGCTCAAAATGCGCTTTGAGCACATTATCCAAATAGTTGTACAGACTGATCTTGTCTTCTCCTATCACCTGTACAATGCGGGCTATTCGCTGGTGAAACTCAGGGCGTATATACACCGATTTTCCTTCCCTTGCTGAAGTCTCTCCTTGCTCAAAAAAATAACTTTCATACTCGTAGAGTTCTGCCTTTTTCTTTTTGGCAGGAGCTGGTTTCAGGGGTGCTTTTTCTGTCTCTATCGGATCCGTAGCAATGGAAGGGGCAGGCGTGGGTTGCTTGCCTGCCATTAGCTCCATTAGCTCGTTTTCGTCTATGGGTTTTACTGTCTTCATATCTTTAGGTTTTACTGAATAATCTGTACCAACTCATCAATAAAGTCGTCCAAATGACAAGCACTCATCAACTTCTCATCAGCAGGCATTAAGGTAGAACGGAATACCAATCGTTGATTCTCTGTGCCGTCTTTGCGAAAACGCTTGCTATCAGAGATATAGGCTTGCATCAGGTTCAAACCTAAATCAGCGATCACTTGCTCATAAATCTTGTACAAAGGCGATTTTTCTCTCCCATCTACCTGATTCCAAAACAAATGCACGCTTTTAATAGTACTTTTGGTATTCTTAGCGATGATATTGGAAAGTACCTCAGTAAAACTCAAAGTACTTTCAATCACCACTCTATCGGCAGTGATAGGTGAGAAAATGTGATGCATTTGTGCCAGCAAGGTCAATATCCCTGCGGTGTTTACTGTCCCTGGCATATCAAAAAGTATAACCTCTATAGGGAAAGGTGTCTCTGCGATGAGCTGTTGAGCCTTTTCGAGGGCTTCATTAGGCTTACATTGTATTATGGGATATGCCTTTTTGTTTAGCTCACTAAACTGCCTATGAGCAGCTTTCTTAAAATGCTCGTTGTTCATCACTGTTTTGAGGTCTTGTTCTCGCATTCGGTGTAGGCTGTATTGTGGATAATCACAATCCATCACTGCTACATTGTAGCCCATTCGGTAGTGTAGCAAGCTAGCTACTAAGGTGGTAAAGATACTTTTTCCTACCCCTCCTTTTTGGGTAGAAAAGCTAATGAATTTTGTCGTTGATGTCATATATATGTGTTTAAATATGTTTGTAATTCAATAAGTATATAAGTGCATAGCTATTCAAATACAACTATCTGTAATTAGCCAATTATCTAACTACCTCTATAAGTAAGTATTTACTCACATAAGTAATTGACTAATTATCTAATTACTTATGTATATACATACTTCTGTAGCTTTATAGCTTTGTAGCTACATAGCTACCTAATTGCATTTTTACTTTTGTACATACTTGCTTTGGTATGCGGGTGCAAAGAAACATACAAATATACATATAGCCTTATGTAGGGTTGTAAATGGCTTTGTAAGGAAGTGATTGGCTTTGTGTTATATACAAATCCTTTGCTAAGAAATCACTTGTTTTGCACCCTGAAATCACTTTACCCGCTCGTAGTGTTAATTTCTCTTTTTATGGCTAATTAAAATTCAACCGTTAGGGAGAATTTTCTATTCACCCGAACAGAGCAAGTTGTGTTTTGAGGCATGCAGTAGCCGTATAGGCACCTCAAAACCACTTGCCCTTGCAGGGAGCTTAAAACGCACTCCGAAGTCGTGGTTTTCTACTAACACTGAATTTATATGACCTTACAGAAAACAACTCACAAACGCCCCATAGGTAGAAATAAGAAGATAAATCCTGCTTCTTTTAGATATGTCTTTCGACTAAATGAAGAAGAAATACTTCTATAAAAATAAAAAATAGTAAACATTTTTTTGGTTTTAAAAATAAAAGTCTTATCTTTGTTGCACCTTTTAATGAATTGTATAATCTAAAATTTCATAGAAATACCAATAAAATATAAAGTTATCCAAAGAGGGCAACCAGGTGTTGCAGGTGGAGGAACAAAGAAATACTATGCCTCTGCCAACCTTACAGGTGAAAAATCCTTAGCTGACCTTACTAAAGACATTGAAAAAATGTGTACTGTAAATGGCGCAGATATCCGGGCTGTGCTTTATGCTTTGGTAGAGGCAATGCAATCTTCCTTGTCAAACGGGCAAGCCGTACGATTGGGAGAGCTTGGAAGTTTACGCGTAAGTATAGGAAGTGAAGGAAAAGCGACAGAGAAAGAAATAAATTCTTCTTCCATCAAAAATGCTAAAGTTATCTTTACACCTGGAAAAGACATCAAAAAAATGCTTGACACGCTTGAATACGAAAAAATGTAGTGTGTCTTATCAAAAGGTAAGTGTATGTTTAAATTAACACACACTTACCTTTTTAAGTAATTAGTTATATTATTATAGAGCAATGCCTATATTTTTATAAAGCGATGCTTATATTTTTTCAAAACAATACTTATATTTTTATGAGTTATTAATTATGATTGAAAATCAACCGTTTAAATAAAGTATTTAAACAATAACTAAAATAGATAAAAATATGTCAGTAATAGCTAAGTTATACTTCGATGGAGGAGAAAGAACCCTTTTAAGTTATAACTTCCAAGCAAATAAATATTTAGGGAATAATGGACATCCTTCTTTCTTAAAAGAAATGGTATTCAATGTATCATTCTATCCTGAAAAAGGAGATGAGTTCTTTTATCGTTGGGTACTCAACAAAAGTGAAGAACCACAACGGGTAAAGATAGTGCTTTACGATATAATTTGGAAACGAGTGGTAGAGCAACACGAAATTATTTATTCCACAGGAGTAAAATTTGAAAGTGAATTTGATCACCAAAAAGGCACTATAAACCATCTAACAATACCAGTACTAACCCTAATTACCAACGAAATATATTACACCGATATACGCTTTGGAGGATATATTACTGGTGAACTTGAGAGACAAAAAAAGGTATCTAAAGAACCCGAAATTGTAGGGTATTACTTTAAGGATATAGAAGGAAATCGTATAAGCCAAGATGAATTAGAGCCTGAAATGGAAATATATTTATATCTTGAAACTGAAAACGCTTCAAACCAAACGCTCACTATAGACCTAAACGACCCTCGCATTGATTATGAATACGAAGGTCAAATAGTAGAAAACGATGTTCTAAAAGATATTGCTATCACAGGAAATACTACTCGTATCAAATTAAAAACTGTTGAACCTAAAAATTAAACCTAATGGCAGAAAATCAAAAAACAAATATAGCTACTGTACGTTTTAGTAGTGGTGTGGGAAATACATTGCAAATTAAGTTTCCAAAGGTAGTATCTTCTCAAAAAGATAATACTGAATATATCTATTACACCAAAGAGGGAGCTTTTCTTGGTGGCAATGAGAATAGTAGTAAAGTTTATATTACTACACAAGAAGAATACAATAAATCGAAAAATAAATGGTCTTCAATTAACAAAGAAGAAAATTTATTAAAATTATTTGATAATCCGATTTCTCATAAGGATTTTCTTTCCTATGCTGGAATTATTAACGGTGAAGCAAGTGATAAAAATAGTGTAAGTATTGGGATTCCAGAAAATGAATTAAAAGAAGAAAGATACTGTTTAGGGAATGCCATATACAATTATATGAAGAAAGAAAAGATTCTTTCTATTCCAAAAATTCCTTCAAGTTACACATATGCAAAAGCAGACAAAACTCCTGGCTACAGATATATTACAGAATCTAAACCTGAGAATAGAAGCGATCAATGGTTTAAAATAACTATTTTTTCTGTTATAAATGCTATAACAGGAGGTAAAGACTATTCAAATGGATCAACTCATTGGGATGGTGGAGATGTTTTTACAGGGAATAGTGATAAAAAACAAAAATATGATCCAATGGCACACTTTAGACAAAAGTCTTTATATTATGATTCTCGTGTCATTGGTATTTATGATAAGAATAAACTTTCCAACAATATGTATAATAATTTAAAAAAATATTATACCAAATATGAAAGACATAGGGAAAAACATCTAAAACCATTACATATGTACACTACAGCTGAACATTATGTTCTTGTTGGTATAAATCCTAAAGACACTTCAAAACTACAAACCATAGACAATGAAAAACCAAAGGTATCATACAAATGGAAAGATTCCACTGTAGAATTAGTGAGTGGTCCAGGAATTTTAAAACTTACTCTATATTGTTTATGGGAAGTAAGAACTCAAAAAGCTTGTTCTATTTTTTACAGTCAGTTAAATGATAAATATCCAGTAAAAAAAACTAATAAAAATAAAAAGAGCAAATGAGAATAATATTTTTATTTTTAAGTTCGTTATACTTATTTCAATGTAGAAATAATGTTAAGGATAAT
The DNA here is from genome assembly GCF_026005215.1 of Capnocytophaga catalasegens. Classification (GTDB taxonomy): domain Bacteria; phylum Bacteroidota; class Bacteroidia; order Flavobacteriales; family Flavobacteriaceae; genus Capnocytophaga; species Capnocytophaga catalasegens. The sequence goes on along the minus strand of NZ_BPMA01000040.1, from coordinate 5,324 downwards.
AATGTGAGTGTAAATGACAATAACAATGTTCCTTTCACCTTTTCACTGCCCGATAGCATTGCCCAAAAATATAAAGAAACTAAACATTTCAATTTTCTTGTAAGTAAAAATACCGATTTACAAGAGGATATAACCAATGCATTCGATATCCACGAAGAGATAAACTATCAAGAAACAACTTTAGAGCCTAATTTGCTATTATCTATCTTTACCTTAGGAAATACAGTATATGATTTTGTAGTGAGAGACAAGAAAGTTATCTTTAAAGATATAGCATCAATATATCGTGCTAAAAGAAACTTTAAATACAAAGATTGGAATCACGATGGCAAGAAAGACATTGTGGAATACTATCAACAATGTGAAGCAGGATGTTTAGGTTATTCCGAACATATGATGATTTACGAGGTTGAGAAAGATACTGTTCTATTAACAATTCAACTACCTTTAAAAGAAAGAGTATGCTATCTTTCCGAAAAAATAACAAGCATCACAACCTATACTTATAAGGTAAATAAATCCAAAATTTCAGTTAAGAAGACAGAAGGTACACGTAGAGATTGTAACGCTAATGACATACAAAAAGTTGAAGCCGTTACTTATAAGAAATTTTTATTAGATACGATCACTGATAAGTTCTCTAATGAGTTTTAAAAATCTTCACTACCTTTGTTGTGTAATTTTCAAAACATAATCTGATGTCAGTAATAGCCAAATTATACTTCGATGGAGGAGAAAGAACCCTTTTAAGCTATAACTTCCAAGCAAGTAAACTCTTGGGAAGTAATGGTCGTTCCTCTTTCCTAAATGAAATGGTCTTTAATGTATCATTCTATCCCGAAAAGGATGATGAATTCTTTTATCGTTGGGTACTCAACAAAAGTGAAGAACCACAACGGGTAAAGATAGTGCTTTACGATATAATTTGGAAACGAGTGGTAGAGCAACACGAAATTATTTATTCCACAGGAGTAAAATTTGAAAGTGAATTTGATCACCAAAAAGGCACTATAAACCATCTAACAATACCAGTACTAACCCTAATTACCAACGAAATATATTACACCGATATACGCTTTGGAGGTTATCTTACTGGTGAAATTGAAAGACAAAAGAAAAAGCAAACAGATACTGAACCAGAAGTAATAGCTAAATATTATACTGATTTAGAAGGCAATAAAATTGAAGAAGCTACCATAGGACAAGAACTGTATTTAGTATTAGAAACTAAAAATATGATAGGTAGAACAGTTGATATTGACTTATCCAATAACGAAAGAGATTTTGAATATAAAGGGCAAGTTTTAAAAGATGATATACTTGGTAATCTCACTATTAATGAAGATATACAACAGGAAAAGTTGAAAATAGTTAAACCCCAAAAAGAAATAGAAGAATAATCTATGGCAAATTTTAAAATAAAACCACCGCAATTAAAAATAAAAGCAAAACAAATATCCAATGTCTTTTTTGCAAAAGAGGTAAAGAACAATAGTGGAAATATCTCTTTTGAAAAAATAAAAGAAGGTTGGGTAGATAGCAAAATGTATATTGTTATCGAAACAGAGAACTTGGAAAAAGGAGATACTATCAAGGTAAATATACTTCAGTATATAGAGAGTAATAAAACTGTTAATCTCTCTGACCAAGATTCTCAAGAATTAATTATTACAGTTGGCAATTATGAAGGTAAAGGAGGTACTGCTACACAAGCTATAACTCCAATATCTTTAGGAATTAACAAGAAAGAGAAAAAAGATTTTCCTCATTTTATTCTTCAAAAAGAAAGAACCCTTTATGTAGCAATCTCTGTTGCTGCTTTAAAAGAAGGAAAAATAAACAAAGAAGTTTGCTATAATTTAAAAAACTATAAGTATAACTATATTGATAATCCCAATATATGGTATGGTTTAGATACTGCATTTTACCTTAACAAAAGAAAACCTATCATAGTAATTGATCCAGGTCATGGGTATATAAAAGGAAATACAGGCACAGCCTGCCGTATTTATAGACATAAAGTAAAAGACACAGAAGGAAACCCTAAAAAAGATAGTGAAGGAAATTTCATATACAAAGATTCAGATATAATGGAATTACCTGAGTATGTAATAAATGAATATAAAAAATGGGGTGTTTCTGAAAAAGAAGATAGTAAAAGAAATGAAAGAGGCTTAGTTTTTGATGTGGCAGTTAAATTTTCTGAAATATTAAAAAGTAAAGGTTATGAGTGTTATTTAACTCGTACTGAATCTACAATAAAGGGAACGGATAACCAAGAAACACGTGCAAAAAGAATAAAAATAGCAAATGACAACCAAGCAGATTATTTCATATCTATACATTCAGATGGAGGTACTTTTAACTCTTTTGGTTCTCATACAATTTACCCTCAAACATTAGATGAAAATATTAAACATAAAAGCAAACAATTAGCAGAAGATATTTATAAATATTACAACATCATCGAAAAAGAAAAAGATTCTCCTAAAGAAGATATTAGAGGATTACAAGTCCTTAGTTCTTCTAACAAAACAAAAAGAAAAGTGTTGGTAGAATTAGGTTTTTTAACAAATCCTCGTGAAGCAAAAGCTTTATTTAGTAATATTGATAAAATAGCAGAGCAATTAGTTAAAGGATTAATTTATAACATCGAAAACTCCTACTCTAATGATACGATGGATTAATTACATATTATACCTTTATTTCACTGTGTCTTGTATAAACAGGAATATACATAAAGAACATTTCTACAATACAAAAGTAGTGAAACCTGATAGTATTATTTCTTATATAGAAAGATTAGATTCTATCAACCTCCAACCTATGTATGGAGAAGAACATATTTTCTATAAAGATTCTATTTTTTATAGAGGGGAAGATACAATTAATAGCAAAGAAATACACTTGAAATATTCTTCAAAGGGTAAATTGAAGAATAAAGCGTACTATGGATATATAGAAAATTCTAAATACCTTAGACCCCTTACTGAATTTTACTATGATGAAAAAGGAAGAGTCTTAGAGTATGTTTATTATTTCCCTGAAAAGGATAGTATTATTTATGATAAAGATACTGTTAGATGTAGTGAGTTACATATTATATATGATAAAAAAGGAAATATAGTAGAGAAAGTTTGTCAAGGGACTGTTAAAAATGAAGATGTTAATACAGGAATGTCTGTTGGTACATCATATCATTATAAAGATAATAAACTTATAAAAGAACTCTATTTCCATAATGCTAAAAGAGGCAACGACTATATTCTCCATAAAATATATGATGACAAAGGAAGGTATAAAGAAATCTACACTAATAACTATATGCTATATGAAAATGATAGTATAGTCCTTTCTCCAAAAGAAATAAAAAGACGTACAAAAACTAAAAAAAGATAAAACAAATGGAATGATTTCTTTGTGGAGTCGCCTATCATTCTCTTAGCTGCTATTATTTGGTTTTTGAAGATTTATGAAGGGGGGGGGGGGAAGTACTGTACCTTCCCGCACGCCATTGAGCTATTAAACAAGCCCTATGCGGATATATTTACCATCTTAACCTCCTACTCAGAGCTTGAAAACTACCTATCGCCCTTTATGGACGCTTGGCAGGGAGGAGCACAAGACCAATTACAGGGACAGATAGCCTCAGCCAAAATACCGCTCTCAAGGATGATTTCTCCACAGCTCTATTGGGTAATGACAGGTGATGATTTTTCATTGGATATCAATAATCCTAAAGAACCTAAAATCCTTTGTGTAGGCAACAATCCTGATAGGCAGAATATCTATTCAGCAGCTTTAGGCTTGTACAATTCACGCATTGTAAAGCTCATCAACAAGAAAGGACAGCTCAAATCCTCTGTGATTATTGACGAGTTGCCTACCATTTATTTCAGAGGCTTAGACAACCTGATAGCTACTGCTCGAAGCAATAAAGTAGCCGTTTGTTTAGGTTTCCAAGATTATTCTCAGCTCACTCGTGATTATGGCGATAAGGAAAGCAAGGTGATACAAAATACGGTGGGGAATATCTTTAGCGGACAAGTAGTAGGGGAAACAGCTAAAACCCTTTCTGAACGTTTTGGAAAGGTATTGCAGAAAAGACAATCTACTACGATTAACCACAATGACACTTCTACTTCCATATCTACACAATTGGATAGTTTGATTCCTGCCAGCAAAATATCCAATCTTACTCAAGGGATGTTTGTAGGAGCTGTTTCTGATAATTTTGACGAGCGTATTGAGCAGAAGATATTCCACGCTCAGATTATAGTAGATAACGAGAAAGTAGCTGCTGAGACCAAAGCCTACCAGAAAATACCTCAAATCCTCTCCTTTGAAGACAAAAATGGAGAAGACCAAATGCAACAACAAATACAAGCTAACTATAAGCAGGTAAAAACCGATATCATCCAATTCATCACCGATGAGCTCACCCGTATTGAAAACGACCCCGAATTAGCACATTTGATAAGGAAAGAAGAGGGAGGAGTTCACTAAACCTTATTCTCGTTACAAAATAATCTCCACTGTTTAAATTATTTTTAGGTTGGTAGATAAGTATAGAGTCGTCTATACCATCTCCATTTAAATCCTTTTTCTTTGAATAGACGATTTTATCTATGCTATTATCTCCAAATACTAAATCTCGCCATTTACCTCCTCTTTTAACAAATACATCAGCAAGAGAATACCTATCTGTTCTATCAGGATCACTTAAATCGGCATTTGCTTTGATGAGTAGTTTAGCCATTTCGTAGTTGTTCTTTTCATACGCTATCAACAGAGGTGATTCCCGAAAGAATTCTTCAGTATAAGGCAAAGGTACACATTCTGTAGAAGCTCCTTTTGTAATAAATAGCTTACTACTGGTAGGCTGTTGGATTTACAAGCTATGATAAGAGGACTTGATTGAATAATATATGAACTTCCTGGTAGCAGATAATCACCATCAAGTCCTAAATGTTCTTTATAAACATCTTCAAAAATATATTTTACCAAGGACAAGTTGCCACTTTCAAGGGCTACTAAAAAAGAATCAAATTTTTCCTCTCCTTTTTGTTTTGCGAAATCTCTATCAGCACCTTTGGCAAGAAGTGTTTTCACGGCTTCTAAAATCACCTTTTTTGCAAGCTAACCCTAATTGAGTGTATTGAAAGCCACCTTCATTAAAGCAAAAATCATCAATATTAGAAGTATCCTCCTCTACGGCTTCAGTAACTGTAGTGGTGGCTACAGAAATAGCTGGTTGTGGGTTACCTTTAAAAGAATAATTACTATTATTTCCTATATGAGGCAAACTAGCCCACTCTAGACTT
>NZ_BPMA01000039.1 GCF_026005215.1 Capnocytophaga catalasegens | reverse complement strand
TTAATTACGGATATACAATAATTCTTATAATAGTTAATTAAGCAATCTTTGTTAAAATCAGATAGATGTTTTTTTGAAATCCCGTCAACTAAATCTTTATGACTAATGAATTGAATACTTTTATCATTCCATTCTTTTGCAAATTTGCTCCACAAAATAATATTATCTTTAGTTGGAATATTATTATAAAATTTGGATGCTAAAGTATAAATATCTTCAAAAGCCTCTATACTGCTTAAAAGCTCTTCATCAAAAAAACGAACTTCGTTAATAGTTTTAAAACCATCAGTAGTTTCAACAATTGATAATAATTTATATTCTTTAATCCATTCTTTTTGTAGTATTTCAAAATATTTATTTAGTTCAGAATCTTCTGTATCTCTTTTAAAATTTATTTGGGCGTATAAATGTGGATTTGAAACTTCTAATACATTACTTTTTAAAAAATCAAAAATCAGTTGAGAAACTTTTTTTATTATTTTTCGATTTGCCTCTTCTTGGTCTTTTACTTGGTCTTTGTTACTTTGCAAGTGTATTCCATCTCTTGGTTCAGTAGGTGAAAATTTATTACAATTGATAATGAAGTTCAATCCAAAATCTTCTGAACCAATTAAAGGATAATATAAAAATAATCGAGCTATTTCTTTTGAAAATTCAAACAAATCAAGCTCTTCATTAATAGGAAGAATTACTTCGATTTGGATGTCATTTTCAACAATGGAATAAAGTGTTCTTGGATTTCCATTTACTGAAATAATTGTTTTGTGTAGTTCAATTCCTTTATCATTTTGAACTTTTTCTTTTAAAGTTCTTTCAAATAAAGTTTTGTTATCATTTTGGATAATTGTTACTTTTTTGAGTCGATCATTAATAGTCAGAACGATTGGAATGTAATCTTCCAAATGCTTATTTGATTCTAAAATGTAGGTTTGTTCTTGCTCTGTTTCAGGTAAAAAAGTGAAAGTTGTTGTTATTTCAGGATTTGAAATAGGTGTTTGACTTTCAATAATTTGATAAACTTTATTTTGTTGATTGCTAATATTTTTACTTAACTCTTCCCATTCTTTTGGGCTACGGTCAATTAAAAAATCCTTGATTTCAAAATATAAATCTTCAGCTTTCAGAATTGAATTAATCTGAAATTTTCTTCCAAAAGTATGTGTTGTTAAAAAACCTGTCCCATATTTTCCAACTTGTGGATTTTCAGATTCTTCACCATATTTTCCACTTACTTGTTTTATGAGTGAAATTAGTGATTTTGGCGTAAATGGTTTTCCGTTGTGAGTAAATGAAAATCCATTGGTATAATCTAAAATCACTTCACATTCAGAAGTTAAATCACAAGCATTTTGGATTAATTCCCAAATAGCTCGATTAGATGATTTGTTGTTAAACTTCTCAAATCCTCTAATCATTTTATCAGCGTGTTGCTTTAAATCTGATAATTCGGATTCTAGTTTTGCTTTTTTTAATATTTCTTCTCTTGAATTATTACTCACTTTAAAAACTTTTAGATTTTAAAATTAAAAATTATTCCTTTTTTTATCACATTTAAAAGAAAAGGCGAAAAAACCTTTCGCCCTTTCTTTTAACTTTATCCTTTACACTTTTCTTTTTTCCTTACCCCCGCAAGTTTTTAAGGCTTTCCTGAATGGTTTCAATCTTCGCCAGTGCGTCGGAAAGTTTTTTGCGTTCCATTTCCACCACTTTTTCGGGAGCGGAGCTGACAAACTTCTCGTTGGAAAGTTTTTTCTCCACCGAAGCCAAAAAGCCTTGCGTATATTTGAGTTCCTCTTCGAGTTTTTTGATTTCTTCCTCTACATTGATGTTGCCCTGCATCGGGATAAAATACTCGTTGGACTTCACTCGGAACGAAATCGCTCCCTCTACCTTTTGGCTAACATATTTCAGTTCGGACAAATTCCCCAATTTGGCGATAATCACATCGAAAGTCGTTGCCGTTTGTTCGTTGTTGAGTACCGAAAGAGGCATTTCTTCCTTAAACGGAATGTTTTTCTCTTTTCGCACGGTTCTGACGCCCGAAATTACTTCGGCAGCGGTCTCAAATTCGGCTAAAATCCGCTCATCGAACGAAGTTATTTCAGGATATTTTGCCACTACCAGAGCCTCCTCAGGTTTTCGTTCGGTGATATGTTGCCAGATTTCCTCCGTGATGAAAGGCATAAACGGATGCAACAATTTGAGGTTATCTTCAAAAATGGCGATAATTTCTGCAAAGGTTTTTTGGTCAATCGGCTGTCCGTAAGCAGGTTTTACCATCTCCAAAAGCCACGAACAGAAGTCGTCCCACACCAATTTGTAAATTTTCATCAAGGCATCGGAGATTCTGTATTTTGCAAAATCGTCTTCGGTTTCGCCAAGTACCTTTTGGAACTTATTTCTGTACCATTCTATGGCAATTCGGTTATTCTCAGGCTGATTAGCCTCCGAAATTTCCCAACCTTTCACGAGTCGGAAGGCATTCCAAATCTTGTTGGCAAATCCGCTACCTTGCTGACAAAGTGCCTCATCGAAAAGTAAGTCATTTCCTGCTGCGGACGACAATAAAAGCCCCACACGAACGCCGTCCGCACCAAAGTCATCAATCAATTTCAACGCATCGGGCGAATTGCCCAATGATTTAGACATTTTTCGTCCCTGCTTGTCGCGAACCAATCCAGTGAAATAGACATTGGTAAAAGGTTTTTTCCCTTTGAATTCGTACCCTGCCATAATCATTCTCGCCACCCAGAAGAAAATGATGTCAGGAGCTGTAACCAAGTCGCTCGTGGGGTAATAATAATTGTATTCTTCGTTTTCAGAGTCTAAAATTCCACCAAAAACGCTCATTGGCCACAACCACGAAGAGAACCACGTATCGAGAGCGTCTTCGTCCTGTTTCAAGTCATTAGTGGTTAGGGAATGGTTATTAGATTTTGCTTTTGCCAATTCTAAGGCTTTTTCTTTGGTTTCGGCAACTACGAAATCTTCTTTTCCACTACCATAATAATACGCCGGAATTTGTTGTCCCCACCAAAGCTGACGCGAAATGTTCCAATCGCGGATGTTTTCCATCCAATGGCGATAGGTATTTTCATATCTTTTGGGGAAGAAATTGATTTCTTCACTTTCCAAAACTCCGCTGATGGCAGGTTTTACCAAATCTTCCATCTTCAAAAACCATTGGTCGAGTGGGCGTTGTTCGATAACAGCCCCTGTACGTTCCGATGTGCCGACTTTATTAAGATAATCTTCTGTTTTCAGCAATAAATCTTTGGTTTCGAGTTCTTTAACTATCTCTTTGCGAACTACAAATCGGTCTTTTCCTTCGTAATACAATCCGTGATGATTCAGTTTGGCATCGTCGGTAAAGGCGTCGATGATTTCGAGTTTATGGCGTTCGCCGATTTCGTAGTCGTTTTTGTCGTGAGCCGGAGTGATTTTCAAGGCTCCTGTTCCAAACTCAATATCCACGTATTCGTCTTCGATAATCGGCACAACACGATTAACAATTGGCACGATTACTTTTTTGCCTTTCAGATGTTTGTAACGCTCATCGTTGGGGTTGATACAAACGGCAATATCGCCGAAAATTGTTTCGGGACGCGTGGTAGCTACCAAAAGATATTCCTCTCCCCCCGCCCTCTCCGAAGGAGAGGGAGCTTCCATTGCGATTGGATTGGAGTTTTTATTTTGAACGTCCTGCAACTCCCCTCCTTCGGAGGGGTTGGGGGAGGATATATAGTATTTCAGATAGAAAAGTTTTCCGTTCTGTTCTTTATAAATAACCTCTTCATCCGAAAGTGTGGTTTTGGCTTCGGGGTCCCAATTGACCATTCGATATCCGCGATAGATGTATCCTTTATTGTATAAATCGACAAACACCTTTATCACCGAAGCATAAAGGTCATCATCGAGGGTGAATTTGGTTCTGTCCCAATCGCACGAACAGCCGAGTTTTTTGAGCTGCTCAAGGATAACACCACCATACTGATGTGTCCAATCCCAAGCGTGTTTGAGGAATTCCTCACGTGTAAGGTTGGCTTTGTCAATGCCTTGTTCTTTGAGCTTTGCCACTACTTTGGCTTCGGTGGCAATAGAAGCGTGGTCGGTACCCGGCACCCAACAAGCATTGAAGCCTTTTAGCCTTGCACGGCGGATAAGTACATCTTGAATTGTGTTATTGAGCATATGCCCCATATGCAAAATTCCCGTAACATTTGGCGGGGGAATTACAATAGTGTAAGGCGTTCTTTCATCGGGAGTTGAGTGGAAGAAATTATATTTTAGCCAGTAGGCATACCATTTTTCTTCTACCGAATTAGGTAAATATTTTGAAGGGATTTCCATATTTATTAAAAAATTTTTAATCAAAATAGAATTTAAAATGCAAAACTACAAAAAATAATATAATTAGCTCATACAAAGAGGATTATTTTTTTAATAGGAAGATAAGAGAAGACAGAGTCTTAGATGATTTGGACAGGCTTTTTCAAAATTAGGTTTCTAAATCGTCACCTAATACCTTGAAAAATATTTTTTATTAGTAGGTTATATTTCAGTGTTTTACACCTTTTTTCATATTGTACAGTAACTTGATAAAAAGTACTTTCGCAAATTAAAAAATTAGAGTATGAAAAAAGTAAAACGCTCAACCTTTAAGGTATTGTTCTACCTTAAAAAGAATGCCCCAAAAAAGAACGGTAAGGTTGCTATTATGGGGCGTATTACCATTGACAATCAGGTAGCTCAGTTTAGTACCAAACTTGAAATTCTTCCACAGAAATGGGATTTGAAATACGGCAGAGTAACAGGTAAAACAGAGGAAGCTACCCAACTCAACCGCAAGCTGGAAGAGATCCGCTCACGTATGGTTACTCATTATGAAGAGCTGATGAAGTACGAGGGAGTGGTTACTGCTCAGAAGCTAAAAGCCACTTTCCTAGGTATAGGAGTAATGGAAGATTCCTTGCTAAAAGTCTATGAGAAGTTCAAAGAAGACTTTGCCTTGATGGTAGAAAAAGGTGTTAGAAGTTACAGCACGCTCAACAAATACGAAAATGTATATACTCATTTGAGTGAGTTTATCCAGTACAAATACCGCAGAAGTGATATTTCTTTCAAAGAGCTTACAGAAGACTTTATCAACGATTTTGACTTCTATCTTAGAGTTAATAAAAGTCTTACTCACAACACAATATGGGTTTATATGATGCCCCTTTGTAAAATGGTAGAAATAGCTATAGACAAGGGTATCATCTATCGCAATCCTTTTAAGAATTATATAAGTTAAAGGTATTTCTGTGTTATTAACGCTTCTTGCAAGGTCAAGCCCGATGGGTTTTCAAAAAAATATCCAGCCCTTGTCCGTTGTCCTGCGGGTAGTATTTTTTTGAAAAACCTTGCAGAAGCTAAACACAGACCTTTTATGGCACTCGAAACGAAACCAGCTCATTCCGACCTTTAAGCGAATAAAAAAAATGTCAAATATGAGAAAAATGCCGCTTCTTACAGATTGTTTTTTGAAACGAATACCGCTTTTCCTCCCATTGTCGAATAAAAAATTTCAAAAAGACAACCTAAAAGCCGAAAATCGTGCGTATCGTGTCCAAACAAGCCGTAAAGCAGTATAAAACTCCTAAAATGCAACAAGATGAAAAAAGAACCCTGTATCGCAACCAAATTCGTGTCTCACGAAATAAGTCCCTTAGAGCATCTGAAAGACTGCCAAGTCTATCAGCTCCGTGTAAAGCTCAATAGCGGTGAGAAACTCACCCAAATAGAGAAAAATTGGATTACCCAAGCGGTCAATAGTAACTGCTTTTTCAGAAATGCTATCCCCTTATTGGGCTACCGATTTGATTTTTCCGATGTACTGAGAAAGTTCATTGTAAAGCAGTATAATACTTGGTATGAATACTATGCTATCGACCGCACCAGCCTCCGTGCCTATCTTTATGGGCGCATAGACCAAATAGTAGAAATTTAGTAACCTAATAACAAATAGAACGCTTATGAATATTGTAGGAAGACTTACCGAAAATGCACAAGTGCAAACCCTATCAAATGGCAAACAAGTCGTTAATTTCTCTGTAGCAGTGAACGACAACTACCGAAACAAAGCAGGTGAAAACGTACAACAGACCTCCTTTTTTGACTGTGCTTATTGGCTCAGTACGGGGGTTGCTCCGTATCTTACCAAAGGCACATTAGTTGAATTGGAAGGACGAGTATCGGCACGAGCGTGGCTCAATCGTGAGGGAGAACCTCAAGCAGGCTTGAACTTTCACACCTCCAAAATCAAATTCCACTTTAACAAGAAAGCAGAAGTAACACCTAATACCTCTGCAAGTGAGACAAATAACACAAATGCCATAACACCTTTGCCAAAGCCCCAAGTCACAGCAGGACAAGTAGCAGAGGAAGACGAGAACGATTTGCCTTTCTAAATGTATAACCCTTTAAAATTGAACAGAAAATGAATATCAGCAAAACACCTACGACACACCTTTTGGTGCGTGCCTATACCAATAGCGAATGGGATAGTTGCGACTTTGCCCTTATCACCCTTACCGAGCAATGGCTTGAGAAAGTGAAAAAAGTAGCCCAACAAGTGGCTACCCTAAAGAGCGACCCCGATTTTGTAAACCTTAGTTTCTATGAGGCAAGAACCGACTTTTATACCCTCAGCGATGAGCAACAGCCCGATTTATCCTTTTTGGAAGAACGCACTTGGGCTTTTGTGGAACTCACTGAGGAGGAATTAGCCTCTTTCAATACGCCTGAAAGCCGTTTGGATATTTACCGAAGCGTATTTACTCGATACGATGATTTCTATATAAAAGCCTATGGAAAATACTCCTCCGATGAGTATTGGACGGACGACATCTGTTTTGAAGAACTTTTTAAAACCTTTGAAAAATGATAATAACAGACCTCAATGGTGCACCTATAGAGGTAACCGACCTTGATAAAGCCTTAGCGCAAGCCGATAGCTTTAGAGGGTATAAGCATACTGACAACACCCACAAGGCGTTAGACAAGAGGCTAAAAGCCTATTGGCAGGACTTATATATTAAACTAAAGCAACTCAAAGAAGCCCAAAACTCAACCCTTAATAAAACCTAACAGCCTATGGAAAGCGTTTACTTAGTCTATAAAACTGATAGCTGGCACTATATGAGTAGCCGTGTCCTTATGCAAGTATGCACAAGCAAGTACAAAGCAATCGAAGTGATAAAAGCCTATTGCAAGCGGTACAAGCTACCCTTTACCCAAGACGACCTAGCCAACTTGCAATGGTACGACCAAACCCAATGTAGCAAAAGAAGCATTGAGTTTGAGATAGAACCTCAAGAAGTAGTTTAACCTAAAAAAAGAGTATCCTAATGAACACACTCAAACAACCCCTAACAACTGACCCTAAAGCCCTGTCCTATATAGGGATAATCATCCGAACTTTTGAACCACTGCACTTTATGAACCTTAGCGACCAAGACCGAGAGGCAACCCTTAAAGCCCGACAAGCCTTAGAAGCTATCGTAAAGGCAAACGGCTACACAGTAAGTTATCGCACTGAAAACGCTATTAAAAAAGCCCCTTAAAAGATAAGGATATAAAAACAGAAGTATCAATTTAAAAACGAAGTATCCAATGGAAACCCATTTTTTCAATCAAATTGCTCAGTTAGCCATACAAGGTAAACTACACTTAGTCATAACCCAAGAAGCAAATAACAGTTCTTAGTAAAAATGAAAATCAAAAAATATAGTAAAAATATTTTGGGATATAAAAATAAAACCCTTACCTTTGTCGTACTTTTAGTGAATTTTGCAAACTAAAATTTTATAAAAATGCCAATAAAATACAAAGTTATTCAAAGAGGGCAACCAGGTGTTGCGGGTGGAGGAACGAAGAAATACTATGCCTCCGCTAATCTCACAGGTGAAAAGTCCTTAGCAGACCTTACTAAAGACATTGAAAAAATGTGTACTGTAAATGGTGCCGATATTCGTGCTGTGCTTTATGCTTTAGTAGAAGCAATGCAATCTTCCTTATCAAACGGACAAGCCGTACGATTGGGAGAGCTTGGAAGTTTGTGCGTAAGTATAGGAAGTGAAGGGAAGGCGACAGAGAAAGAAATAAATTCTTCTTCTATCAAAAATGCTAAGGTTATATTGACACCAGGAAAAGACATCAAAAAAATGCTTGATACACTTGAATACGAAAAAATGTAGTGTACCTTTGAAAAAGCTGTATGTTTCAAATAAAACATACAGCTTTTATTTTATAAAGCGATAACTATATTTTTGCAAAGCAATGCTTATATTTTTTTGAAGCGATGCTTATATTTTTAAGAAGTAACAATTACAATTAGAAATCAAAATAGTTATACATCTTATATAAAATAACAAAATCAATGGGAATTTTTAAGAAAGCTAATAACATATACATCACAGTTCGTGATACTTATACTATAAGAGGTGGCACTTCTTATGAAGAAGCTGAAGAAGTAACTATTACAGCTACAGAAGAAATAGAATTAATAAGTGCTGACAAAGTAATAATGCAAGGTTTAGAAGGAGGTGTGCAATATGGTACTGTTAACAAAGAAGAACCTAAAATTATTATGAATTATTTTACTGACCTCAATGATAAAATTTTGGGAAATAGAGGAAAGATAGGAGAGGAAGTCTATTTAGTGATAGAAGGTAAAAATCTTGCAGGAAAAGAAGCTGATTTAGACCTAACTGATAATGAAATAGATTTTGAATACAAGGGTGAACGTTTAGAAAACGACATACTCAAAGGGTATGTTTTTAAAAACGACAAAACAGAACGCATCAAACTAAAAATAATAGAACAAAAAAACGACTAAACTATGGCAGGCATAAGAATAACATTATTAGAAACAGGACAAGAATCCGTAGCCAGACTATCAGTTGCTGGAGTAACAAGTAAAATTATAAAAGGATATTGGGTAAATTCTAAAGGAGAAAAAATAACACTCCACCCTTATGATGAACCTAATTTCCTATATTTTTATTTTGAAAGTGTAGATGAACTCATAAATAAGCAAATTATATTAAAAGTTTATGACTATACTCATAAAAAAGCTGTTGTTCTTTACGAAACAAAATATACTATTAATGCAAAATGGAATACTATTAGAATACCTATAAAAGGCGATTTATTTAAATATACGGAAAATAAAAAAGAAAATTTAAATGAAAATATCTTGAGATTATATTCCTGTCTTTACTTAGATGGGGAAA
>NZ_BPMA01000038.1 GCF_026005215.1 Capnocytophaga catalasegens | reverse complement strand
AGCTTATTCGTCGTTACTTTGCAGAGCATTTATTTGACAGATTGGTTTTAGCCAATATTACAGCTTATGAGTGATTACGGATATACAAAAAAAATATTACAACAAAAGAAAAAATGAACTATATTTCGGTGCTTTTAGCCGATTTTTATCACAAATACGAAGAATAAAAGTATTAAAAGTTAAAAAAACAAAAGTCTAAATAATATTTATTTTAAATTTTTTCAAAACCTTAAACCTTTTTGAAAACACATTATTTATTGATAATCAATTGATTATATTTTTAATTTGAAAAATATAATCAATTTTATTTGCTTTTTGTTATAAATTTTTATATTTTTGTTCAAAAAAGCAATGGAAGAAATCCAAAAAGAAATTTGTCAAAAATACAATTCTCTTTATTGCCCAATACAGGTAGAAGATAGCGTCATTATAGTGGGTAAAAACTTAACTATACTTCCCATATTTGGCTGTAAAATAATTGATTGGGACAACGCAGGCAAAGAGGTAGAGTATTGGTACATCTCTGTTGGTGAAACCGATGAAAACTCACCCGAGAAAATAATTTCGGTACAAACCTTACAAGAAATATTACCCAAAGTAGTTCCTTACTTGGGTTTAGCAATAGGTTTTAACTTTATTATTGATGAAGAAAATGGCGTTGATATATGGTTTGAAGACTGATTTTCAGTAAAATTCATCGAAAAATAGATTTTGAAATGCTCAAAAATTATAGAAAATACTCAAAAACATATAAGTTATTAACAAAAATTCTATTTTGTTGATAAGTATATTTAAAATCTAGAATATTTAAAAAAAATGAATAAAATACTGTTTTTTCTCAATAAAAAGCACAAAAAAATGATTTTTTGACAAATTATAAATGTATTTGATAGCATTGAAATGTTTATTACTCTGTGGAAAACTATAAAAAAGACCTTTATTTCTTATTAACAATTTTTAAACTTAATTTTTCGTTATATATTTGCACCAGAAATGTTGATATCCAAATCATATATCTAAACATCAATTTATTTCGAGAAAACATCATACAATTTAATAACAAGAAAACAATTAACAAAATGAAAAAATTATTAAAAAAAACAGCCGTATTGTTACTTGTGGCGCCCACCTTGTGGGCAACCTATTCTTGCAACAAGGACAATGATAGTACAAATGATAATCATATCAATGTACAAACAGGTATTACCTCGGGTGTAGGGGTGCCTAATTCTTCGACCAAAGGCACTTATTACTTCGATACTAACACCAAAACTCTTTACAAAAACGAAAATGGTACATGGAAAGTTATTGCTACACTTAAAATGAATGCAGGTGCCAGTTTACTCAATGGAACAGGAGCTCCTGAATTAAATCTTGGGAAAAACGGAGACTATTATGTAGATACAACTCGCTCAATTGTTTTTGTTAAAGAAAATAACGAATGGAAACCTATAGTTTTTCCTTCCGAAGATAGTATTATAACCTTTAAAGATGCTAATTTTAAAGCAAATTTAGTTAAATACTTCGATGCCAACAAAGATGGAGAAATAAGCGTTGGAGAAGCTAAAAAAGTAACCATAATCAATGTTTCGGGGTTGGGAATAGTAGATCTTACAGGAATTGAATGGTTTCATAACTTGCAAGAACTTAACATTAGCAATAACAAAATTACTTCTCTTAATGCAAAAAATTTAACAAATCTTAAAACAATTATTGCTACAGGGAACAATTTTAGAGAACTTGATTTGTCAAGGTCATTTCATTTGTCAGCTACTACCAGAATAGTAAAAGATAATGCAAACCTAAACCATATAAAAGTAAAAGATAAAGATTTGGCAGACCGACTTAATAGAGCTGAAAATACAAACAAATATACTGCAGATGGTGTCGTGGATCAACTCATTGATTTTAAAGATGCGAAGTTTAAAGAATACGTGTTAAGTGTAGGAAGTATTGACCGAAATGGAGATAAAGAGGTCTCTGTAGGGGAAGCAAAAGCTTTTACAGATGCTATTCACCCAGATAATAACAAAGGCATAAGAACCTTGGAAGATATTGTATATTTTAAAAATATCAGCCGTCTGCAAGTAACTGGAGAATATATAAATAGTGTAACAATTGAAGATTTTCCAAATTTAGAATCACTAACTATCGGAAATTGTAGTCTTACACAACTAAAACTCTCTAATGTTCCTAAATTAACAACGCTAAGTTTGAACGGAAACAAATTTACGGCATTCCCACAGGTAGATGCACCCGCTATTACATCTTTGAGTTTAAATAATAACAGCATATTAGTAGATATTACTAATATCAATAGCTTGACCAATATAACAAAATTAGCTTTGTTAGGAAATCCAAAATTACCTGCAACCATTGATTTGACAGGGCTTACAAAACTAATAGCTATTGACGTACAGATAGTACGTACTAGTAATAACACTCAAATACAAACTATTAAAGTTGCTACAAGCAGTTTAGCAAATTTGTTAAATAATGCTGAACAAACAAACAAGTATAAAGCCGATGATGGAGGTAGTTCTTCAGGAGATGTTATAACTATTACTGATAATTCTGTAAAGAGAAAAATTAATGATAAATTAAGAAAACCAACTAATAATAGTTCATTTACAAAAACAGAATTGGCAACAATAACAGAGGTAGATATTTACAACGGAACAGATATTTCTTGGCTTAAACATTTTACAGGACTTATCTCTTTGAAAATGTACGCAAGTATTTCAACCTTAGATATTAGTACCCTTATTAAGTTAAAAACATTAGAACTCGGAGGTAATACACTTACAACAGTCAATACAGGTAATGTTTCAACTCTTACACAGGTAACAATTGCCAGCCCAAATCTTAAAACACTTGATTTGCGTAGAAATGCAAGTTTAAATAAAGTAGATATTAAACAAAATATGAATATCGAAAAAATAATTGTTGCAACCCAAACACTTGCTGATAAGTTCAATAACGAAAATGTTACATATTATCCTAACAAAGATAAATTTACGACAAATTAGAATTAATTGTTTTCATAAATAAGTTAGATGTTTGAAAAATCCGTTCCTTGAGTGAACGGATTTTTTGTATCTTTGCAAAATGAGAAAATAAAAAATTATACAAAATATGGAAAATTGGGCAGAATATATTGGATATTTGGCATCGGTATTTATTGTCGGTGGCTTTATTTTTAAGAACGTACGTACCATACGTTTTTTTAATATGATTGGGTGCTTGTGTTTTGTAACATATGGTTTTTTTCTGACAAGCAAACCCTTGTGGCCTGTTATTGTTCCTAATGGATTGTTAGCACTATTACAGATATATTATTTACTTTTTAAGAAAGATAAATAAAATTATTTGACAAAAAGCTGTATTTTTGCCTATTATTTATTGACTATGAAACGACGAACAATATTCAATTTGTTGCTTTTTGCACTAATTCTTTCATTCTTTGTAACTCCCTTAGGGTATGAAAGCAAAATATTATTACAGCGTATTTTTGCCAAATCGGCAACTATTTTGCCAAAAAACGAGCAATATACGATTGATGAAGATTGGGTACTAAAAGACCGAAATAATGTGCAATTCAATTTTAAACAATCTCAAAAGAAGGTCAAATTTGTCTATTTTTGGTCGTCGTGGCAAGCGATGAGCGTGGCTGACCTAAGCGGAATACAAAAATTGTATAACGATTATCATCAAAAGGTTGATTTTTATATTATTACCAACGAATTACCTGAATTACCCGAAAAGTTGCAACGCGACCGAAAGTACAATTTCAAAATAACATATTTGATTATTGGTGAAAAAATGCCTTTCGACCCTGAGAAAATTCCCTCAGGATATATCATTGACCAGCAAGCGAGGGTAGTGGCTCAAAGTGAAGGAAACGCCCGGTGGAACAGCAATGAAATACGAAAATTATTAGATAATTTACTTACAAAATGATACAAGCACCAAAGCCTCCCTTTAAAAATTTGCTTTTTATTGGAATACTGATGTTGTTGTTTTTTACTCCTTTGGGCAAGTCGCTCAAAGTAGGTGTTTTACGACTTATTAGTATATCTCCTTCTATTGAAAAGGTTGAAAATCAGCAAAAAATAACCGAATATAGTGGAACGATAACCAATGAAAACGGATTGCAAATTCCATTTGAAAACTATAAAAACAAACCCATTATTATTAGTTTTTGGGCTACATGGTGTCCGTCCTGTATTGCCGAAATGCCATCGCTGCAAAAACTCTATAATGATTACAAAAATTCGGTTTCTTTTTTGCTAATAACAAATGACCCGAAAGAAAAAGTACAGGCGTTTATGCAACAAAAAGGCTATAATATGCCTGTTTTTTACAACGAGAATGATTTACCAAGTTTGCTCTATTCCAAAAGCATTCCTGCTACGTTTTTAATTGCTCCGAATGGGAAAATTATAATAAAGAAAATCGGGGTAGCCAACTGGAATAGTGAGCAAGTACGAGCCACTTTAAACAAAATAATTGATTAAAAATGAAGCTATTAATTTTTGTCTGTATTACACTACTATTTTTGAGTTGCAAATCAAAAGTTAAAATGATTTTGCCCACACCTGCGGGAATTTATATTATTTCAGAAAAAGAAAAAACACAACTCCCGACCGATGCAACTATTATGCAAATCCCAATCGCTGATAAACAATATTCAAATGTTTTGGTAATTTATTACGACAAACAAATAGGTACAGATAAATTGCAAAAAGCAGTAAAAAAACAGAAAGCAAAAATAGTTTATTTGTACGAAAATTTTAATGCTATAGCCGTTTACTTTTCCCGAAGAGAAATCTTTGAAAGAAATGGTTAAATATTTTAGTAAAGTAAAAGGTGTGCTTGCCGTTCAGAAGAATGAAATACATCAACTTAATTAGAGAAAATTTATAATAAATATAGTTTTTAAATTTTTACAAAAATGAAATTATTAAAAAATCCGACTATTCGTTTTTGGCTTACACAAGTGGGATTAGCGCTTGTAGTTATTGGGTTACTTATTTTTGGGTTACTGAAATTTTTAAATGTTTGGACTCGGCACGATCAGTTTATTTCGGTTCCCGATTTATCACGTAAAACACTGGCAGAGGTTCAAATTATTTTGGAGAAAGAACAATTGCGATATGAAGTATTAGATTCGGCTACTTACAACCCGAAGTTTCCGAAGTTCTCGGTAATAAGTCAAAGTCCTGAAGCAGGCGAAAAGGTAAAGAAAAATCGGAAAATATATCTAACCTTGAACCCATCAAGCTACCAGAAAGTATCTGTGCCTCGTGTTATTCAGATAACACGTCGTAGTGCCGAGGCAACTATCAAAGCCGTAGGATTGGTTGTGGGTAAAGTTACCTATGTAGACAATATCGGTAAAGATATGGTACTGAAAATGAGTTATAAAGGGAAAGAAGTACACCCTGGTGATTTACTTACAAAAACCTCAGTCGTTGATTTGGAATGTGGCAATGGTATAGACCCAAATCTTCCTGCTTCTATGCAAATACAAACTTCTGAAGAAGAAATTTCCGTAGAATGATACAAGAATTAGACGAAGATTTAGACCGCGATGATGAGTTATACGAACATTATAACTTTAAAGCAGGCAAAGGACAAGACCCCTTACGTGTAGATAAGTTTTTAATGAACTTTGTTGAAAATGCTACTCGAAACAAAATACAACAGGCAGCAAAGCAGGGCAATATTTTTGTTAATGGACAAGCTGTAAAATCAAATCACCGTGTAAAGGCAAATGATGATATCAAAGTTATGTTTGCTCACCCTCCACACGAGTATTTACTCGCAGCTGAGAATATTCCTATTGATATTATTTACGAAGATAACAATCTTTTAGTCATTAACAAACCTGCGGGATTGGTTGTGCATCCTGGTCATGGAAATTACAGCGGGACGCTTATCAATGGGCTAATTTATCACTTTGAAAATTTGCCTAACAATAGCTCTAATCGACCTGGGTTAGTCCATCGAATAGACAAAGATACTAGCGGACTTTTGGTCATTGCCAAAACTGATGAAGCAATGGTGCATCTTTCTAATCAATTTTTTCATAAAACTTCTGAAAGAGAGTATATTGCAATCGTTTGGGGCAATCTTTTGTCTGATGAAGGAACAATAACTGGACATATTGGGCGACATCTCAAAGACCGACTTTTGATGGACGTTTTCCCAGACGGAAGTCACGGGAAAGAAGCCGTTACTCATTACAAAGTTTTGGAACGCTTCGGGTATGTTACCTTGGTTTCTTGTCGATTAGAAACAGGGAGAACACATCAAATCAGAGTTCATTTCAAACATATTGGTCATCCATTATTCAACGACGAGCGCTATGGCGGGAACAAAATATGCAAAGGGACAACCTTTGCAAAATATAAACAATTTGTCGAAAATACATTTAAAATATTGCCTCGTCAAGCTCTTCATGCCAAAACATTAGGTTTTGAACATCCCGTAACTGGTAAATTTCTCCGTTTTGATAGTGAAATACCAACTGATATGCAACAAGCTATCGAAAAATGGCGAAATTATAGTGTAAGTTATTTGGAATGAATACAAATTTTGTATTTTGTTTTGTACAATAAAAAACGTTTTCGTAACTTTGTCCTACTTTATACTTAACTTGCTTTATTGCATAAATAACCAGAAATTAACTTTAATACATTGTTATAATGGAAAATATGTCAATAAAATCTAAACGCAAAGGAATGAAGTGGTTGACGCTCCTGCCTCTTTTGTATGGATTTTGGATTAACCAGGCGTATGCCTTTTCAGAAAATTGGTCTTCGAAATCAGTTCTTTTTCAACAACAAACCAAAAAAATAACTGGTGTAATTACCGATACATCGGAGATACCTCTGATAGGTGTCAATGTTGTGGTAAAAGGTACTAGTATCGGAGTAACTTCCAATTTTGACGGAAAATTTGAAATTAATGTTCCTATCGGCAAAAACGAATTGGTCTTTTCGTACATTGGTTTCAAAGAACAAATTTTGCAAGTAACAGAATCTCGCACAGGAGTGAAGATTGTCTTACAAGAACAAGCTCAAGAGTTAGAACAAGTGGTCGTTACAGCTTTGGGTATTAAACGTGAAGAGAAGGCGCTAAGTTACAATGTACAACAGGTAAAATCGGACGAGCTAAACAAAGTTAAAAATGCTAATTTTGTCAATAGTTTAAATGGCAAAGTTGCAGGAGTAACTATCAATAAAAGTTCATCGGGAGTTGGTGGTGCCACACGTGTGATAATGCGCGGAGAAAAATCAATCGAAGGAAATAATGCCGTTCTGTATGTAATTGATGGGATACCTTTATTCAATACAAAAATAGGGGATGACAGCGGTATAAAAGGAGAAGGAAAAGTAGGTAGTGAAGGTATTGCCGATTTTAATCCAGAAGATATTGAAAGTATTTCGGTACTGAGTGGTCCTTCGGCAGCAGCACTATATGGAAGTAATGCAGCCAACGGCGTTATTCTAATCAATACCAAGAAAGGAAAAGAAGGAAAATTACAAATAAGTTATTCGACATTTGCTGAATTTAGCACCCCATTACTACTCCCAAAGTTCCAAAACACATACGGAAACAGGTCAGGAGAATATACCAGTTGGGGTGATAAATTATCTACACCAAGTAGCTACGACCCTGCCAAAAATTTCTTCTACACAGGTACAAATTATATAAATTCACTTACGTTATCTGTCGGAACAAAACAAAATCAAACATTCGCTTCAATAGCTTCTACCAATTCGAATGGAGTAGTTCCTAACAATTCGTATGACAGATTCAACTCCACTATTCGCAATACATCTACATTTTTTGACGACAAAGTACAATTAGACATAGGTGCTTCATACGTAAAACAAAAAGATGTCAATATGGTTTCACAAGGAGAGTATTGGAATCCTATTGTAGCGGCATATCTTTATCCAAGAGGAGAAGATTTTGAAAAAATAAAAACTTTTGAAAGATATGACCTTGACCGAAATCTTCCTGTACAATATTGGCCTATCAGCGAAGGAGTATTTGCTCCTCAAAATCCTTATTGGACAGCTTATCGAAATTTGGCATTGAACAACAAAGATCGATTTGTCTTTAATGCTGGTTTAACTTACAAAATTGCAGACTGGTTTAACATCGCCACACGGGTACGTACCGACCAATCATACATTGGGTTTGAGCGAAAATTATATGCATCTTCCGATGAAAAATTTGCAAAATCTAAGGGACGTTATGACTATTCCGAATTCAAAGATTATCAACTCTATTCCGATATAATTGCTACAATTAACCATCGTTTTGATGACTTTGGTTACACCATTAATGCAGGAGGTAGTTTCTCTGATTATGAAGCTGTTGAAAGAGGATATGGAGGCAATTTACTTTTAGTTCCCAATCTATTTTCTATTCAGAATGTAAACCCTTCCGAAGGAAAAGTTTTTGAAGATAAAGGAGATGCAGCAAGAAGAAATGTTGCAGTACTTGCCAACTTAGAATTTGGATATAAAAATATGTTATTTTTAACATTCACAGGACGTAACGAATGGGATTCTCGCTTGGTAAATTCTGCTGAAGAATCGTTCTTTTATCCTTCTATGGGAGCCTCAGCAGTAATATCCGAAATGTTTAAAATGCCAGAATTTTTACCATTCTTAAAAATACGAAATTCTTATACCGAAGTAGCTTCACCAATTGCTTGGTCTGGTAGAACACCCGGAACCATTACTCAAAAAATAAAAGGTGGAGTATTACAACCCAATGATATCTATCCGTATTCCAATTTTAAAGCAGAACGCACTCGTTCGTTCGAATGGGGGCTCAATGCTCGCTTTCTCAAAGGTTTTTCGCTTGATATCACTTGGTATCGCTCCAACACATACAATCAAACATTCAAAGCACCACTTCCAGAAAGTACAGGCTTTAAAGAGATTTACCTACAAGCAGGAAATGTTCAAAATCAGGGTATTGAAATGAGTTTAGGGTATAACAAAGAATTTAAAAATTTTAGAATAAGCTCTTCGGCTTCATTTACTCATAACAAAAATGAAATTAAAGAAATGGTTAAAGACTACAAACACAACATCAGTTCTAAGCCATTCAACATCAATGAAGTGCGTAAAGATGGTGGAAGAACTATTCTCAAAGAAGGTGGAGGTATCAGTGATATTTATGCTTCAAAATTTTTGAAAAAAGACAATCAAGGGTTTATTTATATTCCCGAAAGTGGAGAGTTAAGTTTAGAGAATACAGATCCTGTATTTTTAGGAAAAACAACTCCTGACTATACTATTGGTTGGAGTAATTCATTAGGATATAAAGGATTTAATTTTAACTTCTTAATCAGTGGTCGTTTCGGAGGCGTGGTAACTTCTTCAACACAAGCCATTATGGACAGATTTGGAGTTTCAGAGGTTTCAGCCCTTGCAAGAAATAATGGTGGCGTTATACTGGGTAGTCAAGGAAAATTCGATACAAAAAAATATTACGAACTCATAGGAAGTGGAGAAACTGCTTTGGCAGGATATTATACATATAATGCTACAAATGTTCGCTTACAAGAAGTATCATTAAGCTATACTTTTCCTAAAACTTGGTTCAAAAATAAACTAAATGAACTAACAATTTCGTTAATATCCAACAATCTTTGGATGATTTACAACAAAGCTCCTTTTGACCCCGAACTAACACCTTCAACAGCCACATATGGGCAAGGGAATGATTATTTTATGCAACCAAGTTTAAGAAGTATTGGTTTTAGTCTTAAAGTAAAATTATAGAATTATGAAAAATACAAAATATTTAAGTCTTGTTATAATGATGTTATTACCATCGTGCAACAAATTTGAAGAGATAAACACCGACAAGTTCGGAATGACCCCAAAAATGGGAAAAACTGACGGAATTGCCATTGGTGCAAAAATAACAGCTATGCAAACGCGTGTAACTCCAGTAGGTACGCAAGCCAACGGAACAGATATCATCAACAAATATCAAACAGCATATCACTTGGCTGCCGATACGTGGAGCGGATATTTTTCACAAAATCAGGATTGGAATGGAGGAGCTAATAATACAACTTATTTCTTACTTGAAGGTTGGAACAAATCTTCCTATTCAAGTTCTTATACAGAAATATTACCTCTATGGAGTTCTATAAAAGACGAAGCTCAAAAATCAAACTTCCCAGAGGCTTTTGCTTTGGCTCAAATTTTGAAAATTTCGGCTTGGCACAAAACAACCGATATGTTTGGTCCTATTCCTTACAAAAGAGCAGGAGAAGCATTATTTGTAGTACCTTATGATAGCCAACAAGATGTCTATCAATATTTTTTTGATGACCTAACAGATGCTATTAAAGTACTAACTAATAAAGCAGAACAGGGAGCAAAGCTTTTTACCCAATACGATGCTGTATATGCTGGAGATATCAAACAATGGGTAAAATATGCTAATTCATTGATGCTGCGTTTGGCAATGCGTATTCGTTATGCTGATGCTACTAAGGCTCAAAAATATGCCGAACAGGCGATCAATCATCCTATGGGAGTAATCACTTTAAGAGCAGAAGAAGCCAAAATGGCAAAAGGAGCAGGCTCTGCATTTATCAATAATATTGAAACTTGTGCCAATCAGTACGCAGAAACTCGAATGAGTTCTTCAATGTTTTCTTACTTAGTAGGTTATGAAGACCCTCGTTTGCCTGCATATTTTAAGCCAAGTACAAGTCGTTTTGCACAAGAAGTACCTTTTACTGGAGACAAATATCAAGCAATACCAACAGGTTTCGGTAATAAAAATGAAGAATGGAAATTATTCTCTATTCCCAATATTGAAAAAGAGACCCCTACGTATTGGATGAGGGCTTCCGAAATTTGTTTTCTAAGAGCCGAAGGAGCGTTATTAGGATGGAATATGGGCGGAAATGCTGAAGATTTCTACAAACAAGGGATTCTAATGTCTTTTGAAGAAAATGGAATATCTGCCAAAGTTGATGATTATTTGAATTCAAATAAACAGCCTACAAAATATGATTCTAAATCAAGAGTTTGGGGAACAAATGACGCCCCAACAACAACAACAACCAAGTGGGAGGGGTCGGAAGAAACCAAACTTGAGAAAATAATGATTCAAAAGTGGATAGCTCTTTATCCCAATGGACAAGAAGCTTGGTCCGAATGGAGACGAACCGGATATCCGAGATTGCACCCAATAAAACAAAATAAAAGTGGAGGCGAAATTTCCTCACAAGAAGGTGTTAGACGACTAAAATATCCAGTATCGGAATTATCAACAGAAGAACGTGCCAATCTTGATAAAGCGCTTGAAATGTTAGCAGGACCTAATACAGGTAATACTAAAGTTTGGTGGGACAAAAAATAAAATTATTATGAAATACATACAAAAAATTGTTTTAATAACATCGTTATTGAGTCTATTTTTAACATCTTGTAGTGATTGGACTAAAGAAGAATTAGAAGAAATAGATCATATAGGAGGAAATAACAATATGTTAAATATTGAAGAAAGCGCAGCATTCTTTAAAGATTTAAGAGATTGGAAAGCTATGGCTGAAAATTACGGGCGACCTGTTTCTTTCGGTTGGTTTAGTAACTGGGCGCCAGCAGGTGCTGTAAGAAAAGGCTATTTATCTACACTTCCTGATAGTATTGATATCGTATCTATGTGGAGTGGTCCTTTTAATATGAATGAAGCCAAAAAAAATGATAAGGCTTATATACAGAAAGTTAAAGGAACAAAAGTATTGGTTTGTTATATCTTACACAATATTGGAACAGGTATCAATCCTCCCCATATAGCAGAAAATATCAAAAAAGAGAATTCAGGTTTATCTGAAGCAGAAATTAATAAGAAAATTACAAAAGCACACGAAGAATATTGGGGCTTTAAAAGTGGTATAAGAGGTACTGACGACCATACCGAAGCCATCAGAAAGTATGCTCGTGTTCTGGTTGATTCTATTGTAAAAAATGATTATGATGGTTTGGATATTGATTGGGAACCATCAGGTGCTGGTGATGGTGATGGAAATTTAAAAAACGATTATCATGATGCAGGGAAATATCTACACATTTTGGTAGAAGAATTAGGGAAATATTTAGGTCCTAAGGCTACCATCAATACAGGAAAACGTAGATATTTGCTTGTCGATGGCGAACTATGGAACGTATCAAAAGAATCTGTTCCTTATTTTGATTACTATGTATCTCAAGCTTATGGCGACCGACATCTGGAAGGAAGAGTCACCGAAACTCAAAACTATTATCAGGAGTATTACGATACCCGTAAACATATTTTTACTGAAAATTTTGAATCGTATTCTCAATCGGGAGGAGCTTTATTAGATCAAGCAATCTTCAATTCTAAGAAAGGGGCTAAAGGTGGTGTCGGTTCGTATCGTATGGATAATGACTACGACAACAAACCAGACTATAAATGGACACGTAAAGCCATATACCTGATGCATAAATCATATGATGAATATATGAAAAAATAAAATTAACCTAAAAGTAACACAATGAAATATTTCAATTATACTACCTTATTACTTATTTTTTCACTCTTTATTACTTGCAATAAAGACAAAGAAAATGCGTTATTGGAGCCCAAAATATATTTTGAAAAAGAACAAGTCAAAATAGAAGTGAAACAAGATACAGACTCGTACAAATACGACATTATTACTCGCATTTCCGATTTGATTGAAGACGATGTGAATGTAGAATATCAAATAGGCAGTTCTGCTATCGTGGAGGAATATAACCAAAAAAATGGAACAAAGTATCAATATATGCCAACTGAAAATCTGAGTTTGGAAACCAGTTCCTCTACAATCAAAAAGGGTGATATATATGCGCAACCTTGTAAATTGACTGTTACGAAGCTAAACCAAATCAAAGAAGGAACTTCTTTTCTGATTCCCATTCAAATAAAAAAGGCAAGTATCCCTACCATTGAAGCAAAAACTATTTTTATAAGTGTTGTAAAACCAATTGTAATTAGTAAGGTTGCTCGATTTCACGGCAAATATTTTTCTGTCCCAATACCTGCGAATACACAGTTCAAATCAGTAACTTATGAAGCTCTTATATATGCCAATAGCTTTAACTGGATAAAAACAATTATGGGAATAGAAGGAAATTTAATGTTTCGATTTGGAGATACTACTATTGAAACAAATCAAATTCAAATAGCAGGAGGAATTCAATTTAATGCATCTATTTTGTTTGATACTAAAAAATGGTATCATGTAGCATTTGTATATAATGGAAGTACAAAATTGGCCGAAATCTATATAAATGGTGAAAAAGTAGCCAATAAAACTGTTGATATTAGCTCTTTTGATTTGAATAGTGGCAATTTTTTCATTGGTTATGCTTATGATTATGACTCAAGTCGTACTTGGAATGGTTATATGAGTGAATGTCGCATTTGGAATATTGCTCGTACTGCCAACCAATTACGTGAAAATATGCTGGGAGTAGATCCTCAAACAGAAGGTTTATTTGCTTATTGGAAATTAAATGGTACAGACTCTTACCAAAAAAATGGTAAATATTATATAAAAGACCAAACCAAACAAGGAGTTGATATTATATCTCGAACAGGAAATTATAATGATGGAGCAGGTACTTCGACAGAGCCTGAAATAGTTGATTTGAAAGTTAATATCAATTAGTGATAATAATTATAAGGATTTATCAGATTTGATAAATCCTTATTTTTTGAATAAGTTGTATTACATTATAATAAATATGTATCTCTGTTTATTACCAATAAAAGAGTATATTTGCTAAAATAAAAAAACAGAAAAAACACAATTGAGAATCAAATAAATAGTTAAGCTTCACATTTTTGATAAATTATTACAGCAGAAATCATTTATTACGGACATACAAATTTTTAATTTTATGATTTTTTCTAAAGAAAATTCGGTCATAACTATAAATGTAGTACCAAAATTTAATCTGTTTGATTATCTTCATAATTCTTTTTAAAAATCCTTTTGTAAATATAAAACTTCTCATCAAATATAAGTTACCAAAGCATAAAAATCATAACAAAAGTAAAATCAAATTAAACACTTATACTCAATTTTTAACAATCAATGCTTATTTTGATATATCATCTTTAATTCTGAACAAAGAATATCCAAGGTGTTTTCATCGCTTTAATAGCTAAATTTGTTTCTTTGAGTTTTACAAAGTCCATTTGTTTTTTCAGTGCATCATTGTATGATTTAGAATGAGAATAATAAACATAATACATTGATTTTTCAGAATAAAAAAGTTTTTGCAGAGTAAGTCCTTTTTGTTTTTGAATGTATTTGTCTGCATTTTCCGATGTAGAAAAAGCACCTAATATAGTATAAAAACCTTTCTCTACACCTACTATAGTAGCCTTACGAACATCTTGTGGAATAGTGGGTGTTGGTGTAGGTTGTTTTTCTATAACTACCTCTTTTTCAGCAGATTCTTTCTGAATTTCTCGCTTAGATTCTAATTGAGGTTGAGCTACTTCTTGCGATTGATTTTCAGATTGAGCAGACTCAGTTTTAGCTACAATTATATTTTCTTGCGAATCGATACTCAGTACTAATAAGAAAAGATAAAATTTGTCTTTGGTACTAATGACGTCTATGTCCAATGAAGTTGTCCCAACAGAAATAATTTCATTTTCATAATTTGGTATTTCTGTCGAGAAAATATCAAATCCTAACGTATTGATACTTTGTGGATTACGTTTCAATTGATATTCTTCATCTTCGGTAATAGAACTATTGAAAAAGTTATCTACATTACGTTTATCTGTTTCGATATAAATCCCGCTTGTATTGGTACGCACTGCCAATTTATTCTCTCCTACTCTTGCATCGCATTCGAGCGTTGCGCCTGCTATACGAGCAATTGATTCTATATCATTGGGTGTTTTAAAATTATCAAAAGTAATGGGTATTTCTTGTTGTTGGACAGGGAGAAATCCGTCTTTGATTTCAATTCGCTTGGTTATCTGTTCGGTATCTTCGTAAACCACTACAATAGCCCACCCTGCTGCCGAGCCTCCTTTTATGTGACCTTTCCCGGCACGAATATTAGCAACTGTATATTCTCCCGCAGGATTTTTAAGTTCTTGTAACAACGTTGTAATATCAGCAAAAGCCACATATGGAGTATTATCCATATATTCTTCATTTCCATCTCCATCAAATACAATTTTTCCTTGTATAGGTACATATTCCTTATGTTTAGGTAATTTTAAAAGTACTTGTTCAAAAGGTTCTCTAACGTCATCTTCACTGACAAATTTTTTATCTGCTATTTTTCCTCGTTCATAAGGATAAATAGCTGTCCAATAAAGTCCTGCAAAGGCAATTTTCATTTTTCCTTTCAAAGGAGAAAGCATCGAAGCAACACTTGATGAAAATGTTGTTTTATCTTTATCTACATCAATATATTCCATCGAAAAATCATCATTTGTCTTAATGTTTCTTCCCAAATCAGTATAAGATTCATTGGCTGTTGCTTGCTTGGTTTGCCTATTGAGAATTTGATTTCCGAACATAATAATATCTCCTTTGAGAAAAGATTGATAACGCGTGCTGAATCCTTCCTTATTTTGAGCAAAACCTATGGCTGAAAAAAAACAAATAGTACCGACAATTAAGATCTTTTTCATAAGATGAAATAAAATTTTTGACAAAAATAAGACAATAAAATGTTTTTAAAAAGAAAAATTGATAATTTTTTCAAAAATATTTTGTTTTTATCTGCAAATAAATTGTCTTTTGTATTTGCTTTTTTAAATTTATCTCTTTTTTAGAAAGTATTTTTTATAAAACACTAATATTCAATATTTTAAATTTTATTTCGAAAAAAGTACTAAAAATAATTGTTAGAACGAAAAAATAATGTAACTTTGCACTCGTATTTCATACAACGAGTATTGCGGGTGTGGTGAAATTGGTAGACACGCCAGACTTAGGATCTGGTGCCGTGAGGTGTGTAGGTTCGAGTCCTATCACCCGCACAAATAGCACGCTTTATTATATTGATAGTCAATATTTTAAAGCGTTTTTTATTACTTTCTTTTTTTTAATAAAATAAAATTCATATCTTTATTTTTGAATAATGTTATCTGTATTTTCTGACGAATATTTTATGCAAAAAGCTCTTTTAGAGGCTGAAAAAGCACTTGCCAAAGGTGAAATTCCTGTAGGGGCTGTTATTGTTGTTGATAATCAAATCATTGCCAAAGCGTATAATCTCACCGAACATTTGCAAGATGTTACAGCACATGCCGAAATACAAGCCATAACAGCTGCATCGGAGTATTTGGGAGGAAAATATCTAACTAATTGTACGATATACGTTACACTTGAACCTTGTTCTATGTGTGCAGGGGCTTTGTATTGGAGCAGAATACAACGTGTTGTAATTGGAGCCTCTGACCCAAAACGGGGTTTTCGAACAATTGGCGGAATACTTCACCCAAAAACACAATTTATTTCGGGTATTTTAGAAGAAGAATGTGAAACTATTTTACATTCATTTTTTACTTCAAAACGTTAAAAATATTTTTAACTACTTATGAAAAAATATGTTATCTGTCTTATTTTTAGCCTATTTGCAACGTATGCTATATCGCAAGATACGTTGCAAGTACGCTCTATTGAAGAAAAAGCAAATAATGACAAATCACAAAAACTCTACGAAAATCTGCAAGAACGCTCCGAGAAAGGAAAAATAACCCGAAAGTTACATCAACTGATATTTCGTTCTATTAACACATCAAGTAGTACTCAAAAAACTCAATTTATTGAAAAAGATTTACATCGGAATTTTTCCGAATTTCAAGGAAAAAAGATTCGCAATATACACATTCGTACTTTTGACCCTTTCGGATTTAGCGAACGTGATTCTACCAAAGTCCCAACAAATCGTTGGGAACGAATGGGGAATGCTCTTCATCGCAAAACTCAACCAGTTGCCATACGAAAGTTATTACTTTTTAGAAAAAACCAACCTTTAGATTCGCTTCTTGTTAAAGAAACTGAGCGTAATATTCGTTCGCAAAGCTATGTTCGCCGCGTACTTATTACTCCTATTGCTACTCAAAGTATTGATTCAGTAGATATAAATATCTCTGTATTAGACAACTGGACTATGTTCTTTGATGGCGATGCTTCAACAACCAATTTTAGCGCACAAGTGCAAGAACGTAATTTTTTAGGTCTTGGTAATCAGGTTACTTTTCGACATCGACAAGAAATAAAAGAACCTTATCGAACGGGTATGGCTTTTTCGTATGTAATTCCCAATATTTACAATACAAACATCAATACGTATGTTACATATTCTGATAATTTGGACAATTTTTATGAAAAACGCTGGGGAGCATATCGATCTTATTATTCCATTTATACGCGCTGGGCAGGTGGAATAGAACTTTCTGAAAGAACCTTTGCAGAAGATATTCTGTACAAAGACTCTATCCATAGTCCTAATCTGAAAACACAATACAAAGATTTTTGGGGAAGTGTTGCCTTTCCTGTTCTGAAAAAATATACCGCTATGGATAAACGAACAAATCTTATTTTTTCATTACGACATTATCAGTTAGATTATATCAAAACTCCCGAATATTATCTGGATAGCATTGGTTTTTATTCAGATAGAAAAATGTATTTAGCTTCAATTGGATTAAGTAATATGGGTTATGAACAAGACCGATATATTTTTCGACACGAAGATATTGAAGACATCTCAGTAGGTAAAAAGTTTTCGTATATTTTTGGCTTTCAAGATAATTTGGGACAACGAAAACTCTATTCGGGTATAAAAACAATGTATGGAGCCTATTGGAAGATAGGCTATGTAGCAGTCGACATGCAAATAGGGAGTTTTTTTCATACAAATGAACAACGACAGACAACATTTCGATTAGAAACAACATATTTTAGTAATCTTTTTTCGTTGGGAAGATGGAATTTTAGACAATTTATCAAATTCCGTTCAGTTTTTGGCTTTGATCGTAAAAATCACGTCAGAGACCGAATTACATTAAATGGTCGAACAGGTATATTAGAATTTAATAGCTCTATACTTTCAGGTACTCGTAAATCTATTTTGTCTTTTCAAACCCAATCGTATTCACCTTTTTCGTGGGGAGGATTTCGTTTTAGTCCGTTTGCTACCTTTGAATTGGGGGCTATTGGACAAGAAGGTAATTCGCTTTGGAAGGACGAATTTTTTCCAAAAATCAATCTTGGTGTTTTGGTTTCTAACGATTATTTACTTTTTGGAGATTTTCAGTTTTCATTTTTTTTCTTACCTCGTGTACCAGGCAAAGGGAGTGTTTTTAACTTTTCTAGTACCCGCAATGAAGATTTCAGACTTCCTAATTTTAATTTTCGTGCTCCAAATGTTGTTCCTTACGAATAAATTTTTTCATAAAATGTATTATGTATTATTTAAAAAGTAGTATCTTTGTCAAAAATTGAAACCTTCATTTTTTATGAAAATCTTTTATACGCTTTTATTGCTATTGAGCATTTGTTTTGCAAAAGTTCAAGCACAAGACAAAAAACAAACCAATATTTTGAAACAAGAAATTGTTTGGTCAGCAGAAACGCTTGAAAATATAGCACTTCAAGAAGGAATGGCAGGAACTTTTTTCGGAAAATACAAGCAATGGATTATTTGTGCAGGGGGTTCTTCATTTCCCGAAGGAAAACCTTGGCAAGGAGGCAAAAAATATTTTTCAAATCACGTTTTAGTTTTTGATACATTTTCAGATTCTGAAAAAGAAAAACTTTCGCTCATATACCAAGGAACTGATTTGCCAGAAAGCCTTGCCGAAGGCGCTTATACAAGTCTTCCACAAGGTATTTTGTGCATTGGAGGGCAAACTCCTGAGGGAGTTTCAGCAAGTGTATATTTGCTTAGTTTTGAAAATAATAAAATTCAAGTAAAAAAATATCCTAATTTGCCAACACCTGTTAAGAATGCAACAGCAACAACTCTTGGTTCAGCAATTTATGTAATAGGCGGACAACTTGCCGATGGAACTTCTAGCAATCAATTTTTAAAATTAGATACACAATCTCTTGAAGAAGGTTGGCAAACATTGCCAGAATACCCACTTGCTGTTTATGGATCAACTGCCGTTACACAACAAGACGGAGAAGACTTATCTATTTTTGTTTTTGGAGGAAGAAACCGAAATAAGCATGATGCTACAACATTGTTTTACAGCAATGTATATGCTTACAAACCTATTAAAAATAAGTGGTTTATCAAGAAAAACATTCAATTACATAATCAAAAAATTCCTTTGGCAGTTGCCACTTCAACTCCTGTGGGTGCTTCCAATATCCTGCTTTTTGGAGGAGATACGGGGCATATCTTTAATCAGGTAGAAAAAGCTATCAATTCAGAAAACACAGCACTTCGTGATAGTCTGTGGCAAAATCATCCTGGATTTCAGAATAAAATACTTTTGTATAACACCATTACCGACGAATGGTTTTCTAATGGAAAAAACAAACATCCAGTAGCTGTAACCTCTTCTTTTTCTGATTCAAAACATATTTATATAGTAGGAGGCGAAAAGACACCTGGGGTGCGTTCTCCTTATATCGAAAAACTGACATTTACCAAAAGAACACATTTTGGTTGGATAAATTATTTGGTACTTATTTTATATTTTGGAGGAATGCTTTTTGTAGGTTTTTTCTTTATGAAAAACAATAACAATACGGAAGATTATTTCAAAGCTAGTGGTCGTATTCCGTGGTGGGCTGCGGGAATTAGTATTTTTGCAACAACCCTTAGTGCTATTACTTTCATTTCTATCCCAGCCAAAACGTATGCTACTGATTGGCGTATGTTGATGTTTAATATGACAATTATTCTGGCTGTTCCTATTATTATCCGGTTTTTCTTACCCTTTTTCTTACGATTCAATTTCGATACAGCTTATCAGTACTTAGAGGTTCGTTTCAGTCGTTCAATTCGGTGGATAGCTTCGGGTTTATTTACATTTTTTATGATTAGCCGTATTGCTATTGTGCTGTTTTTGCCTTCATTGGCACTGAATGCCGTTACAGGATTTAGCGTATATTATGCCATTCTGATAATGAGTATTGTAACCATTATTTATTCAACAAGTGGAGGTATGGAAGCTGTTGTGTGGGGCGATGTTATACAAGGTTTTGTTTTGGTTATAGGAGCGCTGTCTGCCTTTGCTTTTATGATTGTTGGGATAAAAGGTGGTTTTGCCGAATTTTGGAATACAGCGATTGAATATAACAAATTTAATACTTTCGATTTTCGACTCAATTGGAGTGAACCTACGTTGTGGGTTGTGCTTTTGGGCGGGCTTGCCAATACACTTATTTCATACACAAGTGACCAATCTGTTGTACAACGTTATATGAGTACTGTCAATGAAAAAGCCACTGCCAAAAGCATCTGGCTCAATGGAATAATTAGTGTTCCTGTTAGTATTTTATTTTTCTTACTTGGAACGGGGCTTTTTGCTTTTTACAAATCGAATGCAGACAAAATGGTTATTAGCAATGCAAATATAGACTCTGTTTTTCCTGAATTTATTGTTTCACAAATGCCCATTGGTTTCGCAGGATTGCTCATTGCAGCGATTTTTGCAGCAGCAATGAGTACTTTATCTTCTAATATTAACTCGGTTTCGGCAGTCATTACATCTGATTTTTACAAAACTTGGTTCAAAAATACATCATTCATAAACGAAATGAGAGTGGCTCGTTGGTCAGGTATTGTTATTGGGTTATTAGGAACAGCAATGGCTATTATACTAGCTAAATCGAACATCACTTCACTTTGGGACCAATTTAACACCTTCTTAGGTCTAATTACTAGCGGACTGGGAGCACTCTTCATTTTGGGAATCTTCTTCCCAAGAGTAGGAACTATATCGGCATTTGTGGGACTTGTATGTGGGATAATTATTCTCTACTGGGTCAAAAGCGAAACATCACTTTCGTTCCTTCTTTATGGACTTATAGGAATGGTATCAAGCGTTGGTATTGCTGCAATACTTAGTATTTTTATACCTAACAAAAAAGAAATACAAGAATTTACTTGGTTTAGCAGAAAAAAATAATCTTTTAATGGCTACAAACAAAAATGCGCTGATTCGCTACAAAACTATTGACGAATGTCTTCAAAACACAGCACGCCGTTGGACATTAGAAGACCTCATTGAAGCTTGTTCTGATGCATTGTACGAGTTTGAAGGGAAAGAGCAAATGGTCGGAAAACGAACCATACAACTTGATATTCAAAATATGCGTAGTGAAAAATTGGGATATAATGCACCCATAGAGGTTTATGACCATAAGTTTTATCGTTATACAGATCCTTCATATAGTATCAAGAATAATCCTATTACTCCAAATGATATAGAAACCATGCGACAAGCCGTGCAATTACTCAAAGAATTTAAAGATTTTTCGTTTTTTGCAGATATGAACGGAATACTGCATCGGTTGGAAGACTCTGTTTTGCAAAAAGAAAAAACGCGACCTATTATTCATTTGGATAAAAATGAATCTCTCAAAGGATTAGAGTTTATAGATATCATTTATCAATCTATCCAACAGAAAAAAGTTTTACAAATCGAATACAAATCTTTCAAAGCCAAAGCGGTTAATATACTTTCTATTCACCCACAACTACTCAAAGAATATAATAATCGTTGGTTTCTTATCGGGTTATCAAAAGAAACACTACTCACGCTTGCTTTGGATAGAATAGAAACTATTTCGCAAACCCATTTGCCCTATATTGATAAGGGTATTGATGCCAATGAGTATTTTAAAAATGTCATTGGAGTAACTGTTGGGCAAGGAGTTCCTGTGGAAGAAGTAATCTTTTGGGTGAATAAAGAAAATACTCCATACGTAAAAACCAAGCCTTTTCATCATTCACAACAAATAATTGAAGAAATTCCAAGTGGAACTATTTTCAAAATAGAAGTTCAACACAACTTAGAACTCGAACGACTTATACTGGGATTTGCTAATGCCATTACTATTATTCATCCTGTCAAATTAAAAAAGCGAATTTTATTCTTGCTAAGAAAAGCGGTAGAGAATTATACGGAAAAATCCGAATTCGAAAAAAATCAGTAAATAAGCCAATTTAGTGAAAAAAAACATGTATTTTTGTACTTTAAAATAAAAGAAAATGTCAGAAAAAGTACGGGTACGTTTTGCCCCAAGTCCTACAGGACCACTACATATAGGTGGTTTGCGAACCGCTTTGTTCAATTATTTGTTTGCTCGGAAACACGGAGGAGATTTTCTGCTCCGCATAGAAGATACTGACCAAGCTCGATATGTAGAAGGTGCTGAACAATACATTATTGATGCGCTACATTGGTGTGGTATTTCGTATGATGAAGGAGTAGGCAAATCAGGAGCATATGCTCCATATCGCCAGAGTGAGCGCAAAGAAATCTATCGTCAATACGCCGAAGAACTCCTCAGAAAAGGAAAAGCTTACTATGCCTTCGATACTACGGAAGAACTCGAATTTTTGCGAAAAAACTGCGAAGAGAAAGGCGAAACATTTATTTATAATTGGCACAATCGTAAGCAGTTGAACAATTCACTTTCATTATCAGAAGAAGAAGTAAATCAACGACTTAATAATAATCAAGAATTTGTTATTCGCTTCAAAATGCCACAAGAAATTCTGCAAATGCACGATATTATTCGTGGTGAAGTAACAATAGACACCAAAATACTTGATGACAAAGTACTTTTCAAATCGGACGGAATGCCTACTTATCATTTGGCAAATATTGTAGATGACCATTTGATGAAAATCACACACGTAATTCGTGGTGAAGAATGGTTGCCCTCTATGGCTTTGCACGTACTTTTGTATCGTGCTTTTGGTTGGAAAGCTCCACTTTTTGCTCATCTTCCTCTGATTTTGAAACCCGTTGGAAACGGAAAACTTAGCAAACGTGATGGAGATAAAATGGGATTTCCTGTTTTTCCGCTACTTTGGATTGACCCAGAAACCAAAAACATTTCCAGAGGATACCGCGAAGATGGATATTTGCCCGAAGCATTGATTAACTTTTTGGCGCTTTTGGGATGGAACGCTGGGGGAGAAAAAGAAATTTTTTCAAAAGAAGAACTTATTCAACTATTCGACTTAGATAGAATTCATAAGGCTGGGGCGCGTTTTGATATTGAAAAAATTAAGTGGTTCAATCACTATTATTTACAGCAGAAAAGTGATGATTTTCTTACAGAAGAATATTTGAAAATTCTTACAGAAAAAAATGTTTCTGTACAGCGAGCAACTGCTCAAAAAATAGTACATCTTATAAAAGAACGGGCTACTTTTGTAACTGATTTTTGGGAATTATCCTCCTTTTTCTTTGTTGCACCAACTACATTTGATGAAAAAACGATAAAAAAACAATGGAAAGCCGAAAGTCCCCAAATTATAACTGATGTAATTGCTATTCTGAGCAATCTTTCAGATTTTTCATCAGAAAATACTGAAAAAAGTGTCAAACAATATATTGCTGACCACAATCTTGGTTTTGGACAAGTAATGCCTTTAATTCGCTTAGCTTTGGTCGGAGAAATGAAAGGTCCTCACATTTTTGATATTGTAGAAATTATCGGAAAGGAACAAACTCTTACTCGATTACAATACATATTACAAACATTTTCTTAAAGAAAAATACTCATCTCCGAGTGTTTTCTTATAGTTTTCTGTAAAAAACAAATATAACTGAAATTAACAACCTTAAACAATTTTATTATTATGAATCTAATTTTTACCCAAAAAAGTATTGCATTATTGCTTTTTGTTTTTATATTTCACGAAGTTACTCTTGCACAATTGGCAGGCTATGCCTATGGCGACCAACAAGCTCCCACAGGTAAGGAATGGGAATCGGTGGAGGAACTTTCACTCAACAAAGAGCAACCCAAAGCCTATTTTTTCTCGTTTGCTGATAAACAATCGGCACGAAAAGTATTGCCCGAAAATTCCAAATATTGGCAGTCGCTCAACGGAAATTGGAAATTTCATTGGGTAAAAACCCCTGATGAGCGTCCAAAAGATTTCTTCAAACCGAGTTATGACGTAACTGAGTGGGAGGAAATTCCTGTGCCTTCCAATTGGAATATTTACGGCATTCAAAAAGATGGAACACTAAAATATGGCGTACCCATTTACGTCAATCAGCCTGTAATTTTCTACCACGAACGTAAAGTGGACGATTGGCGAAAAGGCGTAATGCGAACTCCACCAACGAATTGGACAACCTACGAATACCGCAACGAAGTAGGCTCGTACCGACGTGAATTTACCATTCCGCAGGATTGGAAAAATCGTGAAGTTTTTATCAATTTTGATGGTGTAGATTCCTTTTTCTATCTGTGGATAAACGGAAAATACGTTGGTTTTTCCAAAAATTCACGAAATTTGGCTTCGTTCAACATTACCAAATATCTGCAAAAAGGCAAAAACACGGTTGCGGTGGAAGTGTACCGAAATTCCGATGGTTCGTTCCTTGAAGCTCAGGATATGTTCCGTTTGGCGGGAATTTTCCGTACAGTGGCTTTAACTTCCGTTCCAAAAGTACAAATACGTGATTTGCAAGTAATTCCTGATTTAGATAAAAACTACCTAAACGGAGAATTGAACATTTCGGCAGAAATCCGCAATTTAGACAAAAAACAAGCCAAAGGCTACAAAATAGAATATTCATTATACGAAAACAAACTCTATTCCGATGAAAATACGGAAGTTAGCAAACCGATTTTTTCGGCTTCGTTCGATATCTCTTCTCAAAAATCATCGGTCATTAAAACGAAATTTCCGTTAGAAAATCCGAAAAAATGGTCGAGTGAATTTCCGCATCGTTACGTTTTGGTGGCTCAGCTCAAAGATGCCAAAGGCAAAGTCGTAGAAACTATTTCAACTTATACAGGTTTCCGAAAAGTAGAAATTAAAGACACCAAAGCCGAAGATGACGAATTTGGCAAAGCAGGACGATATTTCTACGTAAACGGAAAAACGGTGAAATTCAAAGGAGTAAATCGTCACGAAACCAATCCGTCTGTGGGTCATGCCATTACACGCCAACAAATGGAAGACGAAGTAAAATTGATGATGAAAGCGAACATCAATCACGTGCGAAATTCACATTACCCTGACGACCCATATTGGTACTACTTGTGCGACAAATATGGCATTTATTTGGAAGATGAAGCGAACATCGAATCTCATCAGTATTACTACGGAAAAGAATCGCTTTCGCACCCCAAAGAATGGGAAAAAGCACACGTTGCTCGGGTGTTGGAAATGGCTCACGCAACGGTAAATAGCCCTTCGATTGTTATTTGGTCGCTTGGAAATGAAGCAGGACCAGGCGAAAACTTCGTTACGGCTTACAACGCTCTGAAAAAAATTGATGCTTCGCGACCCGTTCAGTATGAGCGAAATAACGATATTGTGGATATGGGGTCAAATCAATATCCGTCCATTGCTTGGATGAAAGGAGCTTCGGAAGGAACACACAATATCAAATATCCGTTCCACATTTCGGAATACGCTCATTCTATGGGAAATGCCGTTGGAAATTTAGTGGATTATTGGGAAGCTATCGAATCAAGCAACTTTATTTGTGGCGGTGCAATTTGGGATTGGATTGACCAAGCGATGTACAATTACACCAAAGACGGCAAACGCTATTTTGCTTATGGAGGTGATTTTGGCGACTACCCAAATGATGGTCAGTTTGTTATGAACGGAATTATTTTTGCGGATATGACGCCCAAACCCCAATATTACGAAGTGAAAAAAGTGTATCAATACGTTGGATTGAAAAATATAGGTAGTGATATTGAAATCTTTAACAAAAACTATTTCAAGGATTTATCGGATTACGATGTAGAGTGGTTTTTGTTTGAAGACGGAAAATCAATTGAAAAAGGAAATTTAGCTATTGGCAACATTCCGGCACGAAGCAGAAAATCTGTAAAAGTACCTTATAATCAATCGCTTTTAAAACCTACTTCGGAATATTTCTTAAAAATTCAATTCAAATTGAAAGAAGATAAACCTTGGGCAGAAAAAGGATATGTTCAAGCAGAAGAACAATTTTTGTTGAAATCACCAACACAAAGACCTTCTATTTTGCAAATTGCCAAGGGCGAGAAAATTGAACTTTCTGATGAAGGAAATCTGAAAGTATTGAAAAACAGCAGTTTTACGGCAAAATTCGACACCAAAACAGGAAGTATTTTTAGTCTACAATACGGAAATGAAAGTATTATCACTGACGGCAATGGACCCAAAATCAATGCACTACGGGCTTTCGTGAATAACGATAATTGGTTTTATGAAAAGTGGTTTGAAAAAGGGTTACATAATTTGAAACACAATGCCACTTCCAACAAAGTAGTTGAAAACAAAAATTGCTCAGTTTCCGTATATTTCACAGTGGTTTCACAAGCTCCGAATGCAGCGAAAATTCACGGAGGAACAAGTTCAGGAAAAAATAAAATAGAAGAATTAACCGATAGAAAATTTGAAGAAAAAGACTTTAAATTTATTACAAATCAGATATATACGATTTATCCTGACGGAAGTATAGAACTGCAATCGGCTATTACGTCTAACGATTTGTGGCTGACGTTACCACGCTTAGGATACGTGATGACTATTCCACAGAAGTACGAAAATTTAACTTATTACGGACGTGGAAAGCACGATAACTATAACGACCGAAAAACGGGAGCTTTTATTGAGCAATTTTCAGGCAAAGTGAAAGACGAATTTGTACATTTCCCAAAACCACAAGATATGGGCAATCACGAAGAAGTACGTTGGATTTCGCTTACTGACAATCAAGGAAATGGAGCGATTTTCATTCCGAATGAGCCAATGTCGGCTTCTGCATTACAATACACAGCAAAAGATATGATTTTAGCGGGGCATCCACACGAATTGCCTAAGGCTAAGGACACATATCTGAATTTAGACATTGCTGTAACAGGCTTAGGCGGAAACAGTTGTGGACAAGGAGCACCTCTTTCAAAAGATCGTGTTTTATCTGGAGGTTCGCATATCACAGGTTTTATGATTCGTCCTGTTCTTAGTGGAAATATCGAAGCAATGGTAAGCGTAAAGGCATCAGGGGAAATTCCTATTTCTATTTCACGTGATTATTTTGGAAATGTGAGTATTAATTCAGCAGATGAGTTTGCTAAAATCGTTTATACCATTGACGGAAAAGGAAAACCTTCAAAATATAATCTCCCCATTCCACTACGAAAAGGAGGAAAAGTAACTGCTTGGTTTGAAGGAAAACCAGACTCAAAAGTAGAAATGAATTTCAATCGTATAGAAAATATTCCTATCCGAGTAATTTCTGCAAGTAGTGAGGAATCAGGCGAAGGTGATGCTCAGAACTTAGTTGATGGTAATCCGAATACAATATGGCACACGATGTACTCAGTTACAGTAGCAAAATATCCGCATTGGGTGGACTTTGATATGAGCGAAATACGTACCATTAAAGGATTTACGTATTTGCCTTACGATAGTTGGAGTAGCAAAGTGAAAGAATACAGCTTTTCAACAAGTATTGATGGGAAAACTTGGACAGAGGTTCAAAAAGGTACTTTTGACAATAGTGAAGAACAAAAGCGTATATATTTTGAACGTCCAATAAAAGCTCGTTATGGCCGTTTTACGGCTCTTAGTCAATTATACGGACAAGATTTTGCCTCTGGTGTTGAGTTTTCGGTTTTGGAGTAAAATTGATTTATGAAATAAAAACTTGAACAAAGCTATCTGAATATATTCAGATAGCTTTGTTCAAAAATTTAATGACAATTTCAAAGATTTTTCCATTGGGTTGGGAATTTTAGAAACGGAGAATAAATAAGAAATATTTACTTTCATCATTTTTACTTTTGTTCCAACTCCAAGTGTTATATATCGTCGATTTCCCTTAGTAGGATTTTCATAAAAAAATCCTGTACGGCATTCAAATATTGAATCATAATTATATGAAAATCCTGTGGAAATACTAATTTTTTGCAATTCTTCTTTGAATCCATCAGGAGCGTCATAAAACGATTGTATTATGCCTTGTATAGGAGACAATTCGGATTTTTTCCTTTTAGAATAATTGTTTCTTCTTCTATATTTTGTTGCCCATTCGCATTTTCATCTTTGTATCCGTATTGAGGAGACAATGGTACCAAAAGTTTGGTAAACTCCAATGCGTAAGTGAAAGTATGATTATTTTTTACAAAATCAACACTCCCTCCTACTTTTAGTTGCGTTGGTAAGAAATATTCTTTGCCGTACAAATGATATGTAGCTTTACCGCCTATATTAGAAATTCCAAATCCGAGCCGATATTGAAAATCAAAATTTTGATAGAATTTTGTTTCTGAAGAGAAAAATCCTGAAATACCAAAAGCGAATATATTAGCGATGCTTCTCTCTTGATGAGAGCGCAACGAAAGGTTCGAATGTATATACCGCGAGGTTACAGCCAT
This sequence comes from Capnocytophaga catalasegens, assembly GCF_026005215.1. Taxonomy (GTDB): domain Bacteria; phylum Bacteroidota; class Bacteroidia; order Flavobacteriales; family Flavobacteriaceae; genus Capnocytophaga; species Capnocytophaga catalasegens. Next base: position 1,234 of record NZ_BPMA01000038.1, on the reverse strand, counting down.
CGAAAAGGAATTGCTTATCTTCAACCCATAAGCCATATCAATGTAAAATTCGTATGGAATTTCTTGATTTTGCCAAATAACTTGTTCGTTTGTAAAAGTATTATAATACACTTTTCCTCCGTTAAAGTATATCAAACTTCCACTCCAAGCGCTTTCTTTTTGAATATTTTTTCTAAAAAAAGTAATATTAGCCAAATCATTCAAATAAGGTGCGTACGATACACCTATTGCTCTTTGCTCTTGTAGAAAAATATACTTAGCAGAATTCCATTTTTGAGCAAATATACGTTGGGAGGTGTGCTAATGCTTGCCTCACCCATTCCAGAGGAATAAACATCGGTATTGAGCAATAAAAAAGGAACAACAACAGGAATAATCTGTGTGCTTGGAAGCTCTACATAACGGTCTTGACATAAAATTTTAGAACTCAAAAAGATACAAGCGAAAAAGATTTTCAAACGTATAAAAATTTTTTAAGCAAAAGTACGTATTTTTAAAATAAACTCTTATTTTTGTCTTGTTATTCAACCTACTACCTTATGAAAATTTTATATTACATTTTATTTTTGCTTTGCTTCAAAAGTGTAGCACAAACTACGTTGAAATTTTCTTATGATAATTCAGAAAATCAGATTTTAAGGTATTTTGAGAATAAAACTCAATTGGAGCGTGGTTCTGCACTAACCTCAGCCACTTTGGCAGGATCAGCATTTATAATGTACAGAGGTTCATTTACAAATTCACCATTATGTACTTATACTTTTTCTGGCTTAGCAGGAGGTGATTTTGCAAGGTTCTGCTATTGGCTTGATGAATGCAGGATTAAATCATTTGGCTCAATAATAAATCCTTCTTTTAAGGATTTATTAGCTAATTTTCTATGGATGAAAATGGTGGAGAAATGTCTTCAAAAGAAGTATATGATCTAATTGGAGGTAAAGTTTTTTCGGAACATTTGAGGGATCTTAACGTATATAATAATGCCATGTGCTTTACGGGCTTCAAAAACCCTTTATATATGCATGAATATGAACATTATATAGATAGCCAAGCATTTGGTCTTTCATATCTGTTTGCTGTGGGAATACCAAGTTTAATAAGCGCTGCTACTTCAAGTGAAGAGCACAAATTCAGATAGTATGAGCTAAATGCAAATAAAAATACTACATGACAAGCAACGTTACTTAGGAGCGAAAATCAAATTAAAAATAATGGAATTGTTAAACAAATATAG
>NZ_BPMA01000037.1:20498-58182 GCF_026005215.1 Capnocytophaga catalasegens | reverse complement strand
AGTGATTACGGATATACAATTTTTTTACTTTTGATAAAATGATTGCTTTTGAAGATTGGATTTAACTAAAAAAATTTGAAAATGAACAAAATAACATACCATTACAACGAAAGTATCGACTGCGTGGAAGTATTGCCTGAACATTTAGCTTCAGGGATAAAATACGCAAAATTGAAAAATTGCGGAATCAGAATTACTGCTGATTTTGTGGGACTTTTTGGGAAATTTGAAACCACAAGTGATAAAGTGATTTTGGATTTTTTGCCTTTGCAAAATTATCCTGATTTACCTGAACTTAGCATTGAAGATAATTTTAAAATTGATGCAGTTTTGAATATCGAAACGCTCTATTCTTTGGAAAAATTAAGCGTTTTAAACATCAAAAAACCGAGTAAAAAACTGCAAATCAATGTTTCCAAAATCCCCAATTTAGTAGATTTGTGTTTTGATTATTCGCCAAATATTTTGGGAATTGGCAAGGCTACAAAACTCACGCGTTTGTACATTTGGTCGTACAAAGGCAAGGATTTAAGCGAGTTTTCGGATTTGATAAATTTAAAAGATTTCTTGCTCGTACATCCGTCTGTTGAAAATCTGTCAGGCATTGAAAATATGAAAAAACTAGAAAAATTTGAAATTGCTTATGCTAAAAAATTGCAAGATATTTCCGCCTTACACAAATTACAAAAAACGCACAAAATCAAATATTTGGCATTACCGCAAAAATTTTGGGATATTATAGAATCATAGTAAGAGAAAAAAATCTGGAAAATAAGATAAATTATGGCACTTAGTAAAGAAGAAATCATTAGTTTGATACAAAAAATCCGAACCGAAGACCTTTCTGAGGAGCAAGAAGATGCTATTTTAGAAGAATTAGAAAAAGGCGTTCTTGACCCAGACATTTCTGATTATATTTATTGGTAAAAACTTTCAGCCGAAGAAATTGCCGATAAAGCACTGAACTACAAACCCATAACACTGTAAAAAATATGAAAATATATCAATTATCCCCCAAATTACGAGCCGAGTGCATTTATGTTACAGTGAAAGCCTCTGAGGACAGAATGTTTAATTATTTCGTTGCTCCTGATGGTGACGGCAAGTTTCTGCAATATATGAGCCTTACTGGCAAAGCTGATACAGGCGTAAAGGATAGTGATTTAGAGAAAGTCGATTTTCTGATAGGCTTTGTAAGTTTACCCATATTTTCGGAGCGTTTTGTGGAGATTTTAGCCGATACATTGAGCAATGAAATAACTTTTTATCCCATTGAAATTGAAGCAAAAACCATCAAAAAACAATTTTTTGTGGGAAAAATAAACCGATATTTGGAGTTTATCGACTATGAAAAATCAGACACCGAAGAAATAGACGGAGAACTAACTTTGGACTATTTCGGAAACATCGTTTATAACGAAAATTTACCCGAATTTTACATCGCTCGTGATAAAAATAGTTACACGGATTGGTTTATTTCGGAAAAACTAAAAAATCTTATCGAAAAGCATAAATTATATGTAAATATCAAATAAGATAGAAATATGTAAAATAACATTAAATTTCATAAAAACTTAAATATCAACATTATGACTCAAGAACAAAAACAAAAAATTCAGGCTTTGGCTGAAGCAGAAATCCGCCATTCTTTCCAATTCATTAAAAACCAAACCGATAAGGAAGGTAAAGACCTTGTAGCGTATTATTTCTTTTTGGTTGATGATTTTTTCGCAGCCAATAACGCTGGAATTACCCAACAAGATATAGAAACTTGGAAAAAGACAGATGATTATGACCCCGAATATAACGGATTGTTAGATGCCATTTGGTCAGGTGTTTGTGAACTTTACGAAGGAGATTTTACTTCTATAAGTGAAGAATTGTACGACACCGCCTATTCACTTGTAGAAGGCTTGGACGACTACGACAGATACAACCAAATCCGAGCAGATTTTGAACAATGTATCATTGATGCTCTTAAAAAATGTGATGAAGAGGGTGTTTTTGGCAACAGAAAGGAAAACGGACTACTACTTTTTGCTTTTTATAGTGATGATTATGATGAAAATGGTGAAGGTTCTCTATTGTATCGTTCCGCAGAAGCCTTAAACGACAAAAAAGAATTTGAAAATATCATAAAATAAAAAAATTGCTTTTCATCAACAAATTAAAACTATAAACAATATGAATTTAATAGAAAACATAAACAAACTAAACGAAAATTTGAAAGCATTTCCTGAAGCAGAAAACATATTTTCAGAAAAACAACCTTGGCTAAAAGATCATTTTTTACCACTGATTTCTATCAATTTGGCGGAAATAAATCCCGAATGGAAAGACACAATTCTGCATATGCTTTGCCCTTTTGAGCCATACGAAAGTTTTATAGGTGATGAAACCCGAGAGCATCACAATGAGTTTACGGCTCCCAACTGGTTGGCTTTCCGCCTAACGGAAGATAATAAGTACGAATTTCTAGGCAACGAAGGTTTTTTCTTGCGAACAGCCATCAACCATTGGGATTTTAACAGCGAAGTGGAAAAAGATTTTCAAAAAATGAAAGAAAACCTCCAAAAAAGTAAAGAAAATGTGGCTAAATTTGGGCATTTGGTTAATTTGAAATATCCAGAATACAAAGGAAAGCTCAATGTTATGAATTTTTTAGACGATATAGGCGGTGGTTTTTGGTACGGCAACTGGACAAGTTCAGCCGAGGAAGAAGGAATGCCGACAGCCTTTGAAATGACGGTAAAGGACTTTTTTGGAGATGAAGAATTGCCCAATGACGGCATTGAAATCACCTATCAGGGCAATCCGTTTTACTACATTGGTAATGTGGCTGGTTATAATTACTGCGGAAGCGGTGCTGATGCCATTATCCTGGTGTACGAGCCTGTGAGTCGCATTGTGCTTTTCACTTTTGATTATACATAAAATCAACTTTTTATATACAAATGATGAACTTACTAAAATGCCTCCAAACCGATGGTGTAACCATTCTGCAAGAACGCCAAAGCGAAGAAAAAGACCTTGAAACGATTTACAAAAGCGAAATTCCGCAGTTGCTCGACAACAAACACGAGCAGATTTATTTTGTACATTTTGCCGATGAAATGCCTCAGATACGGATTCCTTTCGGGGATTTTTGGTGTTTTGGGAAGATTGGCTTTGAGAGGCAATATTTTGTGATGGACAACGAGGGGAAAATCTTTAAATACGATTTTTATTACGAAAGCGAATCCAATTTGGTATTTGTCAATAGTTCGCTTACGGCATTTTTTAGGAACTATTGTCGGTATATGGCAGGGATTTTTATGTACAAAGCCCACCCCACCGATGCAGACTTTCCTCTGGAAGCCGAGGTGGAACGCATCACCCATTTCATCAAGGATTTTGACCCAGCTGCCGTAGAAAACGAAGAAACTTATTGGTCAAATCAGCTTTTTACCCTCGAAGATGGCTTTGCACACCTGATACACAACGCCGTAAACAGAATGCTGAAAATGCCAAAGCACACCTACGAGCAAGAAAAAGAATAGCTAACTTGCCTCCTCTCAGATATTCTTTTACTTTTGTTAGAATCTTTTATAAAACCCAAAAACAATGAAACATTTTTTTTTCGCTTTGATGATTTTAAAAAAGTCATCAGATACCTGACCAATATTGAAAACTTATCATGGATATATGGCAAAGGAAAAAAGTAATAGCTAATGAACAAAGAGTTTGGCTTTGTGGTATGAATAATTCTTATGGGTGATTATCGTTTTTGGACTGAATATCAATATATTTCACGCCTTCTTAACAATGTCAACGATAAGATAAACTTAGGAAAACTTTCTTAGTTAATACTTTGTATGATGATATTTTAGAGGGTATCTTGTGCCATTTTAGAAAATGAACAAAAGAAATTTGACGGACTATTATAAGCGATAAAATGACCTCAAAATTGTAAGTTTAGAGCAAATTATCCTCACAGATAATGGTTTAAATGCCCTTTTTGACCTTGAATACAACGAAAAAATCACCCGACAAATCCAAAAAGACCAATGGGAAAGGCAAGAATACAAACAACTTGAAAGCAAAATATAATGCGACAACTTTAATAATTATAAAACTTATCACCAGAAAATCATTCTTTATATTCAAAATGAACAACTTACAAGCCTGATGAATCACACCAAATGGGAAGGATTCCGTCAGGTAGTGTATAATTTGGAAGTTTAACCCATTTATCATATTAAATACTTGTTTTCCAATGAAGAGGAAGCAAAAGATAAACGATAAATGTACTTTTACAAAGTTAAATTATATCAGAAAAATGCGAGAGTAGAAACAGAATACAGAATAAACTAAAAGCCCTATGTTCAATAGTTGGTTTTAATTATCATCTTGAATTTTAATATCAATTGTTTGGATATTGATGATTTTTTTTATTTTTTTTTAGATAATTTTTATTTTTTGTAAATTTGTGCGCTCAAATTATTTTGAATGAAACGAATTATATTTTTTCTTGCAATCCTAATGTTAGTTTTCTCGTGTAAAACTACTAAAAAAAATTCAACAGAAGAAATTGGACATAGCTCAAAGCCTAAAAATTATGTACTTTTGATTTCTTTTGACGGATTTCGAAATGATTATGTTACGAAGTTTGATTTGCCCAATTTCAAAAAACTGATGAAACAAGGTTCTTATTGTGAGGGGCTTATTTCTTCGTTTCCCAGTAAAACATTTCCCAATCATTATAGTATTATAACTGGAATGTATCCAGGTAATCACGGCATTGTTGATAACAAATTTTTTTCTAAAACGCTTCAAAGTCAATATTCTATTCCCAACAGAAAAGCCGTTGAAAATGCAGCGTATTACGGAGGCACACCTCTTTGGCAGTGGTTGCAGAAAAACGGAATGAAAACAGCATCATATTTTTGGGTTGGGTCAGAAGCACCTATACATGGTGAGCATCCTACATATTATTATCCGTTCGATTCTAATACACCATACGAAAAACGTATTGAACAAGTCATCAGATGGTTCAAAATGCCTGATGAAGATCGTCCTCGGTTAGTTACATTGTATTTTGAATTTGTTGATACGGTAGGGCATCACACAGGAACGAATTCCTCAGAAATAAAGGAAGCTACTCTAGAAGCTGATCGCCTTGTAGGGCTTATAATTGAGGGCATTAACAAAATAGATCTTCCCATAACAGTAATTATTACCTCTGACCATGGAATGATTGATATGAAAAGTCTTCCAAGTCGATTAGTGTTTTTAGAAACTATTGAAAAAAGATTGGCAAACAAAGCTTCTTTTATAAATAATGGCATGCATTGTCAAGTCTATCTTAAAGAAGATGCAGACAAAGAGGCTGTTTATCAAGAAATCAAAAAATATTTTGTCAAAAAACCTTTCGTTTCAGTTTATAAAAAAGAAGAAACTCCCGAACATTGGCATTATAATAAACACGAAAATATAGGTGATATTCTTATTATAACTGATGCTCCCTATTATATGCTCAAAAATAAAAAAGATGCTGTCGCTAAACGCAAATATACATGGGGAACGCACGGATATGATCCTTATGTTACACCAGAGATGGCTTCTATTTTCTTTGCCGTAGGTAAAAATATTAAATCGAATTATAAAATTCCTCCTTTTGAAAATGTAAATATTTATCCGTTTATTACTCGTCTTCTTGGCGTAGATAATCCTCCGAATATTGATGGGAAAACTGAAATTTTAGCTCCGATACTCAAATAAATGAGCAGTTTTGTTGTTTGAAAAAATTTTTATATGTAAATTTGTCTTAATTTTAATATAAAAAGATTGATTATGAAAAATTTTTTCTACCAATTAGAGAAAATATCATCAATGTATGGTATTTCGATTGTGCTTGTTATGGCAATACTTTTTTCGTATTTAGGATATATGGCTTTCGATGTTACACAGCAAGTAATGGCTGTGGAAAAAAGTATGACTGATAATGAAACCTTTGCCAAGGTGATGAATGTTACCAAATACATCACCTTGGGGTCATCTTTTATTACTTCTATTATTGGTTGGCTTTTTTATGCGGGAGTATTTTTCTTGTTGGCACTAATTTTCAATAGAAATAGTTCGTTTAAGCGTATTTTGCTTCTATCTTCTTATGGGTATATTTTTTCGATAATAAGCGCTACGCTTACCATTTATTTTTTAGGCGAAGTTGATTTCACTGATTACCAAACCGCTTTTGAAGTGCAAAAACTTATAGGCGAATATCAATACATTGGGCATTTGTTCAATATATTCTTTGTAGCCTATATGGTTGGCGTGATTTGGTATGTTTGCGAAATAAAAATTTGGCAAGCAATCGTTGTGGCGGCTGTGCCTGTATTGATATTTACTTTATTTTCTATTGTGATACAAAATGTATCAACTGAGTTACAACAAATGTAGAAATAATAATTTATGTAAAGTATATTTTATTAAAAAATAGAATATAAAATATACCGAAAATGATACATTTCGTCTCTGTTTATAATCAATTGATTTAAAAAGGTATTCTAAAATAGGAAAAAAAGATTATAAAAAATAGCTACTTTGTATTGCATAGTATGAAAATATTTTTATAACTTTGCATTGTCAAAAAATACTCTTAAATAGAGTTTTACAAGATGAGAAAAGAAACATAGCCTGAATCGTATGGAAATACTTAAAGAAATATGGCATTCAATTCGGCAGAATAAGGTTCGTACTTTTATGTCGGGTTTTGGTATTTTGTGGGGAATAATGATTCTGGTGTCACTTTTGGGAGTAGGGAAAGGCTTAGAGCTTGGTGTTCAGGATTCACTTAAAGGTTTCTCACGCAAAACCATTGGTGTTTGGGGAGGAATTACTTCCAAACAATACAAAAATATGAACGAAGGGCGTCCTATTGTTTTTGATAAGTATCTTTTGAAAGATATTGAACGTAGATTTTCAGAAGTTAAGGGTGTCTCACCTATGTCGGCGGTATCTAAGAATGTTATTTTTGAAAAACGAAATACGTCGGCTTCAGTTTCGGGGGTAACTTCTCAATATTTTGAAATGATTAGCCCTAAAATGAGAGATGGAAGTCGCAAATTCAATCCGTCTGACGATAGAAATGCACGTAACATAGCCATCATAGGGAAGAAAGTGGCTACAAATCTCTTTGGAAGCGCTCAACCCATAGACAAAATGATAAACGTGGGAGGTGTTTATTATACTATAGTTGGAGTGATGCGCAATGATGATATAATTACACAACAAGATGAAAACTATGTCTATATTCCGCATACTTCTTTCATTCGAAATATTCAAGATACGCCCGATATTCAAGGATTTAGTCTTTATTTAAAAGATGAAGCCGAAGTTTCGCCAAGTATATTTGCCAAAAAACTTAAAAACTACTTGGCTAACAAACTTAATTTCGCCAATGATGATGATAGAGCCATATATATACAGGCGATTGAAGAGAATTTAAATGCGATATCGGGAGTTTTCAATGGATTAAGTATCTTTATATGGATAGTAGGGATATGTTTCCTTATAAGTGGGATGATTAGCATTAGTAACATTATGTTTATCATCGTAAAAGAGCGTACCAGCGAGATAGGAATACGAATGGCAGTGGGAGCAACGCCCTCCAATATTATTTGGCAGATACTCATAGAGGCACTTAGCATTACGTTACTTTCAGGGATTATCGGTACGTTGCTCGCTTTTGGTATTTTACAACTGATAGACTTTGTTTTATCGGCAGGAGGGGAGTCTTCATTTCCGTTGAAGCGAACTGTGTTCGATTTTGGTGTGGCTTTTGGTGCATTGGTCATAATGACGATATCGGGTGTGTTGGCTGGACTTTTCCCCGCCATAAAAGCATCTAATATTCAGCCTGTTGATGCTATCAGACACGAAAATAGAGGTTAGCAAGGGATTTTCTACTTTCTCTAACTAAAAAAAGATACAAAAATAGGATAATCAAATAAATTTTTAAATAAATTAGTAAGATGAAAGCAATAAAATGGAGCATTATGACTATAATTATACTTGTAGTTGGCTTTATTGTGTATAAAATAGCCTCGTCAAGTAAGGATACTGCAAACGAAAAAATAACTTCACTCGAAAAAAGAGATATAAAAGAGGAAATTTATATACCGGGCAATGTATATCCGGTCAAAGAAATAGAGATTAAACCTCAATTATCGGGAATTTTGAGTGAAATTTTCGTCAAAATAGGTGATAGAGTTGAAAAAGGAACTCCAATTGCTTCAGTTGGGCTTGTACCAAGTGCAATTGAGTTAGAACGTTTGGAGAATAATGTTCGATTGGCCAAAATTAATTTCGATGCCGTGAAACTTAGCTATGAGCGGTCTGAAAAATTATTCGCAACGAACACTATTTCAAAATCGGAGATGGAAGAAGCGCAGAGAAACTACGATACTGCCAAAGAACAATTGGTGTCGGTACAGAATCAATTAGATATTCAGAAAAAAGGGAAGGTAGCTTCTTCTTCACAAATCTCTAATATTGTTAAATCGAGCATAGAAGGAACGGTAATTGACCTTCCTTTGGAGAGCGGAGCTTCGATAGTGGAACGAAATAACTTCAATCCGGGAACAACAGTAGCGGTATTGGCACAGATGGGGCAATTTGTTTTCCGTACGCAAGTGGCAGAACAATATTTGGAGCATATACAAATTGGTGACACCATTTCGCTTTCTTTTAATGCCTACAAAAATCTTAAAACCATCGCTGTGGTTAATAAAATATCTGCCAAAGGAGTGATTGAAAACGGAATTATGAAATACACACTCGATGCAGAGTTCCCGGTCGATAATCAGATGCCAACGATTCGCTCTGGATATTCGGCAACGGCAGAAATTATCCTAAATAGTAAAAAACAAGCACTATCTTTGCCAGAAAACTATATTATTTATCGAAATGATTCTACCTTTGTTATGGTTAAAGATGCTAAAGGGAAAAATAAAAAGTCAATAGCCCTGGGTGTGTCTAACGGGAAGTTTACCGAAGTTACTCAGGGGCTTTCTGAGTCCGACAAAATAGTACTTCCAACAGCTGAAGACCTTTCTTCAACCCCCGATAAAGCAAAATAAACATGATACAGCTAAGCGATATACACAAAACGTATCGAACAGAGCATAACGCCCTACATGTGCTTCGAGGTATCAATCTTCGGATTGATTCGGGGGAAATGGTGTCTATAATGGGGGCTTCTGGCTCTGGAAAATCGACACTTATGAATATTGTTGGGCTTCTGGATAGTTACGACAGCGGAACTTATCTATTTAATGACCAAAATATGAATCAATTATCCAAAAAAGAGTTGTCATATTATCGTAGCAAATTTATAGGATTCGTGTTTCAGTCCGCAAACTTAATTCCCTACAAAAATGTAATGGAAAATGTTTCCCTTCCGCTCTTTTATCAAAATGTTTCAAAGAAAATTCGAGACAAAAAAGCCTTAGAGAAATTAGAATCACTTGGTTTGGCAGACTGGGCAACGCATTTCCCCAATGAGCTTTCTGGTGGGCAACGACAACGAGTTGCTATAGCTCGTGCACTGGTTAGTGAGCCTCCTCTTATACTTGCTGATGAACCCACAGGGCAGCTTGACTCTAAAACTACCGCCGAAGTAATGCAAATATTCAAAGATATAAATAACGATAACCGAACGGTAGTTATTGTAACCCACGAACAGGATATTGCAGACCAAACTAAAAGACTAATACGTGTAGTTGATGGTCAAATTGCTTCAAATTGAAATTGTGTAGCCTAAAATTGAATTCAATTTCTGGTTTTCAGATTTTTATTTAAGTAAAATTGAATTCAATTTTTAGTTATTTGATGTTTTTTTAGATAGAATTGAATTCAATTTATTGTGATTAAAGGTTTGTTTGTGTAAAATTGAATTCAAGTTTTAGTTATTTAATGTTTATTTGCGTAGAATTGAATTCAATTTATTTATATTTGTAATTTAATAATGAAAAAAATAATTCAATTTTTATTTTTTTTGATATTTTTTATAAAGGATTGAATTCAATTTGTTGTGATTAGATATTTATTTGTATGAAATTGAATTCAAATTTTGTTTATATAATGTTTTTAATGCAAAATTGAATTCAAATTTATGAGATTATAAATTTATTAGTATAAAAAAGAGTTAAATTTTTGTTTGTTTAATATTTTTTGACGTGAAATTGAATTCAAATTTATGATATTATAAATTTATTGGTATAAAAAAGAATTCAATTTTTAGTAAATAAAATTAAAAGAATCATAAATAGTGTATATAATGTCAATAAATAATTTTTTTTCTATGAAAAATATTTATATTATAGCTTTTTTATTTCCTATATGCTGCTTTTCACAGAAAAAATGGACACTTGAAGAATGTATTTCGCAAGCTAAAACACATAATTTGAGTAGTCGTAATGCAGAATTGTCAGAAAAGTATGCAAAGGAAGTTGTTGAATTTTCAAGACTTGGAAATATACCCAATGTTGGGATTTCTGCATCAAATCAGACACAAATACGAAGAGAAAATGATGCTAGGACAATGCAATACATCAAAACAAGTACTAATAATTCGACTAATTTAAGTATAGGAGCTTCGGCAGAATTGTTTGGAGGTCTTCGCAAATATTATTCGGTCAAAAAATCACTTGTAGATTGGGATATTTCAAAATATGATGCCCAAGTGGTTCGTAATAATTTGTCTCTTTCAGTTATTCAGGCTTATGTTACAATTCTTTTGAATAAAGAATTGATTGCCTCAGCACAAAAACAATTAGAAGTTTCAGATATTAACATTGAAAAAGCCCAACAAATGTATCAAGTAGGTAATCTTACCGAAGAAAAATTGCAAAATATGTTGGCACAAAGAGATGATGAACTTTATGCAATATCATCTGCACAAGGGAATTTGCTTATAGCAAAAATAGATATGTGTAATTTGCTTCATATTACCGATTATGAAACTTTTGATGTTGAAAATATAGAACCCGATTTGCTTTCTGAAAATCTAAATGACCAATCTATAAGTCAAATAGTGGATCGCCTTCCCGAAATAGCTTCGGCAATAAGTAAAATAACCGCTATGGAGTTTTCAGCCAAGCAAACAAGAAGCGCTTTGTATCCTACACTCTCTTTGAATGCCTCGTATGGAAGCTCGTTCAACTCTTCTAGTAGAGTACCACTCTTAGATAATAATGGTAATTATATCTATCTGCCAGGTAATAACATCGCCCAGACTGATTATTCTATTTCTGACCAATTGCGTAACAACCAAATGGGATATATCGGACTTTCTTTGAATATACCACTGACCAATGTGTTTCAAATTCGTAAAAACCTAAAAATAAATCAGTATCAAACCGAACAAGCCAAGAACGAATTAGAACAAAATAAGAAGAATTTGAACGAAAAAATACGCAAACTCATCGTAGAGATTGATGTTGCTAAGAAAAAATACCAAACCGCCGAGTCACAGGTACAACGCACCGAAACAATTTTATTTCATATCAATCAAAAGTTCAACAGCGGGACACTTACCATCAGTGATTACAACATCGCTAAGGAAAATCTGTTAATAGCCCAAGCTCGTGTAAGTTCAGCTAAGTTTGAATATTTACTCAAAAAGAAATTATTAGAATTCTATATACAACAATAGGTAAAAAGTTTTTTTGAAAATATTTTTATTTCGTTGATTATTTATTATTTTTGCCCCCAAAATAAAAAAATAATAGTTATGTACGAAATTTTAAAAATGACTCATTCATGGTGGGCTTATTTGGTTCTTATACTCATTTTGGTAGCAATTATCAATGCTTGTATTGGCTTTTTTTCAAAAAGAGATTACAAACAACCCGATTACAGAATAGGTCTTTTTACACTCATAGTTACTCATATTCAGTTACTTTTGGGAATTGTTTTATATTTTATTTCTCCACTATTCAATGGTTGGAAAACTCTTGGAATAGCAGCCATTATGAAAGATGCTTATCTTCGAAAAATGTTGGTAGAACACCCTTTTGGAGTAATTGTAGGTATCATTTTAATTACAATGGGTTGGTCTTTACATAAAAAACAAAAAACATCACAGCGAGCTTTTGGCAAAATAGCCCTTTTTTACGCTCTGGGGCTTCTTTTAATATTGGGTGTTATCCCTTGGGCTACGTGGCTTTCTTTTTAATAGAGTAGAAATGTTACTTCATTCAATTTTGTACTATTTATGCAAGAAAAAGTAAAAACTTATACTGTGAGTGAAGCTACTGCCAAGCTCGAAAACTATTGTGCTTACCAAGAACGATGTCATAAGGAAGTGGTACAAAAACTTCGAGAGATGCGTATGATTCCCCAAGCTATTGATCATATTGTAGTGCATCTTATCAATGAAAATTATCTGAATGAAGAACGTTTTGCTCGAAACTTTGCACAAGGAAAATTTCAAATAAAAAAATGGGGAAGAATACGAATTCAACGCGAACTGAAAATGCGAGGAATTAGTCAGTATAATATTCAACTTGCTATGCAAGAAATAGAAGAAACCTATTATGATGTATTTGAAGAATTGGCTCAAACCAAATATGATTCTATTTTAGAAAAAAATTCTTCCAAAGCTCGAAAAAAATTAGCAGATTATTTATTATATAAAGGTTGGGAATCACATTTGGTATATGATAAAGTAGCTGAATTATACCCATTTTGACTAAATATTTATGATACAAATAAAAATTATCAATCAGTCTAATAATCCATTACCTGCTTATCAAACTATATTATCAGCAGGCATGGATATTCAAGCCTATATTTCGGAACCTATAACCATAAAACCTTTGGAACGAGTACTTGTCAAAACAGGGCTTTTTATCGAATTGCCACAAGGTTACGAAGCACAAATACGCCCGCGTAGTGGTTTGGCACTCAAAAAAGGAATAACCGTGTTGAACTCTCCTGGAACTATTGATGCAGATTATCGAGGAGAAATAGGAGTTATTTTGATAAACTTTTCACAAGAAAATTTTGTTATAGAAAGCGGAGAACGTATTGCACAAATGGTCATAGCTCAACACGAAACTATTCAGTGGAAATCTGTTACTTCGCTTAGCACTACCCAAAGAGGAGAAGGAGGATTCGGAAGTACAGGGAAATAAGTAATAATACTTACTTATTATTAAATGTATTCATTGTAATATCAACTCCCGAAAGTCCAAAAGAAAATATCGCTTGGTGTATTTTATCAAAGCGTTCGGGAAGTTGTTTTATTTCTTCTTCACTCCAACGTCCAAGTACATAATCTATTTGTTTACCTTTGTCGAAATTATCACTAATACCAAAGCGAAAACGAGCATATTCGGTCGTATTTAGTTCTGCTTGAATGTTTTTAAGTCCATTATGTCCTCCGTCACTTCCTTTTTTCTTCATTCGTAGTGTTCCGAAAGGCAAATTCAAATCATCAGTAATTACTAACAAATTATTTAGCGAAATTTTTTCTTTTTCAAGCCAATACCGAATAGCTTTACCACTTAAATTCATATAAGTAGAAGGTTTCAAAAGAATAAAAATACGTCCTTTATGTCTAATTTCGAGAACATCGCCCAAACGTTGCGTCTCAAATTTTGCATTATAATGTTGGGCTATATAATCAAGTGCTAAGAAACCAATATTGTGTCGGGTATAGCGGTATTCTTCACCTATATTTCCCAAACCTACTATAAGAAATTTTTTCATTTGTTATGATTTAAAATTTTTAAAGAAAATAGCGAGCTTGTCGGTACTTAAACCTACATATTTTTTTTGTATTTCAACACTACCATGTTCTATAAATTCATCTTTAATTGCTTTGATATACAGAGGGTTATGATATTTGTGTAGTGAAGCAAATTCTGCAATAGCGCTTCCAAAACCACCTTTTTCGATACCCTCTTCGATAGTAATAATTGCCTGATAATCACTAAAAATAATATGCAAAAATTGCTCATTCAGGGGTTTTATAAAACGAATATCATAGTGTGAAAAATCTTTATAATTATCACATTGTAAAAGAGCTTGTTGTACATTATTAGCTATGGTTCCAATGCTTAAAATAGCATATTTCTGTCCTTTTTGGAGACATTGAGCTTTTCCGAAATCAATTTTTTCAAAAGGGAAATTCCATTGCGATAAGTGTCCTCTACCACGAGGATAGCGAATAGCGGTAGGATATTTCCAATCAGGTAACTGAGTGGTATATAGCATATTACGGAATTCTATTTCGTTAGAAGGAGCTAAAATAACCATATTGGGAACACAACGCAAAAAAGCGATATCCAATACTCCTTGATGAGTTGCCCCATCTTCTCCTACCAGTCCTGCTCGGTCAATACATAAGATTACAGGGAGATTTTGCAAAGCTATATCGTGAATTATTTGGTCATAAGCACGTTGGAGAAAAGTAGAATATATGACGCAATAAGGTAGCATACCCTGCGTGGCTAATCCAGCGGCAAATGTTACGGCATGTTGTTCTGCTATTCCTACATCAAAAGTACGTTTGGGCAATTTTTCTTTCATATAGGTAAGTGAACTTCCGGTAAGCATTGCAGGAGTAATCCCTATTATTTTTGAATTTTTTAATGCTAATTCGAGTAATGTTTTGCCAAAAACATCTTGATATTTATCAAATAAAATGTCTTCTTGTGGAAGAATATTTCCTGTTTTTCGATCAAATTTACCTGGAGAATGATATTTTGTTTGATTTTTTTCAGCTTGCTTAAATCCTTTTCCTTTTAGGGTTCTTACGTGAAGTATTTGAACTGCTTGGCTTTGTTTTGCCTTTTGAAAACTATTGATAAGTTCTGAAAAATTATGTCCATCTATACTGCCCAAATATTCAATTTGTAATGCAGAAAAAAAAGTATCTTTTGAGGCGAAAGTTCCTAATTTTTCCAAATAATCTCGAAAGGCACCTACCGAAGGATCTATCCCCATTTGATTATCATTCAATATGATAAGCAGATTTGTTCCGCTTTTACCAGCATTATTAAGCGCCTCAAAAGCCATTCCACTTACGATAGAAGCATCTCCAATAACAGCAATATGTTTACGAGTTAAATTTCCCTGCAAAAGAGAAGCTGTAGCCATGCCAAGCACTGCTGAAATAGATGTAGAAGAATGTCCAACACCAAAACTATCAAAAGAACTTTCATTTTGTTTCGGAAAACCTGAAATTCCTCCCCATTGTCTATTTTTTTCAAAAGCTAAACGCCTGCCAGTAAGTAATTTATGTCCGTAGGCTTGGTGTCCCACGTCCCAAACTAAAATATCGTCAGGGGTGTTAAATATATAATGCAAAGCTATTGTTAGTTCAACTACACCTAAACTTGCACCCAAATGACCTTCTTTGGCAGCAACAATGTCTAGAATAAAATCACGCATTTGTTGTGCCAAAAGAGGCAAGTCTCTCTGAGGAATTTTTCGTAAATCTACAGGAGAAATGATATGTTCTAACAAAGATTTCATCGCAACAAAAGTAGTATTTTTTTTCGTAATAGAACTTAAATCTGTATAGATTTCAAAAAAAGTGAGGAAATGTTTCCTCACTTAAACTACTAAAAAATAAATATTATGAAAAAAAACGAAAAATAAATCTCTTATCGCCTCACAATAAGTCTTTGACCTACTTGTATATTAGTCCCTTTAAGGTTATTCCATTTTTTCAAATTAGTTATTGTAGTTCCATATTTGGCGGCAATTCGCCCCAAATTATCTCCTTTTTGTACTTTATGATATTTCCCTCCCTGACTTAGAGTAGAAGAATTTTTCAGCAATTCAGGCAATGGTTTTTCTCTTTCTGACAACCTTTGGTCAATATAAGCATATATTATTTCTTCATTATTAACAAATTTCCCAATGACTTCAATAGGTAACCTCAATCCATAATTCTTTCCTTCTACATAAGGCACAACATTTAGTGAATACGATGGATTAAGAAATTCTATTTCTTGCTCAGTCATTCCAACTACATCAGCAATATCTTGAAAAGGAATATGTCGTTTTACCTGAATGGTATCGGTGTCAAAGAATATATTATTTCGTTTTTCAGGTCTAAATCCGTGTTCTTTGGCATATTCAAAAATATAAAGTGTCGCCAAGAATGCGGGTATATATCCTGCTGTTTCATTTGGAAGATATGGACGTAAATTCCAATAATTAGTTTTACCTCCAGAACGTCTCATAGCTTTGGTAACATTGCCTGGTCCCGAGTTATATGCTGCCAAAACTAAATCCCAATCGCCGAAAATACTATATAACCGATTCAAATACTTCATTGCAGCTTGTGTTGAGCGTAAAGGGTCGCTTCTTTCATCAACATAATTACTTACTTCAAGCCCATACATTTTACCTGTTTGGTACATAAATTGCCAAAGTCCTTGAGCTCCCATACGTGAACCTGCTTTTGGATTTAGTGCCGATTCTACAATGGCTAAGTATTTGATTTCAAGTGGAATTTTATGTTTAACTAACTCTTGTTCAAACATAGGGAAATAATATTGACTAATATTCATTAACCGCTGCAAGGCTTCTCTTCTATTTTTGAGAAAAGTTTTGATAACTCGTTCCAAAATGGGGTTATATTCAATATGAAATGGTGTTTTTTGATTCAAGAGTTCTAATCGTTGTCTCAAAAGGTCGGTAGACAATTCCTCAAATGTAACATCAGCATCGTATGATTTGTGGATATCTGCATACAAATTCGTAAATACATTTTTGTCTGAAAGTTCTTTGAGCCACTTTTGGTCGTAATGCTTTGCTTTGATATTATCTTGAAGATTGATAATACCTTCTTTTTGTGGCGAATTAAAACCAGAGAGGTTTCCTTCAGAGGCATTCATCATTCCCATGGATTGCCTCTCTATTTGCTGAATAGTATCGTTAGAAACCAAATCTCTACTTCCATATTGTGCGAAGGTAGATGAGGTCAAAAGTATCAGCCCTATGGTTAGTGTTCGAATCATTCTTTTCAAAATAGTTGCGGGTGCAAATATCTTAATCTATTTTCAATAAATAAAATATTATTCGTTAAACTTTTCATTTTGACTCAATAAATCATAAAAAAAGTTTTTTTAATCGAAAATTAAAGTTTATAGATAAAGTATTTTTTCTGTTAGACAATGAAAATTCTATTTTTGTAAAAACAAATCCGTAAAAAATTGTATTTTTGCCGAAATATTTTAGGCTATGACAGAAGGAAATTTTACCGATTATGTAAAAGTTTTTGTGACATCGGGCAACGGCGGCAAAGGCTCTATGCACTTACACAGAGAAAAATTTGTTCCCAAAGGAGGACCCGATGGTGGCGATGGTGGACGTGGCGGGAATATTATCGTTCGAGGAAATAAAAACCTATGGACACTAATTCATTTCAAATTTGAGAAGCATTTCAGAGCAGGAAACGGGCAAGATGGAGGAAGTAATCGCAGTACAGGAGCTGATGGAAATGACGTATTTCTTGACGTACCCTTAGGTACACTTGTTAAAAATGCTGAAACAGGAGAGATTCTCTGTGAAATAACACAAGATAAGGAGGAAAAAGCGATTCTAAAAGGAGGAAAAGGTGGATTGGGAAACTGGCACTTTCGCTCAGCAACCAATCAAACGCCTCGATATGCTCAACCTGGTATTGCGGGAGAGGAGTTAGAGATACTTTTAGAGCTTAAAATTTTGGCTGATGTAGGTTTGGTTGGCTTTCCAAATGCTGGAAAATCAACACTCTTGTCGGTTCTCACTTCTGCAAAGCCCAAGATTGCGGACTATCCCTTTACTACGATGAAACCCAACTTGGGAATTGTTCAGCATCGTGATTATCAGTCGTTTGCCATAGCTGATATACCGGGTATTATAGAAGGAGCTTCGCAGGGGAAAGGTTTGGGGCATTACTTCTTGCGGCATATTGAACGCAATGCGACTCTACTTTTTCTGATACCTGCCGATAGTAATATTTTGGAACAATATCATATCTTGCTAAACGAACTCAAAGCATACAATCCTGAATTGTTGGATAAGGAGCGCATTATTGCAATTTCTAAGAGCGATATGCTTGACGATGAGCTACAAATAGCAATTGATACGGAGATAAAAGGAAAGTTTGGAGGCACACCTTATCTATTCATTTCGGCGGTATCTGGTAAAGGCATTACCCAACTGAAAGATATGCTTTGGGATATCCTTAAAACGCACTCCAAATCATAAATTTTTATATAGATAAAGTTTGTAACCTGATTAGAGCAGGTAGATTTAGAATAAATAGAATAGCCCGAATACTTTCGGGCTATTTGTTTTATTATCATTGACCTATTTTTAATTCTTTCACATCACTCCAACGAATATTGGTAATTCGCTTGGCGATATACCATTTACCTTTTTCTTTTACGTAAGTATCGTAATAAATAATTCCACTGGTAGTTCTAAGGTGATGCCCATCTTGCTTGCTGATAAGTACTGCCTGACAATAGGTAACTCCAGTTGCTTTATTGCCTTTAATGGTTAGTTTTTGTTGTCCATTGGTATGGTAGGTTGTTTCAAATAGATCAAGATATTCGTTAAAGAATTCGGTTATTTGTTTCCTTCCTGACCTTTTTGACAAGAGTTGACTATCTTGATAGCTTTCCATTGTAGCATTTTCTGTAAATAAAAGTACTTGTAACGAAGTATTTTTATCATCTGTAAGTATTGATATATCATCGACAAGTTCTCGAAGAGCTTGTTTATCTTCTAATAAAGTTTGTTTTTGTGAATAGGTATTCGATTTTGTATGTTGGCAAAAACTATTTATTGAAGTCAGAAGTAGAGTAGATAGAATAAAAAATTGTTTCATTTGTTAAAAAAATATAGATTTATACTAAAAAAAATAGGTTGCAAAGGTACATTATTTTAATTATTATACAAAAAAATATTAAAAAAAAGTTGCTATAATATGAATATTATAGCAACTAACTTTATTAAATAACTAAAATATACTTATTCTGAGGTAGAAAATTTTTCTGAAATCTTCTCTTGAAACCATTGGAAAATAACATAAAGTACGGGGATTACTATCAGTCCGATAAATGTACCAATAAGTAAACCGCTTACAGCTCCTGTGGCAACAGAACGATTCCCTGCGGCACCGATTCCACTGGCAAATACAAGAGGTAATAGACCAATGATAAAGGCAAACGATGTCATCAATATCGGTCTTAATCGTGCCATAGCTGCATTTATTGCTGATTTGGATAAGCTCTCTCCTTGGTGTCTTCGTTGCACGGCAAATTCTACGATAAGTATTGCATTCTTAGCTAATAGACCGACCAGCATAATCAAAGATATCTGGAAGTAAATATTATTTTCAAGTCCCATCAACCATTGTCCGAGGAAAGCACCCATTATTCCGAAAGGCAGCGAGCAGATTACTGCCAAAGGAAGTAGGTAGCTTTCGTACTGGGCAGAGAGTATAAAGTATGTGAATATGAGCGATAGTAGAAAGATAATTAAGGTTTGTGACCCAGCTTTTTGTTCCTCGCGTGTAAGTCCTGTATAATCGATGGCATAATTAGTACTAAGGGTCTGAGTGGCTACTTCTTGTACAGCTTTGAGAGCATCGCCTGTACTATATCCTTCGGCATTGGCTCCGGTAAGATTGACAGAAGTGAATAAGTTATATCGATTTACACTCTGCGGACCAAATACACGCTCTAAGGTTACGAATTGTGATACAGGAGCCATTTCTCCGCTTGATGTCCGTACCATAAGTTTGTCCAAGCTCTGAATATTTTTTCGATCATCGGGAAGTGATTGCACCATCACGCGAAATTGTTTCCCGTACTTGGTAAAGTCTGTTGCGTACAATCCACCTATATAATTTTGCAATGTTGCTAACAATGTGCTTACTGAAACTCCTGATTGGAAGGCACGCTCTACATTCATTGAGAGTTCATATTGTGGATAATTCACATTGAACGAAGTTTGTACATACTGAATCTCGGGGCGCTTGGTCAATTCTCCTATAAAATGTTGCGTGGTTTCGTTCAACTGAGTAATTTCTCCCCCCGATTTGTCTAACAAAGCTACTGAAAATCCTGAGTTTAGCCCAAACCCTGGTATAGCAGGGGGTTGAAAGAAGATAATACGTGCATCGGGTATTGAAGCAACTGCTCCGAATGCTTGCATTACGATTGATTCAATGGATTGATTGAGGTCATGTTGGCGTTCTACAAAGGGTTTCAGCCGAAGAAAGCCCATACCATAGTTACTTCCTGCTCCTGATATGAAGCTACGCCCTGAAATAGTGGTAACTGATTGTATTCCATCGATTTTACGAGCTCGTTTCTGTACCTCGCTCAATATATTGGCAGTTCGTTCCATAGAAGCGCCGGGTATCAGTTCAACATTTATCATTAGTAGGCTATTGTCTTCGATAGGTACAAATCCCTTTTTCATCGTAGCATTACTATAATAAAGCGCTACGCCTGCCAGTACAAAAAGCACTAAAGTTACCCACTTGTGTCGCAAAAAGAAAGTAAAGGTTTTCCCATATCGGGTAGTTGCTGCCTCGAAAGCAATATTAAACTTATGAAAAGCCTTTCCTATGAACGATTTTTCTTGATATGCTTTATCTCCATGTGGTTTAAGGAAAAGCGAACACAATACAGGACTTAGTGTAAGGGCATTGATTGCCGAAATAACAATCGATACAATAAGCGTAATACCAAATTGTTTGTAGAAAACACCCGTTGTCCCTCCTATGAAAGTTACCGGAACGAATACCGCAGCCATTACTAAGGTAACCGAAATAATAGCGCCCGTTATCTCGTGCATAGCTCCAATGGTGGCAGACTTGGCTTTCTGATGCATGTCTTCCATTTTCGCATGTACCGCTTCTACTACAATGATTGCGTCATCAACTACAATACCAATAGCAAGTACCAGAGCGAAGAGCGTAAGCATATTTATTGAATAACCAAATAGGTTTAAGAAGAAGAAAGTACCAACTATTGATACCGGAACAGCAATAGCAGGTATCAGTGTCGAACGAAAATCTTGTAAGAAAATATATACAACTAAGAACACCAATAAGAATGCTTCAAGCAAAGTGGTCAATACTTTGGCAATGGAAGCATCTAAGAACTCGTTGGAGTCCATATTAATGGTGTAGTTAATACCTTCGGGGAAGGAAGATTGTGCTTTTTGTAGGTAGGCTTTTATTTCGTTGATAATATCACGTGCATTCGAGCCAGGCGTCTGGAAGATTCCCATTGAAACAGCTGGGTTGCCATTATTCTGCGCAAAGCCTGTATAAGATAAAGACCCCAATTCGATGTCCGCTACATCTTTTAATCGCAAAATGCGACCGCCGTCAAGAGCCTTGATTACGATATTCTCATACTCAGAAGCATCGTCAAACTTTCCCTTATAGCGGATTACATACTCGTAAGTCCCCCCTACGTTCTGACCGATAGAACCTGCGGCAGCCTCTCTACTTTGGTCAGAAATAGCGGCAGTAACTTCCGAAGGATTTAAGCCGTAAGCAGCTAACTTTTCGGGGCATAGCCAAATGCGCATTGAGTAATCTTTGCCACCAAAAACTGAGGCATCACCCACACCATTTATACGCTTTAAGGCAGGAATGATATTGATGTTTAGGTAATTTTGCAAAAAGGTATCGTCCAAGCCCTTATTTTCTGAATAAAACGTAAGGAACATCAGCGCTCCAGAGTTTTGCTTTTGCGTGATAACTCCTGCCCGTGTAACTTCACTAGGTAAGATAGAGTTAGCACGAGCTACCCGATTCTGTACATTAACTACGGCAATATCGGGGTCTGTTCCCTGCTTGAAAAATACGTTTATTGATGCCTGTCCGTTGTTGGTAGCGGTCGAGGAAATATAATCCATGTTCTCCACACCATTTATTTGTTCTTCGAGCGGAATTACAACAGACTTTAAAACGGTTTCTGCATTCGCTCCGGTGTAGTTTGCCGATACCGAAACCGTTACAGGCGATATATCAGGGTATTGCGATATGGGCAAAGCCACAATTCCTAAAATACCCAGTATAACAATTAAGATTGAAATTACAGTTGAGAGTACGGGTCGATTGATAAATATTTGTACCATATTATTACCTTTTATCGTTTTTGTTATTTGGTTTAATACGTAATTATTTGCCGATACCCCATAGTACTACTTATTGTAGAAGTGAGTAAGAGAAAACAATACGTATATTTATTTTGTTTCTATATAATATGATGACAGACCCAAGTGTGCAAACTAATTTCAGAAAAAAGTTTGCCGAATAATTAAAAGAAGTAATTTAACTATCGGCAAACTAAAATTAAATTTATTAAATATGAGATGAAGTTATTCTTCATCTTTCATTCCAGGTTCTTTCAAGCGCTTTCCGGTTTGGCGTTGTTTATAAGCGGTATTCGTATCAACAATTAGCTTATTAATGGAGCTTACAAAGGCTTTGGCTTCTTCCGATGGCGTAGCAACCGAAGTTACAAACGCACGTGTCGTTAAGTAATCGTATTGTTTGTCAGCTTTCTTTCTAAGTTCCTTTACATTAACTTTCACAATAGCAGCTTGACTATCAGCTCTATTGGCAGTTAATCTTTTATATTGTGCATTGATAGAAGCTAACTTTTCTACGGCTTCTTTGATGCCCAAAGTTGTCAGATTTTGTGCCACGCCCTCCTTAGTTACATCGGCAATAAATCCCTCTATCATCTGCGTCTTTTGTCGAACAGGTAGCGTACGCACTTTGCTGTAAGGTTTCGTTACATTATAGAGTTCTGTACCTGCTTTTCGGCGTTTTTCGATAGGATTCTTTTGTTCCGAACGAAAGTTCATTTGTAAGAATAGCAATGCTTCGTTGCGTTGTTTATCTAGCAGTGCAAGTTCTTTCGTTTCATTGCTGATGCGACTCTCTTGCAGCGAATCGGTAAGGAGCTTTATATTCTCTTTGAACGCATCAAATACTTCAGCATCTAACATCAACGTTTCCAAAGTAGTTTTCTCTATCAGCTCTTTCGTATTGCTCAAAAATTGAGTATATTCCGCATTGTTGAACTTACCCAAATGCACTTCTTTAATTTTAGTAATATCTTCCATAATCTAATTTTGTTAGGTTGTTACTTTATTTCATAATTTAGTAAATGAACTAAATTTTTGGCAAATGTAAAAACTTAAAAGCAATCTTAGTGTTAAAGAAATATTAAATCTTTATTAAAAGTATCATTTTGTAATTTTGAGATAATTGAATTCGCATGCAAGCAAATAGGAGGTAGGTTTTTCTAATAGAAAATTTGCATACTCAGTCTGTCAAAGAACTTGTTTGTAAAAAAAATCCTATTATACGTTGCTTGAAAAATAAATACGTTGAAAAAATATGTATAAATAGCATACGTATAATAGGTGTTGTGAAACAAAACCTTATTGGGTGTATTCAACAAAAATAGTTTTAGGGACTTAAATTTTTTGTTTTGAGAGCTTTAGTATTACTTTTGTAATACCAAAATCGGAATACCGCAATAGGTTTGTGTGTTTTTATGTGCTATAAGTTTGTGTAGCTTTTTATTTTTACCTATTTTTATGTAAGTAAAATAAATATCTGTTTATAAATTGATTGTTTTTTTATTTCAAAAAATTAGCATATTGAGTACATTAGTGCTAATTTGTATAAACTAAATCTGATATATTGAGGTCAATATTGTATTTTTGTTTGCAATAAACTTCTTGTATTTAGTTCGTTATAATAACTTTGCTATGTATAAATATAATGTGTTGTATCTATTTTACTTGTTTTTATAAATAAAAACTTACAATATCGAACTCGTTCTTGTAACTTTATTGTTAGTAAAGTTGCAATATTGACCTCGTTCTACTAATTTTATTTATGGTTATCTAAATATAGGTTTTATGGCTTGTACAATACTATCCATTGAAACCTCTTTCGGTTTGATAACCATACCACTTCGTGCTGTGTTAAGCCCTTGTACAAGGAGCAAATCACCATTTTCAAGACCGCTTTCTACTACGGCGAGGTTATTGCTTCTATTTTTTAGTGTAAGGATAACCTGTTTTAGTGTGTCGTTTTCAACCTTGAAGGCAAAGATAACTCCTTGCATTTCGTAGGTTGCCACCTCTGGAATGACCAAAGTATTCGTATGGGTTTCAGGGAGTAATATCGTTCCGCTATTACCATTGGTAAGCAATCCGTTCGGATTGTCAAATGTAGCACGAAACTGAATGCTTCCTGTCGTTTTATCTATTTGACCTGTAACAGCCTGTATTTTTCCTTTCAAATCGTAGAGTTGTCCGTTTGCCATACGAAGAGTAACCTCGGGCAAATTGCTGATTTTTTCAGACAAAGACCCACCTTTTGCATTGCCTAAAAAAGATAAATATTCTTTTTCATTCATCGAAAAGTAAGCATATACCTGTTTTACATCTGATACAGTTGTTAGCGTAGTGCTGTTTGCCGAAACCAATGCTCCTTCACGTAGATTGATGCTTCCCACGACACCATTTACAGGTGCGCGAACAATGGCATAATCGAGGTTGGCATTCACTTCTGCATAGCTTGCTTTAGCTCTACTGAGGTTTGCCTTGGCAGTTTCGAGTTGTACATGACTTACGATGTTTTTCGCTACTAAGGGTTCTAATCGACTGACTTCGACTTGTGCGGCATCAACAGCTGATTTTGCTGCTTGCGCACTTTGGCTAAGCGCCTGTGTTTCTAAACGAAATAGTGGTTGTCCTTTGCTGACTTTTGCCCCTTCATCTACTAAAACTTGGGTAATGTAGCCCGACACGCGCGCTTGCACAGGGCTATTGATAGTTCCTTCTATATTCACCGGATATGCTAGTTGATTGGTGCTACTTTGAGCTCCCACACGTATCACCGGAAGCTCCTTCGCTCCTTGTTGCATCGGTTTTGGCGCTTCTTTACAAGCAATTACAAAAGCCGAAAGTGCTAGAATAATACATTTTCTCATATTTGTTCTATTTTTGTAAGTGTTCTTTTAAATCGTATGATACTTTCTTCTAAAAAAGATTGGTGTATGCGTTTGATATGCAAGGTTCGTTCATCTATTTTCCCTTCTATTTGAGCCATTTCTGTAATTCGATTGCTTATATCACTCATGTATTCAAGTTTTTTAATCATTTCCTCGAACCATAATAAGATATAATTATGATTGTAGGTATAATAGGTCTTTCTATTGTCAAATTTTTTAATCTCAACAATGATTTCCTTGTCAATTAACTGCCTCAAATTGAGCGATACAGAACCTTTGCTTACTCCCAAAGCCTCTATAAGTTGGTCGAATGTAACTCCCTCGCCTGAAAAGTCGAATTTCAGATAAGCACATATCTTTGCCGCTATGGGCGAAAATCCTGCATACTTTATATACATGTTAATTAAGTCTTGCAAGAGTTTTTGGTCAATTGTATCTATCATTGATTATGTCTTATTAGGGTTGTTGTAATTGATTCAATAAATAAGATTGCTTATCGCCAGCCTCCGCCCAGTGCCTTGTATAGCGTAATTCCGTACTGCATTTTGTTGAATTGCGCTGTGGCAACACTCAGTTCAGAGTTCAATCGATTTACCTCAGCGGTAATAACCTCCAAGTACGTAGCAAGCCCACTATTGAAAAGCTCCTTCGAATAATCGGTTGCTTTCTGGTATGCTTCCATTTCTTTGGTCTTTAAGTGAATATATTCGTCTTGCGAAGCGTAGTGATGTATCGCGTCTGATACTTCTTTACTTGCCGAAATGAGCGCCTTTTTGAAGTTTAATAAAGCAACTTCTTGATTGGCTTTACTTATCTCATACTGCGTACGAATTTGTCTTCGATTGAAAATAGGTTGTGTGAGTCCTGCCATTAAGTTAGCAAAGAGCGAATTTGCACTGAACCAGTCTTCAAGCATTCTACTTGTTACTCCACCTCGTCCCGTGAGTGTAAGCGTAGGATAAAAACTTGCTCGAGCTACGTTGGTCAATTCAAAATTATGGATTAAACTAAGCTCAGCACGGCGCACATCGGGTCTGTTTTCGAGTATTTGCATAGGATAACCTTCATTAAGCTTCTGCGGAAATTGTTGCACATCAAGCGAAGTTCGTTCAATATCATGTGGTGGGTCTCCTAACAAAATGCAAATTGAGTTTTCGAGCGCTTTTATAGAGTTTTTAATAGTAATAAGTTGAGATTTTGCATTATAATAAAGGGCTTCTGTTTGTTGTACAGCAACTTCTGTCGTTGAACCCGATTGTTTTAACTCTTTGGTAGTTTGCAGACTTTGATCTCTGAGCTTGATAGTCTCAGTTAGTATTTGCTTTTGTTTATCAAGCATCAAGAGTTGATAATATGATGTAGCTACAGTGGCTACCACTTCCGATTGTATTGCTTGGTGTGCAGCTATCGTACCCATATACGAAGCCATATTTGCTCTCTTTTGAGCTGTTAGCTTACCCCACACATCAATTTCCCATGATGCTGTACCTGTCAAATCCCATGTATTTGCATAGGTTCTGCTTGGCAAAGGTGATACGCCTGTACTTGTTAATGATGATGTAGAGCGCATGTAACTCACCGAAGCATTCACCGAAGGTAGTAAAGCGTATTTGCTTTGTAATAGCCCAGATCGAGCTACCTCTATATTTTGCAAAGCAACACGTATATCTAAGTTATTACTTAAAGCTTGATTTATATAAAGTTGTAGTTTTCCATCCGTGAAGATAGTTTTCCATGACACATTAGCTACACTAAGACTATCTGAAGGCAATTCTTCTGTACGAAAAACAATCTGCTTGGATACGTCTGCAGTTCTTGTGTATGATTTACGTCCTGCGCACGATACGATACTAATACTAATGGCACTAAGAAATAGTATTTTGCTAAAAATTCTCTTCATTGTTTTGTTGTTTTTATTGTAAGAATGATTTCATTATGACGAATTCAATAACAGAAATCGGATGCAAATGTACTCATTAGTTTAATACAAACAAAACAAAATAAACAAAAATATAAATATTCTTTATTTTTTTATTGAAAATCAATGATTTACAAGAAGTTTTTAAAGTATTTATTTGTGGATTATAAAGAGTACAGATGAAAAATTATATATTTTTTTTTTGAATAAAATTAAATAACAATGGAGGTACTTTTAGTTTGTACAATAAAAAAAGCACTTACATTTTACTTGTAAGTGCTTGATTTTCTTAGCTCCCCCTACTGGACTTGAACCAGTGACCCTCTGATTAACAGTCAGATGCTCTAACCAACTGAGCTAAGGAGGAATGAAAAAATTTAAATACTAAATTGTTTACAATTTTTTAAATATACTTATATTTGCAAATTGCGAGTGCAAATTTACGACAAAATTTTATATCTGCAAATTTTTTTTACTTTTTTTCATTATTATTTTTAAATAAATTTTTAAATAATTGATTATCAATATAAAATGATGTGTAAATATTTTTTTAAATAAATTTTTCTTACTAAAATTTATAGTTTTTTTCTTTAAAATGTCAATTTTTATTTTTATTTTTGTCATTTCTAATAGTTTTTACTAAAAAAATATGATTATGGATAGATATTCATTTTTAAATGCTGCAAATACTCAATTTTTTGCAGATTTATACGACCGATATTTAGAAAATCCAGATTCAATAGAGCCTAGTTGGCGTGCTTTTTTTCAAGGATTTGATTTTGCTCAGGAAAATTATTCAGATGCAGATTTTCCTATTTCTGGAAATGTTGTAAAACAAGTAACTGAACAAGCAATAGTTGGAAATATTCCTGAAAAGGTAGAAAAAGAATTTAAGGTTATTAACCTTATCAATGGCTATCGCTCACGAGGACATTTGTTTACAAAAACTAATCCGGTGCGTAAACGTCGTACCTATACGCCCGATTTAAGTATTGAAAACTATGGTCTTTCTTCGAGTGATCTGAATACCACTTTTGATGCAGCCAAAGAAATTGGGTTACAACCCACCACACTTTCCAATATCATTACTCAGTTAGAAACTATTTTTTGTCAATCCATCGGAGTTGAATTTGATTATATTCGTCAACCTGAAATAGTAAATTGGGTCAAAGAGCGCTTACGTTCTAATCAAAATTTACCCAATTTCACCAAAGAACAAAAACTAATTATTCTTAATAAACTGAATGAAGCCGTAACGTTTGAGAATTTCTTACATACAAAATATGTGGGTCAGAAGCGTTTTTCGCTTGAAGGAGGTGAGGCAATTGTTTCTGCATTAGCTATTTTGACTGAAGCAGGAGCCGAAAGGGGAGTGAGAGAATTTGTCATTGGAATGGCTCATCGAGGGAGATTGAATGTTTTGGCAAATATTTTAGGTAAAAATCCGCAAGATATTTTTTCAGAATTTGATGGGAAAGATTATGAAATTGATATTTTTGACGGAGATGTTAAATATCACTTGGGGCAAACCTCTGAAAAAATAACCGAAAATGGGCAAAAAATAACTATCAATTTGGCACCTAATCCTTCACATTTGGAAACAGTAGGTGCTGTTATTGAGGGAATTACGCGAGCAAAACAAGATAATTATTATTCGGATGACTTTTCCAAAGTGCTTCCTATTGCCATTCACGGCGATGCAGCTATTGCGGGACAGGGCATTGTATATGAAATTGTTCAGATGTCGCAACTTGATGGTTACAAAACAGGAGGAACTATTCACGTGGTAATCAATAATCAAGTAGGTTTTACGACCAATTATTTAGATGCTCGGTCTTCAACGTATTGTACAGATATTGGTAAAGTTACGCTCTCACCTGTATTACACGTGAATTCTGACGATGTGGAAGCTGTAGTACATGCGATGCTTTTCGCTTTGGATTTTCGTATGAAATTTGCTAGTGATGTATTTGTTGATTTGCTCGGATATCGAAAATACGGACATAATGAAGGCGACGAACCTCGATTTACACAGCCTATTTTGTACAAAATTATTGCAAAACACCCCAATCCGCGAACTATTTATGCTGAAAAATTAAAACAACAAGGTATTATTAACGATAAGTATATCAGTCAAATAGAGGAAAAATATCGTGCAACTTTGGAAGTTGATTTGGAAGAATCACGAAAAAAAGAACTCACGATTATAACTCCTTTTATGCAAGAAGAGTGGGAGGGATTTGAATTGGCTTCACGTGAGAAAATGCTTGAAAAAGTAGATACCTCTTTTGATAGAAATAAACTTAATCAAATAGCAAAAATACTCACAGAGCTTCCGTCAGACAAAAAATTCATCAATAAAATAAGTAAAATTATAAATGACCGCAAAGAAATTTATTTTGGAAAAGAACAAGTTGATTGGGGGCTTGCCGAGCATTTAGCATTCGGGACATTACTTTCAGAAGGTTACAATGTGCGTCTATCAGGAGAAGATGTAGAGCGGGGAACATTCTCACATCGGCATGCGGTTATCAAGGTTGAAGATTCCGAAGAAGAAGTTGTTCTTTTAAGTAAAATGAAAGATACTTTTAATGGGGGAAATTTCTCTGTGTATAACTCTCTTTTGTCGGAATATGGGGTACTTGGCTTTGATTACGGATACGCTTTGGCTACACCCAATACTTTGACCATTTGGGAAGCACAATTTGGTGATTTTGCCAATGGAGCGCAAATTATGATAGACCAATATATTTGTTGTGGAGAAGACAAATGGAAAAACCAAAATGGTTTAGTATTATTACTCCCTCACGGATATGAAGGACAAGGGGCAGAGCATTCTTCTGCACGTGTAGAGCGATTTTTGCAACTCTGTGCTTACAAAAATATGTATGTGGTTAATTGTACAACACCTGCCAATATTTACCACGTACTTCGCAGACAAATGAAAACTAATTTTAGAAAACTGCTGATTGTTTTCTCCCCTAAAGGGCTATTGCGACACCCTCAGGTGGTTTCTCCAATTGATGAACTAGCAAACGGAACTTTCCAAGAAGTCCTTGATGACCCGCAAGCTGTACCTAAGAAAATTAAAACGTTAGTTTTCTGCTCAGGACGTTTTTATTACGATTTAATTGCTGAGAGAGAAAAAATAGAACGTGACGATGTTGCTATAATTCGAATCGAACAGCTTTTCCCACTACCTGTGGAGCAAATCAAACAAATCATTGACAAATACAAAAACGTGGATGATTACGTATGGGCACAAGAAGAACCTAAGAATATGGGAGCTTATAGTTATATGCTGATGTATTTTGATCTGGTAAAATGGCGGTTGGCATCAATGGGGGCGTATGCAGCTCCTGCGGCAGGTAGTCATACACGCGATAGAAAACGCCATAAAGAAGCCATTGATAAGGTTTTTAATAAAAATTGATCGAGATAAAATAAGATTGCATAATTTTAAAATAATAAAACATGATATTAGAAATGAAAGTTCCCTCACCAGGGGAGTCCATAACCGAAGTAGAAATAGCCACTTGGCTTGTCAAAGATGGTGATTATGTAACCAAAGACCAAGCCATTGCCGAAGTTGATTCAGATAAAGCAACGCTTGAACTTCCTGCCGAAGAAAGTGGAATTATTACACTCAAAGCAAGTGAAGGCGATACCGTTGCAGTGGGTCAAGTAGTTTGTTTAATTGATACTTCTGCCAAAAAAGAAGACATTTCTTCACAAGAAAAATCAGTAGAAAAACCTGTTGAGCCAGTACAGCAACCCAAAACGTATGCTTCTAATACGGCAAGTCCTGCTGCTAAAAAAATTCTCGAAGAGAAAAATATTGCTCCTTCCGAAGTGGAAGGAACAGGTAAAGGGGGACGTATTACCAAGGAAGATGCCCTTAAAGCCCAACATAGTATGGGTACAATACCTTCAACAGGTAAGCGTGTTGAAAAACGAATAAAACTCTCTATGCTTCGCCGAAAAGTAGCCGAACGCTTGGTTTCTGTAAAAAATGAAACAGCTATGCTTACTACATTCAACGAAGTGGATATGTCGGCTATTTACGAAATTCGCAATCAATACAAAGATGTTTTCAAAGAGCGACACAATGTAAATCTGGGCTTTATGTCTTTCTTTACTTTGGCTGTGGTCAGGGCATTAAAATTGTTCCCTGATGTAAATTCAATGATTGATAATCAAGAAAAAATAACCTACGAATATTGTGATATTTCAATCGCAGTTTCAGGTCCAAAAGGATTGATGGTGCCTGTGATTCGCAATGCGGAAAACTTGTCATTTCGTGGAGTAGAGGCAGAGGTAAAACGTCTTGCTATTCGTGCTAGAGAAGGACAAATTACCGTTGATGAAATGACCGGAGGAACTTTTACCATTACCAACGGAGGAGTTTTCGGTTCGATGTTATCTACCCCAATAATCAATCCTCCTCAGTCGGCTATTTTGGGTATGCATAATGTTGTGGAACGTGCTGTGGTAAAAAACGGACAGATAGTAGTGGCTCCTGTGATGTATGTAGCACTTTCGTATGACCATCGTATTATTGATGGACGCGAATCGGTAGGTTTTCTGGTTTCTGTAAAAGAAGCTCTTGAAAATCCTGTTGAGTTACTGATGAATAACGATATAAAAACAGCCTTGGAATTGTAAAAAATTCTGAGAGAAAATTCAAATAGAGATGTGAGTAAATTACTCATATCTCTATTTTGTTTTTTTAATTTTCTTGTGAAATTTCCATTTCCCATTCTTGCATACGAGCATCTAAAGTTTGTTTGATAGTTTCGTATTCTTTGAAAAAATCATCAGTAGCAATAGATGGATTTTCATACATTTGGGTATTGAGCGCTGCTAATTGTATTTCGAGTTCTGTTATTTGGTTTTCGAGTTTGTTTATTCGATTTTGTCGGGCTTTTTGTTCGCGTTGTTGTTTGTAAGAATTATTTTCTTTTGGAGAACGGTTTTCTTCTTGTTTTTTATTTTCCGTTTTTTCTATTTGTCTAAAATTAGAAGCAGATTTCTGCTCCAAAAAGAAATCAATATCGCCTAAGTATTCTTTAATTGTTTTGTCTTTGAATTCATATATTTTGTGAGCAAGACCTTGTAAAAAATCTCGGTCGTGAGATATTAAAATTAGTGTTCCTTCAAATTGTAATAATGCTTTTTTTAAAACATTTTTTGAAGCAATATCAAGGTGATTGGTTGGTTCGTCCATTACTAAAACATTGAAAGGAGTAAGTAACAATTTGGCTAAAGCCAATCGATTTCGTTCTCCTCCCGAGAGGACTTTTACTTTTTTTTCAACATCATCTCCTCGAAAGAGAAAAGCTCCAAGAATATCACGAATTTTGGTTCGATTGCTGTCGCTAGCAGCTTCAAACATAGTTTCGAGTAGTGTTTTTTCGCCGTCTAAATATTGTGCTTGATTTTGAGCAAAATATCCTATTTTGACATTGTGTCCCAGTTTGATATTTCCTTCAAAATCTATTTCATTTACAATCATTTTGGCAAGAGTTGTTTTTCCTTGTCCGTTTTGTCCAACAAAGGCGATTTTACTTCCTCTTTCAATGAGAAGTTCAACCTGATTGAGAACCTGTTTTTGGTCATAATTTTTAGAAACTTTTTGTATTTCTAAAACAACCTTGCCAGGTTGCTCACAAATTGAAAATTGAACAGACATAGTCGCTGTATCTTCTTGGTCTATTTCGATGCGGTCAATGCGGTCAAGTTTTTTAATAAGTGATTGAGCCATTGAGGCTTTGGAAGCTTTGGCTCTGAATTTTTCAATTAGTTTTTCGGTTTGTTCAATATACTTTTCTTGATTTTTCTGAGCAGCTATTTGCTGTGCAATAATTTCTTTGCGAAGTTCTAAAAAAGCCGAATAAGGTTTTGGATAGTCGTAAATTTTGCCAGAAACAATTTCAATAGTTCGATTGGTAACATTGTCCAAAAACATTCTATCGTGCGATACAATTACGATAGCTCCATTGTAGTTTTTCAAGAATTGTTCGAGCCATATAATTGACTCAATATCAAGGTGATTGGTTGGCTCATCGAGTAAGAGAATTTCATTGCGTTGAAGGAGTAGCTTGGCAAGTTCAATTCGCATTCGCCAACCTCCTGAAAACGAATCGGTTAGTTTATCAAAATCTTCTCTTTTGAAACCAAGCCCTGTGAGTACTTTTTCGGTATCTCCTTTGTATTGGTGTCCGCCCAAAATTTCGTACTGATGCGTATCTTCACTAAGAGAAACCATAAGGTTCTGATAATCATCGCTCTGATAATCGGTACGTGATGCGAGCGCCTGTTGAGTTTTTTCGATTTTTTGTTCCAAATGTATCAATTGGTCAAAAGCTTGATAGGCTTCTTCAAGAATTGTGTATCCGAAGCGAAAATCAATATCTTGTTTTAAAAAACCTATTTTTACATCTTTCTCTGTGGCAATAACGCCTGTATCCATAGGTATTTCTTTGGAAAGGAGTTTAAGTAAAGTTGATTTTCCAGCTCCATTTTTGCCAATAAGTCCCACTCGGTCTCCTGTTTTGAGCATAAAAGAAACTTGTTCGAATAAGTTTTCTCCTTGAAAAGAAATAGATAGATTATGTACGTTTAACATTTTGAAAAAATAAAGGGCAAAGATACTATTTTCGTTATAAAAAAGAAACTACTTTTTTATTTGAAAATTTGAATTATCTTTTCTGGGTGAATAAGTAAAATGCTAAAAACTCCTGTGATAAGAGTAATTTTGAGTAAATTATGTAGTGAATGATATGTTTTTTGATTTTGCCCTTTCCATAATTTTGCCAAAAAATAAATTAGCAAAAAACCTGCTATGATAAAATAATATTTCATCAGCCCAACGTGATATTGATATAATAGAAAATAGATAGGAATAAGAGTAAGTAGCGTTAGTACTGAGATGATGATTTTGGAGAAAACCTCTCCGTACTTAACAGGAATTGTTTGATAGTCAAAAGTAAAATCACCTTTTATATTTTCCAAATCTTTTACAAGTTCTCGTATTAGAATTAGTAAAAACAAATACATCGCATGGAAAAAGATGACATGTTCAAAATTTTTGTAATAAATAAATATAGCAAAAAAAGGAATAATGGAAAGAGTTGCCGAAACGATATTGCCAATCCATGCTATTTTTTTGAGTTTGTGTGAATATATCCACATACCGAAAATGTATAGCGAAAAAAATATAACTGCTCGAAACGAAACATAGCTCGCTACAATAATAGAAAAAAAATTGAGTAAAAAATATAAAGTTAGCTTGGTATGCTGACTAACTAATCGGTTAATCATTACCCGATATGGTTTGTTAATAAGGTCTTTCTCTTTATCATAAAATCCGTTGATAATATATCCGCCCGCAATGGATAGAGCGCCTGCCAATATGAGCATAAAAAGATTGTCGTCGAACAATACTTCTTTTGTAGGGTATTGGGACAAGATAAAAATTGAGGTCAAATATTGAGCAATACAAATTATCAGAATATTATATCCTCGTATTACCGAAAAAAGACCTAATATTTTCAATAATGTGTATTTGATTTTGGTCATTATTAGTTCCTTCTGAGGAAGTTAAAACTGATATACAACTTCCAACTTGTGTCCTTTAAGAGCTGTTTTGGCTTTTTGAAAATCTTCGGTAAATCCTAAGATATAGCCTCCACCTCCTGAGCCACAAAGTTTTAAAAAATAATCACCCGAATCAATACCTCGTTGCCAAAGTTCGTGAAATTGCTCAGGAATCATGGGTTTAAAATTGCTCAGTACTACACTTGAAAGTTCCTTTACGTTGCCAACTAACAAATTAAAATTGCCTTGCAGAAAATTTTCAATGCAAGCATTGGTATATTTTGAAAATTGATTTTTGAGCATGGCTCGAAAACCTTTGTTTTTCATTTTTTCCATAAAAATCTGAACCATAGGAGCAGTCTGACCAACTATTCCACTATCAAGCAGAAAAACAGCACCTTTGCCATTGATAGATTCTGTGGGAATACCTGTAGCTTCAATATGGTTTTGTGAGTTGATTAAAATAGGTAAGCTCAAATAACTATTCAGAGGGTCAAGCCCTGAAGATTTTCCGTGAAAGAAAGATTCCATTTTGCTAAAAATAGTTTTGAGTTTAAGTAGTTTCTCACGTGTAAGCGGTTCTGTTATTTTGTCAAAAGCGTATTTATCATAAATAGCAGCAACCAAAGCTCCGCTACTTCCTACGCCATATCCTTGGGGAATGCTACTATCGAAATACATTCCTTGTTCAATATCTTTTTGTATTTGTGTTATATCTAACTGAAATCCGTTGTTTTTTTGTTGTGTTATTTGGCTTAGGTAATGTACGTATTCTTTAAGAGTTTCGTTAGATTTTGTTGCAATAGAAATATTTTCAGTGGTATCTGAGAGCATTTTCAGTCCGCCATTGTATGAACTGAATGGAATAGCTAATCCTTTAGAATTTTTAATAATTC
This sequence comes from Capnocytophaga catalasegens, assembly GCF_026005215.1. Taxonomy (GTDB): domain Bacteria; phylum Bacteroidota; class Bacteroidia; order Flavobacteriales; family Flavobacteriaceae; genus Capnocytophaga; species Capnocytophaga catalasegens. Next base: position 22,711 of record NZ_BPMA01000037.1, on the reverse strand, counting down.
CGTATTCTCCGAAAAGTAATATTTTTGAATAGAACAAAGATGATTTCACAGATTTTGGTTTAAAAAAATAGTTGATTGCGAGGCAAATATACATCTTTTTTTGAAATATTTTACTTTTTTTTAAAAAAAAAGCCACCCCGAGAGGCGACTTTTCATAAATAGTAAAAAGATAAGGATTATTTTTTATAATTATCGTTTAATGCTTTTACTACATCATCGGTAATATTTTTGGAATCAGTACCATACAAGACACTGCCTCCTTCGTTGGCGCCGAGTATGTATGTATAGCCTTTGTTTTTCCCGTATTCTTTTACAAATTTTTTCACTTTGGTCAAGAGAGTATCCATTTTGGACTGACTTTCAGATTGAATAGCTTGTTCTTCTTGCATTAAGTGCTGTTGAAGCATTTGACTTTTTTGCATTAGCTCATTATATTTTTTTTGAGCTACGGCTTGTCCTAAACTTTGAGCTTGACTTTCAAATTGTTGTGCTTCGAGTTGGAAAACACGAGAGATACTATCACGCTTACGGCTATATGCATCTATTTTCTTTTGAAGTGAATTTTCCAAATCTATTTTTTCTTGATATTCGTTCAAAAGTTTGGTATTATCCACATACATTACTTTGTCTTGGCACGATACAAATGTTAAAAGTATCATCACTGATAAAAATGTTCTTTTCATATTCTAAATTGAATTTTGGGCAAATGTACAAATCTTTTTTTTTCTTTGCAAATTCATAATAACTGAAATATTAGAATTGATTTAAACAGGTTAGCATTGTTCCGTACGATTCAATAAAAAAATTTTTTTATTGTTCTTGAATTGTACTAAAACTACTTTCCCAAGTAGTATATTTGTCTTTGCTTCCTTTGGGGACTATCAATTTTCCTTGTGCTTTTAGTGATGAAGGAAATGTATTGCGGGCAATTTTGGGTGCTTCAATGGAGTTGCTAGTTATTGTTTGTAAACTTCTGCAAAAAGAAAAAACATTGCTTTTTAATTCTTTTGTTTCAGAAGGGAGAACCACCGACTCCAAGTTAGGGCAATTGGCAAAGGCTTGTGTATTGATTACCAAATCTGTATTCACGGGATTGGTTATGGTTACAGATTTTAATTCTGCATTAAAACTAAAAGCTAGTTTTTCAATGGTTTTTACGCCACTTATTGAAATAGTTTCTATTGCTTGACAACTTGCAAAGGCGTTTTCGCCAATAGTTTCTACACCTTCCAAAACTAAATGGGTAATATTTTGATTATTTTTGAAAACTTCTTTATCTATGGCTTTGATGTTTGTAAGAATCAATTTACCATCATCGGGTATTTGAGCGGTATATTTGGTAAGAACTCCCTCTTGGTTTATAATAATATCGGATTGTACTATTAGGGTAATTTCTTGTATGTCATTAGTTTGAGAATCTGTAACTATAATTTTGGCTTGTCCATTGGCAATGGTTGTAATGTGAATTTCTTTCCCATTTTTTAGTTCAGCTGTTGCTACGGATTTGTTATCTGATTTGACCTGATATTGTTCGGAACCTGTTGTTATATTGACAACTACTTTTCGATCAGGATTTAAAGAAAGCGCTGAGGTTTCTAAGCTCAATTTGTCAAAAACAGTTACTTTGATAGTTTGTGACTGATTACTTTTTGTATCAGTAACCACAACTTGGGTTTGTCCCTGTTTTTGTCCTACAATTTTAATGAGTTCTTGCTCAATAGAAGCCGTTACAATAGTAGGGTCTGATACGCTGAGTGTATATTCCTTACTACCCGATACAATTTTCACACTTTCTTCTTTTTGTACTAACAATGAAAGTGAGTTTTTTTCAATAGAAAAATCTTGTTGTGTTTGTTCATTTTTATTACAACTTATTAGTGTAATAATACTTAAAAAAAAAGCTAATTTTCTCATTATTTTATATGTTTAAATTGTTACATCGGTAGGATATTTTCTCGATTGAATCTTCTAAACTTTTAAAACGATACACATTTGTCGTTTTTTTGTTCGGTAAAAGATGAATTTTTGTTCGAAAATATCGTTTTTATTGTTTTAAAGTAATATTTTTGATGAAATTTCCAAAAAGCGGAATAAAAACTCCAAAAATTGGGTGTGATGTAGCCTTATTCGTACTTGTTTAGTTCTTTCATAGCGTATTTTTTTTAAAATCTATTATTTTTTTTACTTTCATAGGTTGTGATAAGCTAAACCAC
>NZ_BPMA01000037.1:0-20445 GCF_026005215.1 Capnocytophaga catalasegens | reverse complement strand
AGAGGTTGTGATAAGCTAAACCGCTTGTTGTTCTGTCTGTCAGAGGTTGTGATAAGCTTGTTATCTATCAAAACATAAATCTTTTTTCTTCTTGTGCTTGTACAAGATAAGTACAAAGATAACTTATAATAAATACTATGGGTTTCATTGGCAAGGAGATGTTAATGTTAAACCTGGGTGTATTTTTTCTATTCTATCTTTCTTCGTTTTATCCAACTCTTGATTTGCCATTATTTCGTGCTGTTTTTCTTTTGCATTTTTTGTCCAAAAATTACTATTTTATTCTACGTGTTCAGGCGTCATTTCCCAAACCAAATATCCTGTTTTTGTTTTCTCTATAAAAAAGACAGAGGTTCTGCCTCTCCAAATTAATTTTAAGAGTTCTTCTTTATCCCTGATGTCTTCAATTGTATATATTTTTAGATTATCAATACACTTCATTTCAATCGGTTTTTTATAAGAACGAAATTCATAATAATTATTTATGGGTTGAGCCAATATCTCATCTTCTTTTGCATATCTTCTTTTCGATTCTTTAAAGAAAACTTTTATAGTTGCATCATAGCTGTCATATTTCTTGTAGTATTTTTTTTCAAATGTGAAAAGGTTACTCTTTTTGTTGTCTATCAAAACATAAATCTTCTTTTCTTCTTGTGCTTGTACAAGATAAGTACAAAGATAACTTATAATAAATACTATGGGTTTCATTGGCAAGGAGATGTTAATGTTAAACCTGCGAGTATTTGTTCCATTATTTTCATTTTGTCTATTTTGTCTTTATTTTTAGAAACCAACTCTTGATACGCTTTTACGTTATGAACTTAAAAAAAACTTATTCATCTGCTTCTTCATTATAATATACATTAACTTCATAGCAAGGTATAAATTCCTTTTCTAAGTCTGATGTAAATACCATAAAAACATTATCTCGATAATACCCTTTTTGTGCTATGGGAAGTTGAAAATAGTATTTATACCCTTCAAAAAAGAAAGAATAATTATTACTATCTAAGGTTTTCCATATTTTTTCCATTTCTGAAATTGTTTTTACCTTATTACGGGCTTCTTTAAACGAATCAAATAATTCTTTGGGTAAGTGTAAAATATAGTTATTATATTTCCCCCCTGTTCTATGAGAATGATGAAGACTTACCCACCATCCTGCTTTTATGTCTTGATGTCTATAAGTTAAAGTTTTATACCATTTTTGAGTATCTCTATTAAATTCTTCTATTTTTTGATGATATTTATAATAGTATGTAGTGTTGTATAAATTACCATATTTATCATTTACATCATTCTTTTCTATTTTTAAGATACCCTCTTTATCATCAAACACTATAAACAAACTATTTGGGTTTATCTGCGCTTGTACAAGATAAGTACAAAGGCAACTTATAATAAATACTATGGGTTTCATTCCTGTTGAATCTTAGTTATCGAAACTTCTACCTCGTAACAAGGTATGTAATCCTTATCCAAATCAGAAGAGAAAACTAAATAGACGTTATTACGTATTATATTCCTATATTTTCCCTCAATTAACTCTCGATAAACATATTCTGCGTGGTTTATCCTCATTTTTTCTGTAAATTCATCTTTGTTATAATTACTCCATTTCTTTTGGATAGTATGAAAATTCGTAACATTTCCTCTTTTTCTGAAATTTTCAAACATCAATTTTGAGAGTAACAAAATATATCCCCCATAACTAATCTGTTTTTGCTTTCTATAATAATCAAAACGAAAAGATACCTGCCAATTTTTAGGTTCATTTACATAATAAATATAATAATATTTATCTTTCTCTCCACTATCATAGATAAGTTCTACTTCCTGATGTTCGTTATATAAAGTTGTTTTTAGAACATATTTTTTATCAATTGATTGACTATTTATTTCTCTTTGTTCTATTTTTACAACACCTCCGCTATCATCAATAAGTAAAAATAACGAACTTGGATTTATCTGCGCTTGTGTTGTATGGAGATACAAAAACAAAGTGATTATATAAAATTTTATTTGCATGGTGCATTTTTTGTTAAATCATATACAATTACTTGTGTAGCATCTTTTTCAATAATTTCTCTTTTATCTTGTGGCATATTTGTATATGCAGTCATTCCATACATGCTTATTCCTCTCCAAGCTAAGGCTTCGTAAAACAAATCTTCTGTCAATCGATTATTGAAAAATTTGTCTTTTATATATTTATATTCTCGAGGCATTTGTTGTTGATGAAATTGTCTCATTGCGTTTTGTAGCAAGGGAATATATAAATTTGCCATTATATCATGCTGATCACTACCTCTTTCCAAGGCATATTGAGATAATACAGACTCAAAATCATCTCTAATAACTTTTTTAGGGTTCTTTAATTTTCTAAAAATATCTGCATGTATATATTCGTGAAAAATAGTTCTAGCAACATCTAAAACACTTCTTGAGTCTGATTTTGAAATACTAATTTCTATATAGATATTTTTGTTTCCTTCTGTATAGCGAGTTATACCATTAACATCACGACCATCCGGAGTTATTACTTTATCTCTTGATGATATTATAATATCAAAATCTGTTCCATCTCCCTCAAATTTATCTAAAATTTGCTTTACGTAATCATTTTCCCCATAACGTAATTTATCGTGAATACATTTTATTTTAGGGTTGGTTATATTATCAAAAATTTGTTCAGGTATATCAAATACTATATCATTGGCATTGATACCGTTTTTTCTAGCATTTTTAATACGTTCTATTATAGATACTTTCGTATTAAAATCACTATTATTGAAAAGGGCTACCAGTTGGCTAATCTTTGTAGGTGACATAGTCTCTCCTATCCAAATAAAAACATCTTCATCAAGCAATGCCTTTAATTCATATAATTCTGTTGGAAAACTATACAAAATAGGGCTAATAACCATCGGGTCATAATACGATACACTCTTACAATTGGGGTCTAAGCAATCATAACGAGGTGTCTTATTCTCTATATCTTTTAATGGTTTTGGAGGAGCAGATGCAGGGGGCGAAGCAGACGAGCTTCCATTTCGATCTATCATAGCATCAAAATTGGGTTCTTCAGGTAATACAGGACCTGCTCCATTACCTCTATTGGAAATTGTTGTACAAGTTGTTCGCGTATCCCATCGAGGCTTTTGTTCAGGAGTTCCTTTGCATTGATGAGCTTCATTTGGATGATGTCTTCCGCCAGCTGTACAACGCACAGCAACTGTGGTAGTTACACAAATCGACACAATAGCATCTTTATTTTCTTTGCCCAAATCTTTGTCATACAAACTTAATAACTTAACATCATAAGTACCCTGATAAGGAGTGTCTATAAAGCCTTTTTTTACTGCCTTTGTGTAAGTTTCGGAAGGATGATACGTTATCAGATAAGTAGCTTCTTTATTTTCTGATTTTTCTATGACTAAGTTTTTAAAACTATTGTCAGATGATTTTTTTTCATTTATCCCAATGGAATAGGTAGTTGTTTGGTTGTACGAATTCTCTACAACTTCATTCCCGAGTGATAAATTATTCTCAATACCATAAGCAGATATTGGGAGTTCTCCTTGTTTTTCTCTGACAGAAGACCTTAAAAGTTGTTCTAATTTTTCTTTTTCAAAAGGTAATTTGTCTATCGAATAGCTCTTTTGTATCAAGGAGTCTGTAACACTTTGTTCTTGATTTGGAAATTCTGAAGTATGCTTTTGACAGGCTACTAAAAAGATACTACAACTAAGAATAATAAATAGAATATATTTCATAAACTATAATTTTAATATTGTACAAAATTGATATAATTTTATTTATGAATTTTAAATTCTAATATTTTACCAAAATTAGTTAATAATTTAAAGAAAAATACCATTATTTTAAAATGTCTAAAATTAACTTTGTCAAAGTATTTAATACTTTGACAAAGTTTTTTGATTTGAAGAGAAGAGATTAGTGTTATTTAAAAACACTATACACTGGAAAATAATATCCGGAAGGGGAATGGCTTTGCAATACGTAAACTACATTTGAATATGTGTACTTATTTTCTTGTTTTTCAATATAAAAGCCATTGGCTCCTGCACTAACAAAAAAACTAAATACACTCATAGCTTTATCATATATTGCCTTATTTTCAGGTGCTCGCCAAAGAGGGAAATTATTAGAAGCTAAATTGCCTTTTCCAAGAGAAATATAGATTTTCTTATCTTTGATTTCATATTCTAAAAAAATACGAAGTATTGAAGTTCTCCCTGAAAAATTATAAAACAAATCAATATTACATTCTTGATTATCTCCAAAAGCCAATTCTAATCGGCTAAACTCTTTGTTATCATCTATTTTAATTAAATTTTCTCGAAAAGAATCAGAGGTTAATGTTGTGTTTTTTAATAAATTATTTATATATATAAAATTATCTATTTTTTCAATGTCCTTATAGTCATCTGTAACATGTTCAGGTTTAGGATACAATGAAAATAAAATTTCTGCGGTTACTCCATCAATGGTAGTTATATATCGCGCAGGCGAGGCATTAGCATCCCAAATGAATTCGTTAAAAGTTTTTCCTTCAAATGTCGGAGCAGGAGATAAAGTTAACCCTTTTGAAGTGGGAATTAGACCAAACTTATATTGATCCGAGGAATTTGTAAAATTTCGTAAAGTCATGTATCTAAGGTCATTAAGAGACATTTTATAGTCTTTGATTTCTCCATTAGCATTGGTTATTCTAACAAAATGTCGATACGAATCACTATCAAGAACACTTATACTTCCCAATAGATTGGTAATAGTATTCCAATCATTAGCTGTTGCTTTTTCAAGATAAATGTCTTTTACAATGCGTTGTGTTTTGAATTTTAATTTTTCACCTTCTTTTCCGATATAGATAAATTCAAATTCACCTTCAAATCCTTTTCCACGAGAACCCAATATAGCATCAGCAAGATTATGAATATGGTTCTTAGTAACAAACGAAAGTAATATACCCTGTCCTACTTTTATTTGATAATGACTTTGTTGCTGTGTAATAGTTGATTGGTCAAAATCAGAAACCATTGCCACCTGTCCTTGTTCGTCAAACTTCATTACGAAAGTAAATCCTCCATATGTTTGATTGTCTGTTTGATAGGTTAATTTCCATCCATGTGGGCTTGATAATAGTTCTGTTCTTAATTCATTAGTTTTTTCTTGTAATCGTTCAGTAGGTGTTTTACCAAATAAATCATCATCTTCCTTTTGGTTACAGGCCAAAGATAATGCTAACACCATAGATATATATATTATTTTTTTCATCGGTCAATTAGCTTAGTTATTCTACTCCATACATAGGGAAATAAAAATCAGAATATTTGCTACTCTGTAAAACATAAATAGTATTGGGTAAATGAAATTTTTCAGTACGTTTTTCAATATAAAACCCATTATTGTCTTCTGTTAAGAAGTTAAATATTTTGATGGCTTGTTTTAGTATCAATTCATTATTAGCATCAGACCATAAATCATCATTGCTAGACCAATATCCTCCAGGAATAGGCTTGAAAAATAATTTTCCATCTTTTATCTCATACGAAGCAAAATGTCTTAGTAGAGCTATTCCTGTTCCAAAATCATTTAAAACATCTAAGTCACAAAATCCACTATCAAAATAAATTCGTATACCAAACACATCATTTCCCTTTTCAGTAGTTAATAAATTTTTGAATTTTTTTGATGTTAAATAGGTTTCTTTTAGAGATTCTGTAAGCATTACTAATCCTTCCAAATTGTGAATATCCTTATAATCTTCTTTGTTCGAGGCAGGAAATTCTGAAAAAGTAATCTTAAAGGTTGTATCATCAACGGTACTACTAAAACCACTTCCTTCGGTTGTTAATTTGTCAAATTGTTTGCCCTTCCAATTAAGAGGTGGAGAGAGCGTAAGCCCGTCAGTAGTTGGAATGAGTCCAAATTTATACTCCTTTGTATCGGTTTTAAAAGTAGCATATCGATACTCAACAGACAAATGATAGTTTTTATTTTCAGAGTTTGAAATCACATTGATACTATAACGATAACTATCCGTAGCCAACGATTCTACTGAGTTTAGCAAAGATTGCATCTTTTGCCAATCGTCATTTTCAGCTTTTTCAAAAAATAAAAACTCATTCGTACGTTGAGTTTTGAATTTTAATTTTCCATCTTCTTTTCCGATATAAACAAATTCAAACTCGCCTTCATATCCTTTTCCCAATACTCCTAATACAGCATCAGCAAGATTATGAATATGATTTTTGGTTACAAACGAAAGTAATATACCTTGTCCTGTTTTTATTTCGTACTGACTATTTTGCTGTGTAATAGTTGATTTGTCAAAATCAGATACCATTGCCACTTGTCCCTGTTTATCAAACTTCATTACGAAAGTAAATCCTCCAAACTTCTGTTTATTAGTTTGATAAACTAATTTCCAACCATATTCACTTGAAGTTAGTTCTTTATACAATTCTTGTGAAACTTGTTGCAATCGTTCAGTAGGTGTTCTATCAAATGTATCTTCTTCAGTACGATTACAAGCTAAAAAAAGACCTATAGACAAGCATATGTATATAATTTTTTTCATAAAATAGAAACTTATTCGGTTTTTTTATTGTAAAATTTCTTTCATACGAATATCAATTAGTTCTTGAAGTTCATAAATATCAAGATTCCATTCTTTTTTAAAATATTCAACTACATATGATTCTTTCAATCGGAGAATTTCTTTACCTTTGGCATCACTAACAGCATTTACTTTGGCATCAAATTCTGCTTTGGAAAGACTTAGTATAGCAGAAGTCATTTCTGCAAAATCTTCTATTTCATTCAACATTGAATAAGGACTAATGAATCCTTTGTTTAAAGCATCTGTATTTGAAACATTATACCAGTTACTTGTATAGTCTGCGGGAGTTATTTGTCCGTATTCTACTGAAAATGGTTTTGTTTGATTAATGATATGACAATATTCGTGTTGAATGGTATGAAAATACTGCCGTGTTCTCTGTTCATCTTTCAGATCCAATTGATCTACATTAAAGAGTGTAATTTTCATTCCACTATCTGCAAACCCCAAAGTTATTGTACCATTTGTATTTACATTGTATCCTCCAATAAGTGATATTTGACGAGGAGCTACTTCTTTAATAAAATTAAAATTTTTATTTTTTTTAGCAGCCACATAAATATAGGGTTCTATCCATACTTTTGTAATAACTTCTAACAAAGGTTTTACTTTTGATTCGGTAGGTGGATATAAATATTTCGCTTGTTCAAAATCCGAATCAATATACTTATAAGTAACCTTTATATTGTATGGTTTTTGAAAATTTTCAAAAATGTATTTATCCAATTCTGTTTGAGAAGTTGAATTTCCATCCAGAACACTTTTATCTGAAAGAGCTTCTTCTTTATGACTACATCCTATCATTAGGATAGTTAGTATCGAAAAAATAAATATTTTTTTCATATTCTTCTATTTTTAATTATAAATTTATCTTGGATTTTGAATGATTCCATTGCTTATAGCATCTTGAGGGATTTGCAATTCACGACGAGGGTCATCTTTGGTAAGCTCAAATGTTCCTCGCGAACTGGTATGTGTAATTTTCATTCCTAAACGTTTGTTGTCAAACCAACGTATTCCTTCATGATAGAATTCTACCTGGCGAAGGTCTATTACACATTGTAACCAAACTCTTTGTTTATCATCTAATGTATAATTAGGATTAAAATCTACTCCTTTACCTGTATACTTCGTGTCAATATTGTTTTCTGTTAAAGGAGTCATCGTTGTAAGAGTTTTTAAAGGCAAGTATGTGTTCAGATCAGATAAAGCTTCGCTATAATTACCCAACATTATATTAGCCTCTATACGATTGAGAAATACTTCATCTGTTGAAAGTAAGGTCATCATAGCATAAGGATACCCCTCTTTTGCGGCCAGATTTGTATATTTAAAATATTCTATACATTTTGGTAAATTCAAGTACCCATCTTGTCCATAAATAGAATATGACCACGAAAGTCCCTGTGGATGAAACGATGATGAATATAGTTTATTCTGAATTTCTGCGGTCATTCCATATTTAGGAACGTACAATGAAGATCGTCCATAAAGAGATGAAGCTCCTACAATTAGTAAATTGGCTCTTTCAGAAGAAGAAGCATAATTAGTTTCTTTCTGTGCATAGGTAAGGGGCTTAAAAGCATTTATATCTCTTAAAAATTGCGAAGCATTCGTTGTTGAAAAAACTTCATTAGCATGCTCTATTACCTTATTCCAATCACCTTTCATTAGATAAAATCGTGTAGCAAATCCGTGAGCAGCTTCCTTTGTAAAATGAAATTTTGGTTGTTTGTATTTATTGTTATCAATAAGAGGAATACCCTCTTCTAAATCTTTTTGGATGAGAGCATAATATTCTTGCAAGGATATTCGTTTATAGTTTCCAAAAACTTTTTTTTCAGCGATTGTTACATAAGGTAATCCCATATCAGAACTTGCAGTAGCAGGGTTATATGCCTTACACCATAACATAGCTAACATAAAATGTCCATAAGCTCTAGCTACCAAAGCTTCTCCACGGAGATAATCAAGATTAGTTTTATTTTCCAATAAAGTTACCGATTCTAAGGCTTGATTTGCAGAAGCAATTGCTTTATATACGGCATTCCAATAAAATGTAGGAGTATCACGAGTGATATCTAAATTATCTTCCCAGTGATAAGCCCTGTCATTAACACGATTGATGTCGTTTATGGTAATTTTATCAGCTACATTATCACTCATGGCCTCTGCAATACCCATGTATAATCCATCGGGATATGCACTAACAAGCAATTCTTGTATTTTTTCAGCAGAATCTATCTCTGTGCGATTATCAGGAAGTTCATCTAAAAAAGAATTGCAAGCGCTCAATGTTATAACAAATAAAAAAACGCCTATGTATTTGTATGTGAAAATTTTTTTCATAATATTTCGATATTAAATTCCTAAATTAACTGTAAGTGTATATTGACTTGTTACGGGGTATGCTACTCCTCCTGAACGGAAAAACTCTGGGTCTTGTCCATTTAATCGTTTATCTGAATAAATTAGAAATGGATTAGAAGCTTGCAAACGTAGGGTCAAATTATTAATTCGTAATTTTTCCGTTGTATCTTTATCAAATGAATATGATAATGATATGTTTTTCATTCTTACAAAAGAACCATCTACCACACGCTCTGTAGAATGATTATAAGCATTGTAGAGTCTTACCAAATTAGATTCTCCTACTTGACTAAGTAATCGTCTAGATGGGATAGCAGGGATATTCGTAATCTTTTCATCTCCACTTACAAGCCATCTATTTTTAAATTCGGTTGGGAAAACATCTAAATCATTATAAACAGCTGCATACTGTGCTGTTTTGCGAATTTTATTTCCAGCTTGTGCTGTAATGAGAAAACTAAATTCCCAATTTTTGTACGTGAACGTATTTGAAAAACCTCCCGTTATATTGGGATCTACAGGTCCTTCTTTTTTTAGATAAGTCAATATGTTTTGATTATCTTGAAAATCAATATCTTTTAAGTAATTTTTACCTTCTTTAAGTTTAAAATTTGGCAAACCATTTGAATCTAATTCAGTAAAATCAAAAGAATATAAGGTATTACGCGCTTCTCCCTCTACATTACCTCCAAACTCACGAACTAAATCAAAAACATTGGGTTGATATTTCAAATGTGTGATTTTTTGGTCAAAAAAAGCAAAATTAACAGTCGTATTCCAAGCAAAATCATCAGTTTTTATATTGCGAGTTAGCAATGAAAATTCTAATCCTTTTGTTGTCATTGAAGCGTTATTGGCAAGTTTAATATGTTGTCCTCCTACACCTGAAGTACGTACATAATCAATCAAGTCTTTTGAATTTTTTTGGTATAAATCAATCGATAAATTGATACGATTGTTAAAAAATCCTACTTCTGTTCCAAAATTTGTTTCATACACTTTCTCCCAAGTAAGCTCTTCGTTTTGAAGTTCTTCGATGTAAATTCTATTTTCTCTATTATTACCATAGTATCTGTTAGCAATTCCACTTTTAAATATAGCCAAAGCGTTACTTGCACTTCCTAAACCAGCAATAAGCCCATAGCTAAAACGAAAAGCAAGAGTAGATAGTGTTTCGTTAGTTTTTAAGAATTTTTCATTAGAAGCATTCCAACGAGCACTCATATTCCAAGTAGGAAGCCAACGAGCCGAAGTACTTCGACCTAATTTGTTAGAACCTTCATAATTTGCTGTACCCGAAAATACGTAACGTTCATCATATGAATATGTACTTTGCAAAAAGAAAGCAATTCCTCTTTCATAATTGAATTTTCTTCCGAAATAATCAGAAGCATCATTCAAATATTTTTGAATAATACGATAATCTGTAAATGGCACACCTCCTTTATCAAATTGATAACCATAACCGATTGAATTTGAATTATAACGATCTGTGTGACGATATTCTTGCCCCAGATACAATTTTACATTATGAACATCTTTGAATAAGTTTTTATATTCAAATGCGTTACGGAAATAATAAGTTTGTAAATTATCTTCTGAATTTTTCAAAATTCCTCCATTTGGTAATACAACCTGTGGAATTGCATTTGGATTGTCTGGATCTTTAAATAAAAATGGATTTTGATTTGCGACAATAGTAGTCTCATTAGCACGATGTGCTCCAGCGATATTGCTATCTTTTGTTATAGAATGTTCATTCGTACTTTTTACATAACGAACAGAACCTAAAAAGTTGTATTTCAGATTTTTAGTTAATTTTGCTTCTAAATCACCTTGAAATTTGATTTCTAACACATTCAAATCCATATAATTATTCTCCAATTCTTTTAAAATATTCATAGAGGCATAATTATAACGATAATATTCATACTCTCCATTATCTGAGTAAGGGCGTAATGTTCTACTTGTATTCAACGCATAGCTGAAAGGATTGATGTCAAAATCACGTTTATACTCTCCTGTAACATCACTACCAGAACGATTACCATAAGTTCCAGGAACTTTCTGCTTACGGATAGCTCCTTGTACCAACATTCCAACAGTTATTGATGGAGATAAGGTATAATTGCTTTTTAAATTACCTGTTATACGAGAAATTCTATCTGCAATAGTCCAACCAGGATCAATAAAAAAGCCAATAGAAGCATATTGTGTAGAATTTTCACCTCCTCCTGACATACTTAAAGTGTGATTTTGCGTTAATGAGTAACGAAACAAAGTCTTAAACCAATCTGTATTTGCGTACTCATATTTTTTTAAAAAAGCTATTTTACCAGCATCTGTATTTTCTGCCATAAAACTTCCTGTGATAGGGTTATACGTGTTTATTGCTCTATAATAGATATTATAAACACCCCCATATCTCCCTTGTGTGTGAGATGAAAGCGAAAAATGACCTTTATCTTCTAATTCCTTATAAATTGCCATTGTTTCTTGAGAATTCAAAATGTCGTATTGTCCATAATTGGGAATGCTACGAACCGATTGTTCTAACTGATATGAAATAGAAGTTTTAGAATTTCGCTTGCCACTTTTGGTCGTAATAATAACGGCTCCATTCAAAGCTCGTGCTCCATAAAGTGATAATGCAGATGCATCTTTCAATATTTCGATTGATTGAATATCATTCGCATTTAATCCAGAAATAGCTGAACTTACAAGAGTTGCAGAATCTCCCGATGCAAGCTGATCAAAAGTCAAATTAACAACCTCTTCCTGTACAGCTCCATCAACTACCCAAAGAGGCTTTGTATCTCCAAAAATTGAAGAACCTCCTCGTATTGTAATTTTAGGTGCTGCACCAAATGTGCCAGTAATATTTTGCACATTTACTCCCGCTGCACGCCCTTCAAGCATACGCCCAACATCTACTATTCCATCCATTTTCACTTGGTCTGCTTTAAGAGTTTGCACTGCTCCCGTTAAAGACTTACGATTAATTTCTTGATAACCTGTAACAACAACTTCTCCAATTTGTAATACATCTTCTTGAAGAACAATGTTTAGTGTTTTGTTACTTCCTACAACTTTCTCTTGAGTTTGCATACCCAAAGTAGAAAATACCAATACAGAGGTTTCATTAGGGACTTTGATCTTGTAATTTCCATCAAAATCAGTTGAAACACCTATAGATGTTCCTTTGACAACAACACCAACTCCTGGCAATGGTGCGCCTTGTGAATCTTTTACAACTCCTGTTACTTCTTTTTGCCCCCAAACAATAGTACAGACAAAAAAGAAAAAAAATGCTAATAATCTTCCCTTCATAGATATGTTTGTTTTTAGTTTTAAATGGTATTATTTGTGTTTTTTAATAATTCTTAGAATATTTATTACATACCTTGCAGTTGCAAAATTAAAACTTTATTCTAAATATTTTATATAATTAAATAAAAAAAAATAATAAATTCTAAATTATGGAAAATATATCTATTTTACATGTGTTTAATAGAATTATTTTTTAAATGAAAAAAGATTAAAAAATAATAAAAATTTAAAGAAAACTATTTTTAAGATGTTTTTTTGATACTTTGTCAATAAAATCTTCAAAATAATCTATTTTTATCAATAAAATCAATGGATTTTTATCAAAAATCCATTTTTTGAATAAAGGTATAATTTTCTAAAAAAAAATGTTCAATTTTTTTTAAAAATTATAAAAAGAATAGAAATAATTAGTTTTGTTTTACTTAAAAAAAATATTTTTGTTGTTTTTATGGTGTTTTTACAGAATTATTCTTCACAATTTGAGCTGTAATTTGTAAGAGTATTTAGAAAATTTTACTATTTGCCTGTTGTTTAAAAAATAGTATTTTTGCCAAAAAAAATTTAATGGTAAAAATAGAAAATATCCAATTGGGAGAATTTCCCCTTTTGTTAGCTCCGATGGAAGATGTGAGTGACCCTCCGTTTCGGCGTCTTTGCAAGTTACACGGTGCTGATATGTTGTATAGTGAATTTATTTCTTCGGAAGGATTGATACGTGATGCTATCAAAAGCCGACAGAAGTTAGATATTTTTGACTATGAACGACCTGTGGGAATTCAGATTTTTGGAGGTGATGAAGAGGCAATGGCGCTTTCGGCTCAAATTGTAGAAGCTGTCCGTCCCGATTTGGTTGATATTAACTTCGGTTGTCCTGTAAAAAAAGTAGTAAGCAGAGGGGCTGGTGCAGGCGTGCTCAGAGATATTGACCTTATGATTAGACTTACTAAAGCTGTTGTAAAAAGCACTTCACTCCCTGTTACCATAAAAACGCGTTTAGGATGGGATAATGATTCGATAAATATAAGTGAAGTGGCTGAACGCCTGCAAGATGTTGGTGTTAAAGCTATTTCTATTCATGCACGTACGCGCGTACAAATGTATAAAGGGCATTCTGACTGGTCATATATTGCCAAAGTGAAAGAAAATCCACGTATAAATATTCCTATTTTTGGAAATGGAGATATTGATTCACCCGAAAAAGCACTCGAATATCGCAACAAATACGGTGTTGATGGAATAATGATAGGACGTGCAGCTATTGGTTATCCATGGATTTTCAACGAAATAAAAAACTTTTTTGCTACGGGCGAAAAACTTCCTGAACCCACAGTTGCTGACCGAGTAGAAGCTGCAAAAAATCACGTAACTTGGGCAATGGAATGGAAAGGAGAACGCCTTGGTATTTTAGAAACACGAAGACATTACGCCAATTATTTCAAAGGTATTTCTAATTTTAAAACGCATCGCCAGCAATTAGTTACCGCCAACTCTCCCGAAGAACTTTTTGGAATTTTCGAGGAAATACTCAAATGTTATTAAAAAATAGGACAGGTTCTTTTTGAAAAATCAAGAAAAAGTAGTTTCTTTGCACAAAGATTTTTTCTAATGAAAAAAATAGTAATTTTCGCCTCTGGTTCAGGGAGTAATGCTGAGCGAATCTACGAATATTTTGCTCAAAATGACCTTATTGAAATTGCTCTTATTTTGACCAACAATCCGCAGGCTGGTGTGCTTGAAAGAGCCAAACGATTAGCTGTTCCCAGCATTGTTTTTGACAGAAAAACACTTTATAAAACCGATTTTATCCAAGTTTTATTACAACATATAAATCCCAATTTAATTATTTTAGCTGGCTTTTTGTGGAAATTTCCCGATAAAATTATCAGTGATTTTCCCAACAAAATCATCAATATACATCCTTCTCTTTTACCTAAATATGGAGGAAAAGGGATGTACGGAATGCATGTACATCGGGCTGTGATTTCTGACAAACAAAAGCAAAGTGGCATAACTATTCACTACGTAAATGAACACTATGACCAAGGAGAAGTTATCCATCAGGCAACAACCGATGTTTTCTCAAATGACACACCAGAATCGTTAGCACAACGTATCCATAATTTGGAATACGAATTTTTTCCAAAAATAATTCAAAAATTACTTCAATAATGCCCAAAGTCAATATCTATACTGATGGAGCTTCTAAGGGAAACCCTGGAAAAGGAGGGTACGGAATTATAATGGAACTTGTGGGGACGAATTATATAAAAGAATTTTCACAAGGTTATCGACTTACAACCAATAATCGAATGGAACTCTTGGCAGTAATTGAAGCGCTTCGAAAACTTAAAAACGAAGGAACAGAAATTGCTATATATACCGATTCTCGTTATGTGGTTGATGCTGTTGAAAAAAAATGGGTTTTTACGTGGGAAAAGAAGAATTTTGCAGGGAAGAAAAATGCAGACCTCTGGGTACAATTTCTCAAAGAATATCGCAAGCAAAAGGTAACTTTCGTTTGGATAAAAGGACATAACGCTCACCCGCAAAACGAACGCTGTGATGAGCTTGCCAATCTTGCCTCACAACAAACGAAACTTCTCATTGATGAGGTTTTTGAACAAAAAGAAAATACATTATTTGTTTCTTGATAATTTTAAAAATGGTTTATATACATTCATATAATTGTATAACTCCCTTAGGATTTAGCCTTTCTGACAATGTAACTCAACTACTTTTGGGCAAGTCTGGCATTTGTAAATATGATAGTTATGCTAATTTTTCCAATATTTTCCTTTCTAAAATAAAAGACCAAGCGATTGATGAGGCTTTTGAGCAAATTTCGGACAAAAATAATTTTTCTCGATTAGAAAAAATGCTTATTTTGGCTATTTATCCCTTGTTTCAAAAAGGTATTTTCAACGAAAAAACAGGATTTATCCTCTCAACAACCAAAGGAAATATTCGGCTTCTTCATATGGAACAATTGCCCAACGATACTCAATATTTATCTGCCTTAGCGCAGAAAATTGCTACTTTTTTCCAGATAAAAACACAGCCTATTGTTATTTCCAATGCTTGTGTTTCGGGGGCGCAAGCTCTTTCGGTTGCTAAACGACTTTTACAAGCAGGGTTGTACAACGATATGTTGGTTGTGGCAGGTGATGAAATTTCTGAATTTATCTTGTCTGGTTTTCAATCTTTTCAAGCAATGAGCAGTAAACCTTGTCGACCTTATGACAAAAATCGAGATGGAATAACACTAGGAGAAGCCGCTGCTGTGGTGTATCTTACTATCCATAAACAAGACTCCAAAGCTACCATATTGGGAAATAGCTCTATCAATGATGCCAATCATATATCGGGACCTTCACGTACAGGCGAAGGACTTTTGGCAAGTATTCAAAATGCACTTACACAGGCACAAATCTCTCCCGCAGAGATAGACCTTATCAATGCTCACGGAACAGCGACACTTTACAACGATGAAATGGAGGCTATCGCTTTTCATAGAGCACAATTGCAAAATATACCACTTAATAGTTACAAAGGGTACTATGGGCATACTCTGGGTGCTTCGGGACTGCTTGAAACTATTTTGACCATTGCTTTAAGTAGAAAAAAGACACTTCTTAAAAGCATTGGTTTTGAAAACTTAGGAGTGTCATATCCGTTGTCTATCATCACACACAATACGGAAAAATTAGTCCGTATATTTCTTAAAACAGCTTCAGGCTTTGGTGGAAGCAATACTGCTTTGGTTATTCAAATATGCTAATTCTCTAAGATATTATTCACTTTTGGCATCGAACGCATCACCGATAGTGTAAAAATGTCCTCCTGCTATGTAATGAAGACTACGCCAAGAAGCGTCGGCATTCTCAAATTGCCAATGCCCATTGCGAAAAATACGTGTATCAGCCCACGCACCGATTATTTCTCCGATAAACAAATCATATGCTTGTTCGTTGTGTGGTTCAGGAATAACTTTACATACAAGCCACGCAGCACAATCACAAACCAAAGGCACATCAAATCCTTCGATTGAAAAGAGCTCAACTCCTGAATGTTCCAATTTCTGAGGGTCGTCGTAAAGTGAATGTGTCCCTAACCAGTGTGTTAACTCCAACTGAGACAATGTGGGAATTTGTACGGCAAACATACCACTTTTTTCAACTAATTGGCGTGTTTTGTTCTGACTATCAAGTACGAAAGTGAGTTTGGGAGGGTCGTAATCAAGTCCGCAAACCCAAGCAGCTGCCATTACGTTATCAATTCCTCCATAACGTGATGAAACTAAGGTTGTTGCTCCGTGATTTATCAAGCGAAAAGCTTTTTCTAAGGGAACAGAAGCGATATATTTATTCATTTTTGTGAAATTTTAATCATTTATATATGGAATAACTTCTCGTCCTATTTCATCTATAACCTCATCGACAGGACGAGAACAAAACTTAGCGATAAATATTCCGTGATTAACTCCCAAATCGCGAAGACTTAGCAACAAGTCTATGAAATAATTTCTGCCTAAACGAAAACCAAGTTCCAAAACTTGGGGTTCTGCATCAGGATTTTCTAAAAGGTCAATATACAAAGGTTGTATATAAGGTTTCTGTGGCAGATGAAGTTTATCAAGCGTTTCGTACCAATTTTGCAAAATATTTTTGGTGTAAGAAAATTCGCGCGGATAGTATATCCAACCATCGCTATGCTCAGCAATCCATTCAATATTGATACCGCCTGCGTGTCCCGTTACATACATCGGAATATTACCTTTGAGAGGCTTAGGAATAACATCTGCTTCTCCTACCAAACGACCAAAATCTGTATCATAACGTGGGAAATCTGTTCGCCAAAACTCCCGGATAGTTTCCATTTGTTGCATAAAATGAACATTACGAAACTCATATGGTTTGTTAAAGGCAGGATATTCAATCGCTCTATCGCCCGAAGCAACTCCCAAGTGTAAGCGATTTGGGAATAATACGTCAATACTTGCGGCGGC
Organism: Capnocytophaga catalasegens; assembly: GCF_026005215.1. Taxonomy (GTDB): domain Bacteria; phylum Bacteroidota; class Bacteroidia; order Flavobacteriales; family Flavobacteriaceae; genus Capnocytophaga; species Capnocytophaga catalasegens. Next base: position 3,091 of record NZ_BPMA01000037.1, on the reverse strand, counting down.
TTTGGCAAACAAAATTGGGTGTCGAAGCGGCAATACCATACTGGCTGTACCCAGTTTGATACTTTGTGTCAAAGAAGCAATGTGTGATAAATATATCCATGGGTCGTATATTTGACCTACATCTCTAAAATTGGGGTCATGCAAAGGAACATCACGTACCCACAGCGTATCGAATCCGCAGGCTTCAGCTTGTTGAGCCAATTTTACTTGATTTTCCATTTTTGGAAAAGCTCCCTCATAGGCTTCTATCGGAAATAAAACCCCCAAACTAATTTTATTAGTATCTATTAGCATAATATTCGTTTTATGTTTGGTACAAAAGTAATCTTATTTATTCATTTTATGAAATAATTTTTATGTTTTTTTGAAAAAATGAATTATTTTTGCACTTAAATCATTCTACAATGAAAAAAATAGCCATAATTCCTGCTCGATATGGAGCTACTCGATTTCCTGCCAAACTAATGCAAGACTTAGCTGGAAAACCTGTTATTGTACAAACATATTTGGCTACAATACAAACACAACTGTTTGACAATGTGTATGTTGTAACTGATAGTGATATTATAAAACAAGCTGTTGAAGATAACGGAGGTAAAGCTATTCTCAGCCAGAAAGAACACGTATGCGGAAGTGACAGAATAGCTGAGGCTGCCAAACAAATAGATGCAGAAATTATTGTAAATGTACAAGGAGACGAGCCTTTTATCGAAAGAGAAAGTCTGCAAAACCTGCTTGGTGTATTTGAAAACGATACGCAACAACAAATAGACCTTGCTTCACTTATGACACCTTTGTCTAATTATGAAGAAGTACAAAACCCTAATAATGTGAAAGTTATAACAGATGTTAATAACTTTGCGCTGTACTTTTCTCGGTCTGTTATTCCTTTTATGCGCGATGAAAATATTGATTTCCCGTATATGAAACATATAGGCGTTTATGCTTTTCGCAAACAGGCTCTGATGGATTTTTACAACTTGCCTATGCGACTTTTGGAAGCTAGCGAAAAATTGGAACAATTACGCTATTTAGAATACGGAAAACGTATCAAAATGGTCATTACCAATAAGCCAAATATTGGTATTGATACGTATGAAGACTTACAAAAAGCAAGATTGTTATGGGAAAAATGATTTTTAAATTATTGAAAATCAATATAGAAATAAAATATTATAAAATTTTGATTTTATTTTGATTTTATTTTAATATATTTGCAACCTGATATGAGAGTTTTAGGAGTATCGAAATATTATAAAATTTTCCAGAATAAGGAAGACCGTCGGTTTTATTTTGAAATGCCCGACCGAATAGTTACGCTTCGATTTTGTGAGCTTTTGGAACTACGAGGCAAAATTCAGAATATAGACCTTGATGCTCATTTTTCTGATGACCAGCATTCGGGTATTGAGATAATTAGTCTTTGTGACCATACTCACGTATGTGTTTTTACGACAGCACAAATAGTTGATTTACAGAAGCTTCTATTTGCAATTTTCGATACACATTCCGAAGCTGATATTTACAGAAAGTATATTTTATTCTAAAAAACTTCGATAATCAAATTTCTTTAAAAACTAATTGATTTCTACTTGAAATTGTAAAACAACCATTCCTTTACGAGAAAAAACTTCAGTATTCATATCATATATAGGTCTGTTTTGATATGAAAGTGATAATTTCCTGTCGTGTCCTTTGAAAAATATATTAACTCCGATGTCATAAATGTTGGTAGCGTTTTTAAGTCCGTAAAACTTAGAATGTTGGATACTTACATTGGGTTGTATTCTCAAATCATATTTTTCCGATTTGGGAAACAAATATCCTCCTTGAAAGAAAAGAGTATTGCCCGACCCCATCATAGGAACATCGTTTCCATTACCATTAAACGAAGAGCCACCCTCGGTATCGGCAATATCATTAGCTCCGAGTTTTCTAACATAATTTCGTCCAAAATCAGTATGAAAATATCCTAAATAGGCTGTAATAGCATTATTTTTTTCTGAAATAGGAATGTCTAAAAAGAATTCGGAAGAAAAATTGGTATAGTCATAATATTTGAGTTGATTATTATCAAGTTCTGACATCATTTTGGATTGGTATACCCCACCGATAGCTATATTGCATATCTTTTTAGTGCCTATGTATGTTCCTGCGCCTCCACTATATGAATTTTTATTACTTTCTCTATCAAGGAAATCATATTTTAGATATCCTGAATATTGTTTTCTTGGAGCATTATTAGCGTAATCAACTATTTTTTCTTTGGGAGTGGTAGTTATTTTTACAGGGTTTTTGATTGTAGCTACGTAGCTCCATTTTTTTCCTATATATCCTTTGGCAAAAACACCGAGATTTCGACCATAATGATCGTTTTTATTTACGTTGAAGAGTGAAAAAAGAGGTGTATCTAGTCCCATCATAGATTTACTACTTCGCATAGTTCCTCTGCTTGATCCCCAGCCAATTTGTCCTATTCCCAAAGCAAATTCGGGTACGAGTGTATATTCGATGTACATATCTAAAATACTCAAACTGACATTGCGTTGCGTTGTCAAATTGACATTATTTATCCCTAAATTGCTATAAAAAAATAATTTAGGAGTAATTTGCGATTCAAAATTCATACGAAGTCGGCGAATAGAAACGTCAGAAATGTGATTTACTTCTTCACCATTGATTGTAGAGCCTGGATTAGTTTGATAATATCTTGCCCAAAAGTTAGCACGAATTGCTGCTTTAATGTACGTAGTTCCACTTTCGTCAAGGTTAATACGAAGGTTATTTTGCCCAAAACTATACAAAATAGTTAGCAAAAATAAGGAAGTAACTATTTTTTTCATTTGTGATTTTGTAAGTGTTTTGAATTTAGCTATAAAACTATAAAAAATTTATTGTATATCCGTAATCACTCATAAGCTGTAATATTGGCTAAAACCAATCTGTTAAATAAATGCTCTGCAAAGTAACGACGATTGAGCTTGTAAACAAATTCGTCTAAGTATAATTGTAAATACTTCCGTTTGATTTTGTGATAGTTACATAATAAATTCCGCTTGGCATTACTGATAACAATATGCACCCATTTCAA
>NZ_BPMA01000036.1:15294-71296 GCF_026005215.1 Capnocytophaga catalasegens | reverse complement strand
AAATGATTGCGACAATCTGCTTCTGTACCGAAATGCGCCATGAAACTGAAAATATTCATAACTATTGATTTTGAGGCAAATATACAAAATTATTTTTAATTACGGATATACAAAAGTAAATTATCAAGATGTAACTAAATCGAATTAAGAGGAATTTAATTATTAATTTTTTTATTATCAAAAAAATCTATTCATTAGTAGCAATCAGTTTGCTAACATTATGTGTATTAAGTTGTTCAAAAGATAGTAATGAACCAACACCAGCACCTAACCCAACTCCAACGCCACCTACAAATAAAAAAGCAACAGTAGTGGTTACAGCGACAGTAAAAGGTATTTCTATGTCAGAAGTAAGCGTAATTCTTTCTGAAACTACTTTTACACCAGATAGTAATGGAGATATATATGTTACTAATAAACAAGAAAGAAACCTTTCTACTGATGGGAAAGCATCATTTGATGTAGCAAACTACATAGGAAAAGATTTGTATTTTATTATTAGTGTTAAAGCTACAAATGAATTTATCTCTTCTGAGGTAAAACATACTATTGTAGAGGGAGATAATGCTATATCGCTTTCTGCTGAAAAGAAACAAGTTGGGGCAAAAATAAAAGTAATAAGAGATGGGAAACCTTCGGCTAATGAAGAAGTGTATGCATTAAGTAGTTTTGAAATTCAATCTTTTGAAACATTAGTAAAGACTACAGGATATAGAGAAACGATGAAGGAAACATTCAATACTAAAAAAACTACTGACAATGAGGGTGTTGTAACCTTTGATAATTTGACATATTCTGGCAAATATAAATTTGTAATCTTCGGGAAAAATGAATACCAAGCAGTTGATGTAGATGTAGATAAAAAAACTTTGAAACAAGCTACTATCAATATTGTTTCAGAACAACCTGTGAAAATTACAATTACTAAAAATGGTAAAAAAGTTGCATTACAAAAGGTTTATGCTATTGAAGCAAGTTATTGGATTTCTGGAAAAGATGATGATTTTTACAAAAAAATAGTAGAAGATGAAACTTCTGAGAGAGCAATAGATCTTGCAATAAAAAATACACATTTATCAACAGTTGCAGAAACTAATGCAGAAGGAGTTGCTGTTTTTGATAATTTAAAAAAATCACAATATGTATTTGTTACTACAACAGGAATTGCAAAACCTAAATATGCAGGTGTTGCTCTAACTGTGGATAGAACAGCTCAAAACCGAACTGTTGATGTTGGTGCAGTAAAACCGCCTGTCGAAAAAGGAACACTTACTTTGGAATGTACCTCAAAAAATCCGTATCAGGTAGTTATTACCAATAGTACAGGGAAAGAGGTCGTTAATGTACGAATGGAAGGAAAATCGTCTAAACAATATTCTTTGGAGTATGGTACTTACACAATAAAAGTTACTCAAATTAGAGGATATATTTTTAATCCAACAATAGAAACATACGAAACAACTTTATCAAGTACTAACAAAACACGTAAAGTAAGTTTTCCTGAATAATGGGTAAAATTATTATAAGCATAGAAAAAAGCTACCTAAATGGTAGCTTTTTTCTATTTTATTTTAAATTTATTCATTCATTGTCAATAAGAATTCTTCATTATCACGTGTTTTTCTAATTCTATCTTCCATAAATTCCATAGCTTCAATAGGGTTCATATCAGCTAAATATTTACGAATAAGCCACATTCGTTGAAGTGTTTTTTCTTCGAGCAATAGGTCATCACGACGGGTAGAAGAAGCAACAAGGTCAATAGCAGGGAAAATACGGCGATTGGCAATACGGCGGTCAAGTTGTAGCTCCATATTACCAGTTCCTTTGAATTCTTCAAAGATAACTTCGTCCATTTTTGACCCCGTTTCGGTAAGTGCTGTAGCTATGATAGAAAGAGATCCTCCATTTTCGATATTGCGTGCAGCTCCGAAAAAACGTTTTGGCTTGTGCAAAGCATTGGCATCAACTCCCCCTGTAAGTACTTTGCCCGAAGCCGGTTGCACAGTGTTATAAGCTCGTGCTAATCGAGTGATGGAGTCAAGTAAAATAACAACATCGTGCCCACATTCTACAAGGCGTTTTGCTTTTTCAAGTACAATATTCGCAATTTTTACATGTTCTGAAGCTTCTTTGTCAAATGTTGATGCAATAATTTCTCCCTTTACACTTTGTTGCATATCGGTAACTTCTTCGGGGCGTTCATCAATAAGCAAAACCATTAGATAAACCTCTGGGTGATTGATAGCGATAGCATTAGCTATATTCTTGAGTAACATTGTTTTACCAGTTTTTGGCTGTGCTACAATCATACCGCGTTGTCCTTTACCTATAGGAGTAAATAAATCCATTATTCGAGTTGAGATAGTAGCATTTTTGTCAGCTATTTTGAAGCGTTCCATTGGAAAAAGTGGTGTCAAATGATCGAAAGACACTCTATCACGAATTTCTTGTGGGTCGCAACCATTTACTTTTACAACTTTGATTAAAGGAAAATATTTTTCTCCTTCTTTCGGTGGGCGTACAGTTCCAAAAACAGTATCTCCTGTACGAAGTCCAAAAAGGCGAATTTGCGATTGAGAAACATAAATATCATCAGGAGACGATAGGTAATTATAGTCCGAAGAACGCAAAAATCCGTATCCATCTTGAACAATATCAAGAACACCTTCACACTCTACAATACCCTCAAATTCAAAATCGGGTGAGCGATAGCGATTGCGTTTTTCTTTGTCAAAATTTTCATTATTTCCCGAAGAATTTTTGGGTTGTTTTGTACCATTTTCTGGTTTTATATTATTATTATGATTTTGAGAAACTTGTTTATTATTATGATTTTGAGTATTTTGAATACTTTGAGCAGGCTGTGTGTTCGTTTGCAGAGACACTACTTTTTGTGGTTCTTTTGTAGCTGGTGTTTGTTGTGAAGAATTTTCAACTTTTTGATTGGTTTTCTGAGTTTTTTTATTTTGTTTCTTAGCTATTTGTGGTTTTTCAGAAGAAGTTTCTTTGGGTTTTATTTCGTCTTTTTGAGTTTTTTCTTCCAAAGATTTTTCAATAGTAGGTTTAGTAGAAGTTTCTATGGTTTTGAGTTGTTTAGTTTGTGTAGCTTTTTTGGCTGTTTGTTTCTTTTCGTTCTTTTTTGCTGAATTTGTTTTCTGATTTTTTGGAGCAAAAATCTCTATTGTTTTAGGATTTTCTGCCTGAAAATCAATAATTTGGTAAATGAGTTCTTCTTTTTTGAAGCTCTTAAATTTGGGTATGCCCATCGTTTTGGCAAGTTCTTGAAGCTCAGGGAGTTTCTTTTCCTTTAAATCTGAAATGTCAAACATTTGTTATGAATAAATTTAATAATTAAATACGTAACTTAAAGTAAAATCAATGAACTGATTCTCAAAAGAATTAAATTCATTTTGTTGTAAAAATAGAATATATTGTTTAGATAATAAACTATAATGAGGTTTTTTTAATCTTTTGGGTATTTATTATGAAGTATCTACCCGAAGTGAGGTGCAAAGTTGCAACATTTTTTTATAAAAAACAATTTTTTTACTCAATTTTTTTTTATTACCTTTGCCCTTGATAATATTGATATAATGATACAACGCATACAAACTATTTATTTACTAATAATTGTACTTATAAATAGTATAGTTCTTTTTCTTTTTCCGATAGATTTTATAACAAATATCGGAATGGGAATTGTTGCTACATTGGCACTTATTAGTATTTTCTTGTTCAAAAATAGAAAAAAGCAGTTTGTTTTCAATAGAATAAACATACTTTGTAACCTTATCATACTGGGAGTATTGGTGTATTGGAAGCTAAATTCATCTGGAGAGGTGGAAATTTCTGAGAAAGGTGTTCTGGTGCTTGTTCCGCTCATTTCTATCGTATTCTTATTTATGGCTAATAGAGCCATTCGCAGAGACGAGCAACTTGTAAAATCAGCTGACCGATTACGCTAATACCTATCATCTTAGTAGTTTTAGTGCGTAAAAAATCCTATGCTATGCGTAGGATTTTTTTATTTGGGCTATTTGAGTCAGTAGCTGGTTTATTTCGTGCTTGGTATTGAATGCGTGTAGGCATATGCGTAATCGTTCTTCGTTTTTGGGGACTGTGGGAGCAAGAATGGGTTTTATACCGATACCTTGTTGTTGCAAATTAGTAGCATAGCTCTTTGCCAGATTAGTAGAAGAGAGCTTCATAGCTTGAATAGGGGATTCAGATGAGATAAATAGGTGCGATAAACCGAGTTGGGTAATTTCGGTTTGAAATAAATGTATGTTGGCATGTAATAAGTCTCTGCATGAGCTATCTGTAAGGAGCTTATAGCTTGCTAAGGTATATGCAATAGCCTGTGGAGGTAAGCCCGTAGTATAAATAAATGAACGTGCGAAGTTTGTAAGATAGCTAATTACTTCTTTGTGGGCTAAGATAGCTGCTCCGTGACTACCTAATGCTTTTCCGAAGGTAACTAATCGGATAAAGATACTATCTTGGAGGGATAGATGCTGTACAAGTCCTTCTCCGTTTTTACCATAAATACCTATGGCGTGTGCTTCATCAACGATGAGAAATGCTTTGTATTTTTTGCAGAGTAGAACCATTTGTTCCAAATTGGGGCTATCGCCATCCATAGAGAATACGGATTCGGTAGCTACATATACTGCATTGTATGATGGAGTATATCGGCTTAATAATTCTTCAAGATGTGATAAATCGTTGTGTTTAAACTTTAAAGCTTTTGCATGGCTAAGTGAAATTCCATCACGGATAGAAGTGTGTATATATTGGTCATAGAGTATCAAATCATTTCGCTGAGGAATACTGCTAAATACTCCTAAATTTGCATCGTATCCGGAGTTAAATATCAAAACGCCTTCTGACTTATGAAAGCTACTTAAAAAGGATTCTGCTTGGGTATATAAAGGGTGATTTCCTGATATAAGTCGAGAGCCGGTAGCTCCATTTTGCAGAGGTAGCTTCTTTAAAATAGCCTCAGCTTCTATCTGAATAACTTCACTTCGGGCAAATCCTAAGTAATCATTTGACCAAAAATCAATCGGAAATGCTTCTGAGGAGAGTTCTCTAAGGGCATTTTCTTCTTTTCGCTGGTTTAATTTGTCATAAATAGACTTTGGAATTTTCATTTAGCTTCTTTTTTGTATTAAAATACCTATTCCCCAACTTGCAAAAGCAGGTAATACCCATGCCAGATTATACCTTGATAATGGAATAGTACTAAACCAACTTGGTAGCGTAATACCTAATGCACTGATAAAGTCAGGTAATGAAAATAGGAAGGTAATGCTAATAACTAATCGGAATATGAATGTAGATGTCCATTTGTCTGATACTAAATTTAAGAATATTAGCATAATGACCATTGGATAGATAAGTACTAAAATAGGTATTGCTATTTTGATAATGTACTCAACTCCGGTTTTTCCTAATAATATACCTACGATACAAGAGAGTATCACTATGATGTTGTAGTTCTTATTTGTTCCTCCACTAATGGTCTTAAAGAAATCTCCAGCCCCAGTAATAATTCCCACGGCAGTGGTAAAACAAACAATAGTTACAGCTGTTGTTAGCAATAGATACCCCATTTGTCCTAAGGTATGCTGACTTACTCCACTGAGTATCTGCGAACGAGTTGCTTGTTCAGGAAACTGGCTACTAAGAATAGTACCTGTATATATAAAACCTATATAAATGATAAATAGGGAAATACCACTTATAATTCCAGCATATATAGTAATTCTTTTTTTCTGTGAAAAGGAAAGTGAAGAGTCCATATTGAGTGATATGGTAATTACGCCCCCAATAATAATAGAGGCTATTCCGTCAAAGGTTTGATACCCTTCGAGCAATCCAGTTGCAAACAGATTAGTTGCTTGTGAGGTTGGGATTTGGTTATCTATAAAGAAAATTGCTTTACCTATCATAAAAAGAATAATAACTAACATAAGAGGCGTTAGATACTTTCCTAAGATACCTATAATCTTATTCCGATTGAAACACAAGTAGCCCACAAGGGCAAAATATAGACTATTGAATAGTAGCGGATTGATAGAAAACACTGGAGCTACTGAGAGTTCATACACTACAGAGGCTGTACGAGGTATAGGTAGCGTAAGACAGATTATATACATAACTGCGCCAATAATAAGCCCAAACTTAGGATATACTTTTTTACCAAAATCGAGCATTGTCCCTTGTAATTTAGCTTGTGCAAGTACTCCCAATAGTGGAATTGCTACTGCAGAAAGACAGAAACCTAATGCAACAATCAACCATTGGCTTTCAGCTTTGCTTCCTAACTGCGGAGGAAGAATAAAGTTTCCACCCCCGAAGAACATAGAGAACATAGCAAAGGCAGTAATCCATATTTTTTTAGTAAATTGATTGCTTGAAGAATTATTGGCTTGTTTCATATACTAACTTCTTATCGCACAAAAGTACAAAAGTTTTCTAAAAAAACAATAAGAAAGGAGCTAAAAACTATTTTTTGTATAAAAAATTAGAAAAATTGTATCATTTTTGAAAAAAAAGTTTACTTTTGTGCGAACTATCAAACACTAACGAATGAAAAAGATTATTTTAACTGCATTGGCAATTAGCTTTTATGCTATATATGCCTGTAAAGACAAGGTTTTAACGAAACAAAATTCGTTGGATCATGTAGAAGAACTTACCTTAGAGCAACTTAAAGATTCGCTACTTAAACTACAAGATGAGCGATATGACTTCCAGTACTTCGATATTAAGAGTAATGAAGATGCGCTTTACTTCTTTGAGCAAAATGGAATAGAAGATGCTGAGAATTATATTATCTCAAAACTTTTGGAGACGAATATCACCAAAGATGAGCATCACCCACTTATTGAATATCGCCCAAGACGTGGGAAAAAATTCCAGATAAATAAAATTAAAGTCCTAAACCAAAAGTGGGCGATATGTGACTTTTCGGACGGACTTGATTGGGGACACTTATTGGTTCGCTTCGACTTGAATGATGATAAGAGTTTATCATTCAAAACACTTGACCAAATCTTATACGTGAGTGATATAAAACCTTAGTGAAATATGTAAATTGTTTTAATATGATAAAGAAAATTGTACTATTAGGAGCGCTCCTTGTAGGGGGGTATTCTTTTGCCCAAGAGGCATTGACCATTGAGAAATTGTGGCAGATAAAACGCATTAGTCCTATTGGGCTAAGTGATAATAAAACCGAAATTATTTATTCGGTTACTACACCCGATGTAGAAAAAAACTCCTTTGAGCGTACCTATTATAAGTGCCCTATTGTAGGAGGGGCTTCTGTAGAAATATCGGCAGAGACCGCTCAAAAATTGCAGCAAAAGGTATCAAAAGACGGAAAGTGGGTACTAATTGATAAACCTGTTCGCATAGAAAATGTATTAGCCCCTGAGATATACGCTGACCTAAAAAAATCCTCTGGGAAACTCTATACAAATCTTGACTACCGTCATTGGGATAAGTGGTCAGATGGCACGTACCGACACGTATTTTTGCAAAGCGTAGCTAACCCTTCCCAAGAAATAGATCTATTAGAAGGGCTACCTTACTATTGTCCGCAAGAGCCTTTTGGAGGTAGTGAAGACTATATTTGGCATCCGTCAGGTAGTAAAGTACTCTATGTAACCAAAGCTAAGCGTAGGACTGACTATGTAGTGAGTACCAATACAGATATTTATGAATATGACCTGCAAACCAAGCAGACTAAAAACTTAACTGAAGGTATGATGGGATATGATAGAAATCCAGCTTTCAGCTCTCAAGGTGTACTGGCTTGGCTTAGTATGGCAACTGATGGTAATGAAGCTGATAAGAATGATTTGTATATAGATTATAAAGGAAAAAAAATAAACCTAACCAAAGACTTTGATCTTACTATTGAGAGCTTTATGTGGAATGATTCGGGCAATTCTATCTATTGTATTATTGCTACTCAGGGTACAACGCAGCTCTTTGAGCTATTTCCATTTAATAAAAATAAAGTAGCTATAAAACAACTAACACGCGGGAAGTATGACATTAGTAGCATTGTAGGTCAAAGTGGTGATAAGCTACTTGTTACGAAAATGGATATGAATCATGCAAGTGATATTTATACATATTCGATTAAGAGCGGTCAGCTTATGCAGCTTACCAAAGAGAATGATGCTTTATATACAACGATTAAAAAATGCCGTGTAGAAGAACGTTATGTAACTACTACAGATAATAAAAAGATGCTTACGTGGGTTATCTATCCACCCGATTTTGACCCAAGTAAGAAATATCCTACCTTACTTTATTGCCAAGGAGGTCCGCAGTCTCCATTAAGTCAATTTTATAGCTTCCGATGGAATTTTCAGCTAATGGCATCGAATGGTTATATTGTGGTAGCACCCAATAGACGGGGTATGCCGGGATTCGGTGTCGAATGGAATGCACAAATAAGTGGTGATTGGGGTGGACAGGTAATGCGCGATTACCTATCGGCAGTTGATGACATTAAAAAAGAATCGTATGTAGATGCTAATAGGATAGGAGCCGTTGGGGCAAGCTATGGCGGATACTCAGTGTTCTACTTAGCAGGTATTCACCAAAACCGATTTAAGACCTTTATAACCCATTGTGGTGTATTTGACCTTCGTAGTATGTATGGTACAACCGAAGAAAAATTCTTTAATAATAATGAACAAGGAGGAGCGTATTGGAAAAAAAATGCTACGGCAGTACGCTCATATAGTGAGTTTAATCCTATCAATTTTGTAAATAACTGGACAACACCTATTTTGATTATACAAGGAGGAAAAGATTACCGAGTACCCAAAGAACAAGCCTTCCAAGCCTTTACAGCGGCACAGCTTAAAGGTATAAAAAGCGAACTGCTTTTCTTCCCTGATGAGAACCACTGGATATTACAGCCCCAAAACGGAATATTCTGGCAAAGAACTTTTTATCGTTGGCTTAAAGAAACATTATAAGAATAAGGATAAAAAACAAGTGGGATATACCTATTATATATAATAGTATAGATTTTATATTTTTTATTAGTTATTCATCAGATTTGAAAATAGATTTTTTATTTTTTAGGTAAAAGAAAATTGATTAGAAATATAGTTTTATACATATTAGCTATAAAAAAATGTATTTGCTATGACCTCTTATTTTTTTTAGATAAAAGAAAACAAGTTGGAAAGTAGATTTTTTATTTTGTAGGTAAAAGAAAATAGATTGGAAAAGTATTTTTTAATTAGTTAGCTATAAAAAAATGTATTGGAAATAGGTTTTGTAGTTTGTTAGCTATAAGAAAATGTATTTGCTATAACTTTTTATTTTTTTTAGGTATAAAAAAATAGATTTTGTTGTACACTGAAAAAAAATTAGTGCTAAGCCAATAGATTTTATAAGAACTATCTTATTTATTAGCTTCTAAAAAATAGCATTTCTTATATATTTTTATAAAAAAAACTACTTCATTGAAAAAAATAATAAAAAAAATAGTAAAAAAAGTAACTTTATATAAATAAAATATAGTACCTTTGCAACAATTAAATAGCTTTCAAATGAAAAATTTAACAACTATCAACTCATTAGCCTTAGATAAGCTAAATAATGATGAGTTTGCTCAATTTATGAAAGGGGTTGTCAATCTAGCAACCAATGCAACATTGGAAAAATTATCAGTAAAAGAAGATGTTTTCAATGAGCTAAAACGAAATTTGGAACTACTTACCGAGGCTTCTCGACAAAGTAGATTAAGCCAAGAGACTGAAAAACTAATATCACTTGATAAACAACGTAGCGAATTGCTATCGTTTGTTGTATCTTCGTTTAGTTTAGAGCGCAAAAATGTAGTAACTTCACGTAAAGAAGCAGCTACTGTACTCTATAAAGAGTTTAAAAACTACAAAGGAGTACAAACCTTGCCTATTCGGCAAAAATCACAAGCGATTGATGCACTACTCAAAGATCTTAAAAAACCTCAGTTAGAACAATACGTGAATATATTAGGACTTCAAAAGTCCGTAACCGCTTTGGAAGATTTGAACCAACGCTATCAAAAGCTCTTAGAAGGACGTGCTGAAAATCAGGTTAATGTTTTATTAGTTAATGTAAAGAAAGTTCGTAAAGAAACTCGTGAGCTTTATTATGAAGTAGTAAGATATGCCTATGCGATGAATTTGATAAATCCGTCAGAAGAAAGTATATCTTTTATTAACCTACTTAATAAATTAATTGAAGATACTAAGAATGCTAATAAACAACGATTAGCGCAATCTTCTTCTGCTAAAAATGGAATGAAGACCGAAGATAAAGATTCTATAAACCTATAAGTAGAGATATAACTTATTTATTAAAAAAATTAGTAAGTATGAAAACAAGAGAAAGGCTAATGGATTTACGAGCCGAAATGAAAGCAAACCAGATAGATGCTTTTGTAGTATATAGCGCTGACCCACATGCCAGTGAATACCTCCCTGAGTTTTGGTTAGAACGTGCTTGGATTTCAGGATTTACAGGTTCGGCAGGTTTAGCTGTAATTACGTTAGATAAAGCAGGTGTTTGGACAGATTCTCGTTACTTTGTACAAGCAGCTGACCAGCTTCAAGACTCTGGTTTTGTATTATTCAAAGATGGCGTAGAAGGAACACCAAGCTATATAGATTGGCTCGTACAAGAAATACCACAAGCAGGTAAAGTAGCAGTAAATGCCCTTTGTACCTCACACATAGCTTGGGAGCTACTTACTCATAAGTTAGCAACTAAAGAAGCTACTTTAGTAGATAATCCATTACTAAAATCAGTATGGAAAGAGCGGCCTATTGACCAAAAACATGCTATCTTTATACAACCAATACAATATGCAGGCAAATCAGTTCAGGATAAAATAACTTCGATTCGTAGCCAAATGGTAAAAGAAGGTGCTACAATTCACATTGTAACTACCTTAGATGATATTGCATGGATAACCAATTTGCGTGGTAGTGATGTAGCATATAATCCAGTATTTTTAAGTTATCTGATTATTACCCCCAACAAAGTGAAGCTATTTACCGATATAGATAAATGTGACGCTTCGGTACAAAAGCACTTATCAGAAGCTAATATAACCCTGCTACCTTATAATAGCTTTTTTGATGAATTAGCTAAGATAGAAGCTCAAAAGGTTTTAATCTCTGGTAATGCAAATCAGTCTGTATATGAAGCACTTAAAAGTACAAATACATTTATACAAGCTGAACCTCCTTCACAACTTCAAAAGGCAATAAAGAATACTACAGAGCTAGAAGGCTTTCGTATAGCTATGAAAAAAGATGCTGTAGCATTGATTCATTTCTTATATTGGTTAGAGACGCAAGTAGGGAAAGAGGCTATGGATGAGTATAGCATAGGTCGTACCTTAGAGGAATTTAGAGCAAAGCAAGAAAATTTTGTAGGGAATAGCTTTGGAGAGATAGTTGGCTACGAAGGGAATGGTGCTATTGTACATTATTCAGCTAATAAAGAAACTGCAAAGTCTGTTCTTGATAAAGGTACAATACTTATTGATTCAGGAGGTCAGTATCGAGAAGGTACGACCGATATTACACGAGTTATTCCCTTAGGTAAGTACTCTGATGATTTTAAATATGATTATACGTTGGTACTTCAAGGTATGATTGATTTGAGCATGACAAAATTCATAAAGGGTACGCGTGGTGTCCAACTTGATGCTTTTGCTCGTATGCCCCTTTGGCGTCAGCACCGCGATTATGGACACGGAACAGGACACGGTGTAGGAAGCTTTCTAAATGTACATGAAGGTCCTCAAAACATTCGTAAAGACTTACGTGATATCCCCTTATTAGAAGGTATGGTTTGCTCCAATGAACCAGGTTTATACCGAGAGAATATGTATGGTATTCGCATTGAAAACTTAGTAGCTGTCCAAAAAGATGGAACTTCTGAGTTTGGCGAATTTTATCACTTTGAGACTTTAACACTTTGTCCCATTGATACACGACCAATACTTGTACATCTCCTTACCACCGAACAACGAAATTGGCTTAATGCTTATCATAGTCGTGTAGAGAAAGAAATTGCACCACTATTACCTACCGAGCAACGAAATTGGCTTGCAAATGCTTGCAAAGCTATCTAATAAATAAAAAAGAAGAGAAAAGGCTATTCATAA
The DNA here is from genome assembly GCF_026005215.1 of Capnocytophaga catalasegens. GTDB lineage: Bacteria > Bacteroidota > Bacteroidia > Flavobacteriales > Flavobacteriaceae > Capnocytophaga > Capnocytophaga catalasegens. The sequence continues at coordinate 59,091 of NZ_BPMA01000036.1, read as the reverse complement.
TAATAGCCTTTTTATTTTGTAGTTACTATAAGTATAATATTTGTCTATATTTTTAGTAATAAAACATTTATTTTTATTATTTAAAATAAGTTTATTCTATTAAAAATAGTTATCTAATTTATCTATAACTACCCTAAATTATAAAAAGGTTATTCCTGTTTTATTCTAATAGTAGCTATTTCCTTTTGTAGATTTTCCCTAATGAAAAGGAATGCAAGTATTTATTTTATTTTTAAATTTAATAGAGGTTAAAATAGGTTTTTTGTATTATAAATTATATCTTTGCTCCCTAATAATTGAAATATAAAAAAATGAATAAAGGAGCAATTTCTCAATTTATTGAGCAGAATTTTTTGCATTTCAATGCTGCAGCATTGGTAGATGCAGCCAAAGGATACGAAACACACCTTTTGGAAGGAGGAAAGATGTTAGTTTCGCTTGCCGGGGCAATGAGTACAGCCGAGCTTGGCATTTCGCTTGCCGAGATGATTCGCCAAGGTAAAATAGATATCATTTCTTGCACGGGAGCTAATCTCGAAGAAGATGTAATGAACCTGGTGGCTCACTCACACTACAAACGTGTTCCTAATTATCGTGATTTGACTCCACAAGATGAGTGGGATTTGCTTGAAAATCACTACAATAGAGTAACAGATACGTGCATTCCCGAAGAAGAAGCTTTTCGTCGTTTACAAAAGCATTTGGAAGCTGTTTGGCATAAGGCAGAAGCCAATGGAGAACGTTATTTTCCGCACGAGTTTCTATACCAAGTAGTCAATTCGGGAGTGTTGGAGCAATATTACGAAATCGATCCGAAAAACTCGTGGATTGTAGCCGCTGCCGAGCGTAACTTACCGATTGTTTGTCCTGGTTGGGAAGACTCTACTACGGGGAATATCTTCGCTTCAAACGTTATTAAAGGCAAATTAAAAGCCGCAACAGTGAAGTCAGGTATCGAATATATGGTATATTTAACTGAGTGGTATAGAGCCAATTCGGGTGGGAAAGGTGTAGGTTTCTTCCAAATAGGGGGAGGGATAGCAGGTGATTTCCCAATTTGTGTCGTACCGATGATGTACCAAGATTTGGAATGGACTGATGTGCCTTTCTGGGCATATTTCTGCCAAATTTCAGACTCAACTACCAGCTATGGTTCTTACTCGGGGGCAGTGCCTAACGAGAAAATTACTTGGGGTAAATTAGATGTTAATACTCCAAAGTTTATCGTAGAATCTGACGCGACAATTGTAGCTCCACTTATTTTTGCATATGTTTTAGGAAAATAATATTTATTACAAAGTAAGTTGAAAAAGGCTATTCATAAATTTGATTGGATAGCTTTTTTGTAATTTAATATACTCAAATTTCTATGGATTTATTTAGTTTAGAAAGCAATAAAGCAGAAGTTTTCGATAAAATACAAAATTTGCGTAAGGAACTGACTGAGCATAATTATAAATATTATGTATTGGATAATCCTACGATTTCTGATTATGATTTTGATATGAAACTCAAAGAGTTACAATCACTCGAGAGACAATATCCTGAATTCTATGATGCTCAATCGCCCAGCGTACGAGTAGGAGGGGAAGTTGTTAAAAATTTCCAGACCATTCAGCACGAACATAGAATGTATTCGCTTGATAATGTGTATTCTAAGGAAGAATTAGAAGATTGGGAAAAAAGAGTTATCAAACTCGTTGGGCAAGATAATCTTACATTTGTTTGTGAATTAAAATACGATGGAGCTTCGGTAGATTTAACATATGAAAATGGAGTACTAAAACAAGCGCTTACACGAGGAGATGGTATACAAGGCGACGACATAACAGCCAATGTACGTACAATAAAAAGTGTTCCTTTGTTACTACAAGGTGAGTATCCTGAGAAATTTCATATTCGCGGAGAAATAATTCTTACCAAAGAAGGATTTACCAAAATGAATGCGGAGCGAATAGCAGAAGGAGAAGATCCGTATATGAATCCGCGAAATACTGCAAGTGGAAGCCTCAAACTACAAGATAGCTCCGAAGTAGCTAAGCGTCCTCTTGATTGTTTGCTTTATACTATCGTAGGGAATAATTTGCCATTGAAAACACAATTTGAAAGTTTACAAAAAGCAAGAGAATGGGGATTTAAAGTACCTAATCAGTCAAGACTTTGCAAAACAACTGATGAAGTAATGGATTTTATCAATTATTGGGATACGCATCGACACGAGCTTCCGTATGAAACCGATGGTGTAGTGGTTAAAATCAATGAGGTACATTATCAAGAAGAGCTTGGATTTACAGCAAAATCACCACGTTGGGCAATGGCTTATAAATTTAAAGCTGAACAAGTTGTAACTCAGTTACATAGTATTTCGTATCAGGTTGGTAGAACAGGAGCGATTACTCCTGTGGCCAATCTGGAGCCTGTACTCTTGGCAGGAACTATTGTAAAACGAGCATCACTTCATAATGCTGATCAAATTGCAAAACTTGACATTCGCTTGGAAGATAGTGTTTTTGTTGAAAAAGGAGGGGAAATTATTCCCAAAATTGTTGGTGTTGATATACAAAAGCGTCCTTTGTACTCTAAACCTATACAATATATTACAAATTGTCCAGAATGTAATACAGAATTAGTTAGAAAAGAAGGCGAAGCACAGCATTTTTGTCCAAATTATGAGTGTCCTCCGCAGGTAACGGGGCGTATTCAACATTTTATTTCGCGTAAAGCAATGGATATTGAAGGGCTGGGAGCTGAAACGATAGAGCTTCTTTTCAAAGAGAAACTTATAAAAAATTATGCAGATTTGTACGAATTGAAACCTGAAAATTTGCAGTATTTGGAGAGAATGGGAGAAAAAAGTGCTAATAATATTATTCAAGGTATTGAAAAATCATTGCAAATTCCGTTTGAGCGTGTATTGTTTGCCTTAGGAATACGATATGTAGGAGAAACAGTTGCTAAAAAATTGGCTCGTGAATATCATTCTATCGAAAAATTAGAAAAAACAACTTATCAAGAACTTTTGCTTATTGATGAAATCGGAGAACGAATAGCTCAAAGTGTAGTTGATTTCTTTCAAGATGAAACTAATCGAGTTTTAATCGCCCGATTGAAAAGCTACGGAATACAAATGACTATTAAAGAAGAGGACTTAGCAAATGATTCAGATAAATTGAAAGGATTGATTTTTGTTGTTTCGGGAGTTTTTGAGAAATATTCACGTGATGAATTAAAAGAACTGATAGAAAAAAATGGTGCGAAAGTAGGGTCATCTATTTCTTCGAAAACAAATTATGTGATAGCAGGAGCTAATATGGGACCGAGCAAACTTGAAAAAGCAACCAAATTAGGAATACCTATCATTTCCGAATCAGATTTTGAGCAGATGATTTAAAAAGAAAAGTGAATAAATTTGATTTTTAAAATCAAATTTATTCACCTAAACGGAAGTTTATTTCAATAAAACCGATTTGTCGTACAGGAGCTTTTGTATCTGCATTCCAACGATATGTTTGTGCTGTTTTTCGGGCAGCATCTAACAAGCATTGCGCAGAATTGGTTGTACCTTTTACTCCTGGAGTCGCTTTGACTACTTTACCACTTCGATCAACTTCAATTTGAACAACAACCCGTCCCGATTCATTACAATCTTGTGGTATTTTTTGTCCATCTTCCAAGTTGCGTCCATTCAATCCCCATCCTTTACCACTTCCAGAACCACCACTACCACCACTTCCGTAGAAACTACTTGAATAAGGATTGCCGTTGGGACTACCCTTATGTCCAGCAACGTTATCATTACCTTGTCCACCTCCCGAAGTGTTTGCATCAGTTTTTTTTGAAGCTCCTAAGATGTTGGACAAAGCATCGGTTGTTTCAGAAGATGGTTTTGGCTTTTCAGGTTCTTTGGGTGTTTCAGCTACTTTGGGTTTTATTTCTTGTTTAGGAGTTGTTTTTTTCTTTTTTTCTGGGACAACAATTGTTTCTTGATCAGTTTCTTGTGTAACAACTTGTTCTTGCGAAGCAACAGGTTCAGAAGGAGTTGGTATAGGTTCTTGGGGTGTCTGAGGTACTTGCGGTGCTGATTTAGCAGGAGCAGGCGGTTTGATTTCGCCCATACCACGAGAATCTGTACCAAAGGTAATAGTGATACCTTTCTCTTCGGGAGGGTCTAAATATTTCATTCCCGTGAGAAACATCAGAAGTACAAGTAGGCAAAGTATGACACTTGTTAAGGCAAAAGATTTTCGTTTATGTACTGTATCTAATAGCATTTTTATATAAAATACTAAATAAAATATTGATTATTTTTTACTAATTAGGACGAACAGCCAAAATTAGTTTGTATTGATTTCGGTTTGCAATATCCATTACAGTTACTGCATTCTCAATAGGAACACTTTCTTCAACACGTAGTATAATTGTTGGAGTTTCTACATTTTTGCTTTGTAAAACTTGGTGCAATTCGCTCTCAATATCGGTAGGATCTATTTCTTTTTTATCAATAAAATATTTTAAATTTTTGTTGATACTTACTGAAACATTCTGTGTATTGGTCGATTTTCCTTTAGCTTTAGGGAGTAATAAATCTAAAGCATTTGGACTATTAGCAGTTAGCATAAAGAAGACAAGCAACAAGAATACGATATCTGTCATTGACGACATGCTAAATTCAGGGCTTACCTTGTTTCTTCCTTTGATATTCATTTTAAATCAGAATTAAATAGGTTCATTCAAAAGGTCTAAAAATTCTACTGCGGTAGCTTCCATTTTATGAACTACCTTATCGGTACGAACCACTAAGTGATTGTATCCCATATATGCTACAATACCTACAATAAGTCCAGCGACAGTAGTTGTCATTGCTGTGTAGATACCTCCTGCCAAAACTCCCATTTCAGCTTGACCACCGCTGGTAGCCATTTCGTGGAAAGCCATAATCATACCAACAACTGTTCCTAAGAAACCAATCATAGGACCTGCTCCTGCTATAGTTGCCAAAATAGCTGAATTTTTTTCTAACTTGTAAATTTCCAAAGCTCCAGCATTTTCGATAGCTTTGTTTATATCTGTCAATGGTTTTCCTATACGTGAAATCCCTTTGGCTACTAATCGTGATACGGGAGTATTGGATTGAGCACAGAGCATTTTAGCAGCTTCTAATCGTCCAGCAGCTATATTGTCACGTATCATATTCATAAAATTTGAATCTATTTTAGAGGCAGCAGCAATAGCAAATGAACGCTCAAAATAAATGTAAAGAGCTACTGCCAACATTAGGAATAACACTCCAATGATAATTATACTTGATGTTCCTCCATCAAGAATTAGATTCATAATGGAAAGCGTTTTTTCTTCGCTTGCAACAGTATCTATTACGGGGTCTGTTGCTAAATCAGTTTGTAAAAATAACATAGTTTATGTGTATTTAAAAATTATACTTTTTGTTTTCAAGGCACAAAACTACATTTTTTTTTCAAAACAACCTATTATTTTAAAAAAATATTCACTTTTTATCAAAATATTTTTTTTACAGAAAATCAAAATTGAAATATTTTTTGTACTAAAGATAAAATTGTTGTGAATAAAATCAGTATCTTTGCACTTATTTTTAATAAACTTCGATGAAAAAAATACAAACATCAAATTATCCTATTTATTTTATAGAAGATACATATCAACCTTTAATTGATTTAGTTGAAAAGAAAAATTATTCTAAAATTTTTATTTTGGTAGATACTCATACGAACGAATATTGTTTGATGTATTTTTTACAAAAATTTCCTTTTGAGGTAGAAGTTATTGAAATAGAAACTGGAGAAGAATATAAAAATATAGAAACTTGCTTAGGAGTATGGGGTGCAATGTCAGAGTTGGGAGCAGATAGAAAAAGTTTGCTTATCAATTTGGGAGGTGGAGTTGTTACTGATTTGGGAGGATTTGTAGCTTCAACCTATATGCGTGGAATTGATTTTATCAATATTCCAACATCTCTTTTAGCAATGGTTGATGCTTCGGTAGGCGGAAAAACAGGAGTTGATTTGGGCATGCTGAAAAATCAAATAGGAGTTATCAATACCCCTGAGCAAATCTGTATTGATATACAATATTTGCAGACTTTACCAAGTGAAGAATTACGTAGCGGTTTGGCTGAAATGTTCAAACATGGACTTATTTATGACGAAAATTATTGGAATCAAATGACGCGTTTGTCAGATTTTTCATTAGAAGACTTGCAAGGACTTATATATGATTCTGTACAGATTAAAAATCAGATAGTTACGCAAGATCCTACCGAAAAAGGACTTCGGAAAATACTTAATTTTGGACATACATTAGGGCACGCGATTGAGTCATTTTGCTTGCAAAATGAACATAGAAGACGACTTTTGCACGGCGAAGCTATTATAATAGGTATCATTCTGGCAAGTTTTCTTTCGGTCAAAAAGACAAGTTTTCCTCAGAAAAAATGTGATTTTATCAAAGAAAATTTATTACAATACTTTGAACAACAATCTTTTACCAAAAATGAAATATCTGAAATAATTTCTCTGATGAAGTTTGATAAGAAAAATTCACACGGAGCAATTAACTTTGTCCTTTTGGAGGATATAGCTAACCCCAAGTTAGATTGTCACGTTGATAATGATTTGATTTATCAGGCTTTTGAATATTATGTGGTGTAAATTTTATTATATATATGTCGTATAAAAAAATCCCCAAAACTTGATTTTCGGGGATTTTTTATTTTTCTAAACGAAATTTAATATAAAAATTCTTTTACTTCATTGACAATATGCGAAAGTGCCTGATTAGAAGGCGTTTGTTTATCAATAAATTCCGAAAGAATAGCTGTACGCATCGTATCGGCATCGGTTATATTTTCACTGGTTGCTACTTTACGAATAATCTGAATTGTAGCGCTTTTGGCAGCTTTGACAACATTCCAAGTGGCTTCACTGATGTAAATTTGTTGTGTAATATTATGGTCAAATTCGCTGTCAATTTGCTGAATGAGAAGTAGTTCATAAGCTCGTTTATCCTGAGAGAGAGGAGTTACTCGCATAAGCATTTTTTGCGGACTAATTCTATCCAAAAATAACGTTATTCGTTCATAAGCCTGTAAGCGAAGAGGCAAGGCTTGTTTTTGATTTTCTTTTAAAAGATAAAATTTGCGACGTTTTTCTTCGTTTTTGTAATGTAAAAAGAAGAAATAGTATGCAACAATTCCTACTATAATAGCTGGAATACAATAAGCAATGATTTCTATAATTTTATTCATAATAATTATGTATCAAAAATTCGGGACGAAATTACAATTTTTTTTCAAATAAATATAAATTGAAGATGAGAAAATTAAAAATAGATTTTTCGAACAGATTATTTATAGTAAGACCTAAGTTTTTTTAAATATTTTTGAAATAAAATTTGCTAATTCAATAAATTGTTGTACTTTTGCCCGCTGTATAGATTTTTAAGTAAAATCTTAAATAAAAGGAATGTTTAATTTTTTAAAATAATTTAGTGTGGACACATTAAGCTACAAAACGATTTCGGTTAATAAAACCACTGCCGACAAAAAATGGGTAGTAGTTGATGCCGAAGGACAGATGTTAGGGCGTCTTGCTTCAAAAGTAGCAAAACTTTTAAGAGGTAAGTACAAGCCAAGTTACACCCCGCACGTGGATTGTGGAGATAATGTAATTGTTATCAATGCAGAGAAAATCCAACTCAGTGGGTTGAAGATGGAGACGAAAGAATATATTCGTCACACAGGTTATCCAGGAGGACAACGCTCACAAACTGCCAAGCAGATTTTAGCAAAACACCCCGAAAGACTTGTGGAAAAAGCAATAAAAGGAATGTTGCCTAAAAACAAATTGGGCGCAGCAATATTCCGTAATCTTAAAGTGTATGTAGGAACAGAGCATAATCACGATGCACAAAAACCTACACTTATTAACTTAAACGAACTAAAATAATGGAAGTAATTCACAAAATTGGAAGAAGAAAAACTGCCGTAGCTCGTATATATATGAAAGCTGGAAGCGGTAAAATTGTGGTGAACAAAAGAGATTTGAACGAATATTTTACAACACCAATTCTTCAATACAAAGTGAAACAACCTTTTACATTGTTAAACGCAGAAGAGTCTTATGACTTGAATGTAAATGTATATGGAGGAGGTATTACAGGACAAGCCGAAGCTATTCGCTTGGCTGTTTCTCGTGCTTTGTGCGAAATAGATGTTGAAAATAGAGCCGTTTTGAAACCAGAAGGACTTCTTACTCGTGACCCACGTATGGTTGAACGTAAGAAATTTGGTCAGAAAAAAGCTCGTAAGAGATTCCAATTCTCAAAACGTTAATCATTATTATTTAATTTTAAAAAGTATAAATCCAGTTGTCGTTGTTTCTCCAAAAGAGAAAATTAGTTTAGCATCCAAATGTTGTAGGCATGCTTTTGAGCAACCACTTCAACATTGCTAACTCAACGGAACGTAAACTATTACAAAAATGGCAAATACAATAGAAGTAAAAGATTTACTTGAAGCAGGTGTACATTTCGGACACCTTACAAGAAAGTGGAATCCGAGTATGGCTCCTTATATTTATATGGAACGTAATGGAATTCACGTTATTAACCTATATAAAACAGCCGCTAAGTTAGAAGAGGCTAATGAGGCTTTGAAGAAAATTGCTGCATCAGGAAAGAAAATACTTTTTGTTGCTACAAAAAAACAAGCAAAAGATATTGTTGCTGAAAAAGCAAAATCAATCGGAATGCCTTATATTACCGAAAGATGGCCTGGGGGAATGCTAACAAATTTCGTTACTATTCGTAAGGCTGTTAAAAAAATGTCATCTATTGACAAAATGAAGAAAGATGGTACATATGATACTCTTTCTAAAAAAGAAAAGTTGCAAGTAACTCGTTTAAGAGAAAAGTTGGAAAAGAACTTAGGTTCTATTGCTGATATGACGCGTCTTCCATCGGCTCTTTTTGTAGTGGACACTATGCGTGAGCATATTGCTGTCAAAGAAGCACAAAAATTAAACATTCCAGTCTTTGCAATGGTTGATACCAATTCAGACCCTAAACTGATTGATTACGTAATCCCTTCTAATGACGATGCTTCTAAATCAATCGAGAAAATACTCTCTTATGTAACAGAGGCTATCAGTGAAGGTATTAACGAGAAAAAACCTGAAAGCAAAGAAGAAAAAACAGACAAATAATTTAATTTATTACTAACCCTAACAAAAGTGATTATGTTTGCCCAATCAAACATAATTACTTTTTCTTAAAAATAATAAAAGATATGGCACAGATTACTGCCGCAGAAGTAAATAAACTAAGACAAGCTACCGGAGCAGGTATGATGGATTGTAAAAATGCTTTGGTAGAAGCCGAAGGCGATTTTGATAAAGCTATCGAAATTCTTCGTAAAAAAGGACAAAAAGTAGCTGAAAAACGTGCAGATAGAGATTCTGCCGAAGGAGCTGTTATTGCCAAAGTAAATGCAACAAATACCAAAGGTGCTATCGTTTCGCTTAATTGTGAAACTGATTTCGTTGCTAAGAATGAATCTTTTGTTACTTTGGCAAAAGAATTGGCAGAATTGGCTCTTAATTTCGATAATAAAGAAGCCTTCTTAGCTGCTGATTTTAAAGGAATTTCTGTTGCTGAAAAACTTACTGAACAAACAGGAGTTATCGGAGAGAAAATAGAAGTAGGTCAATTCGAAGTATTAGATGGAACATTTGTTGGTTCTTATATTCATGCAGGTAACAAAATAGCTTCATTGGTAGCACTTTCTGCTAAATTTGATGGTGTAGAAGAGGTTGCTAAGAATATCTGTATGCAAGTAGCTGCAATGGGAGCTCAAACCTTGTCTTACAAAGATTTTTCTCCTGAATATATTGCAAATGAAACAGAAGCTCGTATTGCAATTATTCAGAAAGAAAATGAAGAACTGGCTCGTTTAGGTAAAACACTAAAAAATGTTCCTAAATATATTTCGTATGCTCAATTAACAGACCAAGTGCTAAAACAAGCTGAGGAAGATGCCAAAGCGGAATTGAAAGCAGAAGGAAAACCAGAGCAAATTTGGGATAAAATTTTACCAGGGAAACTACAACGTTTTATAAGTGATAATACTACATTAGACCAAGAAAAAGCCTTGTTAGACCAAGTTTATATCAAAGATGATTCTAAAAAGGTTTCAGATTACATTAAATCAGTGAATAAAGATTTAGAAATTATAGGTTTTAAAAGAGTTTCTTTATCATAGATTTATTTTCAAATAAAAAATATAAAGAGTTGCCCGAATAGAGCAACTCTTTATATTTTTGTAAATTCTTTTTGTACAAAAATTTGTTGTTGAAACTTTATTTTTGTACTTTTGGCACATCTTATTTTAAGGATTTTATGATACACTTTTTCAAAAACAAAGCAAATACTATTTATGCTGTACAAGCCTTGTCGGAGCTTTCGATAGAAACTATTGAGAAATTAAATTGGCTTTTTGGTGAGGCAGTTTATTTAACTGAAAAAAATATTGAAGGAATCTTTGTTGGAACACGTGCTGTGATGATAACCCCTTGGAGTACTAATGCAGTTGAAATAACTCAAAATATGGGAATTGAAGGTATTACACGTATTGAAGAGTTTTTTTATGCTGATAATTCTATCAATTTTGATCCGATGTTATTGCAAAAATATGACACACTAGGGCAAGATATTTTTACAACGAACATACAACCTGAACATATTTTAGAAATTGATGATATTTCCGCTTATAATGAAAAAGAAGGATTGGCTTTGAGTAAAGATGAAGTAGTTTATTTAGAGAATTTGTCTAAAAAATTAGGTAGAAAACTTACTGATTCAGAAGTTTTTGGATTCTCTCAAGTTAATTCGGAACATTGTCGCCACAAGATTTTCAATGGCACATTTGTTATTGATGAACAAGAGAAAGAGTTGTCTCTTTTCAAATTGATTAAAAAAACTTCACAAGAAAATCCAAATAGTATTGTTTCAGCATACAAAGATAATGTGGCCTTTTTAGAGGGACCTGAAATCGTTCAATTTGCACCACAATCTGCGGATAAACCTGATTTTTATAAAGAAACTCCTTTCAAATCAGTACTTTCCGTAAAGGCAGAAACACATAATTTTCCAACAACGGTAGAGCCTTTTAATGGAGCTGCTACAGGGTCAGGGGGAGAAATCCGAGACCGATTAGCAGGAGGAAAAGGCTCATTGCCTCTAGCAGGAACAGCAGTTTATATGACAGCTTATTCTCGCTTGGAAACTGATAGAATTTGGGAACAAGCTATGTCTGAACGTAAGTGGCTTTATCAAACACCTATGGATATTCTTATCAAGGCTTCTAATGGAGCTTCTGATTTTGGAAATAAATTTGGACAACCACTTATTGCAGGTTCTGTTTTTACTTTTGAACACGAAGAACAAGCGCGCAAACTTGGTTTTGATAAAGTAATCATGCTTGCTGGCGGAATTGGTTATGGGAAGGATACAATGACTAAGAAAGAAATTCCTAATCAAGGAGATAAAATTGTTGTTTTGGGAGGTGAAAATTATCGTATCGGAATGGGGGGAGCTGCGGTTTCTTCTGCTGATACAGGAGCTTTTGGTTCTGGAATAGAGCTTAATGCTGTCCAACGTTCCAACCCAGAAATGCAAAAACGAGCGGCTAATGCTATTCGAGGGTTAGTAGAAAGTGAAAATAATCCAATTGTATCTATTCACGATCATGGAGCAGGAGGACACTTGAATTGCCTTTCCGAATTAGTCGAAGAAACAGGAGGAGTAATAGACCTTGACAAACTTCCTATTGGAGACCCAACGCTTTCTGCCAAAGAAATTATCGGAAATGAATCTCAGGAACGCATAGGATTGGTTATCGGTAAAGAAAATATCTCTCAACTACAAAAAATTGCAGAGCGAGAACGTTCGCCAATGTATGAAGTAGGAGAGGTTACAGCTGATAAACGTTTTGTTTTTGTCTCGTATAAAAAAGGAGAAAAACCAATGGATTTGGCACTTTCTGATATGTTTGGAAGCTCGCCTAAAACAATTTTGAAAGATGAAACCTCACCGGTCAAATATGAACAAATAACTTATACGACCAGTAAAATTCCATATTATTTGGAACAAGTTTTACAGCTTGAAGCCGTAGCTTGCAAAGATTGGCTTACGAATAAAGTTGATAGATGTGTAGGAGGTCGTGTAGCTAAGCAACAATGCGTAGGAGCTTTACAACTTCCGCTTAATAATGTAGGAGTTATGGCTTTGGATTTTAAAGGTAAAGAAGGTTTAGCTACTTCTATTGGACATTCGCCACTTACGGCTTTAATAGACCCCATCACAGGAAGTAAAAATGCAGTGGGTGAAGCACTTACCAATATTGTTTTTGCTCCTTTACAAGATGGATTAAAAAGTGTATCTCTTTCGGCAAACTGGATGTGGCCGTGTAATAATAAAGGAGAAGATGCTCGATTGTACGAAGCTGTAAAAGGTTGTTCAGATTTTGCTATTGAGTTGGGAATCAATATTCCAACAGGGAAAGATTCGCTCTCAATGAAACAGAAATATCCTGATGGAGATGTAATTGCCCCTGGTACGGTTATTATTTCGGCAGCGGGGCATTGCTCCGATATTCGCAAAGTGATAGAACCTGTGCTAAAAGTAGGCAAAGGGTCTATATATTATATTGATTTTTCGCATGATACATTAGAATTAGGAGGTTCTTCATTTGCGCAAATTTGTAATAAAATAGGAGAAAAAGCCCCTACAGTACAAGATGCCAAAGCTTTTAAAACGGCTTTTAATACTTTGCAAGAAGTTATCAATCAAGGAATTATTTCCGCAGGACACGATGTAGGTAGTGGGGGACTGATTACTACACTTTTAGAAATGTGTTTTGCTGAAAATCAATTGGGAGCTGAAATTAATTTAACTAATTTGGGAGAAAAAGATAGTGTGAAAACCTTTTTCAATGAAAATATTTCGGTAGTTATTCAAGCAACAAACAATGAATTGTTAGAAAAATTACTTTCCGAAAATAAGGTTCGTTTTGTCAAAATAGGTGAAGCAAAGTCTTCTAATGACCTAAAAATAACCAATGGAGAAGATAGTTTTACTTTTGAGATTGAAAAATATCGAGATATTTGGTACAAAACCTCATTTCTTTTAGATAGCAAACAATCGAAGAATGGAATGGCTAAGGCTCGATACGAAAATTATAAAAATCAGCCATTGGTGTATCAATTTCCTTCATTTTTTACGGGAAAACTACCTCAAAAGCCACATAAACGCCCCAAAGCGGCAATTATTCGTGAGAAAGGAAGCAATTCAGAACGAGAAATGGCTCACGCTATGTTTTTGGCAGGTTTTGACGTGAAAGATGTGCATATGACAGACCTTATTTTGGGTAGAGAAACGCTCGAAGATATACAATTTATCGGAGCTGTTGGTGGATTTTCTAATTCTGACGTACTGGGAAGTGCCAAAGGTTGGGCAGGAAGTTTCCGTTATAATGAAAAAGCTAAACAAGCATTAGAGAGTTTCTTTCAGCGAAAGGATACACTTTCGGTAGGTATATGCAATGGTTGTCAGTTGTTTATGGAATTAGAACTTATTCATCCAGAGCATATTACACATGGAAAAATGAAGCATAATATATCTCAGAAGCATGAAAGCGCTTTCACTTCCGTAATGATACAAAAAAATAACTCGGTAATGCTTTCTTCTTTGGAAGGAGCGGTATTGGGTATCTGGATTTCGCACGGAGAAGGGAAATTCTATCTTCCTGAGAGTGAGGATAAATACAATATTGTGGCGAAGTACGGATATGAGAATTATCCCGCCAATCCGAATGGGTCGGATTATAATACGGCAATGCTTTGCGATAATACAGGCAGACACTTGGTGTCAATGCCACACTTTGAAAGGTCTATTTTCCAATGGAACTGGGCAGACTATCCTGAGGGTCGATTTGATGAAGTTTCTCCTTGGCTTGAAGCGTTTGTCAATGCCAGAAAATGGATAGAACAAAATAGCATATAGCTTGTTTGAAACGATGTAAATGAACCTAAAAAAGTTACTTTTTACAGCAAATAAAAACGTACTGATTATTGATGATGATAAGGTTCATTGTTAAGTATGGTAAAGGCTCGGTAGAGTTGTTCGGTGAAGAAAAGCCGAATCATTTGGTGGGAAAAAGTCATCTTGGAGAGCGAAATTTTTTCATTGGCACGCTTATAAACTTCTTCGCAAAAGCCAAATGCACCACCGATGACAAAAGTAATCTGCTTTACACCTGTATTCATTTTCTTTTGTAGAAAAACAGAAAAATCAACGGAAGTATATTCTTTACCTCGCTCATCTAAGAGTATCAAATATTCAGACGGAGTGATATTTTTCAGAAGTAATTCGCCTTCTTTTGCTTTTTGTTGTGTAAAAGTCAAATTCTTGGTATTTTTTGCTTCGGGAATAATTTCTACATGGTATTTGGTGTAAAATTGAAGCCGATTTTGATATACTTCTATTAGTTGTTGCAGTAGATTGCTATCGGTTTTTCCAATTACTAAAAGTTTTATATTCATTTGAAATTATTTGTATTGAAAAAACTGCATATTTTTTTACAATATGCAGTTTTAATTATTTATAGATATCAGTTTTATAAACTATTTTCTTTGGTGAATTTAATTATTTCAGAAATTCGACCAAAAGCCACCCCTACAACAGTATCGGCAGCGCCATAATACACAGCTACTTTGTCTTGTTCGATATCATGTAGAGCTGCACACGGAAACACAACATTGGGTACATCACCGGCTAGTTCGTATAGCTCGGCAGGGGCTAATAGATAAGGTTTGGTACGATATTTGACCTTACTTGGGTCGTTTATATCTAAAATGGCAGCACCCATTGAATATCTAAAACCATTGCAAGTATTGATAACCCCGTGATAGAACATAAGCCACCCCTCGTTGGTTCGGATAGGCACAGCACCGGCTCCGATTTTGGTGCATTGCCAAGCGCTATCCATAAATGGCGCCACTTTCATCACACAGCGATGCTCTCCCCAGTATTTCATATCAGGACTATAGCTAATATAAATATCGCCAAAAGGAGTATGTCCATTATCGCTTGGGCGCGAAAGCATTGCGTATTTTCCGTCAATTTTTTCAGGGAAAAGAACTCCGTTTCGATTAAATGGTAGAAAAGCATTCTCACATTGGAAAAATTCTTCAAAATCGAAGGTGTAAGCAATCCCGATTGTAGGTCCGTGATATCCGTTACACCACGTAATCCAATATCGGTCTTCAATCCACGTAACTCGTGGGTCGTATTTGTAATCTGAATCTATCATTTGCGTATTACCGGCCTTCATCTGGATTGGATTGTGATTGATTTGCCAATGAATGCCGTCTTTGCTGAATCCTGCAAAAATATTCATTTGAACTGCTTTGTTATCACAGCGAAAAACACCTGCAAAGCCCTCTTTGAACGGCACTACGGCGCTATTGAAAATACTATTAGATGAAGGAATGTCATATCGTCCGATAATTGGATTTTGGCTGTATCGCCACATAACTTCTGAACAACCTTCGGGGCGTTCCTGCCAAGGAATTTGGATTTGTGTATTCATTATATTTTATTTTAAATTAAAAAGTATTTTATTTTTGTTTTGTATTTTGTAGAGATGCTATTGAGCGAATTTTCTATCTTTTTTTGAAAAAATTGGCTACAAATATACTTCTAACAACTCAATATCATTGGTTTCAATGGTAATCTGCTCACAACTTGCGGGAACTAAAATCGTTTCGCCCTTTTGTATGGGCATTGTAAGGTCTCCGTATGTTATAGCACCTTGTCCTTTTACACACATATAGATATGAAAAGAGTCACGGGCTGAAATAGCAACTGGCAGATTTTGATTTAGTTTCAGATAGTTCGTAATGAAGTACGGACAGCTTACCATAGTATTATGCTCATTTAGTGAGTGGCTATATTGCACCTTGAAATCATCTTTCTTCTGATAATCAATCGCATCGAGGGCTTGCTCTGTGTGGAGTTCGCGCAAATTGCCATTTTTGTCTCGGCGATTAAAATCATACACCCGATAAGTAATATCACTGGTTTGTTGTATTTCAGCTAACAATGTTCCTGCACCTATGGCGTGTACTTTACCTGTATTTATAAAAAAAGTACTACCCTCGCTTACTGGTTCATAATTCAGTATCTCGGTCAGGGTACCATTCTCTAAGTGCTGCTGATATTCTTCCTTAGTTACTGATTTGTTAAACCCTACAATAAGTTGAGCGTCTTTGTCAGCGTCCATAACGTACCACATTTCAGTTTTTCCGAAGGAATTATGCCGCTTTTTTGCTAATTCATCATTCGGATGCACCTGAATAGATAGGTCTTCTCGGGCATCAATAAACTTAATAAGAATAGGAAATTCCTTTCCGAAGCGCTCATAAATGTGTTTTCCTACTAATGCCTCTGGTTGTTCATCAAGTAGTTTTTGTAGGCTTTCGCCAGATAGACTTCCGTTATCAATTATAGAAACATCGCCTTTTACAGTCGATACTTCCCAGCTTTCTCCTGTGATTTCATTTGGAATGGGTTTTGAAAAAACATCTCTTAATTTTGTTCCGCCCCAAATACGCTCTTTTAGTATTGGACGAAATTTGAATGGATATAATTGCTTCATTTTTTATAATTTTATTTTTATTATTAACTAATATAGTGTCTATTTGGTGATTTTTTTAATTTTTTATCTTTAAAAAGAGGTTTTTTTAGTTGAAATATTTTTAATTCACCTTATTTGGTTGCTTTTTTGGATAAAATGTTTTTATTTTACCTTGTCAAGCGACTTTTTAGGATAAAATATTTTTGTTTTACCTTATCTAGTAACTTTTCAGGATAAAATGTTTTTATTTTACCTTGTCAAGCGGCTTTTTGGGTTAAAATATTTTTATTCTAATTTATAAAGTGGCTTTTTAGACTAAAATATTTTTATAAATACTAATCAAGTGGCTTTTCAGTCTAAAATATTTTTATAAAAATTAGTAAGGTAACTTTTTTATGTTGATTGTTTTTATAAAATGTTGTTCGGTATCTTTTTGAAGTTAATTTTTATAAAAAATCATTAAAAAGCAGCTTTATATCTTGATTAAAATTGGTTTATCGTTTGTCTTATAGCTGTCAAACGTGTCAGAAGTTTGTCTAATAGGTCTAAGTGTAACATATTAGCTCCATCACTTTTAGCATTCTTAGGGTCGAAGTGAGTTTCGATAAATAAACCATCGACATTATTAACAACCCCTGCTCGGGCGATAGTTTCAATCATTTCGGGGCGACCACCCGTTACACCGCTGTCCTGATTGGGCTGTTGAAGCGAATGAGTAACGTCTAAGACTACCGGTGCATACTTTTTCATTGTTGGAATGCCTCGAAAATCTACAATCATATCCTGATAGCCAAACATTGTGCCTCTATCGGTTATAATAGCCTGCGGATTGCCACAATCGAGCACTTTTTGCACCGCATGTTTCATACTCTCAGGACTCATAAACTGACCTTTTTTCAGGTTAACCACTTTACCTGTTTGAGCGGCTGCCACAACCAAATCTGTTTGACGTACCAGAAAAGCGGGGATTTGCAATACATCTACATATTCGGATGCCATAAAAGCATCGCCCACTTGGTGTATATCTGTTAGGGTAGGTACTGCAAAGGTACTCGATACCTTCTGTAAGATTTTAAGTGCCTTTTCGTCTCCAATTCCTGTGAATGAATCAATACGACTACGATTAGCTTTCTTAAAACTACCCTTAAATATATATGGAATACGTAATCTGTCCGTAATGCGAGTTATTTTTTCAGCAATTTGAAGAGCCATTTCCTCTCCCTCAATAGCGCAAGGTCCAGCTATGAGAAAAAAGTTGCCATACGTCGTATTTTTGATTTGTGGGATAAGTTCTATTTGCATGCGAATTATTTTTTTTACGAATTAACCTGATTTTGTATATGAAGAAGTTTCGAAGCAAAAGATTTTGCATAGTTATTTATAATTTCTTTGTCAAAATATTTTTCTTCATCAATGCGACCAAGTATCTGAACTTGTGTATTTTCGGCGAGCCATTGTTCGGTGGCAGTATTTTCTTTTCCGCTGAAAATTATTCCTGCAATAGACAAATGACGGCGTTTTAGAGCTTCAATAGTAAGCATTGTGTGGTTGATACTGCCCAAATAATGTCGCGAGACGATAATTACCTTATCAGTCGGAGCTATCAAATCGGCAATGGTCTGATACGAATTGATAGGTACTAATAATCCTCCCGCACCTTCAATAACTAAGGGTTTGTTTGTCTTGGGGCGAATAATATGTGCCAAACTAATATCAATATTTTCCATCTGCGCAGAAAGATGCGGACTGGCAGGGTGTTTCAATGCATACGAATTCGGAAAAAAAGTAGTAGTTTCACAACTGACAAGCTCTTGAACTTTCATAGTGTCCGAATTGTCTAATTCGCCAGCCTGTATTGGTTTCCAATAATCTGCTTTGAGCGCTTGTACAACAATGGCTGAAACGATGGTTTTTCCTACTTCGGTCGAAATCCCCGTTATAAAAAAAGTCATTTGAATTCTGTTCTAATTTTCAATTTGCAAATATACTAAATTATTTAGAGAATAAAATTACTTTTTTATCTTCAAAATATAAGGTTTAGAAATGAATATTTTTATCGAAAATAATATTTTTTTTATATTAGTTTTTTTCATATCTTTGTTTTTTGAAAAAAATAATTATCAATGATATACAAACCCAGTATTCCTAAAGGGACACGCGATTTTTCGCCCACTGAGCTGAAAAAGCGAATTTATATACAAAATAAAATAAAAGAAAAATTTGAACTATTTGGTTTTCAACCCATTGAAACACCTAGTTTTGAAAATTATGAAACGCTAATGGGCAAATATGGCGAAGAAGGCGACCGATTGATTTTCAAAATATTAAATTCGGGCGATTTCCTCACCAACGTTTCAGATGAGTTTTTAAACGAGAAAAATAGCCAGAGGCTGACTCCCCAAATTAGCGAAAAAGCCCTCCGTTATGACCTGACTGTTCCTTTTGCACGCTATGTAGTACAACATCAAAATGAACTGACTTTACCCTTCAAAAGATATCAAATACAACCCGTTTGGCGAGCCGATAGACCCCAAAAAGGACGCTATCGAGAATTCTTTCAGTGTGATGCAGACGTGGTTGGTAGCCAAAGTCTGTGGCAAGAAATTGAATTGATTCAGCTATACGATTCTGTATTCAATTCATTAAATATGAAAGGAGTTACTATCAAAATAAATCACCGAAAAATATTGAGTGGTTTTGCTCAAATCATCGGACAAAGCGATAAACTTATTGATTTTACCACAGCTCTGGACAAACTTGATAAAATAGGAAAAGAAAAAGTAATTCAAGAGATGCTCTCACGAGGAATTTCTTCTGTGGATGTTCAAACAATCAATCCTATTTTTGAATTAAACGGAACTTTCCTCGAAAAGATAAATCAATTACGAGAAATTTTGGTAGATAGCCAAGTAGGATTGCAAGGAATAACTGAATTAGAATTCATTTGCAACGCAATAGCACAGCTACCGTTATCCGTAGCTTCATTGGAACTTGATGTAACATTGGCTCGTGGTTTGAACTACTACACGGGGGCTATTTTTGAAGTAGTTGCACCTCAACAAATACAATTAGGTTCTATTGGTGGCGGAGGACGTTATGATGACCTAACCGGAATTTTCGGATTGAAAAATATGAGTGGCGTAGGAATTTCTTTCGGATTAGACCGTATTTATTTAGTACTTGAACAGCTTGGTTTATTTCCCGAGGAAATTAACCAAGCTTTGGACATTCTTTTTATCAATTTTGGTCATGAAGAAGCTATCGAAAGTTTGAGAATTATCAATCAACTAAGACAAAAAGGCTACAAAACGGAATTATATCCCGAGACTTCCAAACTCAAAAAACAACTCGCTTATGCTGACAAGCGAGGGGCTAATTATGTAATTATTATAGGTGAAAATGAACTCAAAAAGCAACAATTTATTTTAAAAAATATGGTATCGGGACAGCAAACCGAATATAATTTTTCAGACATTAACCAATTTAAATTTTAAAAACGTAGTACAATAAATGAAAAATTGCATATACACAACAGCCGACGAAGCTGTAAAAATAGTACAATCGGGTGATAGAATTTACGTGCAAGCAGCAGCAGCAACTCCCAAAATTCTGACAGATGCTTTAGCGAAAAGAGCTACTGAACTAAGAGGAGTAGAAGTTTCTCATATTTTAACTTCTGATTATGCGGCTTATGCTGACCCTTCGCTTCGTGAGAGTTTTTATGTGAATTCATTTTTTCTATCAAACAATGTAAGACATATCATAAAAGAAGGAAATGGTTCTTATACGCCTGTTTTCCTAAGTGAATTACCTCGTTTTTTTTATGAGAAAATAGTTCCGATTGATGGTGTTTTTATAAGTGTTTCGCCTCCTGATCGCCACGGATATTGTTCTTTGGGAGTTTCTGTAGAGGCTTGTTGGGCAGCAATCAAACACGCTCGTTATGTTATCGCGCAAGTTAATGAAAATATGCCTCGTACTTTTGGAGATACATCAATTCATATAAGTGAAATTACCTATTTGGTTCCTCATAATAGTCCTTTGTATGGTCTGGAATATGCAGAGAGAACCTCTGGTGTTGAGGAAAAGATAGCTGAAAATGTAGCACAACTTATTGAAGACAATTCGACTATACAGGTGGGAATAGGGTCTGTGCCAGATGCAGTTCTTAAAAAATTGAGTAATAGAAAGCACTTAGGAGTACATACCGAATTATTAACTGATGGTGTCGTTGATTTGATTGAAAAAGGTGTTGTTACAGGACAGAAAAAAACAATAAATACAGGCAAAGTAGTTTGTACTTTTATGTTTGGTTCAAAACGCTTGTATGATTTTGCTCACGACAATCCAATTATTGAAGTTCGTGAGAGCAAATACACAAATGCCCCCGCTATTATCGCTCAAAATACACAAATGATTTCGGTTAATTCTGCTATTGAGGTAGATATAACAGGTCAGGTTTGTGCTGACTCTATTGGGACAAAGATGTATTCAGGAATTGGTGGGCAGATTGATTTTGTTCGTGGAGCTTCACAAAGTGTTGGAGGAAAGGCTATTATAGCTCTTCCTTCTGAGACAAGACATGGAGAAAGTCGTATTGTTCCGTTTTTACGTTTAGGAGCAGGAGTTGTAACTACTCGTTTTCATATTCAGTATGTAGTTACCGAATATGGTATTGCTGATTTGCGAGGAAAAACATTAGCTCAACGTCAGAAAATACTTGTTAATATTGCTCATCCGAAACATCAAGAAGCTATTGAGCGAACTTTTTACGAAACTTGGAAAAAAGATAATTTATAGATACAAAAAATCCTGAAAATAGTTGTTTTTTTCAGGATTTTTAATTTAATAATTCAATGTTTAATCTATATTGTTAAAAAAAATTTTCTTGTTCCAACTTTATTGTCAGTTCTTCACGAAAACGAATCATTATCATTTTGGCAAGAACCAAATTGGCTGTATTGTCCAAAACCAAATGTACTAATAATTGTTTGTTATCTGAAATAGATGTAACATGTACCTGATTTTTGTAAATAATAGAAACATCTTTTACTCTCTTATCAGTCAGTCCTTCGGTATTCTCAAACGAGCGAATGGCATCCTTGAAAATTTCTATTTGAAATGAACTTGCTGGACTGTTATCTTCGTTGTTTTTTGCTTTATATGCTAGAATTGTACCATCATTCGTATTAACGAGCGAGACTGAAATAAAACTGGGTATATTTTCTTGTATTTTCTCTACAAAATGATTCAAATAATCAACCATTTTTTTACTTTTTAATTAAAAAATAATTGTTTAAATTGTTTTACTTTCTTGTGGGATACTTCGGTTGTAGAATTGTCTTTTTCAAAAGATTCTGCAATCAAACTTTGCCAGCATTCATTGTGAGTCATATGCAAAAGAGCATAGTTTATACTTTGTGCATTTGTAATAAGATGTACTAAAAAATCAGCATTTGTTGCAACATATAGAAAATGAATATGCTCATCATTACTTATGATAATTTCATGCAAAGTCTCATCACTACTATCTGTAAATTTAATAGCTCGCAATGAATTTTTAACAATTTCAGCTTCAAATTTAGCCGTAGCCTTATAATCTATTCCTGAAAAGGAAACAGAGTGAATAAGAGAGCCATTGTCAATATTTATAAAATTCACAGACAAAAGTCCGTGGAGTTTATTTCCCATTTGAGTGGCATATTGATCAAATTTTTGCTGTGTCATAAATCGTAATTTTTTTATTGGATTTATTTGGGCAAAGATAAATATTTTTTTGGTAAAAAAAAAAAATTCTTAGAGGATAATTTTAAAAAATTAACAGAAATTCAATATCAGAATTAAATAAAGAGAAAGAAATTTTGACAAAGAAGTTATTTTAAATATGAAAATTTCATTTTTTTTCAAGAAAAATAGTTTTTTTTCAAAAAAAGATGTATTTTTGTCCTATTAAAATTATTGTTCTATGAATTTACACGAATATCAAGGCAAAGAAATATTAGCAAGTTTTGGGGTACAAACTCAACGAGGTATTGTAGCTACAAGCCCCGATGAGGCTGTTATGGCAGCCAAAAAATTGTCCCAACAAACAGGCACACAATGGTTTGTAGTCAAAGCTCAAATACATGCAGGAGGGCGTGGAAAAGGTGGAGGAGTTAAATTAGCCAAAAACCTTGACCAGGTGAAAGAGATTGCTGAACAGATGATAGGTATGAATTTAATTACCCCACAAACACCCAAAGAAGGAAAAAAAGTTCATCAAATACTCATTGCAGAAGATGTTTTTTATCCAGGAGAAAGTGAACCTAAGGAATATTATATGTCAGTACTTTTGAATCGCTCTACAGGAAAAAATATGATTATGTATTCCACAGAAGGAGGCATGGATATTGAAACTGTTGCAGACAAGACTCCACATCTTATTTTTGTAGAAGAAATAGATCCAATGTTAGGACTTTTACCTTTTCAGGCTCGTAATATAGCATTCAATTTAGGATTGTCAGGAGAAGCTTTTAAAGAAATGGTTAAGTTTGTAACTTCGTTGTATAAAGCATATATCACTTCTGATGCTAATTTGTTTGAAATCAATCCATTACTGAAAACTTCTGATAATAAAATATTGGCAGTTGATGCCAAAGTAACCCTTGATGACAATGCTCTTTTTCGCCATAATGATTATACTCAAATGCGTGATATTCGTGAAGAAAATCCCATTGAAGTCGAAGCAAAAGCAGTGGGACTTAATTATGTAGATTTGGACGGAAATGTAGGTTGTATGGTTAATGGAGCTGGACTCGCAATGGCTACGATGGATTTGATAAAACAAGCAGGAGGAGAGCCTGCCAATTTTCTTGATGTAGGAGGAACGGCTGATGCTTCGCGTGTAGAAACAGCTTTTCGTATTATTCTAAAAGATCCAAATGTAAAGGCTATTTTAATCAATATTTTTGGAGGAATTGTTCGTTGCGACCGCGTAGCACAAGGAATTATTGACGCTTACAAAAATATGGGAAATATCCAAGTTCCTATTATTGTTCGCCTACAAGGTACAAATGCTGAAATAGCCAAAGAAATGATTGATAAATCGGGATTGGCAGTACATTCAGCTATTCAGTTTCAGGAAGCTGCCGATAAAGTAAAACAAGTTTTACAATAGAAATTTTTTGTATAATTATTTCAAAAAAGCAAGGACTAAAAAATTCTTGCTTTTTTTAATATAAATAATTGATTATTATATAGATATAGTTTGTTGATAGATTTATTTTATTTTAGCACAAATTTTAAAAAAAAACAAATAATTAAAAATTATTAAAAAAAAATAATAAAATTTTGTTGCTTTTGATTTTATATGTATCTTTGGAAAATTTTTTAATGATGAAAAAAAACATATTACTAACAACTATTTTATTAAATATTAGTTCATTAGCAATTGGACAATATACCGATGTAGTTAATTCTAATAATCCTGGAAAATCTATTGGAGCATATAGCGTAGGGCGAAAAGTAATTCAGGCAGAAAGTGAGTTTTTTTACGAAAAAAGTGAACACAGAGGACTTTATACGCGCCAACACAATTTTGGGGTTAATTATGAGGTTCGTTATGGAGTTTGGCGCGAACAATTTGAAGCAATTTTTGATGGAACATTGCTCTATAATGATACCGAAACATATCGTTTTTTAAGTACAAATGAGAGAAAATTAGGGTTTTATCGCAATACACTTGGAGCAAAATACTTGCTTTATAATCCTGAGTTTCAGCAACAATCAAGTTTATATAGTTGGAAGGTTAATAACGAATTTCGTTGGAGTAATCTAATTCCTGCGGTATCGGTGTATTTGGGAGCCAATTTGTTTTCAAAAAATAGATTTTTATACGAGGCACTAAATGAAGACCCTGCTGTTGTTACTCCCAAAGCAATGGTTTCGTTGCAGAGCCATCCTATTGCACGTGTAGTTTTGGTAGCTAATTTAATTGGAGATAATTTTGCTTCTAAAAATGCACAATGGAGTTATATTGTAACATTGACCCATAATTTATACAATGAACGATGGAGTATTTTTCTTGAAAATGAAGGAATTACTAGCTCGTATTACAAAGATGTTATTTTGCGAGGAGGAGCCTCTTTTTTGGTAAATGATAATTTGCAAGTAAACGCTTGGATAGGCTCAACTTGGAAGATAACTCCCACAAGATATATGGGTGCTGTTGGGGTTTCTTACCGCTTTTACGACAAGCATCGTGAGATTGAATTCAAAGAAAAACTAAAAGCACGAGAAGAAGAAAATAAAGCAGATGCAGAACTTTTTGGTTTTTAAAGAAAGAATTTATAAAAAAATAATAAATGATTATTGTTAAAAAATTGACAACACGTAAGGAAATGATTGATTTTGTCAAATTTCCTTTCAAATTATACAAAAATAGCAAAACATGGATACCTCCTATTATTGAAGAAGAATTAAATTATTTGGATTCTAAGAAAAATCCTGTTTTTGAAAATGCTCAAGCTGATTTCTATTTGGCTTATAATGAGCAAAAAGAAATTGTAGGGCGTATAGCTGTTATTATCAACCATTATGAAGTAGAAGTACAAGGTGTTAAAAAAGTTCGTTTTGGTTGGTTTGATATAATTGACGATTTACAAGTAACCAAAGCACTTTTGCAAAAAGTAGAAGAAAAGGCTCGGAAGCATAACTTGGACTATATGGAAGGTCCTATGGGGTTTTCCAATATGGACAAAGTTGGTGTACAAACCAGCGGTTTTGAACATATGGGAAATATGGTAACGTGGACAAATTTTCCTTATTACAAAGAACATTTTGAAACTCTTGGTTGGAAAAAAGAAAAAGGTTATGTAGAAATTTCTTTTTTGGTAAAAGACGTAGATGCCGTAACGTTAAAAAAAATGGGAGACATTGTAGAACGTCGATACGGATTTACGTATGCATCACTCAAATCGACCAAAGATATTGTTCCATATGTTGATGAAATGTTTGATTTATTCAACAAAACGTATGCTAATTTGTCAACATTTATTCCTATTACTGAAAAACAAAAACAATTTTTTAAAAAAAAATATATCCCTTTCATAGACCCTCAGTATATTAAATTTATGCTTGATAAAGATGGAAAAATAGTATGTTTTGCTATTATGTTACCTTCTTTTTCAGAAGCCTTACAAAAAGCCAATGGGCGATTATTTCCTTTAGGATTTTGGCATTTACTAAAAGCTCGGAGAAATCCGAAAATATTAGAATTTTATTTGATAGGAATTTCTCCCGAATATCAATCGAAAGGTGTTCCTGCTATGCTTTTTAGAGATTGTTATGAACTTTTATTGCGCAAAGGAATAGAAAAATGTATCGTTACTCCCGAACTTGAAGATAATCTTGCTGTACAAAAATTATGGAAAAATTTTAATCCAAAATATTACGGAAGTAGAGTAACGTATCGAAAAGATGTTGAATAATCTGAAAAATTTTGGAATAAAAAAATGTTTTTCATTTTTTTCCGAAATTATTTTACTACTTTTGCCCATCAAAAATAAAAATTACAGATATAAATATGACTTCTAATGAAATTCGTCAAAAATTTTTAGATTTTTTTGAGTCGAAAAAACATCTTATTGTTCCTTCTGCACCTATTGTTTTGAAGAATGACCCAACACTGATGTTTAACAATTCGGGAATGGCTCAATTTAAAGAATATTTTTTAGGAAATGCAACTCCCAAAAGCAAGCGTATTGCCGATACACAAAAGTGTTTGCGTGTTTCAGGTAAACACAATGACCTTGACGATGTAGGTTTTGATACGTATCATCATACGATGTTTGAAATGCTTGGTAATTGGTCTTTTGGAGACTATTTCAAACAAGAAGCTATTGATTGGGCGTGGGAACTCTTGACTGAAATTTACAAAATTGATAAAAATATACTCTATGTAACTATTTTTGAAGGTGATGAAAAAGAAAATTTGGAACGTGATTTGGAAGCGTTCAATTTTTGGAAAAAATACCTTCCACAAGAACGTATATTAAATGGTAATAAAAAAGATAATTTTTGGGAAATGGGAGACCAAGGACCTTGTGGACCTTGTACAGAAATTCATGTAGATTTGCGAAGCGAAGATGAAAAAAAATTGATTCCAGGACGTGATTTAATCAATAAAGACCACCCACAAGTAGTTGAAATATGGAATTTGGTTTTTATGCAATTCAACCGAAAAGCTGATGGTTCTTTGGAGCGTTTATCAGCCAAACACGTAGATACAGGAATGGGATTTGAACGTTTGTGCATGGTTTTACAGAATAAAAAATCGAATTATGATACTGATATTTTCACCCCTTTAATTACTAAAATTCAAGAAATTACACACTCTGTTTATGGCAAAAATGAAAAAATAGATATTGCAATTCGAGTTATCGCTGATCACGTGCGAGCTGTATCATTTGCTATCGCTGACGGACAATTGCCAAGTAATACAGGTGCTGGATATGTTATTCGTAGAATTTTGAGACGTGCTATTCGGTACGGATTTACGTTTTTGAATCAGAAAGAAGCCTTTATTTACAAGTTGGTTGAAGTACTTTCACATCAGATGGGAGATTTTTTTCCTGAAATAAGAACACAACAAGCTCTTGTTCAGGGAGTTATCCGTGAAGAAGAGAATTCATTTTTAGGTATTCTCGAACAAGGACTTTTGCTACTTGATGCAATGATGAATAATGCTCCCAATAAGCATATTTCGGGAGCCAAAGCCTTTGAATTGTATGATACTTATGGATTTCCGTTTGATTTAACGGCTTTAATTCTTGCTGAAAAAGGATTTACTTTAGATGAAGAAGGATTTGAAAAAGAATTACAAAAACAAAAAGAACGTTCCAGAGCAGCTGCACAAGTAAAAGCAGGAGACTGGGTTATACTTAAAGAAGATGAAGAGGAAGAATTTATCGGATATGATACTTTGGAGGCTTTAGTACGTATTACACGTTATCGCAAAATTGAAAGCCAAAAAGATGGAACTTTATACCAATTAGTATTCAATATGACGCCTTTTTATCCCGAAGGAGGGGGGCAGGTTGGAGATAAAGGATATATTCAAGCTCCAAATGGAGAAGCTACATATATACTTGATACCAAAAAAGAAAATAATGTTATTATTCATATTGTAGAATCTCTCCCTGAGGATTTAGACCGAACTTTCAAAGCCTTTGTAGGAGACAAACTGCGAGAAAAAACATCAAGTAATCACTCCGCTACACACTTGTTACATCAGGCGCTTAGAAGCGTTTTGGGAACGCATGTAGAGCAGAAAGGTTCACGAGTTGATAATGAAACTTTGCGTTTTGATTTTTCTCATTTTGGAAAAATGACAAGTGAAGAGCTCATGCAAGTAGAAGATTTTGTTAATAAAAAAATAGTTGAACGTATTGCTCTGCAAGAACATCGCAATATTCCTATTCAAAAAGCAATAGAGGCAGGTGCTATGGCACTTTTTGGTGAAAAATATGGTGAAAATGTTCGTATGATTCAGTTTGGTGAAAGCAAAGAACTTTGCGGAGGAACGCACGTTAAGAATACAGGCGATATTTGGTATTTTAAAATTCTTTCAGAAGGTGCTGTAGCAGCAGGTATTCGCCGTATAGAAGCAATTACCAATGAGGCAGCTTTGCAATATTTTAAAAATCAAGAACAGACACTGATTGAAATTAAACAAACACTCAAAAATACCCAAGAACCTGTAAAATCAATTATCAATTTGCAATTGGAAAATGCTCGTTTGACAAAAGAAATTGAAGAACTCAAACGTGAACAAGCTCGTAGATTGATAGAAGCATTCAAAAATGAAGCAATACAAGTGAATAATGTATATTTTCTGGCAAAAAAATTAAATACAGATATGGCAACAGCTAAGAATATAGCATTTGAACTTGGTGAACAAATGAAAAATATTTTCGTTGTAATAGGAATACAAACCGAAGACAATAAAGCAATGCTTCTGTGTTATATTTCCAAAGAATTGGTTAAAGAAAAAGGCTATGATGCAGGTAAAGTAGTTCGCGAATTAGGTAAATACATACAAGGAGGCGGAGGAGGACAGCCATTTTTTGCCACCGCAGGAGGAAAAAATACTGACGGAATTGATGAGGCTTTGAAAAGAGCTATCGAATATGTAAAATAATAATTTGGTTATAATTTCATAAAAATAAATATCTTAGATAGAGTCGTATAAGTACGACTCTATTTTATTTTTGGCACAAACTAATTTTGACTAAATCTTCAAATAGAATGATTAACTTATTAAAATATATTTCAAAAAATACCATTTTTAAATATTTGATAATCAATAAAATAATTTTTTTTGTAGTAGTAATGACGTAGTGTATGAAAATTATATTTTCATTATGAAGTAGTTTTATAGAGGAGTTTTTTTTGGAAGAAAAAATGTTAATTACGTACTTTGTCCTACAAAAGTAGCTATTTATTAAAAATTCAAACCAAAAAAGACATTTTATGAAACTAAGAAATTTTATATGTGTATGTTTTTATTTGTTCTCATTGAGTCTTTTGGCTCAAAGACAAATTAACGTAAGTGGTATCGTTTCTGAACAGACTAGTAAAGCTCCTATTATTGGAGTTAATGTAGTACTCAAAGGGACGACTACGGGTGCAATGACCGATATCGATGGACGATATACGCTTTCTAATATTCCTTCTAATGGGGTTTTGGTTTTCAGTTACATTGGTATGAAAACACAAGAGGTTGCCATTGGTGGACGTTCTCAAATTAGTATAACGATGGAAGAAGACACCCAAGAACTAAAAGAGGTGGTAGTCATTGGTTATGGTGCTGCTCAAAAGCGAGACCTTACCGGCTCTATTGTAAGTATTAAGGCTGAAGAAATTGCTGATAAACCTTCAAGTAATCCGTTGGCTTCGGTACAAGGGAAAATAGCAGGTGTACAAGTAGTAAATACTGGTAGGGCAGGGCAAGACCCCGAAATACGGGTGCGAGGTACGAACTCTATCAATGGATATAAACCACTGTATGTAGTTGATGGGCTATTTACAGACAATATCAATCACTTAAATCCTGCTGATATTGAACAAATGGAAATCCTTAAAGATCCTTCTTCGCTAGCTATCTTTGGGGTACGTGGAGCAAATGGAGTTATTATTATATCTACTAAAAAAGCTAAAAAAGGACAAACAACAGTTAATATCAATTCGTCTTTGGGGCTTAAAACCATTAACGACAGAATTTCAGTTACCAATGGCGACCAATTCCGTGAATTGTATGCTGAGCAATTGCAAAATCAAGGAGCTCCGCCTTTTGATTTTTCACGTTGGACAGCTAATACCGATTGGCAAGATGAAATCTTCCGAGATGCATGGATTTCAAACCATAATATAAGTATTACAGGTTCGGGAGAGAAAAACAAATTTTACATTGGGGCAGGTTATCTCAAAGAAGAAGGTTCTATCAAAAATGAAGAAATGTCACGTATTACGCTCAATCTTAGTAGTGACTATAATGTAACGGATTTTCTTCGATTTGGATTTCAAACCAATGGAGCACGGACGCTTCCAGTTGATGCCAAGGGGGGAAGTGTTTCACTGCGAGCTGCTCCAGTTGCTCCTATAATGAACCAGCCAACAGGACTCTATTATGTAATGCCTGACTTTCAGAGTGCGCAAGTTTGGAATCCGATGATTGAGGTTGAAACTCGGGCTAATCATAATAAAGCGACCAATTATCGCATTATGGGGAATGTTTATGGAGAGGTTGATTTTTTGAAAAATTTTAATTTCAGAGCAACGCTTTCTATGGATTATGTTGTAAATGAATCGCGCCAATTTAGTCCTATCATTTGGGTTTATAATCCAGATTATATTAACCCTGCTACACAAGGAAATGACCAAAAACTCAATGAAGCTGAAAGTATTTCTCAAAAGAAATCTACTTCAGTTTCAACACAAACAGATTATATTTTGACTTTTAAAAAAGCTTTTGACAAACATAATCTAACGGCAATGGCAGGTATGACAACCAACTATATTGAGTATTCTTCATTAGAAGCAGGACGCTCGCAGAAATATGAAGATATTATATTTTCTATTCCTAATGATAATAGTGATAAATGGTGGATATCATCTATTGATGATACAAAGACAACGAATGGTTCAAGTCAATATAAACGTGCTACAATGTCGTACTTAGTGCGTGCTTTGTATGGCTACGATGGAAGATACTTATTCAATGCTTCTTTTCGTAGAGATGGAGCTTCTGTATTTCGTAATTCAGGTAATGCTTGGGATAATTTCTATTCTGTAGGTGCTGCTTGGGTGGCTACCGAAGAGGCTTTTTTAGAAAATCAAAAAATAATTGATTACTTGAAAATAAAAGGTTCCTATGGTGTGTTAGGTAGTCAAAATACAGGAGGTTATAATTATCCCACCTATCCACTGTTGGCAAGTTCGGGTAGTGCGGTATTTGGTAACAGAATTGTTACAGGATATGCTCCCAAGTATTTGGTTCAAAACTTAGGTTGGGAAAAAACCTATGCCTGGGAAGTAGGTGCAGAGTTCCGTTTCTTAAATAATCGCCTGAGTATTGAACCTACCTATTATCACAAAAACACAAAAGACCTTATTGTATTACTAAGTGGTATTTCGGGAGCAAAAAATGCCCTTGAAAACTTGGGTGAAATACAAAACAAAGGCTGGGAATTTTCAGTAGGTTGGAATGACAAAGTAAAAAATACCGATTTTACTTACAGCATTTCAGCGAATTTGACTACTATAAATAACGAAGTAATTTCGCTTGGACGTGGAAAAAATGATGCTATTTATGCCGGAACAGGTAATGTATCTCGCTCATTAGAAGGTTATCCTATTGGGCATTTTTATGGATATAAAGTAATTGGCGTTTATCAAAATAATCGAGATATTAACAAATCACCACTCAATACACTTACTACTGTAAAACCTGGTGATTTGAAGTTTGCTGATATAAATAATGATGGAAGAATCACAACTGATGACCGCGAAATGATTGGGAATCCAACCCCCGATGTTACTTACGGATTTAATATCAATCTTGGTTACCGAGGTGTTGATATCGGAGTCGAATTTATGGGAGTGTATGGAAATGAAGTTTATAGAAATTTTGGTGAAGGGTCTTTCGCTCAGCTCAATTATCTTTCTGACAGAATCGGAAGATGGAACGGAGAAGGAACATCGAACTGGGAACCAATCCTTGATGGAACAAGAGCCATCAATCGTATGAACTCTTCTTATTATATAGAAGATGGTAGTTTCTTCCGTATCCGAAACGTACAACTTGGTTACACTTTCCCCGAAGAAGTAACTAATCGATTCAAAGTGAAAAAAATACGTTTGTATGCCAATGTACAAAATTTAAAAACTTGGAGTAAAAACAGCGGATATACCCCTGAAATAGGTGGAGGAGCTACCAGTTTTGGTATAGATAATGGTGGATACCCAATGCCTACAATATTTACTTATGGAGTTAATTTAACCTTTTAATAATTAAAATAATGAAAAAGTATATTTTACTCATCGCAACCATAATTTCATTTGGAATATTTACAACGAGTTGTTCCAAATTTCTAGATCAAGAACCTCAAGGAGAATGGGTTGATGGAGACCAAGCTTCTGGAAGTGTAGAGAGTGATGTATTAACTCTTTATGCCAAAGTTCGACACTATGACCTTGTAGCACTACCAGGATTGGCAATTCATAGCTTCCGTAGCGAAGACGCTGAAAAAGGATCGAATGCCTCAGATGGTGCTTCTCAAGCTGATATGTTTGATAATTTCAATTATGTAGCTACCAATGGATTGATATTGTCTTACTACAACAAAAATTATGAGATAATCCATACGACTAACATGGCTATCAGTAAGATAGATTCTCTGGGAAGTGCCATAACCGACGGAGATAAAATCAACAAAGGAGAAGCACATTTTTTCAGAGCATATGCCTATTTTAATTTAGTACGGGCTTTTGGAGAAGTTCCGTTGATTAACTTTCCTATCAAAACTGCTGATCAAGCAAATGTACCAAAATCAACCATTGATAAAATCTATACTTTGATTGATGATGACTTGAAGGTAGCCGAAGAAAATTTACCACGTACTTGGGCAAGTGCTTATGTAGGGCGTCTTACTTGGGGAGCTGCTCGTTCTTTGCACGCCAAAACTTATCTAATGCGTAACGATTGGATGAATACTTACACAGCTACCACAGATGTTATCAACTCGGGACTTTATAATCTTAATACTGATTTCTCCAAAATATTCCGAGAAGATGGTGAAAATAGCTCAGAATCTGTATGGGAATTACAAGCTACGGCTACAGAATCGCAAAATGCATCGACTGATATAGGTTGTCAATATGCTCAAGTACAAGGAGTTCGTGGTACGGGGCAATGGGATTTAGGTTGGGGTTGGAATACACCTACACAAATTTTAGCAAATGCTTTTGAAGCAGATGATCCTCGTAAAGATGAAACCTTACTTTATTTCTATAAACAAGGAGCTGATGCAGCAACTATTGCAGCTACTCCTACTAACAAACCTTATAATGAAAAGCCAATAGCTCAAAGTAATGTTGTCAATGTATATTATAACAAAAAAGCCTATACAAATCCTGCATTAAGAACTTCATATGGGCATAGACAAGGGTATTGGTACAATGTACGAATGATTCGTTATGCTGATGTACTTCTGATGGCAGCCGAAGCTGCTAATGAACTTGGAAATTCAAATGATGCACTTAATTTTTTAGAACAAGTACGTGCCAGAGCTCGACGTGAAGCACCTAACGCTTTACCTACAATAACCACTACGAATCCTGTCGATTTGCAAACAGCTATTCGCCACGAACGTCGTATAGAACTTGCTATGGAATTTGATCGATTTTATGATTTGGTACGCTGGGGAATTGCTCTACAAGTATTGCACGCCGCAGGCAAAACAGGTTATCAAGATAGACATCGGTATTTGCCTTTGCCCCAAACAGCTATTGATAACTCTAATGGTGTGTTAAAACAAAATCCTGATTACTAATAAAAAACAAATAGCAATGAAAAAAATATTTTTACAATATGGAACAATCTTAGCAGGAGTATTACTTATATCTTCTTGCTATCAAGATTTAGATAATACTCCCAGCTTTAACTATCCTGAATCAAAAGCACCAGAATACAACGCTAAGAAGTTATCTTTTACATTTGAACATGACCCACGAAATAAAACAGATTATTTATTTTTAGTAACTACCAATGGGGCAATCACTTATCAAGAAGGTAAAGTAGGGGAAGCTTACAAAGGTAGTGAAAAATCGTATATACTTATTACGCCTACCACACCCGAATTTGCAGGTGATGTTTCAATAAAAGATACTATTGCCAACTTGGGCAGTTTTACCGTGGCTTTCTTTATGAAATCAGAGCAGGCAAGTAAAGCCACAGGGATATTTTCCATTTCAAATACATTGAAATTTTGGGGGAATCTAGATATTTTTTTAGATTCTCATAATGTAGCTGGAGAAGGGCGTTTCAAAGTACATCTTTATAACGGAACAAAAGAAATTTGGATAGAAGAAAAAATTCCTAATACCATAGACCTATGGGTGCATATGGCTTTCCGTTATGATGCTACAACCAAAACATTCTCTATTCTCAGAGAAGGAGAACAAGTGGTTTCCAAAGAGTTAAACTTTGATAATAATATTCGTTTTGACAATATGGGACAGTTTGTTATCGGAGCATTACAATTCCAGACTCAGCCTAGTCTTACCGCTAGTGCCAAAGCACAGACATGGGCAACAAATTATAGTGGATTGTTAGACCAATTTTTCTTTTATAACAAAGCATTGAGTAATGCAAAAATAAAAGAACTTGCTAACGGAGGCGAATAAAAAATGCTATCATACAAAAAATAATGTAAAAAATTTTGGGAGATTTCATTATAGATAGAAGCCTTACATCAGAAAATCAATAAAATTAATATCAAAATGAATAAGAATATCATTCATAATCTGTATACTTTGGTAGTTACTCTTATTGGACTATCATTTACCGCCTGTGGATGTTCGAAAGATAAAAATTCGCAAGAAAAAACGCCTATTACACCACAAAAACCAATACAAACATTTCATAACAGACCTACAAGTTTTGATAATGATGATATGTTTCTTGATTTTATTCAAAAAGCCCATTTTAATTATATGTGGGAAGGAGCAGAATCTAATTCAGGACTGGCGCGTGAACGTATTCATATTGATGGAAACTATCCACTAAATGATCAAGACATCATTACTACTGGTGGAAGTGGTTTTGGTATAGCTGGATTGCTTGTAGCTATAGAACGAGGTTTTATAGATAGAACAGAAGCTGTAGCACGCTTCGAAAAAATTATAACATTTCTAGAAAAAGCTGATCGTTATCACGGAATGTGGTCGCACTGGATTGATGGAAAAACAGGTAAAACCAAGCCTTTTGGGCAGAAAGATAATGGAGGAGATATCGTAGAGAGTGCTTTTTTGATACAAGGACTACTTTGCGCTCGTCAATACTTCCAAAATGGAGACACCAAAGAAAAGGAAATAGCCACTCGCATTGATAATTTGTGGAAAGAAATGGAGTGGGATTGGTACTTAAATGGACAAGATGTACTGTATTGGCATTGGAGCCCGCAGTATGAATGGCAGATGAATTTTCCTTTGGAAGGATATAATGAGTGTTTCATCGCTTATATTCTTGGAGCATCATCGCCTACGCACCCGATACCTGCATCGGCATATCATAAGGGTTGGGCACGAAATGGAGCTATCAAAAGTAGTCAAGTTACTTACGGATTGCCACTTGTTCTCAAACACAATGGAGCTGAACGATATGGAGGGCCACTTTTTTGGGCTCATTATTCGTTCATTGGATTGAATCCTAAAGGACTTACAGATCAATATGCTGATTATTGGGTATTGAATAAAAATCATACCTTAATAAATTATAAATATTGCGTAGAAAATCCCAAAGGTTATAAAGGTTATGGGTCAAATAGTTGGGGACTTACCGCAAGTTATTCCGTGAAAGGTTATGCGGCACATTCACCAACCAATGATTTCGGAGTAATTGTACCAACAGCCTCACTTTCGAGTTTTCCGTACACTCCCAACGAATCAATAACAGCACTAAAACATTTTTATTACGATTTGGGTGATATTATTTGGGGGAAATATGGCTTTTACGATGCTTTTAGTGAGCAATATATATGGTATCCTCAGCGTTATTTAGCTATTGACCAGCTTACAATCGCTCCGATGATAGAAAACCACCGTACAGGACTGCTTTGGAGGCTCTTTATGAGTTGTCCTGAAGTGCAAAACGGATTAAAAAAATTAAATTTTTATACAAACTCTTTATAGTTTTTTGTACTTTTGTAAAGCAATTTACTAGGAACAAAATTTAATCTGGAGCCTTCTCTATAAACGAAATTTTTTGAGAGGTTATAATTGTATCTATGATTTAATTGCAATAAATGTACGTTATTTCAAGATAATGATAAAAATAAATTACATATTATTGTTTTTAGGAGTATTTGTAGGCATTTCATTCTCATTCTGGGAAGGATTGGTATCATACAATGACATAGCTCCTCCTGATGAATCTATAATAAAAACATTTAGTAATGTAGTTTCAAATCATTTTTTTAACAAAAATACATTGATTTACATCTTAATTGGTCTTGTAATTGGAATATTTTTAAATTTTTTTGCAAATATTTTTAATAAAAAAAATCATATTTATACAAAAAACTAATTTTCTGTTAAGCAATATAGAAAAATGTAAAAACAATCATTCAAAAATGTTTTCTAACAAAAACATCTATAAAATAATACATATTGAATAAAAATAACAATTTATGAAAATAAAAAATAGTATTTATTTAGGTACGACAATCCTTTTGATAGGTTGTACAACTTCCAACAGACAAGCATCATCTAACTGGAAAAGTTTCAGTGGTGACAAAACTATTGAGCGGAAAGTAGATTCTGTTCTGAAACTGATGACTTTGGAAGAAAAAATCGGGCAAATGACCCAATTTGCTTCCAGCTGGACTACCACAGGACCGTCTGTAGCAGATGATTTTCTGCCGTATTTGAAAAAAGGCTTGGTAGGAAGTGTCTTCAATGCCGCTACGGTGGAAGGGCTTCGCAATATGCAGAAAGTCGCAGTAGAAAAAACGCGTTTGGGGATTCCTATTTTATTTGGCTACGACGTCATTCACGGATACGAAACTATTTTCCCCATACCTCTTGCAGAATCTTGCTCGTGGAACTTGGAACTTATGAAGCGTTCTGCCGAAATTGCAGCCGAAGAAGCCGCTGCCGATGGGCAACATTGGACTTTTGCTCCGATGGTAGACATCGCAAGAGACCCTCGCTGGGGGCGTGTAATGGAAGGTGCTGGCGAAGACCCTTATTTGGGTAGCGAAATCGCCAAAGCACGTGTTATCGGCTTTCAAGGAGGAACCGACTGGAAATCACTCAAAGAAAAACATACTCTTTTGGCTTGTGCCAAACATTTTGCCGCTTACGGAGCTGCCGAATCAGGCCGAGACTACAATACAGCCGAGCTTTCGGAGCATACGCTTCGCAATTTCTACCTGCCTCCGTATTTAGCCGCCAAAGAAGCAGGTGTAGCCACTTTTATGGCTTCTTTTAATGAAGTAAATGGAATTCCTGCTACGGCAAGCAAGTGGCTTATGACCGATATTCTGCGGGAGGAATGGGATTTTAAAGGCTTCGTCGTATCTGATTACACAGGCATTAACGAACTTGTTCCACACGGAATTGCCTCCGATGACAAACACGCCGCTGAGTTAGCCGCCAATGCAGGAATTGATATGGATATGACGGGAGCTACTTTCATTAAATATCTGACTGAATTGGTAAAAGAAGGAAAAGTATCCGAAGCTACTATCGACACGGCTACTCGTAGAATATTGGAAATGAAATTCTTACTCGGATTATTTGACGACCCGTATCGTTATCTGGACGAAAACAGAGCCAAATCTACACTTCAAAAACCCGAATTTATGCAAACCGCTCGTAAAGCAGTCGCTGAATCAGTTGTTTTGTTAAAAAATAATAGTAATTTATTTCCTATCCGAAGAGATGTTAGCAAAAAAGTAGCTCTAATTGGTGCTATGATGAAAGATTCTATCAACCTAAACGGAGAATGGCAAGGACGAGGTAACCGAAACCAAAGCGTATCACTTTACAAAGGATTGCAAGAAGCCTACAAGGATAGCAACGTACAATTTACCTACGCACAAGGTTGCTCACTTACTGAGACTACTTCGCAAGGCATACAACAAGCCGTTTCAGTAGCCAAAAACGCAGATATGGTATTACTTGCTTTGGGCGAAGATTTTAATTGGTCGGGGGAAGCGGCCTGTCTGACTGACATTCGTTTGCACAAAGCTCAACGTGAATTACTTGCAGCGTTAAAACAAACTGGAAAACCGATTGCCTTGGTGATTTTCAGCGGTCGCCCGTTAGATTTAAGCTGGGAAGACGAAAACATTGATGCTATTTTACAAGCGTGGTTCCCTGGCACACAAGCCGGATACGGTCTTGCTGATGTCATCACTGGAGATTATAATCCGTCGGGGCGTTTGGTAATGTCTTTCCCTCGAAATGTGGGGCAAGTTCCCGTATATTATAACCAAAAAAATACAGGACGTCCCGTAATGCCTGACAATCCGCAAGGCGATTACAGAACCAAATACGAAGATGCTCCTATCACGGCTCTTTATCCTTTTGGTTATGGGCTTAGCTATACTACATTTGCGATAAACAATGCCAAATTAGACAAAAACACCTTCTCTAAGGGCGAAAAAATAACCGCCACTGCCAAAGTTACCAATACTGGAAGTACAGATGGTGAGATTGTCGTACAGGTTTATGTTCGTGATTTGGTAGGAAGTGTAACTCGACCTGTAAAAGAGCTAAAAAAATTCCAAAAAATAGCTCTAAAAGCTGGAGAAAGCAAAGATATT
The DNA here is from genome assembly GCF_026005215.1 of Capnocytophaga catalasegens. Taxonomy (GTDB): domain Bacteria; phylum Bacteroidota; class Bacteroidia; order Flavobacteriales; family Flavobacteriaceae; genus Capnocytophaga; species Capnocytophaga catalasegens. The sequence continues at coordinate 20,277 of NZ_BPMA01000036.1, read as the reverse complement.
TCCTTTGAAATTACCGAAAATGACCTTGCTTTCTACCAGCAAACAATGAAAAAAATAACCGAAACAGGTAAATTCAAACTTTGGATTGCCCAACACTCGGCCGACAATAGTAACGAACTGGATTTTGAGTTGAAATAATATTTGGGGTTATTTTGTTTGAGAAGCACAAAGGAGACTTTGTGCTTTTTTTAGTATATAAAAAGGATTATACTAAAAAATGTTGTACCTTTGCCGTAAATTGATTTTACAAAAAATAGAAAAGTATGGCGTTACATAATTATAATGTGTTTAATTCGATATTAGATAATGATTTCTACAAATTCACTATGCAGTGTGCAGTAGTTAAGTTGTTTCCTAATGTAAAAGGAAGATATAAGTTTATCAATCGAGGTAAGCATGAATTTCCGCAAGGATTTGCCGAGGTAATGAAAAAATCAGTTGATGATATGGCACAATTAAAATTAACCAAAGAAGAAAAACAATTTCTAAGAGGTTCTTGTCCGTATCTGAACCCTGCGTATATTGACTTTTTGGAAGGATATCGTTACGACCCTTCGGAGGTAAAAATTACTCAAAACGGAACTGATTTGGAGGTTGAGGTAGAAGGATATTGGTATCGAACAATCCTTTGGGAAGTCCCTTTACTTGCGATGATTAGTGAGCTTTATTATCGACTTACTAATGCCAAACAATGGACAGATGACCAAATTGTAGATAATACGATAGAAAAAGTAAAAATGTATGAAGAGTTAGGGGTTGTCTTTGCTGAATTTGGTACGCGAAGACGCCATTCGTATCATGTACATGATGTAGTAATGCGAACTCTTACCAAGTCACAAAAGTATAATTTTTCGGGGTCGAGCAATGTACATATGGCGATGAAGTATCAGGTAAAACCTATTGGTACGCACGCACACGAATGGTTTATGTTTCACGCTGCTGAATACGGATTTAAGATGTCGAACGCAATGTCGCTTGAACACTGGGTAGATGTTTATCGAGGAGACTTAGGCGTGGCACTTTCAGATACTTATACGACTGATGTGTTTTTCAAGCAATTTGATACGAAATTTGCCAAACTTTTTGACGGGGTACGGCACGATAGCGGAGACCCGATTGTTTTTGCTAATAAAACTATTACACATTATAAAAAATTTGGTATCAACCCGTTATCAAAATATATTATTTTCTCAGATGGGCTAAATCCTGAAAAAGTAAAATCTATCGCAGAGGCTTGCAAAGGGAGAATCGGAATTTCTTTTGGTATTGGTACTAATTTGACCAATGATGTGGGGCTTCGTCCGATGAATATTGTAATGAAGCTAACAGAAGTTTTAACCAGTGATAATGAATGGATTCCTACTGTTAAACTTTCTGACGAACCTAATAAACATACAGGAAATCTACGAATGATAGAGCTTGCTAAAGAACTTTTGCAAGTAAAATAAAAATATTCAATAGAAAAATCTAAATAAAAATGTTGAAAAATATTCTGAAAAGCACGAATTTAATATCATATTTGTTTATGATGATTGGAGTTTTATTTCTTTTTTGGTTTGAAATTACGAAAGAAGATAACAATCAGTATGTACTTATTACAGGATTGGCATTTTTGATTATAGGAATTTATCAATTAGCCAAAAAGCTGTCTTCAAAACGAGCCGAAGATTACAAAGAGCCTTTGGTACGTACCAAAAAAGATAGCGAAAAATGATACAAATAGGCGATATTGTTGAAGTAATTGACGAGACTTTGCAAGGAAAAGTAATCCAAGTAGATAAAACGAACTGTACCCTACAAACAGAAGATGGGTTTTCGTTGAAATTTCCTATAAATCAGGTAGTTAATGTGAGTTCTGACGAAATACGTGTGAATTATCAAGATTCGCTTCAAGCTATAAAAGAAAAAGAAACAAAACATCGTAGAAGACGAATAGTTCCCAAGAGTAAAGAAAAAAATCAAGTTCGTTTAGAAATAGATTTGCATATCGGGCAACTAATTGATAGTATGCACAATATGACTAATTACGATATGCTTACACTACAAATAGAAACCGCTCGTAAGCAATTGGAATTTGCCATAGCCAACCGAATACAACGCATAGTATTTATCCATGGAGTAGGTGAGGGGGTACTACGAACAGAACTCGAATATTTGTTCGGAAGATACGAAAATGTAACCTTTTATGATGCAGAATATTCTAAATATGGATTTGGAGCAACCGAAGTTTATATTTACCAATCCAAAACTTTAAAAGAGGATTGAAAAATTATTTTATAAAACTATTTAATAATCAATATCATATGAAATTAGCAGTTATTGCACACGATGGAAAAAAAGCAGAAATGGTATCTTTTCTCAATAAACATATTGAGTTTTTGCATTCGGCAAATATTCAAATTATTGCCACAGGAACAACAGGAAAACATGCACAAGATGCTGGTTTACAAGTAGAAAGAGTACTTTCTGGACCTCTTGGAGGTGATGCTCAGATTGCGGCGCAAGTTGCAGAAGGTAAAATACAGGCAGTTTTTTTCTTTAAAGATCCAATGGATAAACACCCTCACGAACCAGATATTAATATGTTATTACGTATTTGTGATGTACATAATGTACCAATCGCAACCAATCGTGCTACTGCCGAACTGGTTCTGAAAGGTTTGGTTTTCTCGAAAGTAGAAAAAAAATAAAATTTTAAATAATGAAAAATTTTTGGCATAAATTATACGCAAAGCAATCTTTTTTCTATAAAATATTACTTTGTGTAGCAATTACGTGTTCGATTGTCTATTTTTTTCCAAAAGGTGTTAAATTCAAATACGAATTTCAACAGGGCAAATTGTGGCAATATGAAACGTTGTATGCTCCTTTTGAGTTTTCTCTCAAAAAATCAGCAGAACAAATTGCCAAAGAAAAACAAGCAATCAAAGACCAATCGTTGGTATATTATTCCAAAGATACTACGGCTTATCAAAATGTATTGGATAATTACCAACGAGAAATTCTTGTGTATGTAAATGAACTTCCTGTCGATTTACGAACGCGTTTGATAGAAAAAGGAAAGCAATTTTTGTTTAATACATATCAAAAAGGCGTTATTACATCAGCCGATGAAATAGAAAATAAGAATATGGCTTTGATTGAAGGAAATGAAATTGTTGAACAAAAAGTAGATGAATTATTTTCAATTCGAAATCTTAAAAATGAAATTTTAGCCTATTTCAAAACAAAACCTTATTCGGATTATATTGATGTATATCATGCTGTTTTCTTTGAAGTAATGAAACCCAATATAGCTGTTAATGAATATTTTACCAAAAAAACACTTGAACAAAACTTAGATCAGCTTGTTTATTCGCGTGGAATTGTTAAAAAGAATCAGCTTATAATAACTAAGGGGGAAATTGTACAAGCAGAAAAATTAGAGATGTTGCAATCCTTACAAACAGAATACGAATCAGAGCATTGGAATACAGAAGATAATACACCAACTTATATAGGATATTTACTACTGGTAGCAGTCACTCTTTTTATCATTGTATTGTATTTGAATCGTTTCTATCCAGAAATATATCACAATAATACATCGCTAACGTTTATTTTGACCAATGTGTTATTGATGGTTGTTTTGACCAGTTTGGCATTGAAAATAGATATAAATTATATGTATGCAACGCCTATTTGTATTTTGCCATTGCTTTGTAGAGCTTTTTTTGATATCCGATTGGGAATATTTATTTATACGATGACGGTACTTATTATAGGATTTGTCGTTCCTAATAGTTTTCAATTTATTTTTATAAGTATTGTTGCAGGAAGTTTTTCAATGCTCAATATCAGAGAATTACACTACAGAGTGAATCTTTTTCTGACTGCTGGACACATCACATTGGTTTATGTGCTTACTTATATAATATACAGCGCTCTTTCTGAAGGTAGTTGGCTAAGTTTTGATACAAAAATCATCGGTTTTTTTATACTCAATGGTTTTCTAACGTTGTTTGTGCAACCTCTTACGTATATTTATGAGAAACTTTTCGGATTAGTATCAAATGTTTCTCTGTTAGAACTTTCGGATACGAATTTTAAATTACTTCGAGAACTTTCAGAAAAAGCACCAGGTACTTTTCATCATTCATTGCAAGTTGCCAATTTAGCAGAAGCAGCTGCATCAGAAATAGGAGCCAATACAATGTTGGTGCGAGTCGGGGCTTTGTATCATGATATAGGAAAAATGAATAATCCAATGTATTTTACTGAAAATCAGAAAACTTCGGTTAATCCACATGATGAACTTACTCCGTTAGAAAGTGCTAAAATCATTATCAATCATGTTATTGAAGGAATAGAAATGGCTCGACAAAACAATATACCAGATAGGATAATTGATTTTATTCGTACACATCACGGAAATAGTTTAGTTTATTATTTTTACAAACAACAACTCGATAGTGGAGAACCTTTTGATGAAGCCGATTTTCATTACAAAGGTCCCATCCCTTTTTCAAAAGAAACCGTAATACTAATGATGGCTGACTCTATAGAAGCTGCTTCTAAAAGTTTAAAAAATCCTACATACGAAGCTATTGAAAATTTTGTAGAATCTATTATTAGAAAGCAATACGAGGAAAAACAATATATGAATACAGATATTACGCTTAAAGAAATAGAAAAAATAAAAAAAATTCTTAAAGAAAAATTAGTCAATATTTATCATTTACGTATAGAATATCCTGAATAACAGGTAATTATATTTAATTTAAAAAAAAAAGAAAAAAAAACTTTGTAAAAAGTTGCTGTATTTGCAAAAGAGTTGTAAATTTGCACTCGCAAAAGAAAGTTCATATACAATTGAAATAAAGTTTTAAGGAGAGGTGCCGGAGTGGTAACGGAGCAGATTGCTAATCTGTCGGCGGGTAACTGTCGCCAGGGTTCGAATCCCTGTCTCTCCGCTTTTTTTATTCGGGGTGTAGCGTAGCCCGG
>NZ_BPMA01000036.1:0-15282 GCF_026005215.1 Capnocytophaga catalasegens | reverse complement strand
TTCGAATCCTGCCACCCCGACAAAGGTCATACATATGGGGTCACGTAGCTCAGCTGGATAGAGCATCTGCCTTCTAAGCAGACGGTCACAGGTTCGAATCCTGTCGTGATCACTTTTTATTGGAAAATTATACTTCATATAGATTAGTTCGGGGTGTAGCGTAGCCCGGTTATCGCGCCTGGTTTGGGACCAGGAGGTCGCAGGTTCGAATCCTGCCACCCCGACAGATTCATTTTTTAAAAGATTAAAGAAATTTTTATCATTTTATAAACCCCAAAGAATATATTTAATTCTTTGGGGTTTTAATTTTGTAAATTTTATCTTTCAAATTCTTTTAAGGTATTGATAATTATCTCAATACATTCTTTCAATTGGCTTTCGTTGATGACCAACGGCGGTGCAAAACGGATAATATTTCCGTGCGTAGGCTTGGCTAACAATCCTTTGTCTCGCATACGCAAACAGATGTTCCACGCCGTGTCGCTTTCTTCCGTATCGTTGATGACCACAGCGTTCAACAAGCCTTTACCACGAACCAACGTAGCAATATTAGACGTTTCGATATACGCCCCGACTTCCTTACGGAAAGTTTCACCCATCTTCTGAGCGTTTTCAGCCAATTTTTCATCTTTCACAACTTGCAACGCTTCGATGGCTACGGCTGCTGCTACGGGATTTCCGCCAAACGTGCTTCCGTGCTGCCCCGGTTTGATAACGTGCATCACCTCATCGTCAGCAAGAACCGCACTCACGGGATACGTGCCGCCGCTCAACGCTTTTCCTAATACCAAAATATCGGGTTTTACGTTCTCGTGGTCTACCGCCAAGCGTTTTCCAGTACGAGCTACGCCTGTTTGTACTTCATCGGCGATAAATAACACATTATGTCGCTCACAAATGGCTTTCGCACCGCTCAAAAATCCGTCCGAAGGCACATATACCCCCGCTTCTCCTTGTATCGGCTCCACCAAAAAACCTGCAATGTTTGGATTTTCGTTCAAAAACGTTTCCAACGCCTCCAAATCATTGTACGGAATAGCAACAAATCCAGGTGTGTAAGGTCCAAAGTTTTTACGAGCATTTTTGTCCGAAGAGAAAGAAACTACCGTAGTGGTTCGCCCGTGAAAATTTTGCTCACAAACCACAATAATCGCTTGGCTTTCAGGAATATTTTTTCGTTCATAAGCCCATTTACGGCATATCTTAATCGCCGTTTCCACCGCCTCAGCTCCCGTGTTCATCGGTAGCATTTTCTCAAATCCGAAATATTCGGTGATATATTTTTCGTAAATCCCCAATTTGTCGTTATAAAACGCACGTGAGGTAAGGGTCAGCGTTTGAGCTTGTTTGGTCATCGCCTCGATGATACGAGGGTGGCAATGCCCTTGATTTACAGCCGAATATGCCGAAAGAAAATCAAAATATTTTTTGCCTTCCAAATCCCAAACATAGACCCCTTCGCCTTTGCTGAGCACCACAGGCAGTGGGTGATAGTTATGAGCTCCGTATTTATCTTCAAGCTCCATTGCTTGTTTAGATGATAGTTTTTCTGTTATCATTTTTGACCGGTTTTTAATTAAAGTTTTGCAATATTACGAAAAATATTTTTTTTCCTAATAAAAGTTTTTAAATTTTTTAGTTGATAAATTTATTCAAAAAAACTGCGGTCATTTAAAGATTTTACTTCAAATCACCGCAGTTAAAGATTGAACTTTACTAAAAAAAATTGTTAGTAATAGCATAACTAAAACTGTATTCCTAAATTAACTCCAATACCTCGATAACTAACAATATCTGGGACTTGATCATAAAATAAAGGTTTGTTTAACCGATATGAAATATATGAGGTAAAGAGTCCTAAGGTAAAATTATAATCTTCTCCTTGCGAAATAGGTATTATTCCCAAGCGAACCTCGCCAAAGTTTGCTTCTATATTACTACGTAAAGGCAAAAAACCTGCTATTTGCAAATATAATCCTGCGTTGTACTCCTCAAAGGAATAACGAAGCTGTCCGCCAAGTTTTACTGCTGTAAGAGAGGCTTGTGGCAAAGGTAAATAATTCAGTCCTGTAACAGCTCCTACACTAAGCCCTCCCCAAAATCTGTAATTAAATGAATAATTAAAGCCATAAGCTACTTTATCTTCAAGGAGTATTCTACTTTTATTTGAAAAAGCAATCCTTGAAATATCTCCATTATTGTAAGAATATTCTGTTTTTTCCTTATTAGGAAAAAGAATTTCAATATCTGCATAGGAACTCCATCGTTTATTTTCTTGTGCATAAGTAAGACTTGTACATAAAAGTAACAATATAATAATATATACTTTTTTCATAAAACTTTAAGTTTAATATCAAAATACAAGTCTTACACCTTACCATGTATTTCCTCTACGAGCCATACCATAAAAGTTAGCTTTCATTTGTTTTACTTTTAATTCGTCAGACAGGGGAACTATGGCGTCTGGTTTTCCAGAATGTTTAGTCCCTGAATTAAATACAAAACCTATTTGTCCGCCAAAATCTTGTTGGAAATATTTGTGGACACTATTATCACCTTGTTTTTGTTTGAAGATATTAAGGTACATAACTTCCAATTCTCTTGAAGGAAATAATTCACGTTGAGCAACAAAAGGTTGGCTTCCACTATTATGACTTTTAAGAAAGTCTATTCCCTTTTGATATACCCATTTTGCTGTACTCTCCGAAGTCAAATCGGCAGGAGAAAACTGTACATTACCAACCAAAGGAAGATACATATTCAGCACAGGGTCGTTGTCAATATCTCCGACAGGTGATAGTGGTCGAAACCCTTTCTTGTACAATTCTTTCATTGTTTTTTCTAACAATGTTTCATCGTCTTTCATTTTTTCCAAGAGTTCAGCCAAACTTTCTCTTGAAGAAAAGTGATACCTTCCATCTTTGACACTCTCAGAAAAAGCTGTTGCTTATTCGTTGGTGTTTCCTGTCTCTGCATCTTTGTTACATGCTATTGTAACAAAGAGCAAACTTGAAAAAATTAAGTATCTTTTCATCTTTTTTATTTTGGGTGCAAATAAACATAAAAAAATAATTTTTCATATTTTTTTGTATAGATTTTTTCTATATGTAGTATAAAATTTGGTTATGATATTTTTAAAATTGTTAAAAATCTACTTTTAAATTTCATAAAAAAAACTATATAAATAACTCATTGAAAATAATTATTTTTTGCGAAAAACAGGAATTTATTAAACGAAAAGACCTTCTAAATTTTTCGTTAGAAGGTCAAATAAAAGAATTTAATAATAAAACAGATTTTAATATTGTTTATTGTGCGATTGTCATTTCATCAACAATATGTTTGGCTTGTGCATATTTGTCTATTAACCAAAGGACATATCGAATATCGACATTGATAGTACGTTGAAGTGCAGGGTCGAAAATAACATCGCCAGCCATAGCTTCTATATTTCCATCAAAAGCAAGCCCAATGATTTCTCCTTTGGCATTAAGTACAGAAGATCCAGAATTTCCGCCAGTAATATCATTATTTGTTAAAAAATTGACGTGCATTGTGCCATCTTTGTCTAAATAACGTCCAAAGTCATTTTTTTCATACATTTCAATCATACGTTTGGGCATATCAAATTCGGGGTCATTGGGTTTGTACTTAGCAATCAATGATTTGAAAGTTGTATAATTATTTATTGTTACATCTGCATTGCGCTTGTCAACAGGTAGTGATTTTACACTTCCGTAAGTAAGACGCAAGGTAGAGTTGGCATCGGGGTAGCGGATATTGCTCACTTTGGAAACTCGTAAACCTCTTACATAAGCACGATAAGCTCGAGCGTATTGGTCTTCTAAACGAATTTGCTCTTCGGTTTTTGTTGTATAATGTTTAGAAAGTGCTTCACTAAGTTGAAAAAGAGGGTCATTTTCTAAAACTTCTGCATTCGGATTTTGCAAAAATTGATTTATCTTTTGATGCGAAACTAAAAAACTTTTGTTAAAAATATCATCTACATAGGTTTTGAAATCGCTGTTATATTTCTGATTGATTTGTTTGATATAATCAGGAAGATTTTGTGCTTTTGTAGCGTACAATTTTAAATTGGCCGTTAAAATATCTTTTTCAACAGGAAGATGTATCCCTTCAAAAGTTTTTGCAAAATAATCATCTAATTGATTGAAAAAATCAGCCTGTTCTTTATCAGACATTTGTACATATTTTTTTAACGTTCCGACAGGAAATCCCGCAAAAGTAGAACCACGAAGTAACGCAATCAAATAATTAGTATCAGCCGATTGTAGGTTGGTTTTGTCAAAATATTCTTTCAAAGAATTCAAAACATGGCCATATTCGGTTTTATTTTTCTTTTTATTTGCCCATTTTGCAAATTTTTGCTCATATGCTCGTTTTACTTCGGCAGTTTTGTGTGCAGTAAGGGCTTCAATCATACCTTGTCTGTTTTTCCAATAATTAGCAAGTCCTGCATATCTGGAAGCATATTTTAAGCGAATGGAAGCATCTATGTCCATATGAGCTTTCATAGCGTCCATTGCTGTTTTAGAGCCTTCAACCCAAGCAGGATATGCATATTTTACATTTTGTTCAACCCAGAAAGACGATTGCCAACGATTGGTACGCCCAGGATAACCCAAAATCATAGCAAAATCATTTTCTTTCGCACCTTTAATGCTTATTGGCAAATGTTTTTTTGCTTTCATCGGGATATTATCTGGTGCATATTCGGCGGCATTTCCGTCTTTGTCTGTATAAACACGGAAAAGGCAGAAATCACCTGTTTGTCTCGGCCATTCCCAATTGTCGGTATCACCTCCAAATTTGCCAATACTTTCCTCAGGTGTACCCACTAAGCGCACATCTTTAAAATCTTGGTATACAAAATAATAAAATTCATTTCCTTGAAAAAAAGAACGTACTGAAACTACATATTTACCATTTTCGTTATTTTCTTTTTCAATTTTAGCAATTTCTTTATTTAGTGCTGCTTCACGTTCTTTTTCGGTCATTTGGTCAGTAACCACAGCGAGCATTCGGTCGGTAACATTGTCCATACGAACAAAAAAACGTACGTAAAGCGATTGAGTTTTTAATTCTTCATTATAATTTTTTGCCCAAAAACCATCACGAAGGTAGTTGTTTTCAGGTGAAGAAAGTTCAGCTATTTTTCCATATCCACAGTGATGATTAGTAAGTACCAGTCCGTTGGGCGAAATAATACTCGCGGTACAACCTCCGTTGAATTGTACAATAGCATCTTTGAGACTATGGTTATTGATACTGTAAATTTCTTCCGCAGTTAATTGCAATCCTTGTTTCTGCATATCACGCTCATTGAGTCGCTTGATAAACATTAGAAACCACATTCCTTCATCGGCACGAACCATTGATGGCATCAATAATAGCGATACCAAGAGTGATAAAATTATTTTTTTCATTGGATAAAAATTTTAATTTGAGGCGTAAAATTAGGCATAAAAATAAATTTGACAAAATAAAATTATATTGACATACCATAAATTAACATTTTTTGAAAGAAAATAATTTAAACATAACAATTTATATAAAAAATATTCTTATATTTGCCTTTTCAAAGGTATCTAAAAAAATATATAATGGGAATATTTGATTTATTTAAGAAGAAAAAAACAATTTCTGCTCCAGTACTTGATATTTACAAACGATATTGGCTTAGTAATGTAGCAACAATAGAATTACCCGAAGAGTGGGAAGTATCGTATATTGATCGTTTTCAGGCAAAATCACCCAATGGAAAATCAATACTAACTATCATAACTTACAAAGACCAAGAACAAGCACACATAAATCAAGCTTTTTTTGAAGATTTAAAACTTGATTTCTATCAAGAATATCAAGAAGAAGGATTTGAACCTCTTGATGAACCTTTTATTTCTGACCAGTATATAGGAAAATCATTCTTAGGAGAAAATGAAATACAATATCACTTTACAACAGCCAAAAATGAAGAAAATGGCGTGCTTGTAACCGAGTTTTTGCTTCGAAGCGAAGGTGAATTCAATCCCCAAATGCGTGATTTTCTTCACAAAGTAGGACAAAGTTTGCAATATGTTTCTGATTTTTCGCGTCTTTTCGTAGAAAAATTGCAAAAGCAAAATACGGCTATTGATATTACTTTTGTAGAAGGTTTGGAAGTTCGTTGGACACTTGCAGGAGTTGAAACTACCACTTTTTTAGACAACGCTTATGCTGAATATATGAACTGGACTAGCGCATTGGACGAAATATTAGACCGATATGTGACCGCAGCCATAACTTCCAAAGAAGTTGCTGCCCAACAAATTGACGATATACCGACCAATGAACAGATACTTCCATTGGTTAAAGATAGGAAATTCATTGAGCAATTGAACAATATAGAAGGGGCACAAGTGCTTTACGACCCTATAAATACAGAACTTTTTGTTATTTACGCTGTGAATGGTCAAGATGCTTTTCGTTACTTGACCGAACCTGAATTGCAACAAATGAATTTGTCGCGAGAAGAACTCAAAATAGTTTCAGTTGAAAATTTGATAAATCAAATAGAAGTAGGTTTGCAAGAAGAAGAAAATTATTATTTGTTGGTAGCCGATGGTAATTTTGAAGCAAGTTTTCTTTTAATTCCAGAAGTTTGGACTAAGGAAAATTTCCCTGTACAAGGCAATATAGTCGTAGCAGTTCCTTCACGTAGTGTGCTTATGGTTACAGGTAGTCAAGAAACTGAAAGTATCAAACTACTTAAAGAAAAGTCAAAAGAAATACTTGCTAATAGCAACCATATTATTTCAGACAAATTATTTGAACTCCATCAAGATGAAGGTTTTGTAGTAATGAACTAAATTTTAATAAAATATATCATAGTTAGGCTATAGGTTGAGTGCCGTATCAATCAAAAGATACGTTTTTTTGTTAATTGTTACCTAACTCTATGATTTCCATATTCTTAATATCGGTATTATTTATTTCAAAACGAAGCATTGTGCGCACTTTGTGTGCTCCATATTTGCCCACAGCTCCTGGGTTCAGATGAAGTATTCCAAGTTTTTTATCAAAAATAATTTTTAAAATATGAGAATGCCCACAAATGAAAATTTTGGGTTTTAATTCTTGAAGTTTAGCCAAAATTCCTGCTGCATATCGGGAAGGATATCCACCAATGTGAGTCATAAAAACAGGCACTTCTTCGCAAGTAAAAAACAGGTTTTCAGGAAGTTGTGAGCGAATTTCTTTTCCATCTATATTGCCATATACTGCTCTAAGCGGTTTTATTTGTTGTAATTGTTCTACAATATGAATACTACCTATATCGCCAGCGTGCCATATCTCATCGGCTTGTTTTAGATATTTAATCATATGATTATCAATATGATTATGAGTGTCAGATAGTACTATAATTTTTTTCATTGGAATGCTTTTCGCAAAAGTACAAAAAATTTGAATAATAAATAAAGTATCAAGTTTTTAAATTAACTTTATTTTGTACCTTTGTCCAATGGAGATAAAGTATGCTATTATAGTACCAGTTTATAATCGCCCACAGGAGGTCAAAGAATTGTTAGAAAGTATTACAAATCAGACGTATCAAGTTGATTATCAGATTGTTATAGTTGAAGACGGGTCGAGTATTTCGTCAAAAGAAATTGTAGATTCATTTCAAGAGAAGTTACCTTTGGTATATTTGTGGAAAGAAAATTCAGGTCCGGGTGATTCACGCAATTACGCAATGCGTTGTATTTCAGCTGATTATTTTATTATATTAGATTCTGATTGCTTACTTCCACCACATTATTTGGAGGCGGTTGATGATTTTTTACAAACTCACTATGTGGATTGTTTTGGAGGAGCAGACGATGCTACCGATGATTTTTCAGTAATTCAAAAAGCAATTAATTATGCGATGACTTCATTTTTTACAACCGGAGGTATTCGCGGTAGCCAACATAGTCTTAGTCGTTTTGAGCCTCGAAGTTTCAATATGGGTATTTCTAAAAAAGCCTTTGAAACGACCTCAGGATACGGGAAAATACACCCTGGTGAAGACCCAGACCTTACCATTCGACTATGGAAAGCGAGCTTTGAAACCGCTTTTGTTCCAGAGGCTTTTGTATATCACAAACGCCGTATTTCGTGGGAAAAATTCTATAAGCAAGTTAGCAAATTTGGACAGACTCGCCCTATTTTAAATTATTGGCACCCAGAATATCGCAAATTGATACATTGGTTGCCTTTGGTATTCACTATCGGATTGTTTTTTTCAATTTTCGGATTATTTTTTGGTTATGTAGGCGGAATGTGTTTGTATTTGTCTTATTTTATACTGATATTGTTTGATAGCACTCGATTAAATAAAAGTTTGAAAATAGGTTTTTTGTCGGTTTGGGCAGTATTTGTTCAGTTTGTAAGTTATGGAATAGGTTTTTTACGCTCTACTTTAAAACTCAAATGGAGCAAAAAAACACCCGAAGAACTTTTTCCGCATTTGTTTTTTAAATAAAATTGTTTATGAAAAAGAAATTGAAATTATTAGGAAGTGAAAAATTTATAGGAATATCGTTCTGTATATTATTAGCTTTTCTAACGTGGTTAAGTATCAAATTGTCAAACAAATATACAGAACGAATTACACTGAATGTCCATTATGCAAATCTTCCTTTGGAGTCTTTTCTAACGCCTAATTCTACACAAACCATAGATGCAGTAATAGAAGGTTCGGGGTTTTCGCTGTTGAATTACAATCTTTCAAAAAAAAATATAACTTTAGATATCAATCAATTATCACATATTGGCAATGATAATTATTTGCTATCTAAAAGTACGCTCAATTTAATAGATTATAATGTAATGCCCGATGTTTCTTTAAAAAATATTTATCCCGATACATTGAAAATTGGCTTTCAAAAACTTGCTCACAAAAAAGTTCCCGTTATTATCAAAATGCCTATTGAAACTCAAACAGAATATCAGGTATCTGAAATTGTGATAACCCCAAGTGCTGTTACCTTACATGGGCTTTCGGCAGATTTGGATAGTATCACGGGATTGTATCTGAATTTACCTCCTAAAATCAATGTTAAAAAATCTTTTACGGAAAAAATATCTTTAAAAAATACGAAGAAACTGCATTATGATATCAAACAAATACAAATAAAAACAGATGTTATACGAGTAAGTGAGCAAGAAATGGTCAAATCGGTCGAAATATTGCACGCTCCAACGAATAAGAAAATTCATTTTTTTCCTAACAAAGTAAAAATTATTGTATCAGGAGATATTAACATTTTACAATCTCTTGAAGAAACCGATGTTGTTATTATTGCAGATTATGTGAAACACCAAGAAAATTGGATACCTCTTGAAGTTTATAAAGCTCCCAAAGGAACACGAATAACATTTGATACAAAAAAAATAGAGTTTTTAATACAAAAATGATGATAGTAGGACTTACTGGTGGTATTGGAAGCGGAAAGACAACCATTGCTCAGATTTTTGCTTCGCAGTTTGCAATACCTATATATATAGCCGATACAGCCTCTAAACAACTGATAGAAACAAATAAAGATATTCGTCAGCAAATTGTAACTCTATTTGGTGAAAAAGCTTTCGAGCAAGAGAAATACAATAGCAAATACATAGCTTCAATTGTTTTTACTGATGCACAAAAACTGCAACAACTCAATGCAATTATCCATCCAGCGGTTCAGCGAGATTTTCAACATTGGGTTGCCAAACAATCGGCTCAGTATGTTATAAAAGAAAGTGCTATTTTGTTTGAAAGTGGTTCGTACCGAGATTGTGATTTGATAATCAGTGTAGTAGCTCCTGTTAATGTACGAATAGAGAGAGTAATGCTCCGTGATAAAATTGATAAAGAAATGATAGAAAAACGAATAAAAAATCAATGGACAGACGCAGAACTTGTCAAATATTCAAATTTTGTTATCGAAAATCGAGAAATATGCAAAAATTTAGATAAAGTCCGAGAAATCCATTTTAAAATACTTAAAATATTAGAGAAAACGCATTAAATTAACTTTTTAGTTAAACATAAGTTAAATAAACAAGATTGTTAAAAAAAACGTTGTACCTTTGGAGCGATGAAAAAAAGAAGTTATATTTTCGTCCTTATTTTAATGCTTATTGCATTGGCTGGTCTTATTTTTATCCAAGTGAATTGGGTGAAAAGTGCCATTGATGACAAAGAAGAAACTTTTTCTCTCTCAATGTGGCAGATGCTAAATTCTGTATCTGAATCTATTGAAAAAAAAGAAATGAACAAATATGTAAATCGTTTTGTTGAACTTAGAGGAAAAGATAGTGTAGGAACACTGAAATCTTCTCAAATACGTGATTTGATTTTTGTACAAGAGAATAAAAATACAAAAGAAACGTTTATTTACAAACATGGTGTTTTGGAAGAAGATTACACCTTGCCTTCGAAGCTCTTTGACTTACCGGGTGATGATACTACGCGTATTCGCAATTATATTAGCAAACAAACCTCTCGTACACTTGCAGGAAAGTCAATGATAGATGGACGTCAATGGTCATCAACCAAATCAACTGAAAAAATGGAGCGAATTGGTTCTTTTGACAAAGTAATGTTTGAAGAATTATTCCGTGAGGTGTCTGTCAAATTGCCTTTGATAGATAGAATTAGTGGAGCCGAAATAGAACTTTTGCTTGAACAAGAACTTTTAAACAGAGGTATTGATTTGCAATTTGAATATGCCGTATATGATAAAACAATTTCCGAAAAAGGTATTATTTCGAATGTCAAATCAATAGATTTTAATCCTGAATTGGGCAAACTTTATAGTGTTCCGTTGTTTCGTAATGACCAAGGAGCTACGCGTTACGAATTGGTGGTCAATTTCCCAAATCAGCAACGATATTTGCTCTCTTCTGTTCTGATAATGGCAGTTTGGGCATCTATTTTTACAGCAATTATCATTTGGGTTTTTGCACGAACACTTATTCAATTACGAACACAAAAGCAAATTTCGGAAATGAAAACGGATTTCATTAACAATATGACGCACGAGTTCAAAACACCAATTGCAACGATCAATTTAGCACTCGATGCAATGAAAAATCCGCAGGTAAATCAAGACCCCGAACGTATAAAAGTATATATGAAAATGCTTCGTGATGAAAACAAACGAATGCATGCACAGGTTGAAAATATATTGCGAATATCTAAATTAGAAAAAAATCAGTTAGATATTGACAAAGAACCTCTTGATGCTCACGAACTTATTGAGAATGCCGTTATGCACGTGCAACTTATGGTTGATGATAGAGGAGGAAGTATTACAACACATCTGAATGCTGAAAACTCAGATATATTGGCTAATGAATCGCATTTTACCAATGTTTTGGTTAATATTTTGGAAAATGCTATAAAATATTCGCCCGAAATCTTGAAAATTGATATCTATACCGAAGTAGTTAATAATAAGATAGTTATCAAGATTCAGGACAGAGGGGCAGGAATGAGTAAAGCGGTTTTAAAGAAAGTTTTTGAAAAATTTTACCGCGAGAACACCGGAGACTTACACAATGTTAAAGGACATGGTTTAGGACTTGCTTATGTAAAAAGTATTGTTCAAGCACACCAAGGCGAAGTGTATGCCGAAAGTGAAAAAGGAAAAGGAAGTACATTCTTTATAAAGATACCACTAATTATTTAATTTTATAAAAATTTAAAAAAATGGAAGCAACCAATAAGAGAATTTTATTAGTAGAAGATGACCCGAACTTTGGGACTGTATTGAAAGATTATTTAGCTATGAGCGGATTTGACGTTACATTGGCTAAAAACGGAATGGAAGGTTTTGAAAAATTCCGTAAAGACCCTTATGATTTGTGCATTTTGGACGTTATGATGCCTTACAAAGACGGCTTTACACTTGCTAAAGAAATCCGTGAAAAAAATGAAAAAATTCCAATCATCTTCTTGACAGCACGTACTATGCGTGAAGATGTTATCAAAGGATACAAAGCAGGTGCAGATGACTATTTGAACAAACCTTTTGATTCAGAAGTATTGCTTATGAAAATCCGTGCTATCTTACAACGCAAATCGCTTGATACCGTAATAGATAGCAAAAAATTTGAATTCCAAATAGGTGATTTCTTCTTGAATTCAAAACTTCGTTTCTTAAAATACAAAGATGAAGAACCTTTCAAACTTTCGCCCAAAGAAAACGAATTATTACGCTTACTTGCTCTACATGAGAATGATTTGATGTCGCGAGAATTGGCTCTGAACAAGATATGGAAAGATGATAATTATTTCACATCAAGAAGTATGGATGTATATATAGCCAAATTGCGTAAATATCTCAAAAAAGATGAAAGAGTAGAAATTGTGAATATACATGGAGAAGGTTTCCGTCTTTTGACAGGTAGAGAAGATGAAGAAATAGAAGAAGCATAATTCACTTGGATAAAAACGACATTTGATTATGTGCAAAAACCGCCCACAGAGGCGGTTTTTTTTATTATATTATGCAAACATTATCCTGTTTATCTTTATGTCAGATTAGAAATATTTTTTGTGTAAAGAATTTTCCAAATTTGATAGAAAATAATAGCTAATAAACAACCAATAATGATACCTGTTATTACATCAAAAGGGTAATGAACCCCCAGATAAATACGACTATAACTTACAATACTTGCCCAAACAAATAAAAGGTATGTAATCCAGCGGATATTATTTTTTAGAAGTAAACTAAAAAATAAAGCTATGGCAAAAGAACTTGCTGCGTGTGCTGAAAAATATCCGAACTTGCCTCCGCAGTAGAAAAGTCGCAAATCGGTATTTATAAGAGGATTATGACAAGGTCTAAGGCGTTCAAATCCGTATTTGAAAACATTGGCAAGTTGGTCTGTGCAGGTTATCAGTAGTGCTACGAATAGTAAAATAAGAAGTGTTTGCTTCCATTTTTTGTAATACAAACAAAGAATAAGAAGTAGGGCATACAACGGAATAGAAGTCCATTTGTTGGTTATAGTTATCCAGAAATTATCCCATAGAGGCGACCCTAATCCGTTGAGATACAAAAGCCATTGCTGGTCTATATAGTTTATTTTTTCTAACATTATTCGTAGCGACTTATTTCTCTATCATAAAAACTATTGGCTTGTTCTATGAGATTTTGAGCTTCGTTTTCAAGTTCTTTTTCGTCTTCGGTATCAAAATCTTCTAACCATTCAACCTCATCGGTAGTGAGATTGATGATAAAACGAGGAAATTCGGTATGAATGACAAAGATAGCATCAGGATAATCGGTATTATCACCGAGCAAAAATTTAGGAAAAGTACTCATAATAATTTTTTTATAATTTAAGAATGATTTAAACGAATCATTTTTTTACTGATATGTAAAAATCGTGCTGTTAATAAAATAGCAGCAACTGTTAGACCTACTAATAATCCGATCCAGATACCCATTGTATTCAAAGTTGTATAAAGACCTAAGTAATAACTAATTGGGAAACAAATAATCCAATAGGCAATTAGGCTAATAATCATAGGAATTTTTACATCTTGAAACCCTCGAAGAGCTCCCAAAGCGACCACCTGTAAGCCGTCTGATATTTGGAAAATACCAGCTATCAGAAGTAGTTTTTTTGCATTTTCTATCACAAAAGTAATATCTTGGGCAGAAGAAATATCATTGGTGTCTAAAAAGATAGCAGGAATCCATTCTCGAAACGTTACGTATGCTAATGCAAGGGTAATTTGACACAATAAGGTGAATAAAAAAACCGAGATAGCTACTCTTCGCAGGTTAATATAGTCGTTCAATCCTTTGAAATTGCTTACACGTATCATAGCCACTATACTAAGTCCAGATGCAATGATAAAAGTCAAACTCGCCAAACTTAGGGCTATTTGGTTTGATGCTTGATAGTTTTTGCCCAATGCACCACTTATCCAAGTTGCAGCAATAAAAACACCTGCTTCTGAAATCATTTGCAAAGCCGAAGGAACACCAATATAGATGAGTTTTTTGATGGGTTTCCAATGAATTTTTCTCCAATGTACCCCTATGAAATACAGCTGTGTTTTCGGATTTTTTATCAAAATAAACCAAAGTAAAAATGGCATAATAAATCGAGAGGCAAGCGTACCTACCGCAGCTCCTAAAACTCCCAGTTTGGGACACCCAAACGTTCCGTAAATGAATAAATAATTCAATATAACATTGACAACATTACCAATAATGGTTACATACATTGGGTATTTGGTCAGCGAGAGCCCGTCAGAGAATTGTTTTAATGCTTGGAAAACCATCAGAGGAATAAGCGATATAGCAACCCATTGTACATAAGGAAGTGCCAGATTGATTACCTCTTGGTCTTGTTTTGTGGCATGCATTATGTCTTCTGCAAAAAATAATATAGGCAAAAGCAAAATAGACAACATACTACACGAAAATAATCCGTGTTTTAAGATTGATTTTTTTTGTTTGACGTCATTAGCACTATAAGCCTCAGCTGTAAAGGGAGTTATAGCGGTAGAAAAACCGATTCCTAAAACCATAACTAAGAATATAATACTATTACCAAGTGCAACTGCTGCTAGCTCAGTTGTACCCAATTTTCCTACCATGGCATTGTCTATAAATCCGACCAGTGTATGCCCAAGCATACCTAAGATAACAGGGGTAGCTAAGTGTAAATTATATCGAAATTCTTTGGTATAGGGTTTTAAGTTCATACGTAGAAAACAAAGTGCGAAGTTACTATTTTTTGATAAATCAATCAAATTATTTTTGAAAAAATATGTTTAACAGCATTTTTCGTTTGTAGATAGTAATGTTATTATTAGCTAAAATTTTTTATTTTATTATCTGAATATTCAGATAGGATAGTTAAGTAGGTAAAAAGTGCTGTCGGGGGGTACCGATAGGATAGTTAAGTGGATAAAAAGTATTGTTTCGGGGTAGGAACATCATAGTCAAGTGGATAAAAAGTATTGTTTCGGGGTCGGAACATCATAGTCAAGTGGATAAAAAGTACTATTTCGGGGTCGGAATATCATAGTCAAGTAGGTAAAAAGTATTGTTTCGGGGTCGGAACATCATAGTCAAGTGGATAAAAAGTACTATTTTGGGGTCGGAACAGTATAGTTAAGTGAAAAAAATTGTTTTAGGGTTGGAGTAGCAAAAAATAGAAAAAATCTAAGAAAAAGTTTTGCAAATGATAATTCTTACAAAAAATTAATTGTATATCCGTAAT
>NZ_BPMA01000035.1 GCF_026005215.1 Capnocytophaga catalasegens | reverse complement strand
AACTCTTTCAACTTTTCCTATACCCAAAAGTTCACCTACTTGAACGGCTGCTTTGTTTTCTACCAATTTAGTTAGCTGAGGATAAGAATGTAATATTAGAGAATACCATTCTCTTATATAAGCTCCTTTTTCTTTACCTTCTTTCCCTTTAATCTTAAATACAGCAATTATATTTGCTTTATCTAATTTACACTTAGAAGTATCTAACGCTACTAAAAGCTCTCCTTTATTATCTATTTTTCCCTTAGTAGAATGGAATGGTTCCCCTTTTATGTTATGGGTCTTAATTTCACTCCAAAGTTTCCAAGTTAGTTCGTTCTGTGTTGTATTTTTAGAATATAGAAATTTATCTCTTGTAAAAAACAATACTTCAACTTCTCTGTTTTTCATATTAGTTGCATATATCTTTAAATGTGCAACTTTTCCAGATTCTATAAATTTTCGTTTTTCAGTATCATCTGAATTACAGAAATACGCTTCTACTATATCCCCTTTATTTGTAATTGTAAGGAGATTATTTTCAAATTCTTTATTTGAAGATACTATAAAAAAATTAGTAATTACTCTTCTGGATACTTTATTTCATAGGACAAAACACATATATTATTTTTCTTTCTTAATCTAATTGAGACAATTCCTAAGGGAACTTCTTTTTCTATAATAATATTGTTTTTCTGTATTGTGTAATTTATATAGTGTTTATTATCATAGAAACTTTTTAGAGGTATTTTTTTTAATAAGTTTTCTGATCCATTTTTCCCTTATATTTTTTATCTACTAAATTTTTCTTTATCCTGATATGGTTACTACTTTTAGATTCTGATATAATCTTTTCCTCATTACTCTTCATACATATTCTTTCTATATTATCTGCATTAAGTAATTTTTCATCAAAACTTAAAACTATAGGATTTTCTATATCAAAAGTTATATTATATAATTTTTTCTCTTTAACCTCTAATGATAACCAGGCAATAGTACTTTCCACGATCTGCTTAGTATCATTAGTTTCTGAAATATTATTCTCAAAATATACTTGAATAAAGATAATATTATTCTCAATTCTATCTATTCTTACAAAATATTTTGGATATAGAGATAAATCTAAATTACTTGATTGTACAATTTTATAAATTATTTCTTCACAATATACCTCTTTTGTACTTTCTTGATTATGAGAAAAAATATTGTTGTTTTGATTCTTTATATTATTACAAGCTATGACTAATCCTATAAGCGAGATAATACATAATATTCTTTTCATGATTTAAATAATTATTTTTTAAATTCTTCTATAAATTTCGCTTTAATCTTTTTTAATGATTCTCGATATAATTTTTGTGCATTATTATCTCTTGCATTGTACCATCTTTCATAATTCCCGTTATATTTTATAATATACTTAGCTTTATATTCCATTCCTGTTAAAACGGAAGGAAGTTTTACAAAATTTTTCTTTTTATTTCTTTCAGGAAGCATAATCTTCAAAAGAGATTTCTCCAAAGTCCTTTTGAGTTCGAATTATATCAAAATCATCAGATGCATTGTTGAAAATATTTGAAACCTCTACTCTGTAAAGAAAAATTTCATTTGTTTTATAATCTATTGAAAAAGTAGTGTATTTTATTTGTACAGGATCTGTAGAGGTGTTTTCTTCAATAGTGAAAAAATGATTCTCAAAAGAAATATTTCTAAATCCTTCTCCACTTGTAATGGTGTTATTAATTATCCTATTATTGAAAAATATTTTTTCTTTTCCTTTATCACTTAAAACTATCTTTATGGTCGCAAAAAGGTCATCTCCTGAATCATAAACAATAAACCTATCCTCAATGCCATCTTTGTTCATATCTATCTTTTTTCTAAAAAGAATCTTTCCTAAATAACTATCATCGGAAGTAGGCATTATATCCCTTTTCCCTGCTAAAATATCATCATTTAATATATTAGAAATTACAAAATGTCCGTCCTTATCTTTTTCTAATAAAAAGTCTACACAAGTTTCTTTTTCATAAGTGTTTCCAAATAGTAAAAAACAACATCTGTATTCATTTTTATTTTCTAAAGGTGTTATTTTTAATGTACTATTGAGAACATCAGCAAAAAAATCTTGTCCCTTTATAAAAGGGTCGTAATCTAATGTCATATCAGCAGATAGTTCCTCAATCTTTTCTAACAATTGCTCAGAAACATATTGTTTAAATAGAACTTCTTGGTTATCTACCGAATCATTGTACGCTGATAAATAAAATGCTTTTAAAGTAGCTATAGCAACTTCTGTATCTGCTACATTATTCGCGTTCTTTTTATCTCTACAACCGATAAAAGCAATTGTGATAAGTATAATAATAACTCTTTTCATAAGCAAAATTTTGTTATTTTTCAATCCACCTATATAAGACATATTTTTTTTCTACTGAATATTGATTTGCAACCCAAAATGAATTTTGCTTAAAATCAGAAACCCATTGTTCCCCATTCCACATAGCAATATGTCCATAAATATGTCCTTTAACAGCGGCAAAAGCTACAATATCTCCTTTCTTTAATTCTATTGAATTGATATCATTTCCTATTTTAGTAAAGCCTGCTCTCTCTAATTTGTCATCTTCATAGTAAGATCTTGCATCACCGTTTAGTCCAAAGATTCCTCCTGCATTTATAGCTTGTCTTACATAGAGAGCACATTTTTTTATAGACTTACTTTTAGCTTTTTTATTTAAATGTTCAACGGCTTTTTCAATATCATATTTTTTTGCTTTTTGTTGTTTGAATTTGCACTCATTTGTTTTAAAAACAATAGATGTTTTTGTGTCAAAAGCTTTTTGTTTTTCCTCATAATTTGTTTTTCCATTTTGTAAAGGAACATCATTACCTATCCAAGGGCAAATATCTTTTTTTACATTTTTACTACCATTTGCTATGTCATATAATGCTTTCCCTTTATATTTTTTAAAATTAAAGAATGACATAGAAGACAATACTGCTATCTCTAAATCTGTACCTACACTTTCAGCTTCCTTATCTGAATCAATAATATTTCTATGCATTAATCTCATAGTGTAATCATTTGCTAATTTATAATTTCCCCTTCCTGTTAACTGAATCAATCCTCTTCCTCTAAAGCGCCAACCATCTCCAGAGGCTTCATTTTTATTACCATTTATATTAGCATATACAAAATTAGCTATATATGTTCGTTTATATTCTCAAAAACTATTTATATATTATTTCGTTTATTTTTTCAGGATCATAATCTTCAAAAAGGATTTCTCCAAAGTCTTTTTGCGTTAGTTGAGCATTGAAAGGCTTTCTCTCATCCCACCAATTGGTGATTTTTCCAAATCGGTGTAGAACAATCTTATTTTTACTATATTTAAAAGTGATATACTTTTCAGCGGTATATTCATCAGGTACTTCAGTATCTAATTCAATGGTGAAAAAATTGTCTTTAAAAGCAATTCTTTTGAAGAAAAAACCTTCCATACTTGGATAGATTTTTTCATTGTGAAAGAATTTGTACTTATCACCTCCTTGATGAATTAACAAAATAACAGGGGCAACCAAAGTCTTATGGTCATCAGACTTTAAATCGTTGTTATTTTTAAAAACAAGAAAGATATCTTTATCACCATCTTGATTGAGGTCGTGTTGATACATTTTTTTCAGCGTAAAGAGCTTAGATTTTTGTATGCGATTGATGACCTCAGAAATATTTTTAAATTGAATCATCTCCCCGCTATCATTTTGAATGATCCCCTCTTCTGTTATGACGATGTCCTTAGGAGTGGTAATATTGGGAGTCTTATTAAAAATCCATTCTTTTATTTTTTTATCATCTAAAAATAAAGACGCTCCTAACTCATTATGGATAAAATTAATATGAGCAATACTCTTAAGATGCAGTGTATCTAATATACGGAATTTTTCTACATCTTCATTTGAAAGAAACTTTTCTAAACTAAAAACAAAATAATGATAGTTCAATGGTTTGTAAACACTATAACAAAGACTATCAGATTTAAAATAACTGCTATTTTTTATACATTCATAATCCGAAAGCTCATCACCAGCATAAAATTCTTTTCCTATAAAAATTTCATCTTTTGATGAATTTTCTTTATCTAAAGATTGCTTTCCCTCTTTCTGGAAAGAACAATTATGCAACAGGAATAAACTTAAAAAGGAAATTATTAACTTCATCATTTTTTGAGTAAGATTTTAGTTTTTAATATCAGTTGTCATACCAATAACGTTCATATTTTTTACCCCCGTTTACTCCATAAAAGTACTCATCAGGTTCTTCTGAAGAGCTATAATCACTTGGAGGCGGGCAGTCATATATCAACTTGTTTAAAGGCTCTTTTTTGAGTTTGTTATCCAATATTGAGAAAATATGTTGAATCTCAAAAAACTCTTTATTGTTTGTAATATGGTATTTCCCTATGGCAATTCCAAAGGAATGTCCTTTTTTATCTAACTGACAGATAGCATAATCATTTGTTGTAAAAACTTTTACCATGCTTTTTATCACTTCCTTACCATTTTCTTTTTTAGTGATAAACACGAGTCTTTCTCTTTGTTTACTATTAGTATACGTGTAATCAGTAAAACTCTTTAAAACCACCCATTCTGAAACTAATACATTTCCATAAAGTACCTGTCCCCTCCATCTATAAAAAACTTATTGTTTAAGCCAAATATTTTAGCTAATTTCTCAGAGCGATAAATCATCGTTCTATTAATCTCTTTTGAAGATTCTGAAAAGTCAGATAAATCTTGAAAAGAGATATAAGGGAGGTCGTTTTTTATTTCTTGTCCTATAGAAAAAATGGGAAAGAATAATAAAATGAAAATTATATAATTATAATTTTCTATGATCGTTTTTGGGAGCACTCCACTTCTTTTTTGTACCATCTTGATAATATTTATAATCAACTGCTTCATCTTGGTCTTTTGTATCATAAGAATTTAATTTTATAAATCTTGCAGGATTGGTTCTTTTGTTTTCCCCTGTACCATAAGCATTCTTAACTGTTGCTATTTCTAAATGCAAATGAGGACTTGGAATACCATTTGCAATGGAACCTGATACACCAGAATATCCAATTATTTGACCTGCTTTTACATATTCATCTTCTTTTACTAATCTCTTGCTTAAATGCATGTAAATAAAAAAGACTTTATCTGTCTCTTTTATATCAATCCCCATTATTTCTCCCTTTGAAAATTCTAATTTATACGTGGATTCAACAACAACACCATCAAGACAAGCATATACAGGAGTCCCATCATATTCATCTTTTATATATGGTAAGGCAAATAAATCTAACCCTGAATGGAATTTTGTATAACCATTTCTAACTTTTCCATAAGCACCATTTACAGGTTTATAATTACCTCCAGAATTATATTTTGTTCTCCTAGGATTGTCCACAGGATCGTGCCACCCTTTACTGTGTCCCCATAAGCATTCATCTATTTTAAAAACTTTTGATGAGGAATTATTGAAAAATATTATTTTTTCAGCATGATTTCTAGATGGTTTTCCATTGGGATCAGTAGCTCTTACATCTTTGCCCACTTCTTCACAAATAGATTTTGTATTTCTATTCCCATTTGCTAAAATATTTATCTTTTTCCACTTGAAGAAAGCCATTGATGAAATTACCCCTATAGCAATATTAGTCATTACCAAATCTGGATTTGCTATAATATCAGCATTTTCTTTCTTTGTATAAGTATTTGCATATTGGTAGGCACTTCTTCCTGTAAGTTGTATAAGTCCTTTACCTCTAAAAGTCCATCCATCATTATCATAAATATTTCCTAATTCTTTTCCTTTCTGAAAAGAAGGTGAGTACGCCCAATTTGCAATTTTTTTCTTATTTTCAAGAGAAACACTTTGGTATTTTGGATTTGTTTTTCCATTTATCTTTGAATTTCTTTCAGCTCTACCCCATTCTTTTGCTTTTTTTCTTCCTTCTGTAGTTTGAAAAGCTCTAAATTTTTCAATCAAATCCTCCCAATAATAATTAAATCCTTCTCCAGATTTTATATCTAACTTAAATCCTGTTTCTATTGCTGCTTGGGCGAAGAAGTGTGCTTTATTCCAACAAGTATCCATATGTAGCTCTTTCATATATTTTGTATAGGTATCGGCTACAGTTTTTAATGTATCTTCTTCTGCTTTTGGGAAAAGTTCTCTTAGTTGTGCTACAGTAACGGGTGCTGTACATCTCGGGCAAGAATGTCCTTCTTCCTCTAATTCAACTCTTTTAACTTTTCCTATGCCTAAGATTTCACCAACTTTTACAGCTGCTTCATTTTCTGCCAATTTAGTTAGCTGAGAATAAGAATGTAATATTAGAGAATACCATTCTTTTATATAAGCTCCTTTTTCGTTGCCTTCTTTTCCTTTAATCTTAAATACAGCAATTATATCTTCTTTGATCCATTTGTATTTAGAAGTATCTAACTCTACTAAAAGCTCTCCTTTATCATTTATTTTTCCCTTAACACAATTAAAAGGTTTTCCTTTTATATTATGGGTCTGTATTTCACTCCAAAGTTTCCAAGTTAGTTCATTCTGCGTTGTATTTTTAGGATGGATATAATAAACAGAAACTAAAAAGAATTAGTTGTAAGATCTATTATTCCTTCCTCATTTCTTTTATAAAGCTTGTATAGTGTACTTCCTCCTATTTCATAGTAAAATAATTCAATTCCAATGGTATCATTAGATATTTTATACTTTATATCAGATTGTTCTCCTATTTTATAGACTGTATCTTTTTTAGGTAGTTTTTTTAGTAGCTCATCTTCTAAACCATATTTTATTTTCAATGTATCATACAAAACTTCAAATTCTTGATTAGGGAAAGTACATATATATTTAATATTTCCCTTTTTATCTGTATAATTAGTGCAATTAGGTTCTTTATTATAGTTAATATCACATTTCTCTTTTATTTTCTTTGTGTCAAAGAGCATTTTGTTAAAACCTATTTCTTGAATAGAATTATTATATGTAATATTATACATTTTATTATCTTCAACACAAAGTAATAACCAAGCAATGGTATTTTCAACCACTTGTTTGGTATTAGGTTCATTCTCATCAGTGATATCCATATCAAAAAAAACTTTGATAAAAATACTATCTCCCGAAATACGATCTATTCTTGTGAAAGCTTCGGGGTAATGTTTCCAATCTAAAGAACTTGATTGTACAATTTTTGAAATAATCTCTTCACAATCTAATTCTTCCTCTTGTTTATTTTGATTGTTATTATCATTACAAGAGAAACAAAATAGAAGTACTAATACATTGAAAAATATTATCTTTTTCATATTGAATACAATATTTTCTACTATTTTATTTACATCTTTCTTCAAGTCACTTTATTTTATCCAACTCTTCACTTTCAGTTCCTATGTTGATAAAATAAATAGGAGCTCCTGATATATAGTAAAGACTATCAATACATTCAAGGTATATAATCCCCATCTCATCAAGCTTGCTATCAAAAACTATCTTAAGCTTATTGTTATCTATAATAGAGGCTTCCATTTTCTTATATTCGTATTGGTCTTCATCTTCTTCTATGATAAGATCTATATTGTTTAAATTTTTAATATTAATGATATACTGGTATTTTATATTATCTTTATTAAATGTACTAAACACGTATTCTCCTTTAAATAAATCTTCTAATTTAGGATTGTAATTATAATCATAATCGTCATCTAAACTATTCCTATATCTATATTGTTTTTTGATATCATCCCAATAAACATAAAAACTTGATTTTTCAGGAATAACAATTTCGACAATATCCTTTTCATTTTTTTGACCTGTCTGTATATAACTCCATATTCCATTTTCAAATTGGTCATAAATCACAGATTTTACAGTTTCTTCTTTATAGTCATCAGTCTTATAGACAATATAGGGAGTTTTTATTTCCTTTTCATAACTATGAAAAATAACCAAAAAAGGAAATATGTGTTTAGGATAAGTGCCACTTTTATATTCTTTGTAATTAACTATAACAGCTATATCTTTTTCATTATCATAATTGAAATCTCCATAACAGACAATAGGACACAATGATTTCTTTTGAATCCTATAATAGTTCCAGAAATCTTCACTAAATTGTTTCTGAATATCAATCAATTCAAAGTCTTTATTTGATTGAATATAAGCTAATACATTATTAGGGATTATACAATCTCTCAATTCCTCTTTTCTTTGTTTATTTATATGTTTATTGTCACAAAAAAATAAAGTAGATGCTATTATTATTAAAAAAACTATTCTCATTTGATATTTAATTTACGTGTAAGTGATCTTTATGATTTGAAGCGTGTTTAGTACCAGGTATTTTCCCATTATCCGCATAAAAAACTGTAAATTGTTTTGTCTCTTTTAGTAATTCTATAAATCTTGAATTTATTTTGATATCTTCAACTGTTAAGCTGTTTATATCATTAGTTCCTTCACCATTTACTGTAAAAAATTTACAATCAAATGCCTCTCCTCTACTATGAGCTCCCGTTTTACTATGTCCTAAATTATATGAAGGATTATAAGCACTACAATCATTTATATGTAGTTTTTGGTTAGGAAACTCTTTTACCAAATTATAAACTGCATCTGAAATGGCAGAGGCTTTTTCTGGTTTTATCCAGTCGTCCCCGTGTTTGGCACTTACAGACTTTGAACCATCTTTTTTAATATAAGAATATGTATCTTCAGTACCATAATTGATGATATAAGGATTCCCAATTTTAGTTACTTGTACTAATCCAAACTCATTTATAAATAACTCTCCTTTTCCTAAACAGGAGAAATAGGTAGCTCTATTTTTTTCACCTTTTTCATATAATTCATTAACAGCTTCCTCAAATTCCCAAATGTAAGATTTCCCTTTTCTACCTTTATAATAATGTTTTTTTCCTTTTTCATCAAAAAAGTATTCGTCTTTTTCTCTTTTAAAAATAGGGTTTGAATCATATGCAGCATTTGTATCATCATAAACTACATAATTCTTATTTGCTCCTTGTCCACAAGCTATAGGATAATTAACAGCCAAATATAAATCGGTCATTGTTTTTAGCTTATTTTCAAACATTTTTTGCTGAAAAAAGGCTTTAACATAAGTTAACTGCTCCTCTGCAGACATTTTAATTAATTGAGAACGTTTAATATCTAAACTTTCTGCTGCTGCTTTCCCAAACTGTATTAATCCCACATACCCTGATTTAGAATCATCTTTATGTTTCCCAAATGTCCCTATTGTAGGACTAAATTTTGTTGCAGTCTCTAAAGCGATTACAGCCATCAACCAATTAGCCCCTTTATTTTTTTCTTGAGGGAGTCCTATTTCTTTTGCTATCTCTACTATTTTTTTTCTAAATTCACAACTTACCTTATTCCCCCATATCAAATCATATTGTTTACAAATGCATTCTTTTTTTTCTAATTCAACTCTTTCAACTTCTCCTATGCCTAAGAGTCCACCAACTTTCACAGCAGCTTCATTTTCTGCTAATTTAGTTAGCTGAGGATAAG
>NZ_BPMA01000034.1 GCF_026005215.1 Capnocytophaga catalasegens | reverse complement strand
AATGGAATGGTTCCCCTTTTATATTATGAGTCTCAATATCACTCCAAAGTTTCCAAGTTAGTTCGTTCTGTGTTGTATTTTTAGAATATAGAAATTTATCTCTTGTAAAAAACAATACTTCAACTTCTCTGCCTTTCATATTAGTTGCATATATCTTTAAATGTGCAACTTTTCCAAATTCTATAAATTTTTGTTTTTCAGTATCATCTGAATTACAGAAATAGGCTTCTACTATATCCCCTCTATTGGTAATGGTAAGGAGATTATTTTCAAATTCTTCATTTGAATACTTCAAAAAAAGATTCGTGTCAACGGGTTTTATTTTGAAAAATATTTGAATATCTTTCCTTTCTCTGTCTTCTTTCTGTTTTTCCTCATCTGTTTTTCCTTTGTATGTTTTTTCCATTGTATAGGGAATACAGATTTCCTTACTCCCCTTAGGAACTACTACTTTTTCAGAAGTATAGAGAGGTTTCTGTTTGTTTTCAGTATTATATACTTCTAAAATTATAACCAAAGCATCATATTCATATTGATGTAATGGAACTGTAACATCTCGTTTAACAGCCTCTTAAAACTCTGGCAAATCTTTTCTAAATATCTCATCAGATTTCTCTTGTGTAACCCAATATAACTCTTAAAGTGTATTTTATTCAAAAATGAAGAGTGTATACTTTTACAAAGGCACTTCTTACCATTGTTTTAATATATAGAATTTTTCAATATTTTGATTTTTTTCTTGTATTAATGATTGTATTCTTAACAAATCATATCCATTAATTTCATTGTAAGACATCCCGTCATAAAGATAAGATAAAATATTTCCTTTTAAATCATATATAGCTTTAAAAGCTATTTCATTAATATTATCACAAGATATAAATATAGTATTATTGGTTTTTAATAAACACGCTACGCAATCAGAATTTTTATAATCTTCATAGAGAAATTTTTCATGCTCTTTATATTTTATCATTGGTTTTTTTAGGAGAATCGTATCATTGAGAAAGATTTCTATATCATAATTATTAAAAAAGACTCTACTTTTGTGTATAAATCCTACATTTTTATCATATTTTACTTTATACCAATTGTTTATACTATCAATGACAGATACATATTCCTTATTGTAAACCTCTTGTAAAATAGTTGATTTCACATCTGGTCTTTCCCTTAAATTTACATATCTATCATTATCTTTTACATAATATTTTTTTGTTTTTTTATATTCTATCTTTACATTTTTAGTGAAAAATTTAGAAGAAAAATATTCATTTACTATTTTTTCTAAAGAATTTTCTACACTTGAACCTTTAAAAAAATCTATAATATCTTCATCTAATTTAATATTATTCTTTTTTAAAAAAGAACTAAATCTTTTAGGATCATTTAAAAGCAAATCTTTATAATTCTCTAAATAATACTCAGCATCAGCACCATCAACATTTTGCTTTAAAAAAATTAAATTTTTATATGTTTGCTCTGTTATATTTTTGGTTTTAATTTGCTTGTCAATATTTTGCAATATTTCAAAATTAGATTTTTCTTGAGCTTTAGTTGAACAACTTAAATTAAGCATTAATATTATCAGTATAATAATTTTTTTCATTCCTATAATAATATTTTTTATTAATAATTCCTTTTTTTAATAATTCTTGATTATTTGGAGATAGTTTTAATTCTTCATAGTCAGATGGGATAAAATATTTTTGAGATACATCATCAAATTTTAAAGAATGTGATATATTTATGTAGTGATGTCCTTCATTTCCTTTTTCTAATTCTACTATTTTTGATTTCAATGTTACAATAGCATCATCAAAAACCCTTAAACATCCTCCTGTATTCCATAAGTAAGGATTTTGGTATCCTTTTTGTCTACCTCCATGAATTTGTATCTCTTCTCTTATTCCTTTTGCCTCTCCTGATTCATATGTCATATCTAATCTAGGATTTTCACCATAGATAACAGAACTTCCATCACTACGCCATTGTTCAAATTTATATGTTCCTATTGGTGTGTCAGAATAACTTGTTTTTCGAGATCCTCCTATTGTACTAGTATACCCCTGTGCTCTAACAATAGTTCTCCAAACTTCATTCCCTACATTATCTTTTAGCACTAAAATTCCATAGCCCATCTCTTTTCTATCCTCCCATAAATGTACATCAATATTCCAACCTTTTCCTTGAATATTACTATTTGATAATTTTTTATCACATCCACAGTTGTATCCAAATTCTTTAAGGAATCCTTTTTTCAAATGTAAGTCAGTTTTTCCTTCAATTTCTTCTTTAAGAAAGTTCTCATATATTCTTTTTACATCTTCAAATGTGTATTTAGAGTTCTGTTGTCCATAAGGAGAATCTGGAAGACTTGACCAACATAAACTAGATAACAATGTAGCCCTTTCTAAATTATCATCTATTATAAATTGAATAATATCTCCTTGTTTTCCTTTAAATCTTTTTCGCCATTCTTTTGCTTTCTTTTCTTTTAGAGTATCTCTATTTTTTTTATCTTTATCTTTGTAAAAAGCAGGATTATAAAAAGAATCATTACGATCTTTTAAATAATTATTTTTAAGAATAATTAGACACATTTTATCTTGTGCTTCTTGATTAAAATTAGTAATATTATATTTTGAAAAATACTTTTTTATACCATCATAAGTATATCCCATTATCTGGTAAGCTCCTGCTGCAGATGAAGAATATTTTCCCAATGTTATAACTTTATTAGGATGTCTACTCATATCTGAAAATTGTGTCCCCCCATATAATGTTGTATAGCCTTTTTCTCCTTCTGTACCTTCTTTTACTCGTAACATTCTCATAAAAGCTCGTACTTTTTCCTCACAAATACATTTTTTCTCTTCCAGTTGAACTCTATTTATTTTTGCTTTTCCAACCTTTACCGCACTATTATTCCCAGCTACGTCGTTCAATTTTTTTTCATAATATAGTACCAAATGATTGGCAAGGTTCATATAGGCTCCTTTTTCCTTATCATTCACTTTTGTTTTGAATACTGCCATTATGTGTATATGTTTCTGTGCTTTTTCGAACTTGGAAGTATCTAACTTTACCAAAAGTTCCCCCTTGTTATCTATAACCTTTTTATCAGAATAAAAGGCTTTTTTACCCTCAACTCTCGGAGCTATTTCCAATTAAAATTCGTTAATATTTAGCTTAAATGAAAAAATTTTTTTTATCATAGAAAAACACTTGAATTACTTGTGTCCTCTTGTCTCCCTCTGTAGATCCTTTCTTACTCTTTTTCTAATTTATAAGATGAATTAGATTTTTTTGATAAAGAATTAATATACGCATTTTTTATAAAGAATTGTTCTCCTTTCATTATAATTTTGGATTCTTCGGAAAAATTAACACCTCCTATATTGTCCTCTATATTGCTAATATACAAAAATAAAGTATCTTTTTTCGAGATTCCAGATAATAGAAATCTCTGATATAATTGGTATCCTTTTGCTTCATAAACTATAGAATCTTTTGAGATATCAATCTTAATATCATAAATTTCTCTCCAATCATCATTATTTTGATTGAGTGTTAAAGTGTATTTTCCAAACCATTTACAATCTATTTTTTTTCGGAAGAGGATATTATGATATAACATAAACTTTTTATTTAATTTTTGTTTTACTTCTTTAGAAGAATATAAATCTTCTTCTTTACTCACCTTAAGTTTTATATTCTTTGAAAGGTATATAGGTTTTTCATAAGAATAAAGAATATGATTAGCTTTTTTTAGTTGATCATTGAAGGTAAATGAATACCTCTCCTTTCCTGTTTCACCTAAAATTTCACTCTCTATAATAGAATCAAGAGTGATTTTATTGACATATAAATAGATTTGTTCTCCTTCTGTTGAACCATCTAATATAATAGTATCTTTCAGCTTTTGTAAAGAATTATTTTGATTATTTGTGTGAGTATTCTCATTTTGGCTATTGCAAGATATAATAAATACTGAAAATAGGTATATAATATATCTATAAAGGAATTTTTGTATGATCATTATTATTATCATTATATAGTTTCTTTAATTCTTTAGTTTTTTTTCCAAAAGCCATTTGAAAATGTGGCTTATCCTTAATTTTTTTCCAATCGCCTCCCCATTCAAATCCCCATTTTTTACCTATTGGAGCTATTTTAGGTAGAACTCTTTCTTGTTCTATCCAATCTATTTTACCATCTTTTATTTCTACCACATCAATAGCTAATCCATAATTATGGTAACTTTCTCCTCCTTTTGCATAAGTAACAATACTTCCTTTTGTAGTCCTTCCCTGTGCATATAGATTATCTTGTTCACTAAAAGACCTAAAGCCTTCTATAACACGTAGCCTAATATTCATTGTATTATAAACTTCATTAATGAAATTTTTCACTGCACATCTGATCTTGGGATGTAATTGTTTTATTCTATTGTTAGTTACAATATCCCAAGTATCCAAGCAATCTCCTTCTAAGCAAGAAACATATTTTGATTTGTGTAATTCTCCTTTTTTTAAAATTTCTTCTAAAGTTTCTGTTATTTCCCACATATAAGTCTTGCCTTCTGCATTTTTTAACTTTTTATATTTTTTAACTTTCCCATTTTTATCTTTTTCTTTTACCCATTCGTATTCATCTTTTTCTCTCCAAAAAAGAGGATTATTTTTATATGCATTACCTTCTAAAACAATATATTCTTTCTCTAAACCATGACCACAAGCAGAAGGATATAGAACTGATAAGTACAAGTCTGTAAGAGTTTTATATTTTGTTTTGTTTTTTTCTAAATATTTTTGCACATAATTCATTTGCTCAATAAAAGACATTTTTACCAATTCTTGTTGTGTTATATTCAAACTATCTGCAGCACTCTTTCCAAATTGAATCAATCCTACATATCCTAATCCATTACCTATAGCTGGATTAAAACTCTCTCCTGTTTCTAAAGCTATTACAGTCATTAGCCAATTTGGATCTATATGTAAACAATTAGAGACTTCTATAACTTTTTTCATTTCCATACAACCTATTTTTTCGCCCCATACCAAATCATATTGTTTCTCTTTTTATTACTAATTATTCTTTTCTATTGCATATAGGCTACTTTTATCCAATAAACTATCTAAAAAAGAGCTTTTGAGAAAGTATGTATTGTTTTTCTTTGTTATTTTTAATATATAATTCTTATTTTTTAAATCTACAAATAAAATTTCGTTGTTTTTTTCTTCTTTAAAAATATATTCCTTATCATTATTTTCATCATAAGTTTCTATCTGTAAATGTGCAATGTTATTATCTATTTTTATTAAGATATCTCCCCAAGCACGAGGGTCTGCCTTTTCTTCTTTTAAATATAAAAAATGACCTAAGTATGTTCCCAACCAATCTGAAGAGTGATTTTTATTATTAAATATAAATTCATTACACTCAATAATATTAACATCTGCACCTTGTTTAATAAGATAAGAAACAATCTTTTTGTCTCCTATTTTACAAGCTAATCCAATAGGTGTTAGACCTTCTTCTGTATATATTTGATTTATATCTGATTTATTTTCTACGAGATATTTGACAATAGGCAAATGATGATTTTCTATGGCTACAAACAAAGCATCATATATTAAATAATCATCTTTTTTTGCAAATCTACTATTTGCTCCCTTATCAAGAAGTTTTTTTACATTGTCTAAATTTCCTCTCTTACACTCTATACCAAGCTGGGTATATTTAAAAATATTTTCTTTTAAGTAAAAAGAATCAATAGCAATTGTATTTTCTGAGACATCAGCAACATAAGCTTTTTTATGTTGTTGTTTACAAGTAGTTATAAAACTACTAAGAATAAAAAGGAATAGTATTTTTTTCATCTAATTATGGAATTTTAATTTCTATATGAATAGCTCCCTCACTTGAATCATAAGAGATTTTATCATTTATAACAACATTATTTAGAGGGTGTATAATTCTAGTGACAGAACTATCTTTAGCTAACTCTTTAATAAAATCACGAGGATTTTTAATTTCTCTAGTATAAGAAACATCTATTATATTATTCTTAGCATATATTTCTTCAGATACACAATGCTTTGAAACCCTTTTCCCTTCTTTTGCAAGTTCTTCTATCTTGTTTTTCATATCAGAAATTATTTTCTCTTTAGAATCCCCCTTTTTAACTCCTAAGTTATAAATTTCGATCACCTTTTTTCCTGACTCTGCATATCTTATGTGTTTTCCTGTACTTTCATTATTATACATAGCTTCTGCTTGTTTTTGAGGGGTACGTATAGTGCTAGTTATAATAATTTTTTTATTTGATGAATTTTGAGCTGCTCTTTCTAATAATAAAATTGTGAAAGAATTTACTATGTTTTTTCTTTCTTCTGTTAAAGCTGAATCAAAAATCACTATTTTACTCTTTTGACTAGAATTTTGACAAGCACAATCTATTTCGAATTCTTTTAAAAATCCTTTTTTTAAGTATAAATTGGTTTTTCCTTCGAGCTCTTCTTTATAAAACTTTTCATAATAATACAAAACTTTCTTCATAGGGATAGCTGGTTGTGGGTTACCTTTAAAAGAATAATTACTATTATTTCCTATATGAGTCAAACTAGCCCACTCTAGACTT
>NZ_BPMA01000033.1 GCF_026005215.1 Capnocytophaga catalasegens | reverse complement strand
TAGAAATTTATCTCTTGTAAAAAACAATACTTCAACTTCTCTGTTTTTCATATTAGTTGCATATATCTTTAAATGTGCAACTTTTCCAGATTCTATAAATTTTTGTTTTTCACTATCATCTGAATTACAGAAGTAGGCTTCTACTATATCGCCTCTATTTGTAATTGTAAGGAGATTATTTTCAAATTCTTCATTTGAATACTTCAAAAAAAGATTCGTGTCAACGGGTTTTACTTTGAAAAATATTTGGAAATCCTTTCTTTTTTTATCTTCCTCCTTCTTCTCTTCCTCTGTTTTCCCTTTATACTCTTTTTTTACTGAGTAAAGGAAAGTAAATTCTTTACTACCTACAGGAACTGTTATTTTTTCAGAGGTAAAAATAGGAGTCTTTTTGTCTTTAGCATTATATACCTCTACAACAACTTCTTCTCCATCTAATCCTATGTGTTCTACATAGGCATACATTTCTTGGTCATATCCTGCTGTTGCTAAGATATTACCACTACTCCCATCTTTGTCTATCCAATGAACTGAAGAAATTGTAGGACGAACAACATTAATTTTTTTCTTTATTGTTTTTTTATTAATACTACAAGTAACTTCAAACTCACCCTCAGCTGAAGGTGTTATTTTCATTATCCTTGGATCCTTAGAATAACCAAGACCAAAACCTTTTATTTGGTAGCGTATTTCAAAAGGTTTATGCGGAATACCATCTTCATCTATATAGCTAAAAGGAATAGACCAATATATTCTTTCTAAATCTTTAGTTGTGAGATCAGGGAATATAGTTTTTGCTGTAAGAGTAAAGGGTTTTCCTACTTTTAGCACTCCCTCTACTGAAATATCTTTAACTTCATTTTCTGTTACTGTAAGTTTCCAAGTATCTTTTTCATCGGGCTTTTCCGAAGAGTTAGATTTTAAGCTAAAAGCCTCTATATAGTATGTTCGTTCTTTATCATTACGGAACTTGTATGTTTTTCCGCCTTCTTGTACTACTATTCCATTGAGAGCCCATTTTATATTAGCAACATCTTCTGAGTTATCACTAAACCTCATTTTTTGAACCTTAATGGTAACTTCTTCATTAGGTCTAACTTCAGAAGCATTATTAGTAGGAGAAACGGATATAACACTATTTAAAGCACATTTTCCTTTAAGTTTTTCTTGTACCTTTTTTCCTGAAGAGGTAGTGTATTCTACTTGGATAGTATATATAGTTCCTTTATTTTCAGGAACAAAAGTAATACAATCCTCTTTTTGTGAAAAATCACTTAGTATACTTCCCCTTTCATCTAACACCATCATTTTCAGAGAAGAGAGTTCTTCTTCAGTAGGGTCTATGTAAAAATTAGCTTTAAAAGTAATTGAAGCACCTTTTTTAAACACCCAATTATTTTTAGCACCTTTCTCAGCTGTTTCACCTTCTTGCAAACATTTTACAGAGGCTATTGTATTCTCTATTACACG
>NZ_BPMA01000032.1:22537-45153 GCF_026005215.1 Capnocytophaga catalasegens | reverse complement strand
CGCCATGAAACTGAAAATATTCATAACTATTGATTTTGAGGCAAATATACAAAATTATTTTTAATTACGGATATACAATTGTTTTTTCAAGAAAAAGAACTAAATTTGCCCAAAAAAGAATATGTATAAGAGTTTTATTCGCCCAATTTTATTCCTATTTGATCCTGAAAAAATACATAATTTCACATTTTGGTTTCTGAAAAAAGCACATAAAATAGCTTGGATTTCTGATTATATTCGGAAAAAATTTCAGATACAACACCCTGATTTACAACGAGAAGTTTTCGGAATAAAATTCCCAAACCCGGTAGGATTAGCTGCTGGTTTAGACAAAAATGCTGAACTTTATAAAGAACTTTCTTGTTTTGGGTTCGGTTTTATAGAAATCGGAACTATCACTCCTAAACCCCAAGAAGGGAATCCTAAAAAACGGCTTTTTCGTCTAAAAGATGACAAAGGAATTATAAATCGAATGGGATTTAACAACAAAGGTGTTGCAGAAGCTGTCCGTCAATTACGCTTCAATACAAATGTTATTATTGGTGGAAATATTGGCAAAAATAAACTAACTCCTAATGAAAAGGCAACTGATGACTACCTAATTTGCTTTGAGGCACTGTATGATTATGTAGATTATTTTGTGGTTAATGTAAGCTCACCTAATACACCTAATCTCAGAACCTTGCAAGAGAAAGAACCTCTGAAAAATCTACTTGAAACTTTACAAAAAAATAATCAACAGAAACCAAAACCAAAACCTATTTTACTTAAAATAGCACCTGACCTTACTGATGAACAACTTTTGGACATTATTGAAATTGTCAATCAGACCAAAATAGCTGGTGTTATTGCAACCAATACAACTATCGCCCGCGAAAAACTTATTTCGCCAGAACAAACCGAAACAGGCGGACTAAGCGGAAAACCTCTGACTCATCGCTCTACACAAGTCATTCGCTTTTTATCTGAAAAAAGTCAGAAATCTTTTCCCATAATTGGGGTTGGAGGTATACATAATGCTAAAGATGCACTTGAAAAATTAGATGCTGGAGCAACACTTATACAACTCTATACCGGATTTATTTATGAAGGTCCAAAACTTATTCGTAAAATAAATAAAGCTATTCTAAAACGAAGGTAGCTCTCTTTTATCTCTATAATTTTAGAAGATTTCACGAAACTATTATATAAAAGAGAGGTAAAAGACCACTATACAAAGCTCTAATTATCAACCAATATTTTTTTAAAAATAATACCCAAGCCCTATTTGCAGAAAGTTCTGTTTAATATTTATTTTCATATTTTCATATTTTAAAAGAACATTATTATTTATTGTGAAATGATAACTTATATCAATAAAAAAATGTTCTGAAACCTGAATAGAAGCCCCTCCTTGTCCGCACAGGTTTAATAAGTTATAATCAACCAAAAGAGTAGATTGGTCAGGTGGTGGTGGAATAGGACCAGGTAAAGTGTCTTCTTTTTTTACACCTTTTTCTTTGTATGTCCCAAAGAAAATAAATGAAGGTTGCAAACCTGTAAAAATTTTTAAAAACTTTATCTTGTGTGAGATATTAGCTTCAAAGCCAATCTGATATACTTCTGCTTTTAGAGTTGCATTCCGATATTTTTCAATCTCTGTTGAAAATTTTTCTTTTATATAAAATGTAGAATTTTCAATTTTCCCACCTGTTTCTGAAATTTTTAATCGTAGTTGGAAATCAAATTCTTCTGAGAGTGAAAAATCTTTTCCACCTGCGATAAAAAAACCTTGTTCAACACCTGAAACTATTTGCAAATTAGCAATTTTAGAAGAACTTGCCGTTAGTGTAGATGCCGTTAGTCCAACAACAAGAAATTTTCTAGGGGGTTGTTGAGCAAAACTACTAAAAAAAGGAAATACTAAGAATAAAAAAATACGCATAAAATAAAGAAAAAAGGTTGCGAAAAATGCAACCTTGATTTTATCAAAGATAAATAATTTTTAAAATCTATATCCTACTCCTACTTGGAAATATCTTTGTCTAACTCGAGCAAAATCTGTATAATTTTTGTTAATAGATGAAATGCCAAAATTGTAGCGAACATCCATAAAAATATTATCAGTAAACATATATTCAGCCCCTAAATGTGCTGAAAAATTAGTTGTTAGTTGTTTTTTGATTTCGCTATCC
The DNA here is from genome assembly GCF_026005215.1 of Capnocytophaga catalasegens. Taxonomy (GTDB): domain Bacteria; phylum Bacteroidota; class Bacteroidia; order Flavobacteriales; family Flavobacteriaceae; genus Capnocytophaga; species Capnocytophaga catalasegens. The sequence continues at coordinate 42,979 of NZ_BPMA01000032.1, read as the reverse complement.
AAGTCGATTTCTATCATATCTGTGTTTTTTTTGAATTCATCAACAAGATCTATTTCTTTTCCACCAAGAGTTCCCTCTCCTTTTAGTTTAACACCTGCAACAAAATTCACACCAAATCCACCGAAAATAGAAAATCTATCAAAAGTATATTTCAAAGAAATAGGAATTGTAATATTATGAATGTTAAGTGTAACTTTCCCTTTAGTTAAGGCAGAAGCATTGGAGTCTAATTCAAAAATAGGTTCTCCGTTAAAATTCTTTGGAATTTCGTTGATGTCGTACTTAATTCTTGTTCCTAATGAATTGTAAAGTACTTCACCTTGTAAAAACAAATTGTTAGCCACATTGTATTCAACAAAACCTCCTGCATGAAAGCCTGATTTCGTTCCTAAAACAATTTTGGCGCTTGTTAGAGGCGTTGTAACAACAATGTTTGAAGCGTTATAGCCAGCCTTAATGCCATATTTCACTTGTGCATTTGCAACTCCAAAACAAGTTGCTACCATTAAAAATAAAATTTTTTTCATTTTAATATGTTATTATATAATTTGGGGCAAATATATACATTTTTTCCATTTTTTTATGTTAATGAAATGATAATTTTTTTTCACTGCAAATATCAATATTCATTCCTGATTAAATCTTAATGATATAATAATTATTTGTATGTCCGTTTAGTGTAATAAATGATTTTTTTGTAATAATTTATCAAAAACAAAAATATAACTATTTGATTTTTAATTGTATATTGTATATTTTCATATTTTGCCTGTAAAAATTAGTAGTTATACTCCTTTATTGGTGATAATGGAGATACGTAAATAATTATAATTTTTAAATAGAAAACAATATTTTCCATACATTTTTTCTTTGTTTTTTTATCGTCCGAAGTTCGGAGGGTAGATTTATATTTTATTTTATATAGTCCGAAGTTCGGAGAGTGGTATTCTGTTTTACTTTTGATTGTCCGAACTTCGGATAAGATTATTTTGTTTTTATTTGTGATGTCCGAAGTTCGGAATGTAGAAAAATTATTTGTTAGCTAATGCTTCTGATATTAAATAGCCGCCTGTCCAAGCATTTTGAAAGTTAAATCCTCCGGTGATAGCATCGACATCGATAACTTCTCCTGCTAAATACAAATTTGGTAGTAATTTACTTTCAAAGGTTTTGAAATTTATCTCGGAAAGTGATACGCCACCTGCTGTTACAAATTCCTCTTTAAAAATAGATTTGCCGTCAATCCTAAATTGCGACTTTGTCAATACTTCTGATAGGGTTAGCAAGTGTGATTTCCCTAATTCTGCCCATATCATAGCGGGTTGCAATCCTGATTTGCCCAATAATCGAAGCCATAAGCGTTTCGGCAAATCAAAAAACTGCGAATTTTGAAGCATTTTCTTAGGTTGCTGTTGTTTTACCTCTTGTAAATGTTGCAAAATGTCCTCTTGATGAGGTATTTTATCATAATCTGCTAACCAATTTACCGATAATATACATTGATATTGATGCTCCGCTAATATTCTTGCACCCCAAGCAGATAATTTTAGTACAGCAGGACCACTAAATCCCCAATGGGTAATGAGCAAGGGAGCAATGTTTTTGATTTTTAGTGGTTTATTGTCTGTATTATATAGAGAAACTTCAGCGATTGTCGATATTCCAGCCATATTCCTTATAAAATCATCGGAAGTATTGAAAGTGAACAACGACGGCACGGGAGAAACAATGGTATGTCCTAATTTGGCTAACAGATTCCATATTTTTGGGTTGCTTCCCGTTGTAACGATAAGGTTTTTTGTATGAAATGTAGTGTCGGAAGTGGTTACTTGCCAATGATTTGCTTCTTTTTGGAATGAAATTACATTCTGGGAGGTCAGCAGTTCAATGTTTTTTTGCTTAATTTCTCGTAAGAAACAATCGATTATAGATTTTGAAGAGTCGGAGGCAGGGAATACACGTCCGTCGGCTTCTGTTTTGAGTGGAACTCCTCTGTTTTCAAACCATTCCATTACATCTCCGCACATAAATCGATGAAATGGACTTAGCAGTTCTTTTTCCCCGCGTGGGTAATTCTTTACTAAATTCTGAGGGATAAATTCGGCATGGGTAACGTTACACCGACCACCTCCTGATATACGTACTTTTGCGAGTACTTCTTTTCCTTTTTCTAATATTGCTATTTTTAGTTCCGGACGCTTGTCTGCACAATTGATTGCTGTGAAAAAGCCAGCCGCTCCACCGCCAATTATAAGTATATCAAACATTTTTGAATCTTTTTCGTTGTACAAAAAAATAAACTCCGATTATCTTTCCTTTTTCGTATCAAAAATATAAAGACAAATCACACAAATAATTGAAGTGATAAATGTAGAAACGATTATTCGCTGTAAGGTAAGTACTATATGATGAAAATTGAATATTTCTAACAAATAAAATGTAATATAATAAATAAGTATAAGCAATACAACATAAGTCCAACGAATATACACGGATTGTTGTAAAAGTTCAATGGACTGATATTCAAAATTTTTACCGAATAACAACTGAATTAGCATAGGTCTTATCTGTACGAGAACCAAAGTCGCCGCTGTATAAATTCCCCCAGTATCTGAGAAAGCATCTATAATAATTCCTGAAAAAAATGCCAGAAATAACAGTGGAATATTACTTTCTTGATATGGAAAAATCAAGAAGAATAGCAAATATACCATTGGGTTAGCAAATCCTAAGAAATTTATTTGATTTAATAAAAATACTTGGATTATCAACAAAAATAAAAGCTGTCCTATGTATCTTATTTCATTCATTTTCTTGTGTTTGCTCTTCTAATTCACGGATTTCTGCTTGATCTTTATTCTGAATAATATAAACATGTTGTATTCTTGCCATATCAGTAAAAAGTTGTATATTCAATATTAAAGAATTATCTAATGGATTGATTTTAAAATCCTTAACACTCCCTACTGGAATTCCTTTTGGAAAAATACTTGACCTTCCGTCAGTAACAATTGTATCTCCTACTTTTACTGGTGCAACATTTGGAATATCAGTCATCTGTACAATATTCAATTGTTTATCTTCCCAACGCAGAGTTCCGTAATGAGCTGTATTTTTAAGAGCTACACTAAGACGAGAACGTGTGTTTAGGACTGATTGCACCGAAGCAAATCTTTTGGAAGTTTTATCAATAATTCCTACAATGCCTTTGGGTGAAATAACTCCCATATCTTGCATTACAGAATCATTAACTCCTTTGTTTATCAACAAATAATTCTTAGAAAGATTGATGCTATTTTTGATTACTTCAGCACGAAGAACTTTGTATTTGTTAGGAGAAAAAGAAACTTCGGTTTTTGTATCAATTGAATCTATTTTTAATTTCTGAAAATCAAGTATTTGCTGATGTAATTGCTTATTTTCTTCAACTAAAATCTGATTCTGATTTTTCAATGAAAAATATTGTTCAATTGCATCTGAAAATGAATAAAAATGTCCTGAAATAAAATTGGCAGAATGCAAATATCTCGAATTTTGATACGAATTAGCTTTAAAAATTAAGGCAAATGATATACCAAAAAGAAACAAAAAGATAAAAAAATCTTTCTGCCGTCTAAAAAATATAATTATTTGCCTCATTTATAGTTATTTAATTAAAATCGTTTTGAATTTTTGAATATTTTTCAGTGTAATTCCTGTTCCACGAACTACAGCTCGCAATGGATCTTCTGCTACATATACGGGCAAGTCAGTACGCATCGATATACGTTTATCAAGCCCACGAAGCATTGAACCTCCTCCTGCCATATAAATTCCTGTGTTATAAATATCGGCAGCTAATTCGGGTGGTGTCTGAGAGAGTGTTTCCATAATAGCTTCTTCTATACGTAAGATTGATTTATCAAGAGCTTTGGCTACTTCACGATACGAAATTTGTACTTGTTTCGGTTTCCCTGAGAGCAAATCACGTCCTTGCACCATCATATCTTCTGGTGGAATATCCAGTTCTTCAATAGCAGAACCAATCGTAATTTTAATAGTTTCAGCAGTGGTTTCTCCTATATACAAGTTATGCTGTGTTCGCATATAATAGATAATATCATCTGTAAAAACATCTCCTGCAATTTTAACAGATTTATCACATACAATTCCTCCCAAAGCAATAATAGCAATTTCGGCAGTACCTCCTCCTATATCAATAATCATATTTCCTTTGGGCTGCATAATATCTAAGCCAATCCCAATAGCTGCGGCCATCGGTTCGTGTATCAAGAATATTTCTTTTCCATTAACACGTTCGCATGATTCACGTACTGCACGCATTTCAACTTCAGTAATTCCTGAAGGAATACATACTACAATCTTAAGTGATGGAGAGAAAAATCGTCGATTCAACCCTGGAATACTCTTAATCAATATGTTAATCATTTGTTCTGATGCGTCAAAATCAGCAATAACTCCATCTTTCAAAGGGCGAATTGTCTTAATATTTTCGTGAGTTTTACCTTGCATCATTTGTGCCTCTTTCCCAACGGCGATAATTTTATTATTTGTTCGGTCTTTGGCAACAATTGATGGGCTATCAACCACAACTTTGTCATTGTGAATAATTAAGGTATTGGCAGTTCCTAAGTCGATTGCTATTTCTTCAGTTAAGAAATCAAAAAATCCCATAATAGTAAGTTGATATAAATTATTTACAATCATTATATTAGGTTATAATGATTGTGTATTTCGTATTTTATTATTTTAAGCGCCCAAAGGTAACAAAAAAAATTATTACAAAAAAATATTTTAACGAGAATAAAATTATTTTTTGGGTAAAATTATCATTTTTTGATAAAAAAGAAGCTATTCTTTAAAAGAATAGCCTCAAAAACTATGATAAAAACAAAGTCTAATGCTTAAAATGACGAATACCTGTAAAAACCATTGCTATTTTATGTTCATTACAATAAGCAATACTTAATTCATCTTTGATAGAACCACCTGGTTGAATAACTGAAGCAACCCCCTCTTTGTAAGCAATTTCTACACAATCTGGAAATGGAAAAAAGGCATCACTTGCCATTACTGCATTTTTCAAATCAAAATTAAATTCGTGAGCTTTTTTAATGGCTTGTTTTAAAGCATCTACTCGGCTAGTTTGCCCTGTCCCCGAGGCTAATAATTGTTTATTTTTAGCCAATACAATTGCATTGGATTTAGTATGTTTGCATATTTTGGAAGCAAAAAGCAAATCTTCCAATGCCATTTGAGTTGGTTTTTCATTAGTTACAACCAAAATATCTTCTAAACTATCCGTTTTGTAATCTTTTTCTTGTTCTAAAAGACCATTTAAACAAGTTCGAGTAGTTTTTTGTGGTAAATTATTATTTTTTATACGTAAAATGATCCGATTTTTCTTGTTTTGAAGTATTTCCAAAGCATTTTGCTGATAATCGGGAGCAATAACAACTTCACAGAAAAGCGATTTAATTTCTTGTGCAGTTTCACTATCAATCGGAGCGTTGGCAATAAGAACACCTCCAAAAGCAGAAACAGGGTCGCAAGACAAGGCTGTTAAATAAGCCTCTTTCAAAGTAGCTCGTGTAGCTACTCCACATGCATTGTTATGTTTTAAAATAGCAAATGTTGGAGCATCGTTCTTAAATTCAGCAATCAAATTAACCGCTGCATCAACATCAAGTAAGTTATTGTAAGAGAGTTCTTTACCATGAAGCTTATCAAACATTGCTTCCAAATCTCCACAAAAAACACCTTTCTGATGTGGATTTTCTCCATATCGAAGTTCTTGTTTTTTTTCAGAAAACTGCTGATTTATTTCAGTTTGGTTGAAATAATCAAAAATAGCTGTATCATAATGTGAGGTATTCATAAAGGCTCGTGTAGCAAACGATTTTCGTTCAGAAAGGCTCGTTTTTCCATCATTTTCTGTCAATATTTGTAATAATTTTGGATATTCTGCAATGGAAGAAATACACAATACATCTTTGTAATTTTTAGCAGCTGCTCGAATAAGCGAAACTCCTCCAATATCAATTTTTTCAATAATTTCTTGCTCTGATGCTCCTTCTTTTCGTGTTTTTTCAAACGGATACAAATCGACAATTACAATATCAATTTGCGGAATTTCGTATTGTTTTATTTGGGCAAGATCTTCAGGAAAGTCTTGACGATTAAGAATGCCTCCAAATATCTTAGGATGTAATGTTTTAACACGTCCTCCCAAAATAGACGGATATTGTGTAATTGTTTCAACAGGAATAATTTCAATACCTAAATTTTTGATAAATGTTTCAGTACCACCTGTTGAATATATAACAAATCCTAAATCATTCATTTTGCGAACAATTGGTTCTAATCCATCTTTGTTATACACAGAAATTAACGCAGAATGTGCTTGTTTGAGTTCCATAAATACTACAATAAACTAGGTTTTAAATTTTGCGCAAAGGTAAAAAACAAAATTCAAGAAACAAAATTCAAATATTTGAAATTTGAAACTTAGATTTTGTTAAGACATAATGCTTTGCATCTCTACTTGTTTTATTTTTAACCAAACAAATGTTCTATGACTTCTTCAATTTTGGCACATTTTACAATTTCTATTCCAAAACGATTTGAAGAAAGTTTGCTATATTTGGAAATAAATATACGATGAAAACCCAATTTTTCAGCTTCTGAAATACGTTGTTCGACACGTTGTACAGGACGTATTTCGCCACCAAGCCCCACCTCGGCAGCAAAACATGTAGTTTTATCAATAGCGATATCTTCATTGGAAGACAAAATAGCTATGGTAACTCCCAAATCAGTTGCAGGGTCATCAATACTGATTCCTCCTGTAATATTCAAAAAAACGTCTTTGGAACCCAATCGAAAACCTGCTCTTTTTTCCAAAACAGCCAAAAGCATATTAAGCCGCTTGACATTAAATCCGGTAGTGCTTCGCTGGGGAGTTCCATATACAGCTGAACTTACAAGTGCCTGTATTTCAACCATCAACGGGCGCATTCCTTCCAAAGTTGCAACAATGGCTGTTCCACTGAGATTTTCTTCTGTTTTAGAAATCAAAATTTCAGACGGATTATTCACTTCTCGAAGTCCCGAACCTAACATTTCATAAATTCCCAATTCAGAGGTAGAACCAAATCGATTTTTTAACGCTCTAAGAATACGAAAAATATGATTTCTATCTCCTTCAAACTGCAAAACGGTATCAACCATATGTTCCAAAATTTTGGGGCCTGCGATATTTCCATCTTTGGTTATATGCCCTATTAAAATAACAGGTACGCCCGATTGTTTGGCATATTTGATAAGCTCGGCTGTACATTCTCTAATTTGCGAAATACTTCCTGCCGAAGCTTCAATATAATCAGAATGTAGCGTTTGTATTGAATCTATAATCAAGATTTCAGGTTGCAGTTCTTTAATTTGTTGGAAAATATTTTGAGTTTTGGTTTCAGTAAGTATATAACAATTACTTTGAGCTGACAAAATACGTTCCCCTCGCATTTTTATTTGTTTTTGGCTTTCTTCTCCTGAAACATACAAGGTTTTGTATGGCAATCTCAGTGCTATTTGTAACAAAAGCGTACTCTTACCAATACCTGGTTCTCCACCCAAGAGAGTAACCGACCCTGGAACAATGCCTCCCCCTAATACATTATTAAATTCCTTATCTCCACTATCCATACGAATTTCCTTATCGGAACTAATTTCGTGTAAAGGCAAATAGGTAGCCACTCGTTTTCTTATCGATAACGTTTCTGTTTCCCATTGAGGTGTTTTTACTTCTTTTTGTACAAGTTCTTCAACAATGGTATTCCACTGCTTACAAGCGTAGCATTGTCCTTGCCATTTGCTGTATTGCGTTCCACAATTCTGACAGAAAAAAGATGTTTTTACTTTTGCCATTTTATAATTTTTGCACAAAAATACAGCTTTTTATTAGTACTACGAAGTTTGGTATCAAAAAATATTTTTATAAATACAACTTTTATGCCTTTGTTTAATTTCAGAATCCTTTTTATTTATAAAGTTTTTTCCTACCTTTGTGCTATTATTAACCCAAATTTTATAGTTATGAGACATATAACAAAAACAATGTTTGTGTTAGGGTTGCTTTACTTTGTTGGGTGTTCACCAAAAGTAGAGAAAAAGCTTCCACGTATTGCTATTGCAGGGATAGCTATTGAATCAAGTACCTTTTCGCCTGCTATATCTGATGAAGATGCCTTTCCGTTATGCATTGGCGATAGTATTTTTTCGTATTACAACTTTTTTGTTCCAGATTCAGGGGTTGTACAACGTGCCGAGTGGGTGCCAACGCTGCGTTCGCACGCTATGCCAGGGGGAATCGTAAAACGCGAAGTTTATGAAAAAATGGTAACGAAAACCCTTGAAATGCTCAAAGCATCTTTGCCTATTGATGGACTTTTCTTTGATATTCACGGGGCGATGAGTGTTCAAGGATTGGAAGACCCAGAAGGAGATTTAATCGTTCGTATCCGTAAAGTTATTGGAAATGAAGTGCTTGTTTCTTCGTGTATGGATTTGCACGGAAGTGTTTCGCCACGATTGGCACAAAACATTGATATGATTACTTGCTACCGACTTGCTCCACACGAAGATGCGATGATTTCCAAAAAACGTGCTTTGGTAAACCTTATCGATCGTGTAGAAAGTGGCAAAGGAAAACCTGCTTACAAAGCGTGGATTCCCGTACCTATTTTGCTTCCAGGCGAAAAAACAAGTACTCGTATCGAACCTGCGAAAAGCCTTTACGGACAAATTCCAAGTCTCATTGATGGCGATAAAGTGATTGATGCTTCTATTTGGATGTCATACCCTTGGGCTGATGAACCTCGTAATCACGGAGTTGTGATGACTTATGGAGACGACAAAGAAGTTGTGGGTAAGGCTGCCGAAACTTTGGCAAAACATTTTTGGGACGTTCGCGATAAATTTGAATTTGTAGCTCCTACGGCTTACTTACCTGAATGTCTTTCGCAAGCCTTAACAAGTACTGAGAAGCCATTCATTATCAGTGATATGGGAGATAACCCAACGGCAGGAGGAGCTGGTGATGTTACCTGGACACTTACCGAACTTTTTAAACATCCTGAATTCAAATCGGAAAACGGAAAAAGTGTAATTTACGCATCTATTCCCGATGCTGAATTTGTGAAAAAAGCCGTAGAAATTGGTGTAGGCGGAAAAATAAATGCGTTGGCCGGAGCACGAGTTGATGACCGTTATGCTCCACCTGTGCAAGTGGCAGGAACGATTACAGCTATTGAAAAAGACGAAAAAAATAATACAATTGTAGTGGTGAAAAGTGGTTCTATCTCTGTGATTATCACTGAAAAACGGAAAGCATATCACCTTGAGCGTTATTTTACAGAAGTAGGTTTAAATCCCCGTGAAACGGATATTATAGTAGTGAAAATTGGTTACTTAGTTCCCGAATTGTATAATATGCGTAAAGGTTGGGTAATGGCATTAACTCCAGGTGGAGTCGATCAAGATTTGTTGCGTTTGCCTTACAAAGGTATCCAGCGTCCGATGTATCCGTTAGACCCTGATATGCCTACCCCTAACTTGAAAGCTCGTTTTGTTCCATTGGCAAATGAACCAGCAGTTACGAAATTGTAAATTTACATAAAAAAGAGTTCCCTATGCTCTTTCAGAATTTTCCAGGTATACCTTTTGTATTGAAAATCTTTTTGTATTTTTGGGCTATAATTATTTGTTATTACTTGATTGAGTCAATAAAAAAGTTATTTTTTATAATTAAGAATTTTTATATTTTACATTATACTCCTATTCAATTTTTAATAACTATACAAAGTTTCTTTTTAAGTATTTATAGAATAATTTGACCCCATTTGAAGTATATTATATAGGTCATACAAATAAAATATCTTTATTTAACATATAAACAATTAAAAATAAACACTATCAGCTTCAAAAAGTATCAGAATAATGGGAAATATAGCTGATTATATTCTAAAAGTACCTTTTAAGAAATTTAATATAATTCTTTTATTAATTGTTTCACTTTTTGTAATCTTTCTATTTGGTTCGGGGGTATTACTATCCTCAATTGAGCTATGGCAAAGAATACTTTTAGTGTTAGTATTATTGTCTTCTGTTTTTATATCATTTAAATTGATACATAGGCTATATAGGAAGACAGCAATTATTGTAACTAAAGAAGGGGTATGAGATAACACTTTTTCAAAACCAATATTTATAAAATGGGAAAATGTAGCTTCTATTCGTAGTTATAAAGATTAAAAATATAAAATATATAATCAAATAACTTTTATTCTAGACAGATATATAAAATATATACCCAATAGAACAAATTGCATAGAAATTCGTACAGATATTTTAAAAATTGATTTTGATTTACTTTAAAATAGTATCTTTTCGGCATATAAAGAATATCATAAATAGTATGTAGAAGAAAAGAAAGGTAATTATAACATAATTTATTAAAAATAGTTTATTTTTGATATAAAATTAGGTATTTTTTCCCTGAAAAGTAGCTTGTCAGAATTTTTTAAAATAAAATAACTTTAAAAAGTTTGTTTTTACTAAAAATTTAGTATCTTTGCACTAAATAAGTCATCTCTTTATCAAAGATAAAAAACAAAAAGCACCTAAAAAGGAACTGATTAAAGCTCTATGAAAAAATAAAAACATAATAAGTTACTTGATGTAACAAAATAAAATCATTTCACGCCAAAAAGTAGCTCGGCAAGAAAATATAATTTTTTTTTACAATAAAAAGTGGCTCATCAATAGAGAGTAGGTTTATTTCTACTCAAAAAGCAACTCGACAGAAATAAATTATTTTATTTTGCAATAAAAAGCAACTAATTTTAATCAATTAGCAAACAAAATCTTTAAAAAGCAACTGATTAAAGTTATCTAAAATAAAAATTTATAAAAAAGGAGCTGATTAAGGTTAAAAAATAAAATCAATCTAAAAAGAGATCTTATTTCGAATTGAAAAAAGAAAACATGCTATTTAAAAGCGATTTTGTTATCATGTATTTATTTTAGTTAGCGTCTTTATTTTCGGTAGCTCGGCTATTTAAGTATACTATATAACACCGAGCTACTTTTTTTAGCAAATTGATATGTAATAACTCTATTTTTTAAATATTTTTTTATATGGGGAAAATAAAACTTGCCAACTTGGATGTAGCTCGCTTACATAATGCTGAGTTTTCATCACTTATTCAACGTTTTTTCAATGATTTTTCAAAAACGTCGTTGCCTATAGATACCGACACGATTTTTAAAACTTCATTTGAAACGATTAAATCACAATTAGCTATATATAATGCTGGATTAGACCAAGTTCGTACCAGTGAAGACTCTACCAAAGTAGTAAAGGCAGATGCACTTCGCGATGCTGACTTCAAATCACTTAAAAACTCTTTGAAACCTTTCCGAACCAGCTTGCATGCATCTGAATTAGAGGCATACACGGCATTACATTTACTTCTTTCTGAATATAAAGGAGTAGAGAATGATAGTTATGAGGTGCAGACAACTCGATTGAACAATTTGCTTGAACGTCTGAAAAGTTCAACTTACAAAAAGCATATTGATGAACTTGGAATTGAGCGCTTTGTAGTTCGTTTGACCAATTCGAATACTGCTTTTAAAGAAATTTTTTCAAAACGCTCTTTCGAAACCCTTCAAAAGCCTTCTTACGATGTCAAAAAGCTACGAAAAGAGCTTACTGAGTCTTACAGAAAGTTAGTAAATTATGTTCTTGCTCTATCTCAGATGACTCAAGAGCCTTTTTATACGGAAACCCTTGAAGTTTTCAACAACGGACGCAAATACTTTGCAGATACTATCTTATCAAGGCGTTTATCTAAAAAAGAAGAAAAGAAAGAGGCAGAATAGTACTATATATGTATATATTATGGTTCGTTTTTAGAATTTATATCACAAATTAAATAGAAACATTTTTTAACTTGCCTCACTTTTATATTATTTTTTATAAATATATAATGGTGAGGCTCTAATTTGAAAAAAATTATAAAAAATAACTTTTAAAAGCTATTATTTTAGGTTATTGATAAAAAAATTAGCTCATAAATACTATTTTCTATGACTTTTTAGTCATTTTTTGTAATCTTAGTAATCTTTTTTAATTATTATAAAATAAAAAAATGCCTATTTGAATATATTATATCAAAGATTATAATAGTAGTACTTCACTATTTTATACAATAATCAAGTTGAATTACTAAATAAATAGAAAAGATAAACAAGTAATCTATTTTAATATTTACTCTCTCTTATGAGATACTTTTTAGAAATACGGAATAATAAATGATAATAATAATACATAGTATAAACACATATAAAACAAGATTATATAGAAATGAGCCTTTTTATAAAATAAATTATTTAGAAATTCAAAGAAAAGTAAAAATATAAACTAATGAAAAACATATTCTTTTTGTCAATATTCTTTTTAATTTTATATGGATATGCTCAAAATAACACATTCAATAAAGAGCAAATAGAAAATATCAATCAACTAATAAAGTTATTCAATGAAATAGATATTGATAAGATTTCAGAAAAAATTCAATATCCTTTGCAACGAAAAACACCTATTCCTAATATTAAAAATCAAACCGAATTTAAACAACAATTTGATGAAATATTTGACCCAACTTTAATTAAACAAATTGCTAATTCCAAAATTGAGCAATGGTCAGAGGTAGGTTGGCGTGGAATTATGCTTGACAATGGCTTGATATGGTTAGATGGTGATGGTGAAAATATAATTGCTATAAACTATGAAACAGAAAAAGAAATTCAGTTAAGAAAAAGACTAATAAATAAACAAAAGTTAGCTTTATACCCTTCTTTGAGGAATTTTAAAAATCCTATGTATCGTATTCAAACTGAAAAGTACCTTATTCGAATTGATGAATTATCTAACGGAAAATATAGATACACTTCTTGGAAAACTAATCAAAATGAAGCCTCAAAACCTGATATTATTCTAAATAAAGGAACTATAGAGTATGACGGGAGTGGTGGCAATCATTCATTTACTTTCTTGAACGGAATTTATACTTATATTGTATCAATACATTTAATACATTCAGGTAATGCCCCTGACTCTACACTTGAAGTTATGAAAGGTACAAAAAATATATTATCTCAATCAGGAAAAATACTAACACATTAAAAAAAACAAAATATAAGGATAATCAATATAAAAATTAACAGATATGAAAAAATGTATGGTAGCCATTATTTTGGCTTTTGCATTGAGTTCGTGTTCGGAGAAAAATCCATATACACAAACTCAGAATGTGGCAAGTGATTACAAAATTGTTCCACTTCCACAGAAATTAGAAGCTCAAAAGGGTCGTTTTTTATTAAATGACAAAACAACAATCTATGCTGATGCCTCTTTGGTTAAAGAAGCCGAATTCTTGAAAGATTATATCGCTTTACAAACCAATTTGAAAGTAAATGTATTCAAAGGTAGCGGTTCAGAAGAAGGAATTGTATTAGAAATAGACCCTAAGATAGCCAGTGAAGAAGGATACACTATAAAAAGTAGCCCGAAGCTGATAAAAGTTAGCGGAAAAACGGCACAAGGTGTATTCTATGGACTGCAAACTTTGCGCCAGCTTATCACGGAAGTAACTACTGATAACGGAAAAAAAGACTATGTAGTTCCGAGTGCAACTATCGAAGATGAACCTCGATTTGCCTATCGTGGTATGCATTTGGACGTCGGGCGACATATGTTTCCGTTAGAATTTATCAAGAAGTACATCGATTTACTTGCGATGCACAAAATGAACCGCTTTCACTGGCACTTGACAGAAGACCAAGGCTGGCGATTGGAAATCAAGAAGTATCCGAAACTCACCGAAGTAGGTGCGTGGCGTTCTGAGACTGCCATAGGTAAAAACTTCCCGTATGCCTACGAGGGAGCGACCTTCAAAGGTGATGGAAAGCGATACGGAGGTTTCTATACTCAAGAAGAAGCAAAGGAAATCGTAAAGTATGCTGCCGAACGTCATATTACTGTAATTCCCGAAATCGACCTGCCAGGTCATATGCTTGCAGCTTTGGCGGCGTATCCTGAGCTCGGAAATGGGACAGGTCCTTATGAGGTAGCCAAATGGTGGGGTGTTTTTGACCAAATATTAGCTCCGAAGGAAGAAACGTTCCAGTTTTTGGAAGATGTATTTACAGAAGTGTTAGAAATCTTCCCGAGCGAGTATATTCATATCGGGGGAGATGAAGCACCCAAAACGGAATGGAAAAAATCGGCTCAGGCACAAGAAGTCATCAAGCAATTGGGCTTAACAGATGATACAGAGCCCAATCCGGTAGATGGTAAGAAACATACCAAAGAAGAAAAGCTCCAAAGCTACTTCATCACACGTGTTGAGCAATTTCTTAACGGAAAAGGTAGACAAATTATTGGTTGGGATGAAATACTGGAAGGCGGATTGGCGCCAAACGCTACTGTAATGAGTTGGCGAGGCGTGGAAGGTGGCTTGACAGCGGCAAAAGCAGGTCATAAAGCCATTATGACACCTGGTGGATATTGTTATTTTGACCATTATCAAAATCAGGTAGATGCCGATACAAAACAACCTTATTTAAGTATTTGTTGTTTAACTACTGTGGAAAAAGTATATTCGTATGACCCTATTCCGGCAGAGTTTACCCCTGAACAAGCTCAACTTATCTGGGGAGTACAGGCTAACTTATGGACAGAGTATATCCATTCGCCCGAACAAGCCGAATATATGGTGCTTCCACGAATGACGGCACTATCAGAAGTGCAATGGACACCCGTAGCTCAAAAGAATTATGACGAATTCAAACAACGTATTCCTTCCATTCGTTCTATTTTAGATAAGATGAACGTCAATTATGCGAAACATATTTTCGAGGAAGGTAAATAAGCCCCTGACCAATCAGCAAAGGAAATACTACTTGCTGATTGGTTTCTTTTTTTATTTATATTTCATTTCAGTATGAAAAATAGATACTTTTTAATAGTATTCTTTTTGTGTTCATTTGTGATATTTGGACAAGGAATTACTTTTGAAGTAGAAAAACTATCGAAACCTGACTATTTACTCTCTTTGAAATCGCCAGATGCTGTTTTTAAGGAACTTATATTGAAAGAAATTAAAACATCATTAAACAGCGTAAAAAGAGATAGTTTGAATATTGATTATGGTATAATAGCTACCAGTCAAGTTTCTGATAGTTTGGTTACTTTCGGATACAATTCTTTCTTTTATGGAATGTATTCGGCTTATGCCAATCATCGTCCGTTTGTACTTTCGCCCGATATGATTTGGCTGCTTATTAGTCAGGGTTTTGCTCATCATATAGCATCTGCCCCTGAAAAGTATCGTTCGTACTTTGTAAATTTTGAAGGGAGAAAATCTTTAATCATTACAACGAAAAATGATTTACTTTCAGCCAATACATCGGATTGGGAAGCGATTTTTCCTAAGTTTTCAGAGCAAATAGCCTCTATCACAGGTCAAAAACTTATAGATAACCTCACATCGGACTTTTCTACCACCACAGCAACCGAAAAGATGGCATCTCATATCACAGTTATGGAGGCTTTAAAGCCTTACTTTGAATATGTGGTAATGCATATCGTCTGTGGAATACCAGAGATTACGCTTCGGGGTACAACTGAGGATTGGAAGAAAGTACTTAACAAAGCTCAGAGCCTTAGACAATATGACCTAAAATGGTGGATTGACGAAATAGAGCCACTTTTGAAAGAATTCGTAAAGGCTTCCCAAGGAAAAGTAGACAAAAGGTTCTGGCAGAATATGTTTAAGTATCATAGCCAGGAGAAATATGGCGCTCCGAAAATCATTGACGGTTGGATAGTGAAGTTTTTCCCTTATGACAAAACAGGGAAGCGTAACAATCTGAAAGAACTTACTGGCGGAGATAATTTGCCCGATGAAATTGTAAAGGTTGATGTCCGTTACATTCAAACTGACGGTATTCGAACCACTGAAACACCTCTCGAACTTTGGGCGGGCTTTATCGGGCTGGAACAAGATGCCAATAACTTTACATTGACACCAAAAATTGGCTGGATGATAAAGAAAAAAGATGTAGAACAGAAAATGCATCTTGAAGAGCTTAAAAGAAATAATGATTCCTTTGGAATTATCCTTTCTGTAGATAAAGTACCTGAAATATTACAGAAAATGACTAAGATTGAATCTCTTAGTTTATATTTCAATACAGAAGTATTCATTCCTGAATGGATGAAAGATATAGAAATAAAAAAATTGACTATCAAAGGTAAAATTTCAGAGCAAGAGCAAAAAAAGATTATTGACTGGTTCAAACATATTGATTTGCTTATAATCAATAGAAATACTATGATAAATAATCAAGGAAAATAAAAGTATCCTTATTATCTTTATAAAAAAAAGTCAGCGAGCAGTGTTTTTCTGCTCGCTGCTTTGTTTAAACTTTAAAATATTTAAATAAAATGCATTTTCTTACTAAATTAAAACGTTCGAGAAATTATTTTATCAATTCGCTGATAGGTATTTTCTGGAAATATAAATCGCCCGCTCCTTCGTAGAGAATGCCAATATATTTATTGTCAATAAGGGACAAACAAGAGTACCCAAAACATTCATCACTATAAAATGGCACCTGAGGAAGTTTATCCCAAGTAAGTCCTTCATCATCACTGACTTTAAGTGTCATATTGATTCGCTTACGAGCATCAGCGGGATTTGAAAAGAACAAATATTGTTTGCCTTGCTTATCTTTATAGGCTATAATACTTGCCATACAATTGGGTTCAACCAATGCGACACGTGAAGACGAATGTTCATTCCAAGTTTGTCCCAAGTCAGAAGTTACTGCCACCGAACGTCCATGGTATTGGTCGCTCAGTTCATAGTTTGTTCGGTTTCTATCATCGCGCATATTAAGCATTATATTTCCATTGCTAAGTTGCACTACTTGGGCTTCGGTGGTGTGCGATTTAGCTCCCGTACCTGTGTGCCAAGTCTTCCCGTGATCTTTACTATATATAAGTGTTGAGTGAGGAACTTGTTTGTCATCTTTGTATTGTGCTGCAAACATAATTGTCCCATCTTGGAGGCTAATTCCACTCCCTGGACCATTGAAGAATAAATACCATTCAGGATTTTTGGTCTGCAAAGTAATATTAACAGGGTCGCTCCACGTAACGCCATCATCTGTACTATTTACAAGCATCAATTGACCTGTTTGTTGTGGTGTCATACCGGGTTTCGAAGCCCACCACGCCATTTGATTTTTAGTATGTCCGTGTAGCCAAAGAGCTGCAACCCATATAGTTCCTGTCTTTTTATCGACCAAAACAGCAGGGTCACCTATACCATTAAGTTCTTGGCTTACCCCGCCCCATTGTTTCATATCCATAATTACTTTCATAGGCTCCCAAGTTTGTCCCCCATCTGTGCTTCTACTCATTCCTATATCAATATTTTCTTGCAAATCTTTACAATTATTATATCGATTATCATAAACAGCAATAAGCGTTCCTTTGTTAGTTGTTGTCAGTCCCGGAATGCGATAACAATCTACGTTATCTTGCTTTTTTACTCGAACAGAAATACCAAAACGTTGAGCTGGATTTTCAAATTGCGAAATTGAGAGGCGTTCTTTCCCCGACATAAACTCAACAGCCTTTACTTTGACTTTGTTTAATAAATTAGGATTTGTAACCGTCTTTGCCACAACCCAAACAAAAGTTGTATCTTTTACAGCTATGTTTCCTTTGACAGAAATTGTATTGCTTGTAACTACATTTTCCCCGAAAAGTACCTTTTCTTTGTCATTTTTATTCTTACCAAAATAAATAAACACTTGGCTCAAATCAAGATTTTTCATTGTTGATTCAAGATGCACTGATACCTGCGAAATATTTTTTTCTTGCGGAAAATGGAGACCTATCTGCGCCAAAACATTTTGTTTTTCAGTAAGAAGAGGCATTTTAGGTTGCTGTGCCTCTACTGAAGATAAATCCACATACATTACAGATTTACAAGAACTTATAAATCCTAAAATAGTAGCTAAAAGAATAATTTTGTAGTTCATAGCATTTGATTATTAAAAATTTTTGTGCAAAGATAAAAAAAATAAAGTTATGTAGTACATTAAAAAACTTTTTTTATTACCTTTGCAGTAATGAATTTTTAAACTAAAAATCATAATGAAAACAGATGATAAAATGCTAAAACCGATAGAGAATGTTTCACTAGTAGATCGAGTAGAAAGACGGATTATCCGATACATTAAAGAAAATGGGCTACAACCTGGTGATTCACTCCCTAAAGAAATGGAATTTGCCGAATCATTGAATGTAAGTAGAACTGCTGTTCGTGAAGCAATGCTTCGGTTACGTACATTGGGGCTTATTGAGTCGAAAAAACATAGAGGAATGATACTTACCAAACCTGATTTGGTTAATAACTTTGAAAGGATGCTCGACCCTGCCATTATGGACGAAAAAATGTTGGCTTACCTCTTCGAGTTTCGTTTAATTCTTGAAGTAGGTATGGTTGATTTTATCTTTGCACGCAAAACAGAAAAACAAATGCAAGAATTGGAAGAAATAGTTATAAATTCACAAGAAAAACGTTGTGATAGTTCTTTTTTCAGTCTTGAAGACGAAATCCAATTCCATGGGAAACTTTACGAAATGGCGGGGAATGAACTCTTGCACAAATTCCAAAATGTGCTACTACCTATCTTTGAGTATGTACATAACATTAGTAAAACCGATAATGTAAGTTTTACCCCCAATGGACGGAAGGAAGTAACTCACAAAGACCTTCTGAACGAACTAAAAATAGGTACACCAACCTCTTTCCGAGAACTAATGCGCGAACATCTAACGCCACACTTTGACCGAGCTATGTCACATAAATAATAGCTCTTTATGTAACAATTACATCAAAGCTCTAAGTAACAAAAACCAAGTATGTTACTTAGGGCTTTCGTTGTATTTGCTGATATTTTGAAAATTATTTATCTTTTTTTATTTTATTCTTTGAAAAAAAACATTAAAAAAATTGTTTATGAAAATAAAAAATTGTTTCTTTGCCCCATAAATATAAAAATTAATTTCATTATGAAAAAAATAACAGCTATTACCCTACTTATTACAATGGCATTAGGGTTATCTACTTGGGCACAAAAGACACAAAATACTTCACAAAGTAGTTTTGAACGTTTTCTATTAGATGCAGGATACGATAAAAATGGAAACAAACTTCTTGAAGAGGAAGAACTTGTTGATATTATCTCTCTGAACTGCTCTAACAAAGGGCTTTCTGACTTAAAAGGAATTGAGAAATTAACAAATCTGGAAATTTTGAATGCTTCAAACAACAACCTTTCTGTTGTTACTTTAACAAACAAAATTCTGATAGAAGTGAATTTGAGTAATAACAAACTCACTCAATTGAATATTGCAGAATGCGAAAATTTAACAGGTGGCTATGCTAAATTTAATGCTCGGCAAAATCCGAACTTAAAATGTATCAAAGTAAGTTCACGTAACCAATTAGGAGCAACCAAAGCATTTAGACAAAATTGGCTAAAAGATGATACAGCTCAGTTTAGTGTGAATTGTAATTAAATTAAAAACAATGAAAAAAATAATTATAACGCTATGTACCATAGCTCTTTTTGGAAATATTTTGATAAGCTGTAAAAAAGAGGAAAATAACAATCTCAATACTCCTCCCAACAATACAGCACAACCAGAAGCAACTTCTTTTATGACCTATGCACTAAAAACATACGATAAAAATGCAAATGGTCAATTAGACGACTCTGAAGTGGGTAACATTGAAACTTTAGACCTTTCTAACAAAGGACTTACTGACCTTGACGGATTAGAAAAATTCACTAATTTAGAAACTATTAACGTTTCAAAAAACAATCTAACTTCGGTTACTTTGAAAAATAGCTTATTAAATAATATAAATTTAAGTCAGAACAAATTGACTAAATTGGACATTTCAAATAATACAGGATTAAATTATGCTCAGGCAAAGTTTGATGCTACTAATAATCCAAATCTTGTTTGCATAAAAGTAAATAATAATCAATTAGTATTCTCTAAAACGTATAAAGATAACTGGCTAAAAGACGATACAGCTTCTTTCAACATAACTTGCAACTAATTAAACAAAAATAGTATGAAAAAAATAATTTTACATATATGTTCTCTTACTCTTATAGTAGGAAATCTGGTGAGTTGTTCAAAAGAATATCCCTCCAACGCTATAAACATACAAGAATACGAAGGAAAAAACAATAATCAAGGAAACAATCCTAACAATCCTAATCCTA
>NZ_BPMA01000032.1:0-22494 GCF_026005215.1 Capnocytophaga catalasegens | reverse complement strand
ACAACCCTAATCCTAACAATCCAAGTCCTGCAACAAGCTCATTTGAGAAATATCTGATAAGTGCAGGTTACGACAAAAATAACAATGGAGCTATTGATAACAACGAGGTTGATACTATAACTACTTTAAATGTTTCTTCTAAAAATTTAACAGATCTTGATGGAATTCAAAAATTTACAGCACTAGAAATGCTCAATGCATCTGACAATGCCATAAAAGAAGTTACTTTTGTCAATATTGTATTGAATGACCTTAATTTAAGTAATAATCAATTAACCAAATTAGATGTAGCAGCTTGTACTAATTTTATAGGAGGATATGCAAAATTTAATGCTCAAAATAATCCTTCCCTTACCTGTATTCGGGTAAGTAATGCTCAATTAGGTTCTATCAAAAACTATAAAAATAATTGGTTAAAAGATAATACGGCTAATTTTGATACCTCTTGCAATTAAAACATTTTGCAACTATCTTGTAATAAAGAAAGAAAAAACTATCTTAACGGATAGTTTTTTGTGTTTCAGTAAGTTTTATATCTCGTACACGCAATTGAACAAACGTAGCGCCATTCCAAGTATTTTCATCAAGACTATATACAATATCTAGTGGCATGCCACTCTGTACAAGTGGCAATTTATTTCCTAAACCAAAACCTATTCCTTCCCAGGTTATAGAACCATTAGCATCAGTTATTACCAAACGTAAATGTGAGGTATCCGTTCCTATTTGCCGACTTGCTTTATTGATAACACCTCTGACCAAGAATATAGGCGTCATATTCAAAGGTCCAAAAGGTGCAAATTGTTTAATTACACTATAAAATGATGAAGATATTTCTTTTAAAGAAAGTTCAGTATCAATTTCTATTTTAGGTATTAGAAATTTTGAATCTATTGATTGTGAAACTATTTTTTCAAATTTTTCTTTGAAAAGTAAATAATTTTCAGGTAAAAGAGTAAGTCCCGCAGCATATTTATGTCCTCCAAATTGTATTAGTAATTCACTACATTGTTCCAAAGCCTTATAAATATCGAAACCACTCACAGACCTTGCCGAAGCAGCCAACACTTTTCCACTTTGTGTAAAAACAAGCGTTGGACGATAATATGTTTCGGTAAGACGTGAGGCAACGATTCCTATTACTCCTTTGTGCCAGGTAGGATTGAAAACTACTGTTGTAAAACGCTTTTCTTCTTGATTTTCAATGATTTGCTGTAAAGCTTCATAGGTTATTTGCTCATCAAATTGTTTGCGTTGTGCATTAAAATTTTCTAATTCAGAAGCTAATATTTTTGCTTTTTCATGATTTTTTTCTATTAGAAGTTGTACAGCAAGCATTCCGTGCTTCATCCGTCCAGCGGCGTTAATACGAGGAGCAATAACAAAAACTAAGTCGGTAACTGTTAGTGATTTTTTAAGATTTTGTACAAAAATATCTATTGGTGTTGATGGATTTTTGTTTATTTTTTGTAATCCAAAATAAGTAAGGATACGATTTTCCCCCGTAATTGGAACAATATCAGCAGCAATAGCTACAGCTACCAAATCCAAATACTCAAAAGGCATTTCGCTTGGAAGCTCTAAAACAACAACCAAAGCTTGCACTAACTTAAATCCGACTCCACAACCACACAATTCTTTATACGGATACATACAATTTTTCTGTTTCGGATTAAGAATAGCCACTGCTTTGGGAAGTTCTTCACTTGGATTATGATGATCACAAATAATAAAATCTATTCCTTTTTTGTGAGCATAAAGCACTTTTTCATTGTCTTTGATACCACAATCAAGGGTAATAATCAATGAAATATCATTGTCAAAAGCATAATCAATCCCTTGAAACGATACACCATAACCTTCTGTATATCTATCAGGAATATAAGTAGTTACTTTATCGTAAATTGTTGATATAAAAGAATATAGCAAAGCAACTGAGGTTGTTCCATCAACATCGTAATCACCATAAATAAGTATTTTTTCTTGATTTTGAATCGCTTGTAAAATACGCTTAATTGCCTTTTGCATATCTTTCATCAAAAAAGGATTGTGCAAATCTTCTAGTGAAGGGCGAAAAAAAGTTTTAGCTTGCTCGAATGTAGTAATCCCACGCTGTACGAGCAATGATGCGATTTTCATTCGTGTCGAATCTAATTTTTTGAAAAGACTTTGTGCAAGTTTTTCTACCGAATGTTTCTCTGGTGAAGATTTATATTCCCAACGATATTTCATTATTTTATTTTTATCCTCTTTGCGATTAGTCTTCTTTTGAAAAAGATTTTACAGCATCAACAAAAGCACGTGCATTTTCAACTGGAATATTAGGCAATATTCCGTGTCCGAGATTGGCTATATATTTGTTTTTACCAAAATCTTGAATCATTTGTTTGACCATTTTACGAATTTCAGAAATAGGAGAAAGCAATCGTGCTGGGTCAAAATTTCCCTGCAATGTAATATTACCTCCTGTTAGTTTTCGAGCTATTGTTGGAGAGCAAGTCCAATCAACACCAAGAGCTGAAGCTTTACTTTTTGACATCTCGGGCAAAGCAAACCAACAACCTTTGGCAAAAACAATAACCTTGGTTATCGGGGCAAGTGCTTCAATAATTTGATTGATATATTGCCATGAAAATTCCTGATAATCAGATGGAGATAGCATTCCTCCCCAACTATCGAATATCTGAACTGCATCAACCCCTGCTTTTACTTTTTCGCATAAATATGCAATGGTTGTATCCGTTATTTTTTGAAGTAATTGATGTGCCAAATCAGGATGTACAAAACAAAAAGACTTGGCAGTGTCAAAACTTTTTGACCCTTTGCCTTCAACAGCATAACAGAGGATTGTCCAAGGTGAGCCTGCAAAACCAATAAGAGGCACTCGATTATTCAATTTTTCCTTAGTCATTTTAACGGCTTCAAATACATAACCAAGAGTTTCTTTTACATCAGAAACTATTACATTATCAACATCTTGTGCAGTTCGAATAGGATTAGGTAACCAAGGTCCAACATTTTCTTTCATTTCTACCTCTATGTTCATAGCCTGAGGAACTACCAAAATATCTGAAAAAAGAATTGCAGCATCAACGCCCACAATATCAACAGGTTGTATTGTTATTTCAGAAGCCAATTCGGGTACTCGACAGCGAGTAAAAAAATCATACTTGTCTCTCAATGCCCTAAACTCAGGCAAATATCGCCCTGCTTGTCGCATCATCCATACAGGAGGTCGCTCTACATCTTTGCCTTCTAAGGCTCTCAAAAAAAGATTATTTTCTAACATTTTTATTTTCATTAAAATATTGAATTACTGACTCTATGACACTATCGATGGTTGGTTTATTAGCAATAATGCAATTCTTTCCATATACTTGCAATGCTTGGGCAGTGGTCTCGCCTATACAAAAAAGTTTTTCGTTTGAAATTGTATTTTTTAATAAAAAACTATGTATTGCTGATGGACTAAAAAACAGAATTCCTTCCGTTTTTTCTTGGATAAATAAAGGTGTATATTGGGTATGATATACAATAATTTCTGTACAATTTATCCCTACATTTCTACACAAATCCAAAAGAGTATCGCTTCTTAAATTTCCACAAAAAAATGTAAATGATTTTTCCGAGTATTTCTGAAAAATAATAGTTCCCAACATTTGAGCATAAGGTGCATTTTCAATTACTTGCCAACCTTGCTCGATAAGCATTTGCTTTGTTTTTTCACCAACACAAAGTACTTTTTTTTGTTTTATTTTTTCAATTTGCGAATTTTTCAAAACACTTCGTACGGCATTCTGACTTGTGAAAATTAAATAATCTGCAAGTGTATCCACCGAAAAATCAACTAATTCTATCGAAATAAAATTGTGTTCAATAAGAGATATACCTTGCAACATCAATTGTTCTCGCTCTGAATATGTAAGTTTTTTAGTTGAGATAATTTTCATTTAGCCTACAAAATTATTTCTGTTCATCTTCTTCTACCAAAATATCAATCGCAGGCTCTTTCATCGTTTTCTTATTGGCTATACTCCGCTCTAAAGACAACAGCAAAGATGGAAGCAGAATAAGATTAGTCATCATTGCAAATAACAAAGTAATAGAAATAAGTCCTCCAAGTGCTTTGGTTCCTCCAAAACTTGATAATGTAAAAATTGAAAAACCAAAGAACAGTACCACCGATGTATAAAACATACTTATACCTGTTTCGTGCAAAGCTGCATAAACAGATTTTTTTATTTTCCAATTATGATGTACTAATTCTTGTCGATATTTTGCTAAAAAATGAATGGTATCATCAATCGAAATTCCAAAAGCAATTCCAAAAACCAAAATAGTTGATGGTTTAAGAGGAATTCCTAAATATCCCATCATTCCAGCAGTAGTTATAAGGGGTAACATATTGGGTACAAGCGATATAAGAACCATACGAAAAGAGCGAAACATATACACCATAATACAAGCAATAATCAAAATAGTTAACAAAAGCGATTGTAACAAATTGCCTACCAAATAATCTGTTCCCTTGGTAAACATATAGGCTTTGCCTGTAAGTTGTACTTTGTATTGGTCAGAAGGAAATATTTTTTCAATTTTTCGGTAAATATCATCTTCTATTTTATGCATTTTTTCCGTACCAATATCTTTCATAAACACGGTAATACGAGCTATTTGTCCTGTACTATCAACCAAACTTTTGAGCATATTGGTTTCTCCGTGCGAATTTCTTACATACGAAAAAATAAAATTCCGCTCTTGTGAAGAAGGCAGTTCAAAATATTCGACATTACCATTATAATATGCTTGTTTTACATATTTAACAAGTCGTACAATTGATATAGGTTGAGATATTTCAGGAATATCTTCTAGAAAAGTTTGTAGCTGATCCATTTTTTGGAGTGTTGCAGGTCTCATAACACCATTTTTGCGTTGAGTATCAATGGTGATTTCCAAAGGCATAATACCTCCAAAACGATTTTCAAAATAAAGAATATCATCAAAAAAAGTAGTTGATTTTGGCATATCTTCAATCAAACTTCCCGATATTTGTATTCGATAAATTCCTATTATACTGAAAATCAACAAACCAACAGCCGTTACATAGGTTGCAAATCGATGTTTTTTGACAATAATCTCTAACTTAGAAAGCGCTTTATCAAGCCATTTGCGATTCAAATGATGTAAATGTCTATCTTTAGGTATTGGCATATAACTATACACAATAGGTATAACACATAGTGAAATAACAAACAAACAAATTATATTGATAGAAGCTATCAACCCAAATTCTTGCAAAATTTTACTTTCAGTCAAAATAAAAGTTGCAAAACCTATTGCTGTAGTCAGATTGGTCAGCAAAGTAACATTACCAACTTTGGCAATTACCCTTTGAAGAGCCATTGCTTTGTATCGATGTCTATTGATTTCTTGTTGATATCTGTTTATCAGAAAGACACAATTAGGCAACCCTATTACAATAATAAGTGGAGGAATAACTGACGTAAGAATTGTAATTTCATAACGAAACAATCCTAAAAAACCAAAAGCCCACATTACTCCTATTATTACAACACTCATTGAGATAAACATCGCTCGAAATGAACGGAAGAATAAGAAAAATATCAAACAAGTAATGGCTAATGCTCCAATTATAAATAAACCTATCTCTCCCGTAATAATCTCAGTACTTAATGTGCGAATGTAAGGCATTCCCGAAGTATGTAACCGAACTCCCATCTCTGTTTCATACTTCTGTAAAAGGGGTTGCAAGTTATTCAAAATGAAATCTTTACGAATTGCTGTATTTACAATATCTTTTTTCATAGAAATAGCCATTCGTAACGTATTTTTTTCTTTATTATACAAAAGTCCTTCATAGAAAGGTGTTCTTTGGAACAATTTTTCTTTCAACGGCTTCAATTCTTCATCAGAAAGGTGTTCTTTGGTAAAAAAGGGTTCTAATTTAAAAGATTCAGTACGTGTATCTTTTACTAATTCTTTCATTGTATTAGTTGAAAGAACACCTTCTATTTGAGAAAATTTCTGAATTTCCTCTGCCAGACGATTCCATTTATCAAACTGCTTTTGAGTGAAAATCTTATCCGTATCTGCTCCAATAACTATAAGATTTCCTCCCTCTCCAAATATTTCTATAAACTTTTGATATCCAATATGTATTGGATGTTCTTCTGGAAGCATATTTGCTTCCGTATAGGTCATTCGTAAGTGTTTCCACTGCATCGCCAAAAAGATGGTAATTATTCCCAAAACGACCAAAATGAATATACGATTTCGCAAAATGAACCGCGCTACTGCTCCCCAAAATTGCGTTTTTAATTGTTTTACCATTACCTGATTTTTTCGATAGCAAAAGTACAAAATAAATATTTAACACAAAATACAGACAAAAACCAAACAACAAGAGAAAAGCACTATTTTTCCTTGTTGTTTGGTCTAACAAAAAAATTTTACTTAATTTCTTAAACTTTCAAAATTTCAGCTTCTTTAATTGCAAATACTTCATCTACTTTTTTGATGTATTTATCGGTGAGTTGCTGTACACTTTCTTCTGCTCCTTTTTTAACGTCTTCTGAAGTTTCTGTTTTTTTGATTTCTTTATTGGCTTCTTGGCGAGCATTACGTATGCTTATTTTTGCATCTTCGCATTCTCCTTTTGCTTGTTTTACCAATTCTTTACGGCGTTCTTCGGTAAGTGGTGGCACGTTGATAATGATAGCATCACCATTATTCATCGGATTAAATCCTAAATTGGCTACCAGAATAGCTTTTTCTATAATGGCTATCATTTTTTTCTCCCACGGCTGAATGGTTATCGTTCGTGAATCGGGCGTTCCTATATTTGCCACTTGACTCAGTGGAGTTTGCGAGCCATAGTAATCTACAAAAACACTTCCTAACATCTGCGGACTTGCTTTACCAGCACGAATATTCGCCAAAGCTTTATCCAAATGAGTCAAAGCACCCTGCATGGCTTCTTGGGTACTTTCTAAAATAATATCAATTTCTTCATTCATATCTTAAAACTTAATTTATTTTTATTTTGAACAACTTCTAAAACTTTTTGCAAAGATATAAATTTTATTCTTTTCTTGAATGATAAAAATACAAATAAATCAATCCGAAAAGTGCAAGAATCGGAGAGAATGCCCAACAAATAGCTCCCATTATGAATTTATAAATTAGCATAATAAATACATTAACTATCAACACATTTCCTCCTAAAAGAAAATCAGTTATGCTATGGTATACAAACCTTGCATACGGAAACAAAAATTGCATCGTACTTAAAATCAGTATCATAAAAACAGAAGTGTATGTGTCTTCTGCCTTTAAAAGTTTTAGATATTGGTACATCAGCGGGATATAAAACAGCAATCCGAACAAGAATTGCCTCCAATAAAATGTGCGAGTTATTCCTGCGAAAGTTTTCTGCAAAAAGCTATTCATTGACTTAATTTGTAACTATTGTTCCTACATTTTCACCTGAAACTACCCTGAAAAGGTTTCCTTTTTTATTCATATCGAAAACAATGATAGGCAATTTGTTCTCTTGACTAAGTGTAAAAGCGGTCATATCCATTACTTTGAGTCCTTTTTCCATTACTTCATCAAAGGTAATATGGTCAAACTTACTTGCCGAAGCGTCTTTTTCTGGGTCAGCGGTATAAATACCATCTACTCGAGTACCTTTAAGTATAACATCGGCAGTAATTTCAATAGCTCGAAGTACGGCAGCCGAATCGGTTGTAAAATATGGATTTCCTGTTCCCGCTCCGAAGATTACAACCCGTCCTTTTTCTAAATGGCGAACGGCACGTCTTCGGATAAAAGGTTCGGCAATGGCTTCCATCGTTATGGCAGATTGCAAGCGTGTATGTATTCCTTCTTCCTCCAAAGCACTTTGTAGAGCCAACGAATTTATCATAGTGGCCAACATCCCCATATAGTCGCCTTGTACTCTATCCATTCCATTGCTAGCTCCTGCAACTCCTCGGAATATATTGCCTCCACCGATGACAATTGCAACTTGAATGCCTTTGTCCGTTACTTGTTTTATTTCAGTTGCATATTCTTTAAGTCGGGCAGGGTCGATACCATGTTGACGGCTTCCCATTAGCGCTTCTCCACTAAGTTTCAACAGAATTCTTTTATATTTCATCGGAATTATGATTTAAAATTTGTGCAAAAATATAATTTTTTTAGCATTTTCCATTACTTTAAAAAGAAAAATATTTCTATTTAGCTTAGAAAATACTGCTCTGTATTTTTATTCTTTAAAAAAACTTGTATCTTTGTCGGCAAAATTATATATAAATGGTAAAAATAGAAAAAATACAAGTTTTAGAAGCCTTAAAAAAAATTACTTCCCCTGGTGAGGGAGGTAACTTGGTTGATGCAGGTGTGATTCAGAACATTGTGATATTTGGTGATGAAGTTGTGGTTGATGTTGTGATTGAAAATCCAAGTCTGCAAGCTAAAAAGAAAATCGAAGTCGAAATAATGCGAGCTATCCATGGTGAAGTATATGAAAAAGCCAAAGTGAAGGTCAATGTGAAGGTTGTTGTACCTGAAAAACCCGAAATTAAAGGCAAACCTATTGCTGGCATACGTAATATCGTGGCTGTTGCCTCTGGAAAAGGGGGCGTTGGAAAATCAACGATAACGGCTAACTTAGCAATTGCCTTGCAGAAAATGGGATTCAGGGTAGGATTGCTTGATGCCGACATCTATGGACCTTCGATGCCTATAATGTTCGATATAGAAAACGAAAAACCAATTTCGGTTCAGGTAGATGGGCAGTCAAAAATGCGCCCTGTGGAAAGCTATGGGGTAAAAATTCTATCTATCGGGTTCTTTACAAAACCAGATCAGGCAGTTATTTGGCGGGGCCCAATGGCTGCAAAAGCTTTGAACCAAATGATATTCGACGCAGACTGGGGCGAACTTGATTTCTTGTTGCTTGATCTTCCGCCTGGCACCGGTGATATTCATTTGAGCATAATGCAGGCTCTTCCTATCACCGGAGCCGTTGTAGTAAGCACGCCTCAGCATGTAGCTTTGGCCGATGCTCGCAAAGGGATTGCGATGTTTCGTCAAGAAACCATCAATGTACCTGTATTGGGGTTGATTGAGAATATGGCATACTTCACCCCAGAAGAATTACCCAATAATAGATACTATATTTTCGGTAAAGAAGGTGCAAAGAACCTTTCGCAAGATACAGACGTCCCTTTCTTAGGCGAAATACCTTTGGTACAGAGTATTCGCGAGGCTGGTGATGTAGGAAGACCTGCTGCTTTGCAAGAGAATAGTCCAATTGCAAAAGCTTTTGAACAAGTAGCGCGCCATGTTGTTTCAGAAGTAGTTACTCGAAATCAATACTTACCTCCTACTGAGGCTATCAAAATTACAACAATGGCAGGATGTAGTCCTAAAAAGGAAAATTAGAAAATGTTAAATTATTTCAGAGGTCTTTTTTATTTCAATTTTTTTTAGTAAATTGCCACCTGAAATCTGAACTTAGTAAAGAAAAATACAAACAAATCGAATAGATAACAAATACAAGATTATAAAATGGAAAGTGTAGAAAAAAGAGTACTCAATGCCTTAGATGAAATCCGTCCGTTCTTACAAAGTGATGGAGGAGACATTAGCTTAGTTAGTATAGAAGAAAATGGAAAAGTAGTCAATATACGATTAGAAGGAACATGTGTAAGTTGTTCTATCAATCAGATGACACTAAAAAGCGGAGTAGAAATGACTATCAAAAAACATGCTCCCGAAGTAGAAAAAGTAATAAGTATTGAATAATTTTTGACTTATTTTCTTTATTAGCTAAAAATTGAATTCAAGTTTATTTAAAGTAATATTTATTAGGTAAATATTGTATTCAAATTTATTTAAAACAATATTCATTAACCCAAAATTGAATTCAAGTTTATTTAAAATATTATTTATTAGATGAAAATTGAACTCAAGTTTATTCAAAATAATATTCATTAACCTGAAATTGAATTCAAGTTTACTTAAAATATTATTTATTAGGTAAAAATTGAATTCAAGTTTATTTAAAATATTATTTATTAGGTAAAAATTGAATTTAAATTTATTTAAAACAACATTCATTAACCCAAAATTGAATTCAAGTTTATTCAAAACAATATTCATTAACCTGAAATTGAATTCAAGTTTATTCAAAATAATATTCATTAACCTGAAATTGAATTCAAGTTTACTTAAAATATTATTTATTAGGTGAAAATTGAATTCAAATTTACTTAAAATACTATTTATTAACCTGAAATTGAATTCTAATCAATTTAAATAAAATACATTTTACAAAAAAATGATAACTATTCTTTATTATGAAAAATTCAAAGTTAGTAGCATTGGAACTAAATAGACTTTCCAATGCAGAAGTAGCCCAATTTATTACTCGTTTTTTAGATGATTTTTCTAAAAGCGGATTGTCTGAAGATACCGATGTCGATTTTAAAAATTTATTAGACTCATTAAAGGTTCAACTACCTGTGTTTAACGCTAGTTTAGACCAAATACGTTCCAGCGAAGAGTCTTCTAAAATTACAAAAGCTGATACTGAGCGCGATGATGCCTTCAAAGCTTTACGAAATGCCCTAAACGCATATCAAAAAACGAAAGAAAATTCTGAAAAAGAGTCATTTACAAAACTTAATTTGCTTATTTCAGAGTATAAAGATGTTATGGGGAACAATTATGAGGTGCAGACCAAGCGTATAACCAATTTGGTAGAGCGTTTGCAGAGCGACACATACAAAAGTGATGTAAAAGAACTCGCAATTGGGAAATTTGTAACTCGTTTGGCTGCATCTAATACACATTTTGAGCAATTATTTGCTAAGCGCTCTTTTGAGACTTCACAACGTCAAAATTATGACACAAAAAGCCTCAAAAAGGAACTACTTGATAATTACCGAAAAATAGCAACCTATATTATGGCTATAGCCGATGTGCGTCAAGATGATTTCTACAAAGATACATTAGTAATTATCAACAACTCTCGCAAATACTTTGCAGATACAATACTTGCTCGCCGTATTAAGAAAAAAGAAAGTAAGAAAGAAGACAAAACAGAGTAAATAATAGTTAATAAAGATTAGTTGTTAGGTATTGATACAAAATAAAAGTCTCGACACCTAAAAACTAATCTTTATTTTATAGTCTAACTATATAAATAAGTCATATAGATTCTATATCGCATTTTAAAGTTTTTATTTTCATTAAAAATAAATTATACTATAGGTAATAACTTATTGTATAGCCAAAAATACATTCTATTTTAGGTCAGTTATAAATTATTATCCTTTTATATTTTTCTTTTTTGTGAAAAAATATTTATTTTATTTATACTCATAAATCTTTTAGTATAGAAATTATATAATTTAAGTACAAAAATATTTAGGTATATGATAATAAAATCGATATATCTTTTTATTTGATTTCTAATTATTGATAAATGAACTATTTTACCCTACAAAGAAAGCTAATTGGAAGTAAATAAGATTATAAAATCTATTTTTTGAATTCTTGTAGAAGATTTTTGAATAAATTTATCCTAAAAAAGATACTTATTGATAGATAAATTGTATTTATTGATAAAAAAAAGAATACAATATAAGTTATTAGAAATAAGATTATCTTTATAAATAAACACATATAATGAAAGAAACTGATATTATCATCATTGGAGCAGGTCCTACGGGCTTATTTGCCGTATTTGAAGCTGGATTGCTCAAACTCAAATGCCATCTGATTGATGCGCTCCCACAAGTGGGTGGACAATTGGCTGAACTCTACCCAAAAAAGCCTATTTTTGATATACCTGGGTATCCTAGTGTTGGTGCTGGCGAACTTGTGGATAATTTAATGGAACAAATTAAACAATTTCAGCCAGAATTTACACTATCTGAAACTGCTGAGAAAATTGATAAACTCGACGAGAATACATTTGTAGTTACTACCAATAAGGGAACACAAATAAAAGGTAAAGCTGTAGCTATTGCAGGTGGATTAGGTACTTTTGAACCTCGAAAACCTGAAATTGAAAATATATCAGAGTATGAAGAGAAGGGAGTTGAGTATTTTATAAAAAATCCAGAGCAATTCAAGAACAAAAATATTGTTATTGCAGGAGGCGGAGACTCAGCATTGGATTGGAGTATCTTCCTTGCCAATGTAGCCAAGTCAGTTACATTGGTACATCGCCGTAACGAATTCCGTGGAGCGTTAGATTCGGTTGAAAAAGTTCAAAAACTAAAAAACGAAGGCAAAATCAATCTTATAACTCCTGCCGAAGTAATTGGAATAACTGGAAATGGAAAAGTAGAAGCTGTTATTTTAGAACAAGAAGGAAAAAAACAAACCCTATCTACAGATTTTTTTATCCCACTATTTGGATTAGTTCCCAAATTGGGTTCAATTGCTACATGGGGGCTTGAAATTGAAAAAAATGCTATAAAAGTAAATAATGCATTAGATTATCAGACCAATATTCCAGGTATATACGCCATTGGAGACGTCAATACGTATCCTGGCAAGCTCAAACTAATACTCTGTGGCTTCCACGAGGCAACTCTTATGTGCCAAAGTATTTACAATCGGCTAAATCCGAACCGAAAATATGTTCTAAAATATACTACAGTCGCTGGCGTGGACGGATTTGATGGTAGTCGTAAAGAAGCTGAAAAAGCTGTGGTAAAATCTATTAGCTAATATAAAATAAATAGCTTAAAACCGATATATATCAAAAGAAAAAGCTGTCAGATTATTCTCTGACAGCTTTCTTTTTTATTAAGGTATCCATTTTTTATCAAAATTTGGCTTTCTTTTTTGTAAGAAAGCATCTCTGCCCTCTTTGGCTTCATCTGTCATATAGGCTAATCGAGTTGCTTCACCGGCAAATACCTGCTGACCTACCAATCCGTCATCAGTAAGATTCATAGCAAACTTCAACATTTTTATCGATGTAGGTGATTTAGCCATAATTTCTTTTGCCCATTGAAAGGCTGTATTTTCTAAATCCTTGTGAGGAATCACTGCATTGACCATACCCATTTCATAAGCCTGTTGTGCTGAGTAATTACGCCCAAGGAAGAATATTTCACGTGCTTTCTTCTGCCCAACCATCTTAGCCAAATATGCTGAACCATATCCGGCATCAAAACTAGTTACATCAGCATCGGTTTGCTTAAAAATGGCATGTTCTTTGCTTGCCAGGGTAAGGTCGCACACCACATGAAGACTATGTCCGCCCCCCACAGCCCAACCAGGCACAACGGCAATCACAGCTTTGGGCATAAAACGTATCAAACGCTGTGCTTCTAAGATATTGAGCCTATGGTATCCATCTTCACCTACGTAACCTTGATGACCACGGGCGTTTTGGTCTCCCCCACTACAAAAAGACCACACGCCATCTTTGGGTGAAGGTCCTTCGGCAGAAAGTAATACACAACCAATGGTAATATCTTCGTGAGCATCGCGCAAAGCATCAATAAGTTCAGAAGTTGTTTGTGGTCGAAATGCATTGCGTACCTCAGGACGATTAAATGCGATGCGGGCAACCCCATCGCATTTCTTGTAAGTAATATCTTGATATTGTTTGGCTGTTTGCCATTGAATTTTTTGCTCCATTTATTTTATTTTTCTAAAAATTTATTATCAATGTACATCATATTTGCTTCGGGCGAATGATTTTGCAATTGGTCTGTAATAATATACGTTTGTTTTGCCTTTTTTTGCATTTTAGAAGTCGTCAATCTACCTGTAATAAGGTCGATTGCTTTACAAAACAAAGGGTCTGACTCTTCGCCAAGCACACCCAGATTCTCAATTTCCTCTTTTAATAAATAATTAGGGGCAAATCCATTTCGATAATCGCCAAATCCGTTAGCATTTTCAGAGATAAGGATAATGGGTTGCATCGCATAATTATGATTAGGGTTAAGTGTTTTATTTTTGTCAATAAAATCTTTAATTGTAGTTGAAGCAGTATTCTTTCCCTGGGTAACCTCACCAATAAGAACTACATCAATAAACGGACGTAAGCCATTGATAATTAGTTCGCTTGCAGAAGCTGTCTGAGTAGAGGTAATAATATATATTTTAGGCAAATTCAACGAATGAATGGGGATATTGGTAATACTTCCATTTTGATTTTCTTGCGAAATTTTATCAACAAAATTCGCTTTATAATCTTTGAAAATCGGTTCGAGCTTCTTATTAGAACGTTGCTTTACAAAGATATCATTAGTATGTCCTCCCAAAAGCATACTCGCCAGATAGATTGCCGACTGCACACTTCCGCCTGAGTTGTAGCGCAAATCTAATACCATATCTGTTATCCCTTCCGATTTAAACCCAGCAAAGATATTATTCAGTTCCAAATCATATTGCCCACCTACAAATGAATTATACATCAGGTATCCTATCTTTTTATTACCCACCTGATGTATTTTATGTAAGTATATCGGGTTTTTTTGCAACTGAGATTGAGCTATGGTAAGAGTTTTTCCCGGTGAAAGTGTATTGTCAGGGTTCAATTGAGCAAACTCGAAAATCAAAGAAGGTTTATCAGAAAACAATAATCGCTGATAATTATCTCTTGTAAGTATTTGACCATCAACACCAATGAAAACATCTCCTCGTTTAACCCCTTGTTTTGACGCATCGGAGTTAGGCAAAACATATTTCACATATCCGAGCCAATTTTTACCTTCATTATAAGTTGTAAAGCCCATATCCATTCCGGTTGTAAGACTAACACCTTGTAAGAGATTTTCAAGTTTTCTATAATCACTTATTATAAAACTAAACGGGTCATCTTGATGTCTTAACATATAGAAAAGAAGTTCAGGAGTATGAAATTCATTCAAATACTTCACATATTGTTCATTTCCTACATTGGTTTTCAGCAATGATCCAAACCGATTATCAGCTAAGTCTGGAACATCTTCTTGCCATAGATAATAGGTATTGAGTCCCTTCCAAATGAAATCTTTTATTTGGTAATCAACCGAATTATTACCTGCTAAGGTACTATATGGGGTTATTGCATCATCAATATCATTGGTACAACTACCCAATAGCGTTAATATGCTAAAAAAATAGTAAATCTTTTTCATTTGTATGTTATTTATATTGGTATTTCATTGAAGTTTACCTTTTTTTTATTCTTCAGGCAAAAACACTTCTGCCATCATACATCTTGCACTTCCTCCGCCACAAGTTTCAATAGTTTCTAAGTTGGAATACAGAATGTTACAATGTTTTTCTATATCTTTTATTTGTTTTTCAGTCAACGATTTGTAAGCAGCCTCGCTCATCACCAAATAAGCTCCGTCCTTGCCTTGCACTTGTAACATATTCCCCGCAAAATGGTGCATTTGCTCTTCGGTTATCGAAATAATTTCTTTTCCTGTTCGCTTCAAAGTTTCGGTTACAGCTTTTCGCTCTGACTTGTCGTCAATCGTATCCAAACAAATAACCGCAAAAGTTTCCGCCAAAGCCATCATCACGTTGGTATGATAAATAGGCACTCGCTTGTCTTCCACCGTTTGGTATGCCTTAAATATTACGGGAGTATATTCAAAATCTTCACAAAATTCAATGAACAATTCCTCATCGGCACGAGGCGATAATGCACAATACGCCACTTCATTGGCTCTGTCCAAAATCATCGAACCCGTCCCTTCCAAAAACAACGCCTCTTGCTCGGCATCGGTGTAATCGTACACGTTTTCAATTACAAAACCTTTTTCTTCCAAAAGTTCTAACACATCTTCGCGGCGTTCTCTACGACGATTTTCAGCGAACATCGGGTAAAGAGCAATGTTTCCGCTTTGGTGAAAACTTATCCAATTATTCGGAAATACGGAATCAGGTGTATTTTGTTCGTAAATATCATCTACAACGACCACATTCACGCCTATTTTTTGTAATTTTTCTACAAAAACATCGAATTCGTGTTGTGCTTTTTTATTGATTTCCTCGTTTTTAAGGTCGAGTTCCTCCTGAAAATAATTATTGACTGCCGTTTCTTCGTTCATACGAAAACGAACTGGGCGAATCATCAGTATTGTATTGGTTATTTGTTTATGATTCTTCATTTCTTTTTTTTAAATTAAGAATTTCAGGGAATATTTCTACTAATTTTTCTCTCGAATCAAAGGCAGAGTCGAACAACGCAACAAGCCTTCTTGTTTTGAAATTTCGTAATATGGAATTTCTTCCACTGTGAATCCATTGTCTTTCAGCCAATTATTTAATCGAGTGAATTTCTGCTCCGAAACCACCACATCGGGGGCAATCGAAAATACATTGCTATACATATAATACATCTCCTCGCGTGTGATATGGAACAAATTCTCTTTGCCGAAGAGCTTTACCAAATACATATAATCGGCTTCTTCACGAAAACCGCTTTTGTAAATAATTCCTTTGTTTTTGCCTACCGGCTGGAAACAACAATCCAAGTGTAAGGCATTGTCTCTGGGTTCAATTTTGGATTTGACCAAATCAAATTCTTTTACGATTTTGTTCGGAAAAAGTTCCTTGATAAACGCCACTCCTTGCATATTGGTACGAGCGGTGATGTAGCTTTTGTAATCGCTTCCTTTGTATGTACCGATGAAAATATGATCGTTCCACGGCATCACATCGCCTCCTTCTATATGCACTTCTTCGGGCGGACGTACCACTTTGGCAGGGTCAATCTGGTTGATAACATACTGAATAGCATCAAGTTCCCGCTCTCTGTCTGGCAAAATATTCGCTTTGATGAAAATATCTTCAATAACAAAGCCAATATCCCGCGAAAAAATTTGGTTATAATTTTCAATAAGTTCAGGGCGATACACTGTAACATTGTGTTTTTCAAGCACTTTGTTAAATGCTTCCATTTCTACAATCATATCTTTTTCCAGCGGATACGTTCCTGCCTTAATATGCTCCAACGACTTTGGGTCGTAAGCCTCTTCAATAGTGGGAGTAGGTCCATTACTTTGTGCCGTTCCCAAGACAACCGCTTTCAATCGACTTGTTTCGTTCTGAATATGAAGTTGTAACATTTTTCTTTTCGTTTTCATGCAAAGATACTATTTTATTTCTAATAACAAACTTTTATTTGAAAAAAAACTTTTTAAAAATTTCATTTTGAATAAAAAAAAGAGTACCTTTGAAACGTTTTTAACCAATGGCAGATACTTTCTAAAAAATGTAAATGTATTTGCTCTTACTAAAAATTTTATTTATGAGTTTCCCTACTGATTTAGAAATTGCACAAAATGCAAAGATGCAACACATCAAAGAAGTTGCTAAAAAATTGAACATCAACGAAGAGGATTTGGAATTTTACGGAAAATTCAAAGCCAAATTACCCCTTAACTTGATTGATGAAAACAAAGTAAAAAAGAACAAACTTGTCTTAGTAACTGCTATCACTCCTACCCCAGCTGGTGAAGGTAAAACTACGGTAAGCATCGGGCTGACCGAGGGACTTAACAAAATCGGGAAGCAAGCTATTGCGGTACTGAGAGAACCTTCCTTAGGTCCTGTTTTTGGAATAAAAGGTGGCGCTGCCGGTGGCGGATATTCGCAAGTAGTACCTATGGAAGACATTAACCTTCACTTCACTGGTGATTTTTCAGCCATCGAAAAAGCGAATAATCTGCTATCAGCAGTTATTGACAATAACCTACAAAGCAAAACGCATTCTATCGGAATTGATCCCAGAACTATCGTATGGAAACGAGTTATGGACATGAATGATAGAGCGCTACGCCAGATTGTTATTGGCTTGGGAGGAAGTACTAACGGCGTTCCTCGTGAGGACGGATTCAACATCACGCCTGCTTCCGAAATTATGGCCATCTTATGTCTGTCAGAAAACTTTTCTGACCTTAAACGCCGAATTGGAAACATCTACATCGGAAAGAAATACGATGGCATACCAGTCTTTGCTCGCGACCTAAATGTAGTTGGTGCAATGGCTCTTTTGCTTAAAGATGCGATAAAACCTAATTTGGTTCAAACCTTGGAGAATAATCCGGCGATATTGCACGGAGGTCCTTTTGCAAGTATCGCACAAGGCACGAACTCCGTTTTAGCTACCAAAATGGGAATGTCATTATCGGAATACACCGTTACTGAGGCTGGATTTGGTGCGGATTTGGGTGCAGAGAAATTTTTAAATATCAAATGTGTATCGGCAGGAATTGCACCTCGCGCAGTAGTCATCGTCGCAACGGTTAGAGCACTTCGCCATCACGGAAGAGCCAAAAAAGACGCTTATAATACGCCCGACCTTGAAAAAGTTAAAAAAGGAATTGAAAACCTTGAAAAACATATCGAAAATGTTCAAAAATTTGGACTGAAAGCTGTCGTAGCTATTAACTTCTTTCCAAATGATAGCGAAGAAGAAATTCGTTATATTCAAGAAATCTGTCAGCAAAAAGGAGTTAAAGCCATCGTTTCAAAAGGATTTGCAGAAGGAAGCAATGGCACAAAAGAACTCGCTCAGGAAGTCGTTTCTATTGTAGAAAGTAATGAAAGTAAATTCACTCCACTTTATGACCACTCTATCTCTATTGAAGATAAAATTGCAAAAATAGCAACTGAAATTTATGGAGCAAGCGGCGTTAATTATACAAGCAAAGCAAAATCTCAACTTAAAAACATTAACGAATTAGGATTTAGCTCAATGCCCGTTTGTATGGTAAAAACTCCAAAATCATTAAGTGATGATGACAAAAAACTTGCTCGTCCTACAAATTTTGAAATAACTATTCGTGAATTTGAATTTGCATCAGGAGCAGGATTTGTAATACCAATTCTAGGCGATACAATGCGAATGCCTGGACTTCCAAGTGTTCCAGCAGCTGAAGGAATGGATATCGATGACAATGGAATCATTACAGGACTTTCTTAACCAACCCAAGTGTTAGTTATAAAAAAATTACCTCTTAACCATTACATACTATCGGAAGTTAGAAATTTTATTATTTTTAACTTCCGATACTTTATAAAATAAGAAATAAAACCACTTTTAAACTCTGTCATTCGGAAGAAAAGAAAAATGAAATCATTTCTAATCTACGCTATTCGGAAGAAAAGAAAAATGAAATCATTTCTAATCTACGCCATTCGGAAGAAAAGGAAAATGAAATCATTTCTAATCTACGCCATTCGGAAGAAAAGAAAAATGAAACTATTTCTAATCTCCGTCATTCGGAAGAAAAGAAAAATGAAACCATTTCTAATCTCCACCATTCGGAAGAAAAGAAAAATGAAACCATTTCTAATCTCCACCATTCGGAAGAAAAGAAAAATGAAACTATTTTTAATATTTTCTATTTATAATAAATAAAAAACAACATTTTATCTAATAAAAATAATTATATTTTGAGTTTAAAAAAACAAAAAATACTTTTATATACACCTAATTATTATAGTTAAAAAAACAATTAAAACATATCATCTTATTTATAAATCTATTTACATCTCATTTACTTATTTCATTTATAATAAATAATAAAAAATAAATTTATTTTTAATTAACCTTATAGAACAAAATATAGTTTATATGCATATAT
Organism: Capnocytophaga catalasegens; assembly: GCF_026005215.1. GTDB lineage: Bacteria > Bacteroidota > Bacteroidia > Flavobacteriales > Flavobacteriaceae > Capnocytophaga > Capnocytophaga catalasegens. The sequence continues at coordinate 2,842 of NZ_BPMA01000032.1, read as the reverse complement.
ACAAATTTGGAGGTGCTTCTGTAAAAGATGCTAATGGCGTTAAGAATATCGCCAATATACTGAAATCAGAAGGATATAACAATAAACTTACTGTTATTTCTGCTATGGGAAAAACAACCAACGCTTTAGAAGAAGTAGTTCGAGTTTATTTTGAAGAAAATACTTTACTAATCGACACAATTAGTAAGATAAAAGAATTTCATTATAAAATCATCAAAGAACTCTTTAGTAATGAAAAACACACTATCTATTGGAAGATTGACGAGTTATTTTCTGAACTAAGTTCTTTTTTAGAAAGAAACAAATCACCAAAACATAGCTTTGTTTATGATCAAGTTGTCTGCTTTGGAGAACTTATTTCAACGACTATAATAAGTCATTATTTAAATGATATAGGAATTAAAAATACATGGCTTGATATTCGAAATCTGATAAAAACAGATAGTAATTATCGTGATGCTAATATTCTTTGGGAAGAAACAAGCGAAAATATAAAACATTCTATCAATCAATCACTTTTGAATATTACACAGGGTTTTTTAGGAAGTGATGCGAACTTTTTTACAACAACTCTGGGTCGGGAAGGCTCTGACTACTCCGCTGCTATATTAGCTTATTGTCTTAATGCAGAAAGCGTAACCATTTGGAAAGATGTTTCAGGTGTTCTCAATGCTGACCCTCGATACTTTGATAATACGGAACTTCTTACTAAAATACCTTATCAAGAAGCCATTGAGCTTGCTTTCTATGGAGCATCAGTTATCCACCCCAAAACATTGCAACCTTTGCAAGAGAAAAAAATTCCGCTATATGTTCGTTCATTTATTACTCCAAATGAAAAAGGAAGCGCCGTGTGTGATGTAAATTCGCTCGAACCCAAAGTACCTTGTTTTATTTTGAAACAAAATCAACATCTTATTTCCTTATCCTCTCTTGATTTTTCATTTATAGAAGAAGAAAATATAAGTTACATATTCAAACTTTTATCAAAATACCAAACCAAGATGAGTATCATACAGAATTCAGCAATTAGTTTTAGCCTCTGTGTCGATAACAAATACAAAAATTTAAGTAAATTATTAGAAAGTCTAAAAGAAAAATTCCGTGTGGAATGTATTGAACATGTAAATCTTTACACCATCAGACACGCCACACCACGTTCTATTTCATATATAGAAAAAGATAAAGAAATACTATTAAAACAAGTACTCCAAGATACTGTTCAATTAGTTACTAAATAATATTTTTCTAACTAACTAATAAAATAATTGATAACTTATACAAAAAGAAATTATAAATTCATAAGGTTTAATTTTTGATAATTATAACTATCAAAAATTAAACTTTATTTTTTATAGCATTTATTTATTTTTTATGGCATTCAAAAATAACAAGTATTATTTTTATCTATTTTATCTTCCAAAGTTTTCAAAAATAGGTATCATTTTTTTAAAATATACCAAACCTGTTTCATCAATCAGTTTTAATATTTCTTTTTTTATTTTTTATCTTTTCACAGATACTTTTTTATTGCAAAAATATAATGTAAATAACTAATATTGAATCGAAAAATATTTCTTGAAGTCAAAATTAAGATTTTGAACACTTGCCGTTTCGTATAGTTTTTTAGCATCCAAATGTTCGCTGTTAAGGAATAAAGTAATCACTATAACAATCGTTGTAGCGTTATTATACCCACTTCTCAAAAGTACTTTATTTGCAAAATACAATGAATATTTTTCTTATAACTAAGTACCAATCTCATACATTTGCCATACATTGAAATAATCTGATAATATAAACACAAAAATATTATAATTATCAAGTTCAAAAATAATATCTTTATGCTTAACTAACAATACAAAACATTCATCTTTTAACGCCTTAAACTTAACTTCATTGTTAGTTTTTTTGTAAAAATAAAGTAAATAACTCATCGCTCTTGCTTCCAAAACTCATATTGTGCCATATTTTTTCCGTACATCAGCTAATAACTTCTTAATCTAATTTTTCTGTGCAGTAAGATTCCCTTCTTTACAAGTCCAAACCAATTTCATAAACAGCAATATCGTTTCAAATAATTTATAATGCAATTTCTTTGCACTGCGAACAAACAAATTCAATCCTCTGAAATACCAATCCTTTGCCAAATTATCATACATCAGGTGATACGAAATAATGTATTTCATCGCTACTTCATTTGGTGTGCATTGCCTTTACAAAGCTATCAAAAATCGTTTCATCTGTCATTACAATGTAAATGATTTTTTAGACGAAAGAAATTATATTGAGAAAAAAACGAAATATTCTTATGAAGAATTCACCGAAGTAAGCGGAAAAGCAGGCAGAATTAAAAGAAAACACGACATTTGGCAACCTACGGAGCATTTTAATTTAGAATATTATTTTGAAAAAAACTACATAGTTTGACGAATTGACTTTTACAACCACAGAAAAATTAGATATAAGCGGAAATACAATCATTATTAAAGATGAATTTGATAAGATTAAGTTTATTTTCCCCTCAAAAAAATTTTTCGTTTCGACAAGTCCGATAGTAAGTAAAATAAAAAATTGGCATTATACTGAAAAATTAATTATAAATAGATACAGAACAAACAGGAATTGCAGGAGAATTTTGGTTTTTTAGCCAATTATAACGATTAGGTTACAGATATCGTACATTCCAAAGATGTTAGACGTATTGTCTTTCATTGGACATCCAGCACAGGGTCAAGTAGTGGTTATTGTTTTGAAGCAAAATTACTTTCATATTTGAAAGAACAAGAAGGACATAATTGCTGAAAAACTCTATCACACCACCATTAAAAACCAAAAAAGT
>NZ_BPMA01000031.1 GCF_026005215.1 Capnocytophaga catalasegens | reverse complement strand
AGCAATTCTTGTGTAAAAATTTAGCTGTTGTAGACACTTTGTAGATGCTCTTTTTTAGGTTTATTGCAAGAATGCCTATATTTTTGCAAAGTAAAATCATATTATAAACAGATAAAATATGGACAAAAAACAATTCAAAGCACTTAAAAAGCAACTTAAAAATGAGGAAAAGGCTGCGTTTTTAGCCAGTTTACCGATGGAAGAATATCTTTTTGTGCAGCTCTTCACATATTTGGGCAGGCAACTTCAAGCGAAAAGCTACAAACATACCCTTGAAAATACCTTTGCATTTTTGGCTGACAATAAAGTGGCAGACCCTCAAAAGGTCGCCGAATGGCTTGAACAACACGGCGGATACTGCGATTGCGAAGTAATATACAATGTGACGGAGTATTTTGACCATTTAGAACCCACTTGGGAAACGCCTGACGACACGCCGGAGGACAATCCCAAGCATTTTTCGCTTCGTTTAGAGAAGAAACAAAAGGTGAGTGGTCTTCAAACCGATTTTGGTTTTGCCATCGACACCGTGCCGAAGCCTTGGAAACTCAATCAGAGCGGTGAAACAGGTAGATATTATTTCCACTTCGGAAAAACGCTGAGCGGATGTATGGCGAGTTTGGAGGAGTATTTCCCCGAGAATGCGTGGCAAAACGAAGCGTATTTCACCCAAGACCGCCCCGATTGCACCATCGAAGGCATCGATTGGGAGCTGTACGAATTGGTTGTGGTGCTTCTTAAAGGCAGTGTTACGACCAAAATTTATTGTAAACCCAAACATACCAACCGTTGGTATCTGGACATCACCACCGAACGCCAACGTTACAAAGGGGATTTGCAAGAAATAAAAAAATTGACTGCCAACATAAAGCAGGTTTAAATAACGAATAAAAATATGATTCCCAAATCATTAGATAATATACTTACCGAAAAAGGTATTTTTATAGACAAAAAAATCCCGCGAGAGGTGTTTTTACAAAAATAACAACACATTTGCAACCTGTTTGAGGGTGCAGGATATACTCATTTGAGTCGTGAACTGGTGTTATTTTTGTGCTATTTTGATACGATGAAGATTCCGCACAAGGGTTATATGGTGGAATTTAATTTATCAGATATAACGCGCTATTTTCCAAAGCACGAAATGATTTATTTGCAAGATTTAACCCAGTTGGAATTGTATCCAGTAGGCACGATGCAGTCGGGTTGGTATAATCTTTTTGCGGACGAAAATGCAGCCGTTTACGCCATTCATATCGAAGCCGACGAGCTGATTTATTATGGTGAGAATCCGTTTGTGGCTCTTGAGAATATTTTGAAAAACAACCCCTTAGAAACTAAGAGACTTTGATGTGGAAAAAATAAATCCCCCTAATTTCGCTTATTTTAAGCAAGATAATAGCAAAAATCCAAAAAATAGTTATACCTTTGGCAATGAAGCATTTAATATAAAAAGATATGGAACCCATAGCATTTGATGATATTCCTGATGAGGTCTTTTTGGAAGATATTTACGAGCTGACAGAAAGCATAAAAAACGACTTCCCTGCGTGGCTTAAAGTCATAGTGGAGCAACTTGGTGGCAATGCCAACACTATTCGGTTTACGGACTTTGTAGAAAACACTGACGACGAAGCCTCGCCCATAGAGTTCGCTGGGTATTTCTACGATATAAGCACTCGCAAAATGTACCAATATACCGTTATCGATAGTCAATTTGCTTTTAAGTTGGTGGATTTGAGCAGCCTTACAGAGCAAGATACTTTCAGCTTAAAGGTATTACATTTATTACAATAACTTTTTAACCCAAAACTATGCACTGGCATCATTTTAACTATAAGAAAACCATCGGCAAACGAGGGGCAGAAGAAGGCATTATCGTTTCAGATGTGGAGTACAACCACGCCGCCCGAATTACCATAGAGCAAGACGGCATCACCGCCCCTTTTAGCGTAACGGTAGGCATTTACGATGTGATGATGCACACCGATTTCTTTAGCACCTACACCCAAGCCCAAAGCTACCAAGAGCGGATTATGAAAAACATCGAGCGAATCGTTGCTTTGTTGGAGGTATACGAAACCGACCGAGATGCCCAGTGGCAACAGTCCTTAAACGAGGAAATAAACCATATCATTCAATAAGTGAAGTTATCGGTAGGAATTACCTTACCACCATTTGAAAAGCATTTTGTCTAAACCATTTCTAAAAAATTAAAACCCTATGCCCCCAGCTTTCCAATTACAGATAGAGCGTATTAACCAAAAGCTATCCAAATTACAACAAGCAGACCCCGAGCTAAAAGTCTTCGGAGCAAGAGGTCACGAATACCATCGCAATCCGCCGATGCGTGAAGATGAAGTTCAAGCGTTTGAAACTAAGTACGGGCTTACATTGCCCGAGTGTTATCGTGTGTTTTTGTTGCAAGTAGGCGACAGCTCCGCTACTATCAAAGACACCATCGCTGGTCCTTACTACGGGCTATATAGGTTGGGAGTGGGTACAGATGATTTGGTTTGCGAAAGCCCCGAGCTGTACCTTAAAATGCCCTGCCTCCTCTCTCCTGCTATGAGTGATGCCGATTGGGAACATCTCACCGAGCCTATTCAGTATAATGAAGAAGACGAAGAATTCCACCCTGAATCCGAGCAGAAGCATATTATCAATGTAGAGGACGACTATCTGGACAATTGGGGCAAAGTCTTCAGCGGACTCTTACCGCTGGGTACTCAGGGCTGTACTTATTACCACGCTTTGGTACTTAACGGCGACTTTGCAGGACGTGTGGTTAATGTAAATATCGATTTGCAGAAACCTCAGTTTGCTTATGAAGCCAACTTTTTGGATTGGTACGAACGTTATCTGGACGAAGTCCTCAGCGGTCAGCTTTTGTCCAAACATAGCTCTTGGTTTGGTTATCAAAGGGGCGACAGCTTGGAAGTTTTGCTATCTGTTTATGAGAAAAGTTCTGACCGACAGCAAAAACAGGAGGCTTTAGCTGGTATCATTTACAAAAAACCGCCTTTACCTGCACCTTATTTAGACGAAATAGAACGCCTGTTGACACTTTTTCCAGAAGATAGTTACCAGCTGTTGCAAATTCTAACGCTTTCTGACTATGAGAGGGCGAAGCCGTACCTTACTAAAATGGCAACCATAGACCTAAAACCTGTGGTGCAGTTCTTACACTGGTACTATCCTAACAAAAAAAGCGAGTGGGTATCGGTTGTCAAAGAGCAACTGCCTCAGATAACCGATGAAGAAACCTTCCGTTTTGCCACTTATACACTCACTGAGCAACCAACTGACTTTGGCGAGTGCCTACTTCCATTTACTTCGCACCCTGACCCACAGTTTCGCATTACAGCTTTTTATACCTTAAATCAGTCGATTAATATGGAAAACTACCTCCCTACCTTTATTAAAGGGTTGGAAGATACCAATAACGATGTACTTCGTACCACTTTACAAGCTACTAACAATATTCATAACGAACAGCTTTTACCTTATTATCAGAAAATTGCTAAGCGTTTCCCTACCGAAACCGATCATATTCTAAGCAATTTAGAACATTGTTTAAAAAAGTATGAATTAACTATCGACCAACTTTTAAAAATGCAGTTTTAAGGATATAAAAACACATATATTATTAATATATTTCATAACTTTATAATCATCATATTATGGATAAAATTTTAAAACTTATAGCCAATTTGGATTTTGCTGGTATTTTAAAGCACAACGCAGCACTTACTGACTCCGATCGTCTGGATACTATGCAACGCCTTAGGATACTGAATCATATGAATGACGACCATTTCCCACGCCACCAACTCAAAAAGCCTGAAATATACACTTATAACAGCAAAATATATTTCGCTCACCTCTATGCTATGATTACACTCGTTCGCGAGGAAGCCGATTTAGAGCGATGTATCATTACTAATATAGGTTACAACAATACAGAATATACCATAGACCCGTTTGCTCTGTTGGGTACGGACTACATTGAGGAGGTAGAAGCTTTTTTTGCTCTATTCCCTGCCGATAACTATTACAAAGTACTAGTTAAAAATGTCCGCAAGGGAAATTATTCCCTTTCGTTTCCTTTTCTTTGGAGTTTCTATAAGAAAGGTTGGATCGCATTTGACGAAGAACTCTTTGTGAAGCGACTTTTAGAACACAATAGTTTTTACAGAAGTATTCCTGCTGATGTTCGCTTCCTTTTAAAGCACCCAGAAGCTATTGAAGAGGTACTACTCAAGCTCTATCGAGTAGAGGCAAAAGTACTCGACCTTTCAAAATGGAAAAGCGAAAACCCCAACCACAAGACCAACGATGCAGGTGCTACCAAAGTTACTGCCTATTGGGACGAAGTATTTGAGCTTTTGCAGGAAAAAGGTTATCAGATACCCCGCTATTTTGTAGGTAATCTCTTAGAATCTTTGCTCAATCATTGGAAGAAACCACATCTGTACTGGCATTGTCGCCTGATAGACTTTTTACAGCCTACTACCGCCGAACTTATTGACAATCAGCAAACACTTTTTGCTATTTTAGGTACAGGGCAGGTTAGCCTAATTAACTTTGCCCTAAACAAAATACAGCTTATCTACACAGAAAAAAACTTTAACCACGAGGTATTTTTAGAAAACTTCCCACTGGCATTCACGGTGGAGAAAGCAGCAAAGGCAATGTTACAGGGGCTTTCGGTAGTGGAGGCATTGCATAAGGCAAAACCTATTGCCATTTCGTACCGCGACCAATTGGCTGTACTCCTAATGAATCCTGATGCCAAATTGCAAGAAGCTACGGCAAAGCTACTTATCAATCATTTCAGCGACTCACAACTTAGCGAGGTGGTAGCCCCTTACGACATCTATCTGAAAGAAAAAACAAAAGCCCTATTTGCCAAAGCAGGAATTTCATTAGAGAGCCTTCCTGCCGAAGAATTGCCTACTTTGGCTACCGATACGGAGCTACAAAGTGCCGAAATCCTTTCCGAAGCCTTTCCGCCTATTACCTTTCCACAGACTTGGGACAAACTGCTATTTCATATCGGTGATACCATTCGCGAGAAGCGTCCTGCCGATATTGATACGCTCTTAGCTGGCTTCCTTCAACTACAAGACCAATTCCCTACTGATATAACCAAACAGCTAAAATCTTATATTAAACAGGTTAATAAAGGTATGCAAGATACCATAATGGATTTACTATTTGTATTTTTTAGTTGTTTAATAGAGGAAAAAACATTACCGAAAAATGTTGATTTAGATAAAGAGTATGACGAACTTAAAAAACTATTTGGTAAAGTATCAGTTGATGAACATAGTATAGCAGAACAAAGATACCAATTTCTAAGACGATATGTTCACGGTAGTCAGCGATTGCCTTTTCTCGGTAGAAAAATAGAACTATTATTAGAAAAAATAAATCATAAGGATACACTTCCTTTCCTTTCTACCCCTACGCATTATCCTTTTTATGTATCGGCGGATAGCTTGATTGGGGGGCTATTGGCGTATGAACAAGCTGGAAAGCAACCCGATTTAGAAGATTTGATAGTGGCTTGTAATCGCCTTTTGCCAAAGGTATCAGACGAAGCCAAAGCACTTGCCAAAACACTCAAAGGAGCATACGCTGAGGCAATTAACTATTATTTAGGTAATACCGAAGCTATCAACCCAACTGCCGAGCTGATGCCTTTATGGACACAAATCACACGCATTAAAAATCCTGATGCTGACCTAAGTGCATATTTCCCTGCGGAAGTGTCGGCAATTCCGTCTGTTGGGAAGCCGTTGCATTTTGATATAGAAATTATCAAAGATTCAAATTCTTATAATGGTAAGATAACTTATACTTGGTACAACCTTCAATTATCTCAAAATGGTACTATAAAAAGTTTTAATCGGTTTTCAGCAGATAAATATACAGAAAAGTTTGACCGATTGTATTATAACGGAGGGAATATCTCTACGATATATGAGCGTTCTGATGTGGAATATATACTAAGTCTATCGCCTTATTATGTAGACGGATACCTTTGTAACTATGTACCTGATACCGCAATGGGCAATGAGGTAGCTGAATTGGAATGGGGTATGTTTTCGATGCAGTTTCTCTTGGAGAATAACCTACGTGTACATCATTCGGGTTGGATATATGTAGGAGTTTGTTTGCTGTTTGAGAAGAAACCATCGCGTGATTTGGCAACCGAATACATCTTACAATGCTTGTCGCACGGTCAGTCTTTGGATTATCTTGCTAAGGTAATAGGGATATTATTAGCAGGTAAGTATGCTCCTATCAACCGATTTATAGAATATCTTGACCGCCCACTACCTTACGCCCAAGTAAAGGACTTTCAGCGTAAAGCTATGGAGCAATTCTTTATACATCTGGACTTGCAGGAACAGCCGACCAATACTAAAAAGCTAATAAACTATTACGAAGAACTTTCGGCAAGTAGCTCCGAGCCTATGCCTGAGGCGGTAACTGAAAAGATTGCTAACATCAAGAAGAAAAAGAAGTAAGACGTTGGAATTTTTTATAACTTTAGAATGATGAAGTTATCGGAAGTCGGAATTTTTTATAAAGTTAGGGAATTAGAGTTGTAGAAAGTTAAGATTTTTAGAAGTTTTAGAATGATAAAGTTATCAGCAGTAAGGATAGGTTTATATTCTTAGTAGTCTAAAAATAGCATCAGTGTAAAAAGGTTGGCTACTAAAAAATGTTAGATTTATCACAAAAAAATATTGATAACCACTTGACATTCAAAAAATATATTCTTAACTTTACCCTGTATTAATTTAACAAACTAAAACACATAACAAAATGAAAAATCTTACAGAATTAAAAGCCGTGAATTTAGATAAATTGAGCATAGGCGAGTACTCTCAGTTTATCGAGCGAGTAGTAAACCTAATTGTTAAGGCTACTCCTGAGAAATTGTTCTTGGAAGATGATTTGCTCCCTGCACTTCAAGAGAAGTTAGTACTACTTACCGAAGTGATTGGGCAGAGTTATGCAAGTCAAGAGACAAAGCAACTGAACGAACTGGATAAGGAACGCAACAAACTGGCAGTGTTTTTGCTTTCGTCTTTCCGTTTGGAGAAAAACAGCATAGAGGAAGACCGTAAAAAGGCAGCTACTGAGTTGTATAATATCAGCAAAAATTATATCGGTGTGCAGACTTTTCCGATGCGTCAGAAAACACAGTTTATCAATGGAATGACTAACGACCTCTACAAGGCAGAAAACAAAAAACATATCGTTACTCTGGGGCTACTAAAAACCTTAGATTTGTTAGACGAAAAGAATAAAGCCTACCAAACCCTATCGGAAGGACGCTCCGAAAGTCAGTTAGCTAATAAGGTAGTGAGTTTCAAGAAAGTAAAAAAGGAAACCAACGCCCTATATCGCCGACTAACGAAGTTTGCCTTTGCAGGGAACTTGCTCCACGAGTCTGCCGAGAGTATGAATTTCATCAATTTGCTGAACAAACTCATCACCGAAACAATGAACGCTAACAAACAACGATTGGCATTGGGGGTAATGAGCAAAACCACTCCGCCAAAGCAAGACCCAAAACCTACCCCTTCGGAAGATATGATGTAGGATTTTTGGGTTTTTAGATAGCTTATTTGTCAGGCTGAGCGGAGTCGAAGCCTTATGTAAGTTATGGCAAAATAATACAATTTACTATTTAAGAATGATAAAGTTAGGAGCATTTAAAAAAGTTTATTATTTATAGAGGTAAATTATTTAAAAAATTAGAAACGCTTCGACTTCGCTCAGCGTGACACTCATACGCTGTCAGGCTGAAAGGAGTCGGAGCTTATTTTAATTCCTAACAGAATACTTCTGAATATCGTTTTTATACCCAAAAATAAATATAAAACAACAACTATCCATAACTAAAAAACATACAAATACCAAATATGAACGACTTTGAATATCAATACGCTTTCTCAAGTTTGCTAAAAGAAGATACGACAAATAGTAAAGAGTTTATATTTTCGCATTGTTCTGAATTGGCAGAAGATAAAGCCGTGTCGTGTTACTTTTGGGGCAATATGCGTCATAGCTTTTTGGTAGCAAAGTGCCTGTCGGCTTTGGCTAAGGTAGTGCGTTCGCATTTTGCTATTACGCCTGAAGTGCGTGTTTTCTTACGAGACCCTATTATATCGGTAGGAAATCAGCAATTACTCTTCGAGGCGTTCTCTTCGTGTAACAGCGTTTATACACGCGTGAATATTCATAAAGACGGACTTGATGGCGAATTTATACAAAGTGGATGTACCAATATCGACTTTAACGACCAAAGTGTTCGAGCATTTAATTCGGTAACAGCATCAGAGCGGTTGTTCCTAAGTGTAGGAGCTAAGCAGACGCAAATCATCACAGAAACTAAAAAATCAATAGAAAAGAAGGTCGCCCTCCCAGACAGATGGATAAAGGGTTTGGGTAATGTGCAGGTGTATCTATCGGAAATGGATTTGGCTTATAAACTCAGCAAGATGGAAGCCATACAACTTTTTAAATCCCTACCAAAAACACCCGTAAAGCAAGATTATTATCTGAGTAAAAGGGGCATTTATAGCTTTTCGCCTGTGGCAAGTCCTAACGCTGTGAAGATAGGAGGCATACACCGACTGGCGGTAGTACAAAACTTGCTACTGCTGTGCGAGAGTGTATTCGTATATAGCAACGAGAGTGAACAAAGTGTAGCTTTTGTAGTTAATTTTAAAGATATGGATATGCTTTTCTTACTTTCAGATAGTGTATTTAGAGGATTTTCAGGAGAAGGACGCACCCTAAGTGCGATGACCAATGCTGTTCCTATAGATTGGGTTATCGGGCTGAACAACTTTTTTAAAACCAACGAGACTTTTAATCCTACAATGGTAGCGATAGAAAATGATATTGCCATTTCCACGATGGACACGCTACAAAACACGCTTTCCAGCTTGGGCTTATTGGGATACAACCCTTTGGACAACCGCTATTTTTATAGGCGACTGCCCTTTAAGCTCCAAAGATTGCTAAAATTTAACCCTCGCTTAGAGAACGCACGGAAGCTAAACGAAAATAATGAGGTGCAAATCATCGAGCAATCAGAAAACTATATAAAAGCCGAAGTGAAAGGTACCGCTGATGTGAAGCATATCGTTATCGGCGATGGATTTCATTATCAATGTACTTGCAACTGGTATACCAATCATAAGACTAACAGAGGGCTGTGTAAGCATATTTTGGCTGTTAAAATCCACACCGAAGCTCAAAAGTAACTAATTTTTATACAAATTATCGATGTACGAACTAACAAACGACCAAAGAAAATATTTCGGTCTTGACCCCATTTCCCCTACTTGGGAGCGAGTAATATTACAAGGTGATCGCCATCGCCCTGATACTATCTTATATTTTGACGGCGATATAATAAAGCGACAAATTATCTCTACCGAAAAAGAATATAAAGAACTTCACTTTAACGAAGCTACTCGCCATCGTAAAATATTGCTCCCCAAAACGGAACGAGGCAAAGAGCAGAAACTGAGTGCTTCTACCTTTGAGAAACGCACTCCCATAGGGGTATATTTAGCTGTGTATGATTATGGTGAGTTGATAGTAGCAAGTAATGACACACAGCTAACTTTTTATGATTCGCTTTGGGAAAATGATATTGTAAAAGGTAGCAAAATGCCTAATTTGATAGCTGATTTTATTAAAAATTCACCAGAAAATCATTTTGAAGCGATAGAAAATTTCAAACAGCAGAAGCGTAAGCACTGCAAATTCAAAAAAGGCGATTATTTCCGATTCAAACTTAGTCGTACAGCTTATGGTTTCGGTAGAATTTTGCTGGATATTGACAAACTGCGAAAGAGTAAACTGCTTCCCCCAGAACATAAGCTCTTTTGGGTAATGGGTAAGCCTGTTTTGGTACAACTTTTTACATATGCATCTCCTACTAAAGAGGTAGATTTGGAACTTTTGAAGGCTCAAGCGGTGCTTCCGTCGTCCATGATGATGGATAATGCGTTCTTTTATGGTGAATATGAGATTTTTGCCAATGACCCTATTGCCGATGAGCTGTACGACTTCCCGATGTCTCTCTACCAAACTGCCACCACACCTTACGAAAAAGAAAACAGGATAACCTTGCAATGGGGATTGCTCCAATTAGAAATACCCACCGAGGAGCTTAATCGCCGAGCAAGTGATGCACTGAAGCAAACTATTAGTGCTAATTCCTTCATAAATAATAGTATTGGCTTTAATCCTTCCTATGCCAACTATGAGGTATTAAGTGTAATCAACGGCGGTACCATCTCCGACAGCCATTGGATATGGAAAGAAGATCTACGCAACCCACTTTGGCACACCACAAAAGAGGAACTTTTTAGTATATTCGGATTAGACGCTACAAAAACATATGCCGATACTTGTAAAGCACTAAAAGCACCACTGCCCAGTGAGGTTAATGGGTAAGGGATAAGTGACTAAAATAAAAGGAAAACGGAGGGAAGATGTACTCTGTGCGTACTTAAAAGGTTTTAGATATATGATATACTAAAAAGGGCTACTCTAAATGTTTGAGTAGCCCTTTTTGTAAAAATAAGTTTCTATATCTCTCCGCCCACACCTTTAAATTTCTCTACAAAAGCGGCAATCTTTCGGAATATGCGTTGTTTGAGCGTTACATACTGCGGATTGAGTGGACTCATTTTGGGTAATACCGCATTGAGTTCCGTGCCGTTTTCGCTGGCGTATTCTTTCTTTAAAGAATTAGTGATATAGCGTTTTGCGGCTTCTTGGTTTAGGTTTTCATCAGTGATAAGTGTGTCCGCTTCTTCTTTTTGTTTTTCCTGTGCGTAGGCAAAAAACGAATCCACAAGGGCTGCTTTGTCTTGTATCTCATCTAAATTGGTCTCGTTGATATAATCTACTATCAAACTCTCTTTAGCTCTATTGTCTAAACTCGAACGAAGCAAACGGCGAACATCTTCTATTAAACTTGCCTTGTCTTTTCGCTTTTTATTGTATCCGAAAATCAATTGGAAGATATAATCCAAATTGATTTCTTGCGATTTCAACAAATCTACTTCAAAAATCACATCTTCCCAATCTATCAAGCTGCCACCATCATCATTGCTGTTTCCGCTTTTTTGATTTCTCAGCCACTCACGAATATCGTTGTAAGTAGAACGATAATCCTGCTCCATTCTCTCGCTAATGACCGGAATCGTTTTCATCAATTTGATGGCTTCATTGGTCAAGAAATTTTCTTCCTTAAACTTTTCTACCACTTCTGTATCGTTGGCATCAATCAACTGAAAGTTTTTTAAGTAGGTAAATTCATCGTAGTTTTGGAGTATGTTTTCCACCTTTAAATATTCCCCAAATAGTTTTACAAATTCTTTTTTGTCGCTTTCTTTTATAATCTCATCAGGTTTTGAAAATTTTTGTTGCAACTCGTTCACCACCTCTATAAAACCTCTTCTGGCTTGTCCTGAAACGATGTCTGTAAAGCCTTCTAAATATTCTGTATAGCTTTTTTCCAATACCACATTTTTGGTGTTTGTATTGCCAAAAAGAGTAATGGCGTCTATGGTAGCTTTTTCTAAATCTCTGAAAGTAACGATATTCCCAAAAGGCTTGGTTTTGTCCAAAATTCGGTTGGTTCTGGAATATGCCTGAATCAGCCCATGGTAACGCAAATTTTTATCCACAAAAAGCGTGTTCAAAGTAGGGGCGTCAAATCCCGTCAAAAACATTCCTACCACAATCAGCAGGTCTATTTCTTTATCTTTTACTCGTTGTGAAAGGTCTTTATAATAGTTTTGAAACTGCTTGGCATCTACGCTATAACTGGTTTTGAACATCGCATTGTAATCGTTGATGACTTTTGTCAAAAACTCTTTGGCAGAACTTTCCATTGCGGTAGGTTCAAAGTTTTCATCTTCTATATCGCCTTTGGCACTTTGTTCTTCATTGGCAGAAAAAGAATAGATGGTGGCTATTTTTAGCGGTTTTTCGCTGTCTTTCTGCAATCTGTTGAGTTCCTCGTAATAGAGTTTGGCAGCTTCTATACTACTTACGGCAAACATCGCATTAAATCCTGATGTTCCTGCTATATTTCGATGCGTTTTGATGCGGAAATTCTTTAAAATATATTCCGAAATTTCCTTTATTCTGTTCGGATGCAGGAGTGCTTTTTTGTTTTCGGCAGCACTGAGTTTTGCCTCGTCTTTTTCCGTTTCAAACTCTTTAAACTTAGGACGCACATTATTATAATCCACCTTGAATTTCAATACCTTTTCATCGCGAATAGCATCAGCAATGACATACAAATGGAGTTCCCTTCCAAAGACATCAGCTGTAGTTTCGCTTCCTATGGCATTTTCTGGGAAAATAGGCGTACCTGTAAAACCAAATTGAGAACGATGGCACTCGTCAAAGATAAAAACCACTTGCTTTTGATAAATCTCCAAATTGGGTTCGCTTTTCATCAGATTGTTGAGCTTCTGAATAGTAGTAACAATGATTTTATTACCATTCTTTTCGATGTTCTTTTTCAGTCCTGCTGTGTTTGCCGAACCATTGACACTATCGGGCGAAAAGCGTTGGTATTCCTTCATTGTGTGATAGTCCAAATCTTTTCTATCTACCACAAAAAATACCTTTTCGATAAAGTCTAGTCGCGTTGCCAACTGAGCTGCCTTGAAACTCGTGAGCGTTTTTCCCGAGCCTGTGGTGTGCCATATATAGCCAAATCCTTCTTTTTTTGCCCAATTTTTGTTTTTATACGACGAACGAATTTTCCACAAAATGCGTTCGGTAGCCGCAATCTGATACGGACGCATTATCATCAAAATATTTCTTTCGTCCAATACGGAATAAGTGAGCAATATATTGAGCATTGTATTTTTCTGAAAGAAAGTTGCTGTAAAATCTTTCAGGTCTTTGATTGCTTCATTGTTTGCCCTTGCCCAGTTCATTGTAAAGTCAAAACTATTTTTATCGCGTTTGGTGGTATTGGCAAAGTACCGCGTATCGGTGCCGTTAGAAATGACAAAAATCTGAATGTATTTAAACAACGAATGTTCGGAATTGAAACTCTCCTTGCTGTAACGATGTACCTGATTGAAAGCCTCGCGAATGGCAACACCTCTTTTCTTTAACTCAACTTGCACCAACAGCAAACCATTGACCAAAATAGTAACATCATAACGATTGGTGTGATTTCCCGTTTGTTCAAATTGAGAAATTACCTGCACACTGTTGCGAGTAACATTTTGTTTATCTACCAAATAAATATTCTGTATATGTCCATCATCAAATACAAAATCATAAATATGATTGCGGTGTATTTTTTGGGCTTTATCTACCAGTGTATCACTGGGTTTGTCGAGGTATTCCTCTACAAAACGCTCCCACTCTGTATCGGAAAACTGTACATTATTGAGTGTTTGTAATTGCTCTCGTATATTGGCAAGCAATGCCGTAGTAGTTGTCAAATCGGTGCGATATTCATACCCCTGATTGATGAGGTCTTGGATAAACTCACGCTCCAAAGCCGCCTCGGTCTGGTAAGAGGCTTGGGATTGGTCTATTTTTTCGTATTTATCTAAAACAATAAAATTGTTGGTTTGTGTGATCGTATTGTATGTGCTCATATTTTTATTATGCTATATATTTTAATGTCTAAAAGTATCTAAGTTTTTTTGAGTTCTAAACCCTCACCAGACGCATCAAAGGCTCGAAAGAGTATTGCGTTGGTTTGCTACCTGCCCCTTCTTCTTTAATAATCAATAAACTATCTTGAACTAATTTTTTCAAAATTTTCATTCCTGTTGCTTGAGGAATTCCCGTTTTACTATAAAAACTATTGCTTTTGAAAATAGGATTGGCAAAAATATAATCCAAAACTTGTACGCTCCATTTTGAAGAAGTAGAGTCGGCAAATGCTATTTTCATATCTTCGTAAAAGAGTTGGATTTTTTGAGCCGTAGCAAGGTTCTCGTTGGCTTGTTCTATTACTGCTCTCAAAAAGAAATTTATCCATTGATCCCAATTGTTAGTAGCTGACACTTCTCGCATACGTTGGATGTATTCATCTTTATTTTTTTCAAAAAACTTACTGATATAAAAATGAGGTGCATTGATACAGCCAAACTTCCACAACAACAGCGGAATAAGCATTCTTCCAATTCTTCCATTGCCGTCCTCAAAAGGGTGTAATGCCTCGAACTCCAAATGTAAAATGGCTGTTTTTATCAAATTTGGCAACGATGAAACGGCAATAAATTCACTCCATTTATCCAAACCGTCTGATAATTTTTCGGGACTAATCGGGATAAAATAAATCTTTTTGGTAATCTTATCACCTAAGAAATTTTGCTGATGCTTAAACTTACCTGGATTTTTATCGGCTCCTCTTCCCAAGCTGAGCAGTTGTTGGTGCATCGCTCGGATAAATGAGGCTGAGAGCTCATAACCCTCTTCTATAGACTTTTGTGCATTTCGCATTGTACGCTGATACAGTACTGTTTCTATAATATCCGCACGCACATTGAGTTCATTGGCATCCACTTCCTGATACTCCATAATTTCGTCCATTGTGCTGATAGTCCCCTCCATTCTGGACGACAAAACCGCCTCCTGACCACGCATAGGAGCCAGAAAAACCTCTTTGTTATGCATATTCTTCAGTATTTGGTCAAACCTTGACATTGCTTCGGTAGCCAACAATAGATTATCTATCAATAGATTGAGGTCTACTCCTTGTGGAGGAAATTTGTCATAATGATAGTGCACTGCACTTGAAGTATCCAAACCATTCATATTTTTAAGCTTTTATTGTTTATGCAAAAATACATCTTTTTCCTTTATTACAAATCGTTTTCGTAAAAATAAGAATAACAAACCTATTTTAAAAGTCTTATTTCAACAAAAAGGAATAACAAATAATTTTGTAAGTCTTTTTGATAGGATAATTTCACTTGTAAATCTTATTTTGACAAAAAGGAATAACAAATAATTTTGTAAGTCTTTTTGATAGGACAATTTTATTTGCAAGTCTTATTTTGGCAAAAAAGAATAGCAATTATTAAAATGCAGTAAGCTGATAGCTTTTAGCAGATAGCTAAAAACTAAGCAACCGTTCTCTATAATATTCATATTGTTTTCTTCTTAATTCTATTTCTTTGGGAAGCCCCTCCGTAATAGAATTGGTAAGCGTATCAAACTTGTCTAATATCTCCGCAATGCGTTTTTGCTCTTCTAATGGCGGGAGGGGGATTTGAATTTTTTGCATATCAGTTGCAGAAACATCTATTACCTTTGTCCCCTTTGCATATTTTCTTTTTTGGTCTGAAAACATATTTGTTTGAGTGTAATAAACTAAATATTTACCCAAAAGGTTTTCATTAGGTTTGATAATTGTGGCGTGTCCTCCTGTTACTGCTTGTTTTTCTCCAAGATAGACAAGAGATTTTCCTACATCTTCAAGATTTTCACTTGTATTAGTAATCACAACATCTCCTTTATTCACTTTCCTCAACTTCTTAGCCAATTCTTCTGATACAAAAGAAATAGTTTCAGTTACTGAATTTCCATACTTTGTATAAATCTGTCCGTAATGAATAGCAGGAACTCCCGTTTCTGTAAAATCCTTTTTTTGTAACCCAGTTCCTCTTATAAATTCCCCTATCTCCCCCAGCGCTTTCCATTCTACATCATCTCCAAAGGTAAGCAAGGTATCCCGATAGTGATGATACTGCCGCAAGCGGCAGTCCAGCTCCGCTTCCAGCTCCGCTTCCAGCGTTGTGAAGGTGTCGAGAATTTTTGCAATTTCTCGCTGTACGGCTAAAGGCGGGAGGGGGATTTGTAGCTTGCTTAATTTACTTGTAGCCAAAGCAGGAATGCCTGCTCCGTGTTGAGCTTCCATCAAATAAAACTCTTGCCACTTTAAAAAATGAAATAAATAACGATTATTTACAAAATCAATATTTGGTATTACATAATAGCAATGAGCATTTGCCCAAAATTTAGTAGTAATAAAATTTACAAATCCAGCAGAAGCTCCTCCTTGACTTATAATAGTTGTATTTTCTTCTACATTATATTTATCTGTAAATCCTGAATATGTTTTACCTCCATTATAAGCGGGATATTTACCTTCCTCTTTTAATTCTGTTTTATTTAATTGTTTCCCTTTGTTTATCTCACACACCTCCCCCAGCGTCTTCCATTCTACTTTTTGTCCTTGTAGTAAATTTTCTATGTATTTCATTGTGTCTTTGCTTTGATTTGTTTTTCCAATAATTCTATTTGCTCCAAGTCGTCTCGGTCGGCTTGCTCAGCCTCCGCGATTTTTCGTCTTTGGTTAAAATCTTCGTAAACTTCACTTGCTATTTTTTCCATTTGGGCATTGCTCACAGTCCCTTTGTTTTTAAGGAGTTTTTTATCATTAAATTCAATGATTTTATCTACATTTTCTCGCCAAAAATCCATCGTAATATCTTGTCGGTTTTTGGCACGGAGTTCGGCTGTTTCAAGGAAGACTACCACCAAGCGATTGAGTGTATCTATTTCATCTTCGGTCAAATAATTTTTCGCCGTGAAAATATCCTCTTTTCGTACGATAGTTCCCTTCCAAGAAGTTAAACCCATATTTTGCTTTTGAGCGTCTGCACGACTTGTGATAATCTCGGCAGCTGTTTGATGCGTTACGGCAAAAATCATTTTATTTTGCGTTTCGGCAAAAAACATTTGCGTGGATTTATCGGTTTTGTCATAATCGTTGCTGAGCTTGAACAAATCACGCACTTTTTGGTAAAATCGTTTTTCAGAGGCACGAATATCACGGATACGAGCCAACAATTCATCAAAATAATCAGGATGGCCGTCGGGGTTTTTCAGTCGGTCATCGTCTATCACAAAGCCCTTTACCATATACTCTTTCAGGTTTCGATTCGCCCATTGCCTGAACTGCGTACCGCGTTTGCTTCGCACCCGAAAACCTATGGCTAAAATCATATCCAAACTGTAAAAAGTTACCTCATAATTTTTGCCATCTGAGGCAGTAGTTAAGTAATTCTTAATAACTGAATCCTCTTCCAACTCTCTTTCATTCAATATATTAGATATATGCATACTAATATTAGGCACAGAGGTGTCAAAAAGTTCTGCAATTTGATTTTGGTTCATCCACACCGAGCCATCGCGAGCGTAAAGCGATAATTTTGCCTTGCCGTCTTGGGTTTTATAAATGATGATGTTTTGCTCTTCCATAATTTTTTAATGGTTAATTTCTAATTGTGCGATAATTTCATCAATTTGATTACGCAATTCGGTTTGTCTGGCTACAATTTGGGTAATTTCGGCATTGAGTTTTACGATGTCAATTACCTCGCGAGTGTCTTCGGCTTCTACATAAGCACTTACAGAGAGGTTGTAGTCATTTTCGGCAATTTGGCTATTGTCCACCATCTGAACGGTGTGTTCCACATTTTCTTTTTTGTCAAAAAGGTGCATAATATGCTCTATATGAGCATCGGTCAGCACATTGTTGTTGGTTTCTTTTTTGAAAAACGCCTCGCCACTGGCATCGATAAACTGCATTTGAGTATTCGGTTTGCTTTTGGAAAGCACCAAGATATTTACCGCAATAGAAGTTCCATAAAATAGATTTGCTGGTAGGGCAATGATGGTTTCTACAAAGTTGTTTTCTACCAAATATTTACGGATTTTTTGCTCTGCACCGCCTCGATAGAAAATCCCCGGAAAACACACAATCGCCGCTCGTCCTTTGGCGGAAAGATAGTGCAAAGCGTGAAGTACAAAGGCAAAATCGGCTTTTGATTTGGGGGCTAACACGCCAGCAGGAGCAAAGCGGTCGTCGTTGATGAGTGTAGGGTCATCGCTTCCTATCCAATTCACGGAATAGGGCGGATTGGACACAATGGCGTCAAAAGGTTTTTCATTGCCATATTGAGGATTAAGAAGTGTGTCGCCTAAAGAAATATCAAATTTATCATAATTGATATTGTGCAAAAACATATTCATACGAGCGAGGTTGTAGGTCGTATGGTTGATTTCTTGCCCGAAAAAGCCGTCTTCTATTAGGTGGGCGTCAAAATGTTTTTTAGCTTGAAGTAATAGCGAACCCGAACCACAAGCAGGGTCGTAAATTTTGTTTACGCTGGTTTGCTTGTGCATTGCAAGTTGTGCAATGAGTTTGGACACATTTTGCGGCGTAAAAAACTCTCCTCCCGATTTTCCAGCATTGGCGGCATAGTTAGAAATAAGAAACTCATAGGCATCGCCAAACAAATCAATGTGATTTTCTTCAAAATTTCCAAAATCCAAACCTTTTACTCCCTCAATTACCGCTGCAAGTCTTTTGTTTTTTTGCTCTACGGTGTTTCCTAATCGCGTACTGGTCGTGTCAAAATCGGCAAACAATCCTTTGATGTCTCGCTCTGATTCGTAGCCATTTGCCGAGCTTTCAATAGCGGTAAAAATGGCTTTCAAATCGGTATTGAGATTGGAATTGGTATAGGCATTTTTGGCTACATTTTCAAACAACTGGCTGGGGTAAATAAAATAGCCTTTTTCCTTTGTAATTTCATCTTTTACCAATTCAATTCTTGGGTCGGTGTCCAAAAAATCAACATAGTTAATGTCATCACCTGCATTCATATAACGCGTAAAATTTTCGCTAATAAATCGATAAAAGAGCGTTCCTAACACAAATTGTTTAAAGTCCCAACCATCTACTGAACCGCGGACATCGTTGGCTATTTTCCATATTTGATTTTGTAGAGCAGTTCTTTGGGCTTGTTCTTGGTTTGTCATTTGATATTTTTTATGTAACAGTTAGAAAATGAAAGATTTGTAAAGTATTCTAAATGAAAACGCAAAGGTAATAAAAAGTTCTTATTTGCAGTTGATTACTGACGGAAATGTAGGCAATTTTATGAAAATGTTTAATTATCAATTGTTAATGATTATTTTGCTTTCAGTTGAATGATTTATGTAATCATAAATGGTCGTTTTCTTTTGCTTTCTACCTTCGGACAAATGATAATTTATCCCTACGGAGGTGAACCACATTAACAATTAATCATTAAATATCGATTATTGACGCAATTGCGTCAGCGGTATCTTGTGGTGGGGGCGTATTTTTGCCACAGAATTTTAGAAGATAGAAAAATGAAAAATATACGAGTGGCTTTGGCTCTGATTTGCGGACTTTGGACTGGACAAGCCAAGGCTCAAATCGTGGTGTCGCCCACAATGAACGAGGCGATTCAGGCAGCTAAAAGCAAAAGCGAAACCCTGAAAACCCAACAATGGGAAGTGGAAAAACTCAAACTTCAACGAAAATCTGTAAAGCAAATGCACCTGCCTCATATCACGGCGTCGGGAAGTTATCTCTACTTTGACAGTCGCTCTGATATAGACTTGGAAACCCTTCACACGCCCCTGCTCGGCATACCAATTTTTGATGGTGTCAAATCCTCTGCAACCGATGGAAATCTCGCAATGGCAGCCCTTTCGGCAAAGATGGTGCTGTTTAGCGGAATGCAAATCCCTTACGGAGCAAAGGCGTTGGAGTACAAAAAAATAGGTACAGAACAACTCTCTCAGGTTACTTCCGACGAGCTGATTCAGGAGGTGATAGTCAATTTTGACAAAATCCGTGTGTTGGACGCTGTGCAGCAACTCATAGACGAAAGTGGCAAGCGTTTGGAAATGGAGAAAAAACGCGTAGAACGAAGCATCGAAGAGGGGTTTGCCATTCCTTTGGATAGGGATAAAATCACTTTGGCACAACTCGAATTGCAGTCAAAACAACTCGAATTGGATGGCAATCGTCGACTTCTTTTTCAAAATATTCAGTATCTGACGGGCTATTCCGAAGAGCAAATTCTGTTGGTAGCAAACGAATTACATCCCTTTTTAATTGCCGAAAATGAACATTCGGTAGACGAAAAACCCGAACTAAAAGCCTTGTCTTCATTTGTAAAAGCAAAAGAATTTGCCCTAAAAAAAGAAAAGGGAACTTTGCTTCCGCAGGTGGCTTTGGTGGGTGGCGTTCGCTATACTTCGTGGTTTAACGGTTCGGTAGATTTGGGAAATATACCCGTTACGGGACTGCCTTTACGCTTTGGTATTGACCACATTACGCTATTTCCCACGATGTATGTTGGCGTCGGGGCTCAGTGGAATATTTTCAATGGTTTTCAACGAAAAAACAACATTCGTCAGGCTCAAATCGATATTCAAACTACGGAAAGCAAACTTTCTGATGCCAAACAAAAATTCAATTTGTTGCTCAATAAAAATTTGGAAAATTACCGCGTTGCCAACGAAAAAATGAGCGTCAATGACCAAAAGGTAAGCGTTGCCAAAAACAATCTAAACATCGCCACCAAGCAATATAAAGAAGGGCTGATAGATATTTCGGAACGCCTACAAATAGAAGACGATTACAACAAAGCCGTGATAGAGCAAGTGCAAGGTATTCAGCAGCAAAGACAAACAGCAATTGAGGTAATAAAAACCACCGGAAAACTCGCAAATTATTCGATTCAATAAATAAAAAGACATTAGAAAATGAAAGGTAAGAAAGTCATAAAATTGTTGCTATTATTGGTAATTGTAGGAATTTCCGTAGTGATATTGAGTTATTTATTCCGTTCGGAAGAGCAGTATTGGCAGGGTCAGGCAGAAGCCAAACAAGTGAGCGTAGCACCGAAAATCCCAGGGAGAATAGACAAAATCTGGGTTCACGAGGGGCAACGCATCGAAAAAGGAACGCTACTTTTGAGCATCGAAACGCCCGAAATCAACGCCAAATTGGAACAAGCCAACGCCGCTCACGATGCCGCCGAAGCTCAACTTGCCAAAGCCAATAGCGGAGCCAGAACTCAGCAAATACAAGCTGCATACAGCGTTTGGCAACAGGCGAAAACAGCCGCAGATTTTGCCAAAACCAGTTTTGACCGCGTAGAAAATATGTATAAAGACGAATTGATTTCGGCACAAAAACGTGACGAAGCCTACACGCGTTATCAGGCATCGGTGCAACAGGCAAACGCCACAAAAGCACAGTACGATTTGGCGTTGGCGGGAGCTCAGCAAGAGGACAAACAAGCTGCCAAAGCGATGGTAAACAAGGCACAAGGAGCGGTAAATGAGGTGAAAGCCTATAAGAATGAAGCCAATGTTTATGCCCCAGCATCGGGCGAAATTCAGAAGATTATCCCCAACGAAGGCGAGTTGGTCAATACGGGGTATCCGATTATTACGCTGGTAGATTTGAACGAAATGTGGGTGGTGCTGAACATCCGCGAGGATTATATGAACCGCTTCCAAAAAGGAACGAAATTTCAGGCGATTGTACCTGCGTTGGGCAATAAGGAAATCACTTTGGAGGTTCGCCATATTTCGGTAATGGCAGATTTTGCCACTTGGACAGCCACCAAATCCCAAGGCGACTTTGACCGCAAAACCTTTGAAATAAAAGCCTATCCGACCACCACTATCGAAGGTTTTAGACCGGGAATGTCGGTTTTGGTGAGGCAGTGAGATTGATATTTCGATTTGAATATTTCAATAAAAAATATACTTTTGTGTGGTGGTCTAAATATTTTAAACTTTTCAATATATGGAAAATGCAGGAGAACATTTAGTTGGTCAATATCTTAGACAAATAAAAAAATGTGATTTTGTTAAATATAATCTTCAAACGATTTTTAAACTAAGAGAAATTGATGTTGTTGGAATAAATTCAACAGAGAATGAGATTTATATATGTGAAGTTGCTACACATTTAGAGACTGGATTTCAATATACAAAAGATAAAAAACCTGATAATGTAAATAGATTTATCAATAAATTTGAAAAAAATATTGAATATGCTAGACTCCTTTTATTCGAATTCCTAAAAAAGAAACAGCACAGCATAATCAACTAAGAGATATTGAGACAATTCGGAATTATTTTAAGAAAAAACATAATTTAGAAATAGAGGTGATTTACAATGAAAAATATTTAAATTGTATAAATGGACTAAGAGAAAAAGCAAAAAACACATCCCAAGAAATGAAATCTCCAATAATGAGATTTTTACAAATAGAAAAAAAATTAAAATTAATTTCTAAAATTTAGTAATATTATCTAAATATCACATCAAACCCCTATTTTTAAATGACAGAACAATTGAAACGACAATATTACTTGAAAACTATTTAAAGCAAATTCCTAATGATTTGCAATCAAAGTTTAATGCTTTAGAAGATGCTGAAATTTCGACAGATACTTTTAGTTTTTATGTGTCTGTTTCATCGGTGCTTAGTAGTAAAATAGAAGGAGAAAATATCGAATTAGATAGTTATGTAAAACATAAAAAATTTGGAGTTGCATTTTTGCTAGATTATACAAAAAAGATAGATAACCTCTATAACGCATATACTTTTGCTAAAAACAATTAATGTATCTCCGTTATCACTAATAAAAGAGTTAGTAGCTAAATTTTATAAGTCAAAAATAAAAATATACAATTGATAACCAAATGTTTATAATTTTAATAAATTATCTCAGAAAAAATCATTTATTACACTAAACGGAGATACAAAAAACAATTTTTTAAATAGAGAAACATATCAAGGTCATAAATATCTTGTATCAGTAAATTGGCAAGGGAAATTTAGAAACCAAAATATGTATGTTACCACAGAAGATGGACGAATAGAGTATGTAGCCACTTCTCCTTATGAAGTGGAATCAAAAATGTATATTCTACCCAAAATGAAATTGCCAAAGAGCAAACCACGCACAATGCTGCAATGATTTCCGAAAGATACGAAAGCCTTCGCGAAGCCTTAACACAGCAAGAACGAGCGTTGGAATATTATCAAACGGGAGGAAATTCGCTGGCTGACGAACTTTTGCGAATGGCTCAAAGTAGTTTCAAACACGGCGAAATTGATTATTTTCAGTACATACTGACCCTCAAAAATGCCTATCAGCTTAAAGTGGAACATTTGCAATCGCTCAACAGCTACAACCAAACACTTTTGCAATTGCATTATCTAATGTGGGAGGATAACTTTGACACGCAATTTTAAAATTATAAAAATCGGAAAAATGAAAAAAATATTTTACACTATAGTAATCATCGGAATTACAATGCTTTCGGCTTGTAATGAATCGAAAAAAGAGGCGACAACAATGGAAAATATTATGAAAGAGAGTCGCATTTTTGTAACCAACGAACAATTTGAACAAAACGCAATGTCGTTGATAACTCCTACCGAAAGAGATTTTCCAAAAGTAATATCGGTAAATGGTACAATCGACGTTCCGCCCGAACACAAAGCCGTCGTAACCGCTATTATGGGTGGGTATGTACGCCGAATTCCCTTTTTGGCAGGAGATGTAGTGCATAAAGGCAAACCTTTGCTTTATATTGAAAATCAGGAATTTGTACGATTGCAACAGTAATATTTAGAAGTGCAATAACAGCTCACATATTTGAAATCGGAGTACGAACGCCAAAAAACGCTTTGGGAGGAACAAATCATCTTCACAGAAAAATTATCTGAAAGCACAGAGCGAATACAATATGGCGTTGGCTCAGCATAGTGGACTCAAAAAGCAGTTGCAACTCATCGGTATCAATACCAGTTCGCTTAATTTTGAAAATATCAGTTCGGTAGTGGGTATTTCGTCGCCCATAAGTGGAAATATTTCAGAAATTATGGTAGAACAAGGAGCATTTGTGTCAGAAACTACGCCGCTAATTCGTATAATTGACAATCAGCACCTACATTTGATACTTACTGCCTTTGAAAAAGACGCTTTGTACCTCAAAAAAGGACAAAAAGTACAATTTACACTTTCGGAAGTGTCCAAAGAGCGATTTTCGGCTACCATTCAGCTTATCAGCAATAACATCAATCAAAATCGTATGGTGGAAATCAACGCTCATCTTGACAACGAAAAAGCGATGAATTTCATCAGTGGAATGTTTGCCAAAGCCGATATTATCACCGATACGCACAAAGCCTTCGGACTGCCCGAAACCGCTTATGCCGAAAGCGACAACAACCTTTACGTATTGATTCTGAACGAAAAAACCGATAAAGGTTACTATTTTGACCAAGTGAAAATTCCTTCAAATACCATTTACGAAGGTTTTGTTGAAATACAAGAACACACCAACAAACAATTTTTGAATAATAAAGTATTTGAACTGATAAAATAAAAAGCAACCAAAAATTGATAAAAATAGAAAGTGTATGGCTGGTACGCTTTCTATTTTTTATAGTTATTCTTTTTGTAATATATCTCCGAAATATTTGTACATTTTTTCGATAATAAGGTCTTCTGAAATACCTAAATTAAGTAAATATATATTGTTATTTGAAAAATCATTTTATTTTAACTCTTTTTCTTTTCAGCAAATTTATTTAGGAAGGTCAATAAGATTGTTATAAAAAATGCTGATACTAAAAAAGTCAATATCAAAGTAAAAACTCCAAATTCAGCTTTTGCCCAAAAGAAATACGAAAAAAAGACTACATCAAAAATCAGCATGCAAAATTTTGCTCTTTCAGAATGATCTATCCCATCATCATAAATCCATAAGGTTGGATACAATCCAATATATAACAAAATTAGTAGCAAACAAACTATTAAAAAATACATTCCGAAATTTTTAGCAACTATACTCATTTCTTACTTCTATCTACAAAAGGATTGTTAAAAACATATAAAATCCAAGTAACAAGTTTCAATATCCAAATAAGAGCAATTTGTGATTTACTTCGTCAGTTCCTCTCGTTCGGCCCCTACGAGTTTGATTTTCTATACTGATTTTCTTTCTCTTTGTATGGGAGAGTTTAGGTTGTAAAATTAAGAAAAATATTGATATTCGGATACGTAGGAGTAAAAAATCGTTTGCCTGTTTTTAATTGATATGAGTGTTTTATGTAAAAAGGAACAATGATTATTCACTCCTGATTTTTGCTATTCTATTTTTAAGTTAAGTATATAATTATTAAATATCTTTCTTCTTTTTTCTACTATGAATGAAGTTTCTGTATTGAATAAAACTTCGTATTCATCTCTTCCTCCACCTCCTAATGCTTTATGTATATAAACACCATTTGTTCCTTTTGGAACTTTTATGATACAAAGTGCATTATTATTTAATTTTTTTTCCTCACTTTGATAATTTAATCTATAATTTATATTCAAAGATGTACTTAGGAAGGCTTTATCCTTATACAAGTTTCCTTCTCTGTAGTTTTCTTTTTTTAGTACCAAAGATGGAATTCTTTTTACTACAATAATATCATCTTCTATTTCAAACTTATTGATTAGATTTTTCAAATAAAAAGGTATATTTTTATAAATGGAAATATCTATTGACTTATTTTTTCTTAAACAATCATTAACATATTCACTTCCATATCCACAATAAATCTCTATACTTTCTAATTCATTTATTCTATTTTTATCATTTTCATCAGTTGTCCATCCTCTTGATTTTATTTCTCTACTTTCTTTAAAATAATCAGAATGAGATTTCCCCCATTCGTCCATTTTGGCTGGGGACTCAAAGACCTTATATGCTCCTTTTTTTTTATTTTACAAATAATCTTTCGAAAATATAACTCAAAAAAATAATTAGCTATTTTTATACGAATATCCAATGCTCTTTGTAAAAATGTGTTTTTATAAGGAAATAAATTGTATTTTTCTCCTGCAAAATTATTAACATTATGATATATCATTTTACAATTAAAGAGAGTTATATATGGCTGGATTCGTTAATATATTTGCAACTATATTAGATAGTACATCACTTCCAAAGCCTTTGATTTTTTCTAAAAGTGTTGATTTTGTTTTTTCAGGGTCTTCTTTGAATCCTGCTAATATTTCTTTTAGTTCTTTTAGTTGTTTTCCTGTAATTTCATCTTTAATAGCCTCATTGAAAATGTTTAAATTTATCTCTTGGCTGTTATTTTGTGTTTGGTTATTGGTAATGGATATTTTACTTTCATTACCATTGTCTTTGATAGGTTCTTCAGGAAAAAGTTTTATTCCTTCTAATATTCCCAAAATTTTTATATGATTTTCAGGAGATATATTATTCTCATATGGTCGAAGTCTATTAATAGAACTTTTATATTGCGTATCAACAAGCCTTTTCACTGTGAATATCCAATTTTGATATTCTTGTTCTTTCATACTTTTATAGGTAGTTAATCCCATATATTGTTCCGATGAATATATGGATTTTTCTAATTCTTTTCCTTTAAGAATTAAATTGTCTAATATTTTACTCATATTCAATCAATTATTTTAGTTTTGTTAGTACTTTATTGCTACACTGATAAAATTTATCTTTTAAGATTATCAATATCAAATTATTAGATTGTAAAGTTAAGAAAAGCATTGATATTTGGATACGTAGTAGCAAAAGATTTTTCGCCCTCTTTGATGGATATGTTTACTTCATAAAAAAGACAACACATAATTGCCTTATGTTATTGTATGTTATATAAAAGTAAGGGCGAAAAATCTTTCGCCCTTTTATTATACTAATTTCACCAATAAATTATCGCCTTGTTTCTCAACAGAAGCTACTTTTTTGCTGGTCAGTCCTTTAATAGTTTTATCCCATTTTTTGTTGGATAATCCCGATTGTGTTTTTAACTCTTCCAACGGAAGTGTTTCCGCTTTTTGGAGGATTTCAAACACCATTTTTTCGTCTTCGTTTAACTCTACTGTCTGTGTGGCTTTCGCCTCAGGCTTCATTTGTGGGAAGAAAAGTACTTCTTGAATACTTTCGTTATTCGTTAAAAACATTATCAATCGATCCATTCCGATGCCCAAGCCCGAAGTGGGTGGCATACCAAATTCCAACGCACGGAGGAAATCCTGATCGATGAACATCGCTTCGTCATCGCCTCGCTCCGAAAGTGCCATCTGTACCTCGAAACGCTCACGCTGATCGATTGGATCATTCAGCTCCGAATAGGCGTTGGCGATTTCTTTTCCACAAACCATCAGCTCGAAACGCTCGGTAAGGTCTGGATTGTTGCGGTGTTCCTTCGTTAGGGGCGACATTTCCTTCGGATAGTCAGTAATAAATATCGGTTGGATGAAATTTCCCTCGCATTTTTCGCCAAAAATCTCGTCGATGAGCTTTCCTTTGCCCATCGTTTCGTTTACTTCAATGCCGATGGACTTGGCAAAGTCGAACAATTCCTTTTCGGTCTTTCCGGTGATGTTAAAACCAGTGTATTTTTGGATTGCTTCGGTCATCGTAACACGCGGATACGGGGCTTTGAAATCCACTTCGTACTGTCCGAAAGTGGCTTTGGTGGTTCCGTTCACGGCAATGGCACAATGCTCCAAAAGTTGCTCGGTAAACTCCATCATCCAGTTATAATCCTTGTACGCCACGTAGATTTCCATAGCGGTAAACTCGGGGTTGTGGGTTCTGTCCATTCCTTCATTTCGGAAGTTTTTGGAGAACTCGTACACTCCGTCAAATCCGCCCACGATAAGCCTTTTGAGATACAATTCATTGGCGATACGCATATAAAGTGGAATGTCGAGTGAGTTGTGATGCGTGATAAACGGACGTGCCGCCGCTCCCCCCGGAATGGATTGAAGCACAGGCGTTTCTACTTCCATATACCCACGCTCGTTAAAGAACTGACGCATCGCATTGAAGAGCTTGGTACGCTTGATAAACACTTCTTTCACCTGCGGATTTACCACCAAATCGACGTATCTCATACGGTAGCGAAGTTCGGGGTCGGTGAAGGCGTCGTATACGTTTCCGTTGGCGTCTGTTTTGGGAAGCGGCAACGGACGAAGCACTTTACTGAGGAGTTTTATGTTCTTCACTCGCACGGATTTTTCGCCTACTTGGGTAAGAAAGAGTTCGCCCTCAATACCGATAAAGTCGCCCAAATCGAGGAGTTTTTTAAAGACTTCGTTATACAGGGTTTTGTCATCATCGGGGCATATTTCATCGCGATTGATGTAAAGTTGTATGCGTCCTTGACTGTCTTGGAGTTCGGCAAAGGAGGCTTTTCCTTGAATACGCACGGACATTAATCGCCCTGCTAAGGTTACTTTTTGTCCTTCTTGGAACTCGTTTTTCACCTTGTCGGAAGTGTGGCTCACGGGATACAAATCGGCAGGATAGGGGTTGATACCCAGCTTTTTTAGTTTATCGAGTTTCTCTCTACGGATGATTTCTTGTTCTGAAAGTTGCATATTTTTAGTTTTTAAAAACGGACAAAAATACTGATTTTTGAAGAAATAACAAAATGGCAACAAAGATAAAAGATAAAAAATGAATGGTATTTTTAAACCTAAGTATGTTTCAAATTTTTTTATAACTTTTATATTTTAAAATTAAAAAAGCGTAACAACCTGATTTACAGAATAGTTACGCTTATCTCGTAGCGGGAACAGGACTCGAACCTGTGACCTTCGGGTTATGAGCCCGACGAGCTACCTACTGCTCTATCCCGCGATTTCTGGGTGCAAATATATAACTTTTTTTTTTCTTGACAAAGATTTTTCAACAAAATTCTAAAAAATTATTCTACATAGATACGCTTAATACGTCTGGAAAGCGATGTAATTAGTTCATACGAAATGGTTTGTGCCGTCTCGGCAAGAATCTCAGAGGTATGTTTTTCATCAAAAATAATTACTTCATCTCCTTCTTCACAATCAATTTCAGTAACATCGACCATAAGCATATCCATACAAACATTGCCCAAAATAGGAGCTTTTTTGCCATTGATATACACAAAACCTACACCTTTGCCATAAATTCGGT
Source organism: Capnocytophaga catalasegens (assembly GCF_026005215.1). Taxonomy (GTDB): domain Bacteria; phylum Bacteroidota; class Bacteroidia; order Flavobacteriales; family Flavobacteriaceae; genus Capnocytophaga; species Capnocytophaga catalasegens. Next base: position 42,272 of record NZ_BPMA01000031.1, on the reverse strand, counting down.
TTAGTCCATCAGCATGTCCTACTGAAATTGTCGCACTTCGAGTAGGTTTTTCTGCTTGAAAACCAAAATTGTAGCCCACATAACCACCTTTGGGAACTTCGTGAATTTGCGAAATCAGACTTTTTAAAATTGTAATTGGGCGAAAATGAGGCTGATACGCAGGGTCGTTACCAAATCCGTACATTCCTATTCCACTTCGTACCATATCAAAATGAGCCTGCGGATAATTTAATATTCCTGACGTGTTACAATTATGAAAAAGTATTTTATGTGAAAAATATTTTTTTATAATTTCTTGAAAATCAATAAAATTACTTATTTGTTTTTCCATAAAAAACTGAGCTGATTTGTCTTCCGAAGCAAATAAATGAGCGTAAGCCGTTTTTACTTTTACACATTTTTCAATTGCCAAAACTTGACAAACTTGCTCTATTTCATCTATTGAAAACCCTAGGCGATTCATTCCTGTATTGCACTTAATATGCACAGGATATTCTTTTTTTCTTTGATTTTTGGCAAACTTAATAAATTGCTGCAAAATCCGCATAGAATACAACGTAGGTTCTAAGTTATTGAAAGTAATCTTTTCAAAATCAGCCATTTGTGGATGAAGCACTAAAATAGGTTTTGTTATACCTGCTTCTCGAAGTTCTACTCCTTCGTTAACATAAGCTACGGCAAAATAATCTGCTAGATTTTTTTTCTGTAAAAATGAAGCTATTTCACAATGATTATTTCCGTAAGAAAAAGCCTTTACAACCGCCATAAAAAGCGTATTTTCTTTCAATTTGCTTCGTAAATAACGAACATTGTGCTCCAAGTTGTCTAAACGAATAATTAAGTGTGTTGTTCCTATTTCAGATGTACAATGCATCATTTTATTTTTAAATAATTATAAATTTATTTTTTGGGCAAATCCTTTTCAAAGGTCAGTTCCAGTACGTAATCTGGGGCTGTCGGCATTTGGGGTAGCTTCAGCCAGATACCATCTTTGTCCTGCGTGAATTGGATAGCCTTTTTGCTGGCATACTCTACCGCCTTTTTAAGTTTGTTACCCGCATAAGGCAAGAATAAAGCCTTATCTTTTAAATTAAGAATATGAACATAGAGCGTTTTGCCCCTCTGGGTAGTTACTCCCCAATCTCGTGGCGTTATTACACCACCCCGCGTTCCTTGTACAGTCGGGGCATAGACTTGCATCCACTCCCCCATTTCTTTAAGACGCTGCACAGCCACTGACGGAAGTTCCCCATCGGGCTGAGGCCCTACATTCATCAGCAAATTGGCATTTTTGCCAGCGGCTTTCACCAAATATTGAATGAGCGTCTCGGTCGATTTATAATTCTGGTCGATGATTTTATATCCCCACATTCCGTTCATCGTTTCACAGGTTTCCAGTGGCAGTTTGCTGATATCTTGTCCTGAAAGACCCGCCGTGTTCTCCCCGGGGAGGTCTCGCTCAAAAATTTGAATATCTTCACCCGCAAAAGGCACAAGATGGTGATTATTTCCAATCAGGCAAGCGGGTTGCAGACGATGAATAAGTTCGTATTGCTCGTTCAAGTTCCACGTCTGGGGCGTCATACCATCAGGATAGATATCTTTGTCCCACATTCCGTCAAACCAAATTGCTCCAACCTCGCCATAACGGGTAAGTAGCTCCGTTAGCTGTTGGTTCATAAATTTGTGGTAATCTTCCCACTTCCCGTGTTTTGTTCGACCTGTACCTTTGCCCGTTCTACCCAGCGGATAATAGTCTTCACGCCGCCAATCCAGATGAGAATAGTAAAGATGTAATCGGATACCTTGTTTTTTGCATTCATCGGCGATTTCTTTAATGACATCACGCTGGAAAGGCGTCGCTTTCACTATATTATAATCGCAGTACTTGGTATCGAACATCGAAAAGCCGTCGTGATGTCGGGTGGTGATAGTTATGTACTTAGCTCCGGAGGATTTAATCGCAGAGACCCATTTTGCCGCATCGAACTTAGCAGGATAAAACCCGCCAGCCAGCTTTTCGTATTCCTGCCAATCTAGGTTTTTATTATGCATCACCCATTCGCCATCGGCAAGCATCGAGTAAAGCCCCCAGTGAATAAATATCCCAAACTTATCATCTTGAAAAGTACTTCGGGCTTTCAAGTTCTCAGGCGAGGGCTTGTAATTTGGCTGAGCCATAACCGATAGCCCCATCGCCATCAACGCAATTAAAAAGAGATTTTTTATTTTCATAATGGTGTAAAGTTATTAGTTGTGTGATATATTTTCATTATTTTTCCAAAAAATCGTTTTTCGATTGATTACAAAAGGAATTTTTCGGATATATTTATATAATATGGTTGCTATAATCAAAGAAAAATAGAGATATAAAACTAATGTAATATGCTCATAATAAGGCAAACACATATCCTTATCAAGGAAAAAATATGTAAAAATTCCTTTGATTAAAAAGTCAATGCAAAACACCAACCACAGATTGTTTTTCCATTCTGCATAGAGGTATGAAAACAAAAATATATCTAAAACCCAATGATAGCCATACCAAGGGTCATTCAATAACAAGCTGTGCATACACATTGAAATTGCACACAAGAGTAAAGTTGCAGACAGATAACCTAATTTTGTTTTTTGAACAAGTAATCGATAGAAAAACGCAAAATAATACACGTTAATCAAAAATCCGACAACAATACGTTCTATTTTGGGATATTTCAAATGTTCAAAAAGCTGTAAATCAATATATTGACAAACAAAATACACCAAAGGCAAAGCATACAAAAAAGCGATGATAAGCGCTGTTAGCAATGATTTCCAATTAAAAATATTTCTCAGAAATTGTTTTTCATCACGTAGGAGTAAAACAACCAAAAAGAGGGGTAATCCTCGAATCAATTCATCAAAAATTGGTGCAAAATCTCCTGTATTTTCAAGTATCCACCACCAAATTCCAAAGTTTTCAATCCGCAGAAACAAATACATCAAAAAAGCCCCGATAATCAGCGCAATTTCTATTAGTTTGTTCATAAAAACTAATCTTTTAAAATATCATCTTTATCATTGGACTTATTCTTCATATATGAGAATAACAAATAAGCCAAAGCAACAAGTACCACAAAGGGAAGCATTTGTCCGATAATTACACCTATTTTGTAAGAAGCATCGGGAGCTGCATTAAGTTTGTCGTTTATTTGTTCTAACATTTTGTCTTTTTCGTCCATTATTTTAATTTTTGTAAGATTTGTTTAGAAAAATCGGAAAGAATTAGTTTGCCTGAAATTCGGGCATTGTCAAAAAGTAAGGTATCCCAATTTTCAGTATTTCTCCAAAATGATTTTTTCAATTCCGAAAGTGCTTCTGGATTATAAGCACTGAGCTTTTGAGTAAAATATTCGATTTCTTTATCCATTTGCAAAATCGTTTCAAAAACTCGGGCATACAATCCTTTTTTTTCTGCCCAATAGGCGTTTTTCCATTGGTCGGGAGTGAGTGCAAGTTCAGCAAGTACTCCTACGCCCATTTTGCGTTCTACGGCAGGTGCAATAACAAAAGGACCTATCCCGATGCTAATTTCGGAGAGCTTGATACTTGCAGCTTCGGTGGCAAATACGTAATCGCAAGCAGCTAGAAGACCAATACCTCCCCCGACAGATTTGCCCTGAGCTCGCCCAATGACAAGTTTGGAACAATGCCGTATTGCGTTGATTACTTTAGCAAATCCGCTGAAAAATTCGTATCCTTTCGCCTCAGAATCAACTTTTAAAAGTTCGCCAAAGGAAGCTCCCGCACAAAAAGTTTTGTCACCTTCGCTTTTGAGTACAACCAATTTCACTTGCGGATTGTTTGATATCAGATTCAATTCGGTAGTTAATCGATTTAATAATTCTAACGGAAAAGAATTGGCTTGGGGGTGTCCAAATTCAATTGTCGCCACTCCGTTTAAAATATTAGTATAAAGTGATCCGTTTTCTCGATTTGTTTCCATTGTTGAAAATTTGTCCAAAAGTAGCGATTTTTTGAATATCAATACTGATTTTTGAAAAAAATTTTATCAAAAAAACAATTTATAATTAAAAAATAGTATATTTGTAGCTGAAAATCATTTATTTAAAAATTAAATTTATGAGAAAAATTGTATTTATAACCTTTTTACTTGTATGTACTTGGTTTGTAAGAGCTCAGGAAAAAACTATTTCAACAGTTGATGCTACTTTGGGGTATTGGTACGGACTTTATCCTGAGACTTTGTATAATCTGCAATGGTTAAAAGACACCAATGCGTACGTATATGCCACCGAGCAAAGTTTTGTAATTACCGATGCACAAACCAATAAACAAACAACAATTTCTATTTCTGATTTGAAAAAAACATATCCAGATATTAAAAAATATCCTCAAATCCAGTATATAGATAGCCATATTTTAGTTTTTCGCGATGATAAATCTTATCAATTGTATGATTATGTAGCACAGAAGCCTTTTCAATTTATTGAAATTGACGAAAATGCTCAAAATGATGTTTTCAACAAACAAAATAATGCCGTTGCTTATACAATAGATAATAATTTGTACATTGGAACTTCACAAAATGCAAAAATAGCTGTAACCAATCATCAAAATTCGGAAATTGTTTCAGGACAAAGTATTCATCGTAACGAATTTGGTATAAAAAAAGGGATTTTTTGGTCTCCTAACGGAAATTATTTAGCTTTCTATGAAAAAAATGAAAGCAATGTAACTAACTATCCGCTAGTAGATATCAATACAACACCTTCTTCACTCAAAAACATAAAATATCCGATGGCAGGAATGCCTAGTGAACAAGCCAAAGTTGGAATTTTCAATCTGAAAACTCAAAAAGTTATTTATCTGGATATAAATACTACTGATGAACATTATTTGACGAATCTTTCTTGGTCTTTAGACGAAAAATATATCCTTTTGGCTGAAATCAATCGCGCACAAAACCAATATGATTTGAATCGATATGATGTGGTTTCGGGCAAAAAAATCAATACAATTTTAACTGAAAAAAATGACAAATGGGTTGAACCTGAAAATCCTGCTGTTTTTCTTCCTAAAAGCAATAATGAATTTCTATGGCTTAGCGAAAAAGACGGATTTATGAATGTGTATTTGTATAATATCAATGGAAAATTGATAAAACAATTAACTAATTTTCAATGGGTTGTACAAGAAATTATTGGGTTTGATAACAAAGGTGAAAATATTTTTATCTCTGGAACAGGAATTGATCCTCGCGAGCAAAAAACATTCAAAATACATCTAAAAAGTGGCAAATACGAGAATATTACTCCCTCCGAAGGTACACACAATACCCAACTGAGCTACAATGGTAATTTTTTGATAGACCAATTCAGTAATATTCAACTTCCAAATCGTATTGAAATTATTGATTTGAGCAAAAAAAATACCCGAAATACCATTCTAAATGCAGTAAATCCGTTGCGTGATTACAACATTGGTACAATCGAATTATTAAAACTCAAAGCCGAAGATAACACAGACTTGTATGCCAAGATGATAAAACCAAAACATTTTGACCCTACTAAAAAATATCCTGTTTTACTATATGTTTATGGAGGTCCGCATGCACAATTGGTAACCAATAGTTGGTTGGCTTCTACAGAACTTTGGATGTTGGCAATGGCTTCGAATGAAAATTATATTATTTTTACACTTGATAATCGAGGGTCTGCCAATCGGGGATTTGCTTTTGAGAGTGTTATCCACAGAAATTTGGCAACTTACGCTATCAAAGACCAACTAACAGCCGTTGACTTTCTAAAAAAACAAAAATACATTGACCCCAATCGGTTATCAGTATATGGATGGAGTTTCGGTGGCTTTTTAGCTTCGTCACTTATGCTTAGATACCCTACTTTTTTTACTACTGCTGTTGCAGGAGGTGCTGTTACCGATTGGAAATACTATGAGGTAATGTATGGAGAACGATATATGGATACACCGCAAGAAAATCCTGATGGCTATCAAAATACGCACGTGAATAATTATATCAAAAATCTCAAAGGAAAGTTACTTTTTATTCACGGATATTTAGATGACGTGGTCGTGCCTGAGCATGTGCTTTCTGTTTCGCAGGAAGCTATTAAACAAGGAAAACTAATTGATTTGTTTTTATACCCAAATCATAAACATAATGTTTCGGGACAAGATAGAGCGCACTTAACAAAACTTATCTCGGAATATATTATTGAACATAACAAATAAAACCCCTGTGCAATGAGCTTTCATTCGGTAATACAATTTAGATATACTCCACATCAAGAACTATTGGAAATACGCTTGGGCGATTTGCTCTTCTGTTACCAGAATGGGACAATAAAATATTGCAATCAGGGGCAATTTTACGAAATAATAGCATTCTATGAAAATAAATTCTCTTTTCAAATTAATGAAACTATCTTTTCGGAAGTTTACGTAGGGCATACACATCGTGTAATTCCTTTTTTATTATCTTTTATAGAAAAAGCCAATGGTGAAAAATCATATTTTCATTGGTTTTCGAGGTATTATGACCGCATCAATATTCGTTTTGAAGGAAATTATTTCGAAATAACTTGTGAGAATGCCGATTATCAGCGATTTACCATTGATTATAATCCGCATAGGGGGTATTTTATGTATCCTATCAGAAGTGAAAACTACTTAATAACGCTCTGTACAATACAAAATCAGCATATAGAAGTTCATTACACAGACAAAAAGAATAAATATATCCATCGGTGGGAGCTTCACTTACCCCATTCTTTACAAAAATTAGTAAAAATTTTATTACAAATTGCTTTTAATTAAAAAAAAGAACTAAGTAAATGAATATACAATTATAAAAAATTGTATTTATTATACTTAGTTCTTTTGATTTATTGCTTAGAAGTTGTTACACGGATAGTGTGTAACTTATTGTATCCGAGCGATGCATTCCAAATTCCTTCATTGGCAAGTTGTATACTGAATTCGGGGCGAGAATAAAGGGACTCTTTTGGGTCTGGAAGGTTCAGATACACATCGTAAGTACCTTCTTTTAGGCTTTCGGGTAGCTTGAATCGAACCTTTATTACGATGTCTTGTCCTGCAAACCAAAAGCGAGGATCTTTTTTAATAGCTACTTTGTACGAACCTTGATTACCTACTAATACTATTTCGACCTTACGTGGGTTGAAAGGAGCTGCCCAACCTATATTTTTGAGCTTCATTTCTACAAAAAAAGGCATTCCTGAAACAGCATTCTTAGAGAAAGTACCTTCGGTTAGTACAAAACGATAGCCTAAGCGCCTTTTTATTTGGTCAAGGCAATTATTATTTTCCCATTGGCGAATTACATCGGTTTGGTAGTCCTTATTTATGTATGACCAGTGGTATTTTTCCATATCTGAAAGGGCATTGGTACAAGCTGAAAAGGAAGATAAACGACAGGTTTCTCCTCCCATAGGGAGAAATTTGGATTCTTTCTCCCAGTAGGTTCTATACTGAGGAATATTCTGAAAAGTACCTGTATCGTCTTTATCTGCCAAAAAACAATCATTATGATAACCTATACGTGAAAGAGGTTCTTGGTTATAGGCGGTTTGCTCAGTGATGGTTTGATTTGGTTCGATATTGTATGAATATAATTTGGCTTGTGGATACCTAACACATACCATTCGCTCTTTGGGTAGGGCATCTAAGAGGGCATCTAATAGTTTTCGGCGAGGCTGATATTGTTCTTTATTGGGTTCAAATATATAATTGTCTGTATAATACCACTCTCCCCACACACCTATAAATCCTGCTTGCAATACACAAATTACATCGGCATACTCTTGGAATATAGGTCGAAGTTGCTCGATATGCTTTTGTGTGATAGCCCAAGGGGCGTCCCAAGGTTTTTTTCCTTCATCGGAAGAATAAGCAAATCGTAAAATAGCTTTACAACCACCATTTCGAAGGGTTTGCATATTGGTTCGTATGCGTTGTAGATAGGCCTCAGAGATGGGTTTGTTCTGAAAATCATACATATAATATACATTATAAACAAGCGAAATACCTTGCGAGCGATATTCGCGTAATTTATTTTCAGAAAGGGTTGTATTTTCATTCGATTTAAAATCGGCATAGGCATAAAAACCTCGTTCTGGGTTTGTAATTATCTGTTGCGATTCTTTATAAGTTACCTTAATGAGTTCTTCTTGAGGTTCTTGTCCGTCTTTAACTTCTTGGGCTACATCTTGCTCAGTATTTTCGGTAGTATCACTTCCAATACTATTGGTGCAATTTAGCGATAGTATGATAGAGAGTACTATCCATAAATTCCTTTTTTTCATGTTAATAATTTTAGATTATACATTGTATTATATCAAAATAAGCAGTTATAATTTTTGAATAGTTTCTTTAATAAATTTTTTTATATTATTCGTTTTATTGCCTACTCAATACGTATTGTCTGCTTTTATTTTGGTAATATTTGATTGAAAATTATCAAATTATTTTACGGCTACAAACCAAGGTAATCTATCCAAAGGTACTGTAATGGTGTATGTTTTTCCCCCTTTATATACTTTTCCTTGGTCATCTTTCCATTTTCCTTTGGGTAGCTTCACGCTTCGGGTATCGTTTTGGGAAACTATTGGAGCTACTAAGTACTTATCGCCAAGCATATACTGGTCTATACAATCTTCAAATCCCTGATTGGGGAACATATATTCCATATGGCGGACGATAGGTTCTCCCGTTTGTGATGCTTTTTTAGCTTGTTCAGTAATATAGCTTCCTAATTGTTCGTGCCATTTAGCATATTTGATACAAATAGCTAAGTTTTCATCACTTAAAATACGCCATGGCGCTACTGAGAACTGCATCATCGGCATCATTGAATGAATTTGATACGAGCGAACTATCAGTCGTTGGTCAAAACTATGGGTATCAATTCCTATAAAGCTCCCATACTCACCTCCACCAATCATATCTGGACACGTATATAGGTGTCCCAACAATCCAGAACTAATCATATCTGGAACTAATCGGAAAACACCATTCCACGAATATTTCTTATCGCCTAAACGTTGTACAAGTGCCTCGCCGCCCATCTTCCAACAGGCTCGAAACTCGTTATAAGGAAACTCTAACCCCAACTTTGCCCAAAGATAAGTCTGTTGCGTATCAAACGATTTGCCATCGAATACATCTACATTTTCTTGCAAATAGCGCTCAGGGTCGCCTGCATCGAACTTAAAGCCATCAATGTTATAGGTTTTTTGCATTTGTTTAAGTGTTTGAACAAAATGCTCATATGCTTGCGGATTACTCAAATCGTAACAAGCACTAAAACCATTCCACCAATGGAGAATTGCAGGTAGGTCTGTTCCTTTTTTCTTTACCAAAAATCCTTTCTCTTGCAAAGCGCGGAACTCTTGCGAGTCAGCAGAAACGAATGGACTTACCCACAACATCACTTTGAAGCCTAACGAATGTAACTCTTCGACCATTGCTTTTGGGTCTGGAAATTTGTCCGGACGAAATTCAAAGTTTCCATAATACTTTTGCCAATTATCATCAATCATCAGAATTCCCGTAGGCATACCATTTTTGATAATGTTACGAGCATAATTGAGTACATCTTGCTGATTTTGATTGTAAATTAACTCAATCCAAGTATTATACTGCGGTTTAGAGAAAAATAACTCAGGAGGTATAACTCCCGAAGGTTTAAAATGTTTTTTCATAGCCGAAAGATACGCCTCTCGAAGTGTATTTCCGTCTTTGACTAACTGAATTTCGGAGCGTGTAGGGTGCAATACTATTTTGTTGTTTTTGAACTGAAACGAAAAAGGTGATTCACTCCATATATAGCGCCCTTTGTTAGAGACTAACAGTGGTGTGGTTTGATTGTTATAATTTCTGGTACGCAAATCAAAAACCTCTGTTTCACTTGCAAAAGGCATATTACTACCCATATCAGTTATACCACCCCACCATTTTTCATTGGGCAATATCTCTATTTCTTGTGCTTGTTGCGCTACAACAGCAATTGAAATATAATAACATACAATTAAAAATATCTTTTTCATAATTAAAACCTATTTAATTTAACTTATTTACTTTATTTTTTATAATTCAATTTATACAAAAGTTATTATTTATATTGGTAACTACCTATTTTTACCTTTAATAATTTATGATTTGCAAATGCAAATTATGATGTTAGATACTTTTTTTTACAATTTGCAAATGCAAATTATAATGTTAGACACTTTTTTTTACGATTTACAAATGTAAATTATGATGTTAGACACTCTAAAGTCCCCTTTGTCAATTGTAATTTTTAGACTTAGACACTATAAGTCCTCTTTGTCAATTGTAATTTTTAGACTTAGACACTTTAAGTCCTCTTTGTCAATTGTAATTTTTAAACTTAGATACTTTAAGTCCTCTTTGTCAATTGTAATTTTTAAACTTAGACACTATAAGTCCCCTTTGTCAATTGTAATTTTTAGACTTAGACACTATAAGTCCTCTTTGTCAATTGTAAATTATAACCTGAAACTTAAAAACTTTAAACTTTAAACCTATAATTTGTAATTTTATTGATTAACAAATTAGTATTTTCATTAGTAAAAAATAATCTATGTGTTATTTATGTATATATTCTGATGGCGAAACACCAAACTCTTCTCTGAAAGCTCTGGTAAAATAAGCTGGGCTATCAATACCTACCTGATAACAAACCTCACTGATGCGCATATCGGTAGTAGTTAAAAGCTCAGCCGCCTTGTCAAGCCTTATTTTTCGGATATAATGTGCCAATGTAATTCCTGTTGCGTTTTTCACATTAGCATATAGTTTGGTTCTACTCCACCCTAGCTCCATACTTAGATGATCTACCGAGAACTTATGGTTGGTCAAGTTATCAAGTACCAAGGTTTCAATACGTTGTAGATATGCTTGTTGTTTTTTATCGATATGTTCTTTGCGTGTCAAAGTACCTTTATTCTTACCATTTTTACGAAGAAGATTGCGTACGGTTGCCTTTAACAACTTGGTATTGAAAGGTTTTAGTAAGTATGCATCGGCTCCTGTTTCTATTCCTTCTATCTGATGTTCTATTTGGGCTTTGGCTGTTAGTAATATGATAGGGATAAAACAAGTACGAAGTTGTTTTTTGAGTATTTCGCAGAGTTCTAATCCGTCCATTTTGGGCATCATCACATCAGATATGATAAGGTCAGGAAAGTATGTATTGCATTTTTCTAAGGCTTCTTGTCCATCGCTTGCCATTAGTATAGCATACTCTTTTACAAAAATCTCACGTAGAATCATCAGCACTTCGTGGTTATCATCTACAAGAAGTAGCGTAGGTTTGTCAGTTGCTTGTTGTGATTCCATGCATTCTTCTTCGATATGTGGTTCGTACTCAACAGCATAGTCAGATAGGTACTCTTTGAGTACGAAATCACTCTTGTCAATCTTTTCGGAAGAAATCAAATAAGTATCTGTTATAGGAAACATTAGTATAATCTCAGTCCCAACATTCATTTCACTACTTATTATAATACCTCCTCTATGTAATTCAATTAGCGATTTGACCAAAGAAAGTCCAATACCAGACCCCAATCGCGTACGTTGTTTATTACCTCGGTAAAATCGGTCAAAAATCTTCGGAAGTACCTCTTTATCAATGCCAATACCCATATCGCTCACTTTGATAATAAGCTGCGGAGCGTTTATCATCGATTGCGTATTCCAAAAACTATTTTTATATCGAGTTGATATCGACTTCAAAGTACCTTGACTTACCTGAATATGTATCAAATTACCTTCTTTGGAATATCGAATACTATTAGATAGAATATTTGAGATGATTTTGCCGAAATAACGTTGGTCAATCCACATATTGATTGGTGAGGTATCAATCGTTAAGCTCATTTGTATATTTTGAGAAGATGACCATTCTTTGAATTCGTCGTAAATATCTGTTATAAAAGATGAAACGTTGATATAACTAGTTTTTAGTGTAGGCTGACGAAGCTCCATTTTGTGGAAGTCAAGTAACTCATTGACCATATTGGAGAGCTTCCCTGCATTGCGTCTGATAATGTTTATATATTTTTTGGATTGATTGGGTTCTTCGTCAATTTCGGTTACGGCATGTCCAATCATCGTCAAAGGAGTTCGGAACTCGTGCGAAACATCTGTAAAAAACTGCATTTTGAGCTGCATCATCTCTTCTTTCTGTTGCTCTCGTTCATTTTGTATAGCAAGAAGCTGCTTCATTTGTGTCCAACGGATAAAATACCGAAACCCTATATAGACCAATCCGATTCCCAAACAACAATACAACACATAAGCACCCCACGAAAGCCATATCGGAGGATAAGATACCACTTCAAGCGAATAAACATTACCACTCCATCTGTCCCAATTACCCGCCTCAACCAATAATTTATGCTTACCAAAAGGAACTCTCTGATATGTAATAGTAGGCTTTCCTTCTATATACTACCACTTAGTGTCTGTCTCACTTAGCTTATACCGATAACAAATAGGTTCTTTATTATACGAAAGTATTGTAAAATCAACTGAAAAGGTATTATTCGGATATTCAAGTGCTATTTTGTTAGAAAATTCAATATCATTCTGATATATTTGATTACTTCGATAACGAGAAAAATAGATAGGAGTTATCTCTTGTTTCTCTTCAACCAATGGCAAAAAGTAATTCAATCCATGAGCACCTCCAAAATACAAATTACCCTGTGCATCTCGACAAGAAGAAGAAGTTCCAAAGATATGACTTTGCAAACCACTTTTAGTATCAAATACCCGATATCGTTTCGCAGAATCATCAAAATAACTTAGATTATATCCGCCACACCATACCTTACCAAAGGCATCAACTTCAATACTCTCCACATCACCCGACAAAGCCCCCGATTCTGTACCATAGCACTCCGATGTATAAGTATAAGCCCCATTTTTGTCCAAAAAAGTAACCTTATTCAATCCACTTCCGAGTGTTCCAACCCAATAAGTATGCTCCCCTCCCTTACGAATAGGCCAAAGATAATTACTACTAAGGCTCGTGGAATCATTCTCTCGAGCTACATAGATAACAATACGGCTTACTTCTCCCGAATCAGAAAGAATTACTCTATGAATTCCCTTTGCAGAAGTAATAAGCAATTCATTTTTAGTCGTATCACTATAAATATTATGGAGAATATTAGTTGATAACCGATAAGGTTCATCACTATATTGCGTGAATGAATATAGAGGTTGCCAAGTTCCATTTTTTTGTTCAAAACATTGCAATCCTTCGTGAGTAGCTACCCATAATCGATGGTATTTGTCCATATCTACCCCAAAAACATACCCCTTGGTAGGAAGAATATGCTCTACTCTTTTGTCTGCCTTCCTGATAATTGTGATTTGCTCTCTTACAGCGGCGTACAAATACTTCGCATCTGAATGAAGACTGGTAATACTAGGCAAAAGCTCAGGCGAATTACAATAATTTTGCTCAAAACTCTTAGTACGAGTATCCAATCGACTAATTCCTGAGAACTTACTCCCTATGTATATATATCCGTCATCGCTGTAATGCATCGCACTGATAAATTCTGAACCCTTTACAGAATTTTTATCGGAAAACGTATAACGAATCGTATGAAAAAACGGAAGTTTTGTATCTGCATAGGATATCCCCGATGCCCAAGCCGAAACCCATATGTTACCTTGATTATCAAGAAAATTATTATTAACATCATTGCTTATCGAATACGGATTGGTAGGGTCATGCCGATGAGCAAAAATAGTCTTCTGTTGCTTATTAACCTGAAAAAGTCCTCTGTTAGAAGTAATCCAAACCGATTGATTATCAATACTTAACGATGTTAGTCCGTCTTGAGTTTCAAAAGTAAATTCATCAACAAGTGTATAGGTTGCTTTTTGCTTATTTACTTGATATTTTTTTAATTGATTATGGTATAAAATCCACAAAAATCCGTTTTCATAATACATATCTCGCACTCCCGAACCTATAAAATTTATTTCAGAAGGAACAAGTGTGTATTTTCCATTTTTAAAATGATATAATCGTAAGTTGCTATTTTCGGTAATCCATACATTCTGTTGATTGTCCGTAGCTATTTTGGGATGTAATACTTCACAAGTAATCTGGTATTGCGATTGTATTAAGATAGGTTCAATAACTGGTTTTTCATTTTTGTTTGAACTTGAAGGCAATACAATATGTATTACTCGTATTTCTCTGTCCGAAATAAGCCATAACTGATTGTTAAATCCTTTTTTAACAATGCGTACTTGGTCATAAAAAGATGTTTTAGACGAGTTTTCTCTTTGTTCATATTCAATAAATTTTTTTGACTGAATATCAAAACAAGTTAAACCAGCAGCAGTAGCAAGCCACAGATAATGCCCCATAGATTGCATGCTATATATGCGGTTATAATATACGGATTCGACTTTTCCCTTTCCATTTTTGTACGAATCAATAGTATATCCATCATATCGGTTAAGACCTCGATGTGTTCCAAACCACATATATCCTAATGAATCTTGAGAAATACAAGTTACATTGTCATGTAATAATCCGTCTTTTCGCGTCAGATGATGAAATAAAAGCCCTTCTTGTGCATTGACCCAAGTCAGCACACAAAAGAAAGCATAAACAAACCCTATTTTTTTTAAAAATTTCATCTGATAAAAATACGTAATATTTTCCATTTTTTCATTTTTAAATAAATCTTTGCCAAAGCCATAAAACTTTGGCAAAGATAACAAATTGAAAAAAAGTGTTAATGATTGTTTTCTAAGGAGTCACTGTAATTTCTAAGGTTGCTATTGTTCTACTATAATTATATTCATTGCTATTGCCTGTTGCTTTTTCTTCTTGATACCCTTTACCAGAATAGTTTTTAAAGCCTTTATTGGTACCCACAACTACTACTTTGTAAGTTCCTGCTTGGGTATAAGTGTGATTATGAATAAGCTCACCCGAGTTACTATTAACAGACAATGATTTTCCTGTACTGAAAGGAAGATAACTTACCCCTCCATAGGAAGCTGATTGAATATAATAATCACCTATATATCCTGCTCCCGAATTGGCTGTAAAAAGAATTTGAATATATGACAAAGTTTCCATTTTCTTATTTGTACCTTGCTCCCAAGCAGCTATATGGCGAATAAGATCTAATGTGTAATCGGAATAAGATGTTTGAGGTTTCCAATAAATATCCCAAACCGAAGAGTCATTGAAAATGACATTAGTTTCTCCTTCGGGAATTCCTGCTAAACGTATTACCACAGGAAATGTTTCTACATTGGGTTTTTGTACGCCAGTTCGTGGTTCTTCCAAAACACTTTTGTCAAATTTCATTCGTAGTATAAGTTTTTTATCACTTCCTATTTTAGAATTAACATTCAGGCGTAAGGCTTCATTCCACCAATCGGGATTTGTTGATGTTACTTTTAGTACATTCTGATTTATAGAGGCATCGGACATTGCTTCAGCTATATCCAAATCATCACCACTATTAGCATTAAGCACTCGAAATATTCCTCCTAAAAAAGGATTTTCACCTACTTGTGCTTGGGCAAAATCGGCTCGATAAGGTCTAATATCAGGATCTGTAATACGATGAACATTATTTTGAATTTCTTGTTCTGTTTTTCCGTCAAGTAACACATAAGCACTTGCATCGTAATTATGTCCTTCATCTCCGGTAAAAATAGTTACTGCTGAAGCATTGTGTTGTACTCGAAATTGAATATTCTCTCCTACTTTTACCTGATTTTTATCAGCACTAACTGAAATTTGTACATTTTCGGCTTGCTCATCTTTTGAACAAGCTATTAGTAGTATCGTTGTTATTCCCAGAAATATTTTTCGATATATTGTATTCATTGTTTTTGATTTTAAAGGTTAATAACCTGGATTTTGAGTGAGTTTTTTGTTACTTTCCATTTCCCGAAGAGGAATAGGTAGTAACCAGTGTGTTCGCTTCACATTTTCAGGTGCAGCGGGTGCCGGAACATTGCGTTCTGCTTGGCTAATAAAAGGATTGTATAATCGCCATACTTGCATTTGTTCTACCAAAATACCTCGTCGAACCAAATCGCACCAACGATCGGTAGTTTCACCAACCAATTCACGAGCTCGTTCGTTGAGTATTTCATTTCTGAAAGCAGTGTAATCGTCTGAATAATTTTTATAATCCCACACGTTGCTTGTTCCGTCGTGGTTATATCCATACGAAGAAGGCTTCCAATCGGCAACACAATCATCAACCAAATTGATGTTTTTCTTTTCCAAATCGCGAGGTAAATTATCTTCATGAATAATACCTTTACCAGCCTTATTTGCTATTCTTGCTCGCTTTCTAACCAAATTTACCGCATCGTAAGCCGATTGAATTGAAACTCCATTCATTGCAAAAGACGAAGAAGGAGTATAACTTCTTGGCGAATGATTCACTTCGTTGTAAGCCTCAGCATAGATAAGTAACACATCAGCATATCTTAACAAAGGTTCGTCCATTCCAAAGTTTGCGTAGTTGTATGTAGAAAGATTAGCTACGGGGAAACGTCTGAATTTTCCAATGCTCCACATAACCCAATTATCATTTTCGGTTGCTTGACTTAATTTTTGATCATTACGAGTGTCCCAATATTGTTTATAATCCCAACCCCAAAGAGTTCCATCTTCTTGCAGTTGAACACGAGGGCAATTCCACAATCGACGAATAGAATCACTTGGTTCATACATCATTCGGTGATAATCAGAACTCGAAATATTGTCCCACGAACCACCTAAGTTTTCACTACCTCGTATTCCAAATACCATACCAACAAGTGTTCCTGTTCCATCACCTGTAAGTCCTTGTACGCCCCACAAAACTTCGGAAACGGCTTTTTCTTTGGTTTTGGCATTGAATATATCGGGATAATAATCAACTAATTCGTATCTCCCTGTTTTGATAACAGCTTGAGCATAATCCAATGCTTTTTTATAGTTTTCAGAAGCCGTTCCAAGTATTTCTTTTCCATCACGCTCGGCTACACTTGCCAACCACAAATGCACTTTAGCAAGAAATCCACGAGCGGCATCTTTAGTAAATCGTCCATATTGATATCCATTGGCAATATCATTTTTCTCCATTGAATATTGTTGGCAATATTCCAAATCTTGTATAATTTGTTGAAAAACCTCTTTCTGTGAAGCACGTGGCGCTTGTTCTATTTTATTCAAGGTTTGAGGTGCTGTTAGAATAAGAGGAACATCTCCAAACCAACGTACTAAATTAAAATATAAGTATGCTCGAATACCTCGTGCTTGGGCAACATAGCGCTCCCAATGAGTTACTTTTTCTTGATTTAACGTGATATTATCGACAATGGAATTACAATCTTTAATACATGCATAATGCTTTTGCCACATAGTTGCAAAATAAGGATTATCTGCTCCAAAAGTAAAATTACTAAGTCCGCTAGCTTCGTCCCAATTAGCTCTTTTGGTTAGGTCGGTAGGTACTTGTTTAGTTTCATGTCCTGTAACTCCAGGTTCAGTAAGGTTTCTGTATGCGCCATTTATGGCTTGAATAGCATCATTTTCACTTTGGTAAAAAGTTCCTGTTGTAGTAATACTTTTTGTGTCTTCTTCCAAAAACTTGGCACAACCTACTATACAAAGGCTTGCACTGAACAATATAATATTTATATACTTAGTTTTCATATTTTTATATTTTAAAATCCTAATTCTATTGAAAAAGTTATTGAGCGTGGTCTGGGGTATGGGCTCATATCTAGTCCAGGAGCCAAGCGAGTAACTGTTCCATAACCTGTATTAGCTTCGGGGTCAAAACCAGAATAACGTGTCCAAAGCCATAAGTTAGATCCTATAACCGATAGTTTCAAATTACTAATTCCTAACGAATTGATATAATCTTGTGGAAGATTATAACTCAACGACAAAGTTTGTAATCGAAGGAATGATCCGTCTTCTACAAGGTCGCTTCTAAAAACGCCTTCGTCCCACGTACCTGACCCTGTAAGTGGATAATTATTCGTTGGATTATCTTGTGACCAAACATTGTCATATACTCGTTTTAGTATATTGTCTGTACTTGTAGTTTTGTTCAAATAATACGCATTTCCATTAACTACATCATTACCATACGACCAACGAAAAAAAGCATATAACTCAATTCCTTTGTAAGAGAATGTATTCCCAATACTTCCTGTATGTGTGGGATTTACATCAGCAATTGGGGTACGGTCATTAGTATCAATAATTCCATCTTTGTTAATATCAACAACTTTAAGCTGCCCCAGTTTCAAATTAGGTCCTGGATATCCATTAAGAACCTCAGTATCAGTATTATATGTCCCATCACTTATATATCCATAATAAATACCCACAGGCAGTCCTACTTGTAATAAGACATCATTGGTTACTTTGCTATTGATTCCTCGACTATAAAATTGTTGATATTGACCTTGTTCTAACGATAGTATTTTATTTTTGTAGAATGAAATATTAAAATCTGTTGTCCAGTTGAATTTAGAACCTCGCAACCAATTGGCTGTAAAGGTAAGGTCTAACCCTTTATTTTCCATTGAACCTGCATTTTTCCAAGCAGTTACATATCCTGACGTTGAAGGAATATTCACTTGCAAAAGCATATCATCTATACGCTTGTAATAAAAATCGGTAGTAAGCGAAAATCGATTGTCAAGTAGTGAAAAATCAAAACCAACATTATATTGTTTCTGACTTTCCCATTTTAAATCATCATTAGCGACATTGGCAGGATAACGTCCTAAATGAATTGATGTACCATTCATAATAGCCTTATTAACAGCCAATTGGGAAAGTGATTGATACGACGGAATTTGATTATTACCTGTCATACCAAAACTTGTTCGCAAACGCAAATTTGATATAAAATCAATATTTTTGATAAATTCTTCTTGTGAAACACGCCACGCCAAACTCACAGCAGGAAAATATGCGTATTTGTTATTTTTACCAAATTTGGAAGACCCATCCATACGTAATGAGGCATTCAATACGTATTTATTATCATACGAATATGTTCCACGACTAATGAGCGATGCGGTTTGATTACCATCGTATGTATAAATAGGTGCATAAGTTACAAGTCCTTGACCAATATCCCAAATACCATTGCGTGTATATTCGTAACCTGTGGCTTTACTATATGTATTGTCCATTTGGTATTGAGAGGCTTCAAAAGCTCCCATTAGTGAAAAATAATGTTTTTTAATGCTTTTATTATATTGTAGACGAGCTTCATATACCCAACTATTTTCTTGAGTATTAGTAATTTCCATACGTCCTTTTTCGGAAAGACCTATCCACGTATCGGGTCCCCAAACTTGAGTTTCTCCGATAGTATGTCTTCGATATGATGCCCCTGTGGTAAATATCAAATCTTTTAGTATTTTGTAATCTATATAGATATTTCCATTAAGTTCGTTATAATTTCGATTTATATCCAATTGGTCTATATATACTAGCGGGCTCATTCGGTTGGCATTGCTGGTATTCATCAAGGTTGAAAACCCAGGGTAAAATACAAATGGCGACCGATACAAAGATGATAATACAACACTCTCTTGCGACCAATGTGTTACTGGATTTTGATCTTTAGAAGCTGAATATGCCAGATTTATCCCCAAATTCATTTTTGAATTTACTTCTTGACTTAGATTAAGACGCGTAGTAAATCGGTCAAAAGCTGAACGCTTAATAAGCCCTTTATTATTCAGATAACCTGCCGATAGCATATATCGCGTATGTGCTGTTCCTCCTGTAATACTTCCATTAAATTCACGTTTTGTACCTATTTGAGTTACATCATCTAACCAATTATGTACCGAAGGGTCATTCCAGCCTTTTTGGTCGATGATATTTTGCCAAAAATCAATTGAATTTTGATTGCCATATGTTCCATAACGGCGCATTTTGTAAGCATATTCTTCGGGAGAAAGTACTTTTAGTGGTATTTGGGGCATCATATCAATTCCACTAGAATGTGTGAATGAAAATTTGGGTTTCGAAAGCGATCTTCCTTGTTTTGTAGTAATGAGAATTACTCCGTTAGAACCACTTGCCCCATAAATAGCTGCTGCTGCATCTTTCAGTACTTCCATTGATTCAATATCGTTAGGATTAAGTCCCAATAACGGATTATTAACTATTTCAGTATCGCTGTTAGTAATACGTTGTGAAGGCATCGGAACACCATCAATTACAAAAAGAGGTTGAGTTCCTCCTGTAATAGAATTAACTCCACGTATCTTAAAGGTAACTCCGCTAGAAATTGAACCATCGTTTGAGGTAATTTGCACACCGCTTATTTTTCCTTGCAGAGCTTGTAGGGTTTGTGTTGAGCCACTTTGTGTCAGCTCTCCTACTTTCACCGAAGATACTGCGGTAGAAATATCGCTTTTGCGTTGTGTCCCATACCCGACAATCACAACTTCTTCCATTTCGAGAAGTTCGGGCTCCAAAACAATTTGAAATTGTCGTTTGTTGCCTACTGATAGCACCTGGTTTTTGTATCCTAAGAAGCTAACTTCTATTTTTTGTGAGGGAAGCAAATTGATTGTAAATTTTCCATCAAAATCAGAAGTAACTCCGTGGGTTGTTCCTTGTACAATAATAGTAGCTCCCGCTAAGGGTTCTTTATTATCGTCAAATACTTGCCCCGAAATACTCACCTGCTGCGCCCACGCACAAAAGATACTAAACACCAATAATAGTGTCAATAAATATTTTGGTTTCATACTTGGTAATGTTAAGTTGTTATTTCAGTACAAAATTACAACAATTTTCAAGCGTAGCGCTTAACTCATTGTACATTTGGCTTGACTTATTGTACGTTTTATTGAAATTTAAGCTCAAAATACACTAAAATAAAGCATTGTTGTTGATTTTTACATTTTTTTTATTTTTGATAAACGCAAATTTTTTTACCGCTTTTTTTCTTTATTATTTTTGATAAATGAATTATAAAATCAGATGTATATACTTAGTATATTATCAAAATAAAAACAAAAATATATAACACACAAAGTATATTTAATAAAATATAATTATATATAATAATATACTCAATATATTGAGTAAATAAAAATAAAAAAATAACAGAAATGTAGTATTTTTTAATATTAACAATTAAATTGAATTAGAAATTAAGTATATTAAGACTTTCATTTTTAAATTATATAAAAAACTTTTTATTTTTTAATAAAAATAAATATATTTATAAAAGAAACCAAGTATCTTCTGTTTTACAAAATATAATAATACAAGAAATTAAAACATTTTCAAAAATAAAAAATTAAAAGATACAAAAACTTAATTTATTATAGAAAACAAAAAAATTATATAGATATTCAAAAAAAATTATAGATATTATTTTTATATTTCAAAAAAAATAGTATTTTTGCAGTGTAAAATTCTTTCAAAATATAAATCAGATATGAAAAAGAAAGCATTAAGTTTTAATTTTCCAAGATTATGGAATAGTGAGTATCCATTAGTTATAGAACGTATCTTAGATATTGTAAAAAGGTATAATCCTGAAGAACTTTATCTAAAAAAGGCATATGATAGATTAGAATCATATCAAGAAGACCTTTCAAAAATTAAAATTCAAGGGAAAACAAGTACTATAACTGAAACTATTACACAAATTGATGACCTAAGAGGTAGATTAACAAAATGTATTTTCAACCTTGTTGATAATTATAAAAAATTAGGTATAGAACCTTATACATCGAATGCTAAGATACTTGACTTATGGTTAAGTAAGTATGGAAAAGGAATTATTCGTGATAATTATACATCTCAAACTGAAAAAACAAATCAATTACTTTCTGATAAGCAAAAGAATATAAAAATAACTGATGCGTTAGAGAATTTGCATTTATTAGATTTAGTAAAAAAATTAGAAAAAGCAAATACAGACTTTGAAGAATTGTTTAGAAATAGAACTGCTGAAATTGCTAAGAATCCAAGCATTGATGTAAAAAGTATTCGCGCTAAAATAGATGATGCTACCAATAAATTATTTACAGCTATTATATTTTGCAAAACAGAACACGAAGATAAAAATTATACACCGCTTATCAATGAGCTAACAGAGCTTTTAAGCTATCATAGAAATCAGATAAAAACACGTACTAATAAATCAAAAGAAGTAAGTTCAGAAGAAAGTAATTAAAAAAAGGAACAAATTTGTTCCTTTTTTATTATGTATCAATCTCAGGATACAAAAAATTATTATATGGAAATCTTGTAACATGTATGTCTTTAACTTTCTCATAAATTTTTTCTCTAAATTCGTCCAAATTTTCTTTATTAGTTGCAGAAATAAAAATAGCATCTCCATTTGTTCGATTCATCCATGTCTGTTTCCAATCAGCAAGTGTAAAATGTTTGCTACTTCTTTGAGTAATTAAATCATCTTCTTCTAAGATTTCATATTTGTAAGCATCTATTTTATTAAAAATCATTATTGTAGGTTTATCTATACTATTTATTTCTGACAGAATCTGATTTACAGAATTGATATGCTCTTCAAAATTGGGGTGTGAAATATCTACTACATGCAAGAGCAAATCAGCTTCACGAACTTCATCTAACGTACTTTTGAATGATTCAATAAGTTGCGTGGGTAGTTTTCTTATAAAACCTACCGTGTCGCTAAGTAAAAAAGGTAGATTTTCAATAACAACTTTACGAACTGTGGTATCAAGCGTAGCAAAAAGTTTATTTTCTGCAAAGACATTACTTTTGCTTATCACATTCATTAGTGTAGATTTCCCCACGTTGGTATACCCGATAAGCGCTACTCGAACCAATGCCCCTCTGTTACTTCGTTGTGTTGCCATCTGTCGGTCAATTGATTCTAATTTTTTTTTCAGAAGAGCGATTCTATCTCTAACAATACGTCTGTCTGTTTCAATTTCAGTTTCACCTGGACCACGCATACCTATTCCACCTCGTTGTCGCTCTAAGTGTGTCCAAAGTCCTGTAAGTCGAGGTAATAAATACTGATATTGAGCTAATTCTACCTGTGTACGAGCATAACTTGTTTGTGCGCGCTGTGCAAAAATATCTAAAATAAGTGTTGTTCTATCTAAAACTTTAATTTGTAGTAATTTTTCAATATTATTCTGCTGTGCAGGTGTAAGTTCATCATCAAATACAATTGTACCTATTTTATTTTCTTCAACAAATAGTTTTACCTCTTCTATTTTACCAGTACCTATAAAAGTTTTTGGATTGGGTGTATCTATTTTCTGAACAAAACGTTTAACAACTTCACCTCCTGCTGTATATGTTAAAAATTCTAATTCATCTAAGTATTCTTTTGATTTTTTTTCATCTTGTTGCTGATGAATAATACCAACAAGTACTACTTTTTCATAATCTAAATTTTTCTTTTCTAGCATTATCTAATTTTTTATGCAAAGATAGTAAATTTCTGATATAAATTCTAATTTTTTATCTATAAAATATTTTATTTTTAAATAAAAAATTATATTTTTGCCTTACTTATATCTTATAAGTAATATAAAATAAAAACTTAATAGCTTTGCTTATGAAAAAAGAATCTAAAAAAGTATATATACCAAAATTTATTTTATTTATAGTAATTTTTTTTATGACTATTAAAATATTTGGACAAGAAGATACAAATCAATTTGAAATAGCATTAGAAAAAATTGAATTTCTACGTGGTGAAAGTAATTTTGACCAAGCACTAAGTTTATTACAACAAATAGAGTCAAAAGCTATAAAAATAAATTCAGATTATTTACCACAAATTTATAGCGAATATGTTAAATTTTATTTTGCTACAAATAATAATTCGTTAGCAAAAGATATGATGTATAAAGCTGAATCTTCTTCCAAAAAATTCAATACACCACAAGCTATTGCATATAAATATTATACAAAGGCTTATTATTATAACTATTTAGATATCCGAAATTTAGCAGTTGAAAATAGTCAAAGTGCATTGGACATTGCTATAAAATATAACTTAGAAAATATAAAACCTCGTATCTATTATATTCTTTACGGAGCATATTCGAACTTTGATCAAGTAAATCAAGCTCAAAATTATGCAAATTTGACTATAAAATATTCCAAAAAAGTTAAAAACTATAATTTGCTTTCTAATGGATATAGCGCTAAATCAATCGTAATGGAATATCTATATAAAAAGGAACAAAATCAAACTTATAAAGATAGTATTTTAATTTATTTGAAAGAATCTTCTTCACTTTATAAAAAATATCCTGATAAAATAAGTACAAAAACTTACGCTATAACAAATATCAATATTGCAAACTATTATTATCAAAACGAAAATATTTCTAAAAAAGATATAAATGATAGCATAAAAAAATATGTCAATATTGCTAAAAATATAACCAAAAATAAAGAAAATACTACCTCAATACAAGCCAATGCAAATGGAATACTTGCTATGCTTGCTCTAAATGAAGGTAATAGTAGCTATGCAGAACAGTTACTTATCAAATCTTTAATTGATCTTAATTTACAAAAAAATCCTGACTATTATACAATAATTTCTATCACTGATGCACTTTCAAACTTATATAAAACAAATAAAAATTATGAAAAAGCATTTTCATTAAAAGAAGAAAAAGAAAAATATACAAATTTATTATATAATCAAAAACAATTAGAAAAAATTTTTAGACTTGAAGCAGAATTTGAAAACAAACAAATAAAACAAGAGATAGAAATAATAACTAAACTTGCCAAAAATAGAAAACTTTTAAACTATTTGTATATAAGTATTACCATATTAGCTCTTTTTTCTTTATTTATCATTTTTATTTTTTATAGAAATAAAACAAAATTACAAACTGAAAAAGAGCTGAGACTCAAAAAAGAAAACGATGAAGCAAAAGCAAAAGCACTTCTTAAAGAAAAAGAAAGACGCTTACTATCTATACAAAAATTACAAATGGAAAAACAAGTAAAAATGCAAATACAACTTGAAAAAGAAGAAAAAGCACGAATGAAAGCTGAAAAAGAACTTTTGTATTTGAAAAATGAACAAATGCAAAAGGAAATACTATTCAATACACTACAAATTGAAAGAAAAAATAAACTCTTAAAAGAAATTAAAGATAGAATAAAAGAAGATGGCGAAAGTTTTAATATTGAACGTATTTTTAGAAATGAAAAATACTTAGAAGAAACAATAAATCAAACAGTTAAAGAATTTCAAGATATACACCCTAACTTTTTTGACAAGTTAAAAAAACTCTCAAATGATAAATTAACCTCTCTTGATTTAAAATATTGTGCTTACATATATCTGAAATTATCAACCAAAGAAATTGCAACTATTTTCAATGTAGAAATTACAAGCGTACGTATGAGTAAATACCGAATAAAACAAAAACTAAATATCAAAACAAATAATACTCTCGAAGATTTTTTACAAAATATTCTCTCTGATAATAGTAAATCTTAGCTCCTTTTTTTGCTATTCTTAAAAGAAAAAGTATTTATACTCTAATTTATATTTTCATAAAGCCATCTTATTGGGTATATTCTAAAAAATAAAACGGGAAATTGTAAAATCCCGTTTTATTTATCTCTTTTATTCCAAACTATAACTTGTTCCGTCTTTTCCGTCTTTAAGCTGAATGCCCAGGGCTTTGAGTTCATCACGAATTTTATCGGACAACGCCCAGTCTTTGTTAGCTCTGGCTTCCAATCGCATATTGATAAGCATTTGCAAAACGCCGTCCAATTTATCGTTGTTTTGAGCATTTTGCTGATTGTCTTCCAACCCTAATACATCAAAAACATACGTGTTTAACGTGGCTATCAACATTTCTTTATCGGTGGCAGAAATCGTTTCTTTTCCGTCTTTGATTAAATTGATAAACTTCACAATTTCAAACAATTGTGCAATCAAAATCGGAGAATTAAAATCGTCTGTCAAGGCTTCTTCACACGTTTTTTTCCACGTTTGCAAGTCGAATGATGATTTTTCAGAAATTGGCAATGTAGGTAAAACTTTTACAGCTTCCATCAGTCGTACAAAACCTTTTTCGGCTGCAAGCATCGCTTCGTTGGAAATGTCCAAAACCGAGCGATAATGAGCCTGCATAAAGCAAAAACGCACCACACTTGGCGAAAAGACTTTTTCAAAAAAGTTGTTTTCACCCGAGATGAGTTGCATCGGCAAAATATAATTTCCAGTAGATTTACTCATTCGTTGTCCATTCATTGTCAGCATATTGGCGTGCATCCAATAGCGAACTGGCGAATGTCCGTGTCCTGCTTTTCCTTGTGCAATTTCGCATTCGTGATGCGGAAATTTTAAATCCATTCCACCACCGTGAATATCAAATTCTTCTCCCAAATACTTGGTACTCATTACAGTACATTCCAAATGCCAACCAGGGAAACCATTGCCCCAAGGTGAAGCCCAACGCATAATATGAGCGGGAGAAGCCTTTTTCCACAAGGCAAAATCTTGCGGATTCCGTTTTTCACCTTGTCCGTCCAAATCGCGGGTATTGGCAAAAAGTTCTTCAATATTTCTGCGAGAAAGTTCGCCATAATTCAGACCTCGACGGTTGTATTCCAACACGTCAAAATATACCGAACCGTTGCTTTCGTATGCAAATCCGTCTTTGATGAGCTTTTCGGTAAGCTGAATTTGTTCCAAAATATGTCCCGTAGCTGTCGGTTCGATGGTAGGCGGTTGCAAGTTAAACATTTCCAAAACCTTGTGAAAATCAACGGTGTATTTCTGCACAATCTCCATCGGTTCGAGCTTCTCCAATCGGGATTGTTTTACGAATCGGTCGTTATCCACATTTCCGTCATCGGTCAAGTGTCCCGCATCGGTAATATTGCGAACGTAACGCACTTTGTAACCCAAATACTTGAGCGTCCGAAAGATAAAATCAAACGACATAAACGTACGCACATTTCCCAAATGCACATTGCTGTACACCGTAGGCCCACAAACGTACATTCCTACATACCCCTCTTTCAAGGGTTTAAACAATTCTTTTTCGCCCGAAAGCGAGTTGTATATTTTTAATTGCATATATTATACTTTATTGAAATTCTTAAAATATTCGCCTATTTCTGGGCGTAGCTCTACTCCTACACGTTCAAAACAACCTAACAGATCTTGATATGTTCCTTGGCCTCCAAGAAAATCCCAAAATTCGTGAGCTACTTTGAGTTCTTTGTCTAAATCTAACATTCCTGCCATAGTCCAACGAGAATAAGGCTTGGGTTCATAAGGATTGTAAGGGATTGCTATTAGTGTATTTATTTTAGCTTCTGGATTTTCTGCTAATACACAAGCTACCCATTCCAGAAGTGTACGTTTAAATTCTTTAAATCCTCCCTTGTTTGGTTTAGCAGTTTTTATATCAAACAAAAAGAGTTCATCAGTTTCACTTTCAAGCCAAATATCAACTTTGGTAGGTTTTACTTTTTTCATTACACCTTGTTGACAAACTTTTCTAATTCGTTCGATTTCTACATCTTTGACAGGTTTATCCGTTGCTGCCGTAAGATTATCTATAATATCTTGAATAACACGCTGTGCTTCTGTGCTAATTTGAGTACCTGCTGTGGCTTGCAACTTTACATTTTTAAACTTACTTTCAGCCAAAGATTTAGCAACAGGCTCAAATATTGTTGTGCCAAAATTGGTATTCAACGAATGAATAAAAGAGAACAACGCCATTCTATCCTGCCCTAAAAGGCGTGTATGAAAAGGCATTACGGCAGGTTCTGGATTATAGTTTTGAAACTTATTCCGCAAACTATGGCGTAAAGTGTTTTCTATGTTAGTTATTTGTTGTGGAGTTAGTGCCATTATCGTCTTTTATATTATCAAAAATTAGCAAATCTATAATAGAGTACCAATCTATATAGTCTCCTATTCTATCTTCAAGTATTTCTATTTCCGATAATGTTAATTTCCTATTGAGAACATCATCTGCTACCTTTTGTAAATCTTCAATTGTAAGAGTATATATAGATTTTTCATAATTAATATCATCCATTTTTTATGCTTTTTTTAAATGAAATATTATCTCTGCATACGCATTTTTATCTTTTTCGGTACGGTTTAGTACCGGACGTTTGTACTGATTGACAATTTGCATTCCTGCTTTTTCGGCGATTTGTGGATACAAATTATATTTATCATTCGCCACCAAAAATACATCATAATCCTCTACTAAATACTTTTTGCAATTGTTTAAAACCATAGAAATGCCTTCTACATACGATTTTTTAGCTTCTTGCCCTTGTCCTTTGAACAGCGGACCGATTTCTTTGTCATCATTGCGTTCAAAACCAAATAAATCATAGGCATAGGCGTGTTGTTCGTGATAGTCAATAAGCCCAACATAAGGAGGCGATGAAAAAATACTTTTTATTTTTTGTTGCTTCACCAATTCGGCAAATTGAGGATATTTTTTTGCTAAATCCTCCTCAATATCAACATTTCTGCTATCGCCTTGCAAACAAATTTGAAAAGTGTTTGTTCGTAAAGTTGCAAACTCTTGAAGTCGTTTGATGGTATCTTTGGAATATGTTTCCCACCATTTAAGGATAGAAAACAATGGTTTACATATTTTCCCGTGTTTTGCACAATAATAAGTGGTCATCACAGGTTCTATAAGTGTTGCTAAATCTGCGTGTGTAGTTGCTCTACAACTGCGAATAGTTCGACTTAGAATAATAGTAACAATATTTTTAGTTCTCGGATTTTCAATTTGTTTTATCAAATCAAACACAAAATCAATCTCCTCTCGGACATTTTTAATGTACCATTTATCCAAAAAACTTTCTGTTTTTTCTTGCTTTAACCGGATATTATATTTCTCAATCAAAGCGTAATATTTTTCTAAAAATAATTGTTCTTTTTCAGCTCCATAAATTTTTCCGTCGATTTCTTTTTGACGAAGTCTGTATTTATAATCCGGAACTGGAAAATACAATTTATTAAATTCATTGAGAGCCTCTAACAATTCCACATCAAAATCAAGGATATGTCTTTCTGCTAAGAATAATTTTAATTTATGAGTTATTTTTCTCGTTTGCTCCTGAATATCAAACAAATCGTATTTACCTACTTTGCTATTTCCTATCAATGTATTGAACATAGAAATATCAATTCCGATAGCGTGAATACCTAATTCAGAGGCTTGTACCATAGTAGTCCCACTTCCTGAAAATGGGTCAAGTACAATATCTCCTTTTTGAAAAAATACCTCTTTTTTAAATTCGTCGGTATGGCTGTCTAAAAAATATTCAACCAATTGCGGAATGAATTTTCCTTTATACGGATGCAAACGATGAACGTGTTTGGTGGTTTCTGATTCTTTATATTGGTCAAACGATAAATGCCAATTCAAATCATATCCCAATTTTTCTTTCCACTCTGATTCTTTGTTGTGTGTCTGTGAATTATAATAGTTTTCTAATTCTTTCTGATAAATTTGAGTAATGCCGTTAGTCTCGATTTTTTTCACCCTCCCATATTGAATCAGATACGAAATATTGGAAGTCGTTACACGCTTACCCGTATATTCCGTAGCCCAAAGACTCGCATCTTTTATTGTAAATAATTGTTCTGGCATTTTACAAAAATATTCGATTATTTTATAAATCACTTCTCCTTTCTATACCCTTCGTAATAATAAGATTGTTCTATTCCTTTGAAAATAATCTCTCTATCGTTTACATTTTCGGTAAGATTTTCTTTCAAAAGAAAACGAATTTCCAAATCATTGATAGGACTGCGTTCCATTGCTTGGAGGTAAAGTGTTTTATCGACAAATTGCCAATTGACCACCTTTTTTAGGTTCTTTTTCAGCATCATATCGAGCCAAATTCGCATAGTTCTGCCGTTGCCTTCCATAAAAGGGTGTGCAATGTTCATTTCCACATATTTGGCAATGATTTTTTCAAACGTAGTTTCAGGCATTTGTTCTATTTTTACTAATATTTCATTGATATACAAACTATTAGCAAATCGAAAACCACCTTTTGAAATGTTTAGTGTTCGAATTTTCCCAGCAAAATCATACAATCCGCCGAACAAATATGCGTGAATTTGTTGCAAACCTTTGGTTGTTCCGATTTCCATTTGGTCAATAGCTCCACTTTCAAACAACTGATAGGCTTTTTCAATACTCTGCTGATCGATGTTTTTCATTTTAATTCTTTTACAAATATATCTTTCCTTCCATAATTCCCACAAAAACAAAAACTTAATATTTTGTTTCCATCTGGATATATTTTAAAAATTCTTTTTTAATGCTTTCTTCTTTAAATTTTCCTCCATATTCTGCTGTAACTGTACTGCTTTCAATATCTTTTATTCCTCTAGAATTCACGCAAAGATGCTTGGCATCAATCACGCAAGCAACATCTTGTGTTCCAAGAACCCTTTGCATTTCTTGTACTATTTGAAGTGTCAATCTTTCTTGTACTTGTGGGCGTTTGGCATAATATTCTACAATTCTATTCATTTTGGAAAGACCTATCACTTTTCCATTAGAAATATATCCTACGTGGGCTCTTCCTACAATCGGTAAGAAATGATGTTCGCACGTTGAATACACTACGATATTCTTTTCTACGAGCATTTCTCCATAATTATAATTATTTTCAAAAGTTGAGGAGCTGGGCTTACGCTTTGGATTTAGCCCACCAAACAATTCTTTTACATAGGCCTTTGCCACACGGCGCGGAGTTCCCTTCAAGCTGTCATCCGTAAGGTCTAGCCCAAGTGTTTGCATAATTTCTGCCATCGATTTCTCTATACGAGCAATTTTTTCTTCTTCTGAAATATCAAAAGCATCACTACGTAAAGGAGTTTTTGCAGAAGTTCCAATATGATTTTCTCCTATAATATCTTCGTGTTCTTTACACATAATTTTTCTTTTAAATTTTTAATCTCTTACATTTTCTATTCTATCAACGATATAAACGGTATTTCCTCGCCAGGGAAGTGTTCCGTGATATTCTTTATAATGCAAATCCAAGTATTTTCCAGCTTTGGATTTCAACTGATTGAAAACCTCTTCATTTTCTATCGAAAATTCAAATTCATAACTCTGCAAAACACCTCCTACTTTGCCTCTTCCAAAACCTTCTTGAATAAGTTTCCCTTCGTATGTTTTGAATATATCTCCTTTATAAACAGCATAGTTCAAATAACCCGACTTGACACCTTCACCAAAAACATAAAAATATTTCCACCAGAAAAAACCTCCTGCTGAACACAATAATACAAAAACCAAAAGAATAAGAATTTTTTTCATTTTTTCGTTTATTTCAATTTATTTAATATTTTTCAGATTTATAACCTCTTGTGCTGTAAGGTGTCTCCAATGTCCTCGTGGAAGATCTTTCTTAGTAAGCCCTGCAAAAGATACTCGGTCAAGTTTTTCGACTTCATATCCCAAATGCTCAAAAATACGTCGAACGATACGGTTTTTTCCGCTATGTATTTTCACTCCGATTTCATTTTTAGGCGAATTTTCAACATAACTAATTTCATCAACCTGAACGAATCCATCTTCAAGAGTAAGTCCTTCTTGTATTTTATAGATATCTTCGCCTGAGAGTTTTTTATTCAACACCACGTGATATATTTTGCGAATTCCGTGTGAGGGATGGGTTAGTTTTTTTGCTAAATCGCCATCATTGGTAAATAAAAGAAGCCCCGTGGTAAGTCTATCAAGCCTTCCTACAGGTTTTATTCGTACCGAAGTAGCACCTGCAACCAAGTCCATTACCGTTTTGCGCCCTTTTTCATCTTCGGTTGTTGTAATAAATCCTTTTGGTTTGTTCAACAAAATATATTCTTTTCTTTCAGAAGAAATTACTTTACCATCAAACTTAACTATATCTGTCGATTTTACACGATATCCCAACTCATTCATTACCTGTCCATTCACTTGAACATTACCTGCAACAATATATTTATCAGCATCACGTCGAGAACAAATTCCCGCGTTAGCAATAAACTTATTCAAACGAATATCTTTCTGCTCTTCTTCGCGGAATTCTTGTTTATTTTGGAATGATTTTTTATATGTATTTATAGAAAAATTATTGTTCTTTTGAAATGTTTTTTCTCTATTATTTGTTTTTGAAAAAGGTTTATTTTTGGTAGAAGATTTCCGTTCAAAAGAATTCTTTTCATTATTATTTCGTTTATTATTCGTTTTACGAAATGATTTATTTGAGTTCATACATAAATTTTTTACAAAGATACTATATTTTAAAGAAAAAGAAAGGTATTATTTGTTTAAAAATAATAACCTACCCAAAGCATACCAACTGATAACAAAGTTAAAATAATAAGCAATGGCATAACAAACTTTAACCACTGATTATAACTAATATTTACCATTGCCAACGACGGCAGAATAAGCCCTATCGGGGTAATGAAACTCATCAGTCCCATCCCGAAAAGATATGCATTGACTACATTTTGCCCTTCAATACCCACTACGGTAGCCAGCGAACCCATTATCGGCATTGTAACTACTGCCATTCCTGACGAAGAAGAAATGAAAAGTGTTAGTATCCCGAAAACGCACATCAGTACAGGCAGAAAAAGCACAGGTGACATCCCCCCTACCAAATTGGTCGAATAATGCAAAATCGTATCTGAAATTTGTCCGTCATTGAGAATAAACGTAACTCCACGAGCTATCCCGATGATGAAAGCGACGCCCAGCAAATCCTTCGCTCCTGCTATAAAATCAGTAATAAATTGTTCTTCTCCCATACGTTGGAACAAAGCAATACACACCGAAGCTACTAAGAATAATGCGGTCATCTCCTCGAACCACCACCCCCAACGGGCTACACCCACAATCATAATCAGAAATGACAGAGCGAAAACGGTCAGTAGCAACTTGCTTGAAAGTTTTAGTTTTTCGACAGGAGCCGCTTTTTCTATGGATAATGATTCAGGTAGAGGCGTTCCGTAAGCGATAGATAATTGCGGATTTTTCTTTACTTTTTCGGCATATCGGATAATATAAACGATTGTGATTACTAACGAAGTTACCAGCATAATTACGCGAGTTGTAGCTCCCGTAGTCCAGTCCACTCCTGCCGCATCTGAAGCTATAATCACCGAAAACGGATTTATAGTAGCCGCCATTGAACCTACTGATGAACCCAA
Source organism: Capnocytophaga catalasegens (assembly GCF_026005215.1). Lineage (GTDB taxonomy): Bacteria > Bacteroidota > Bacteroidia > Flavobacteriales > Flavobacteriaceae > Capnocytophaga > Capnocytophaga catalasegens. The sequence goes on along the minus strand of NZ_BPMA01000031.1, from coordinate 8,952 downwards.
ATAAATCACCGCCAAAGGTACCATCAAATCATACCCCGCCGCTAAAAATACCGGAATCAGAATCGGATAAAAAGCCAAAGTTTCTTCGGCAAGACCAAAAGACGTACCTCCCAAAGCGATGAGCGTACACACGATGATAATCAAAATTCCCTCACGCCCTTTGAGCCTATATGATAAATAGCCCACGCCTTCGTTAAGGGTTCCTGAATTGTTAAAAACTCCGATAAATCCGCCTAAAATAAGTACAAACAAGATAATATCAATCGTTTCATAAATTCCTTTTATGGGAGCGAACAAGATTTCTTTAATTCCCTGAGGCTGTGATTCGCTTTCCTTATAGGTATTTGGGATGGATACCGGTTTTTTGATTTTTCCTTCTTTGAATTTGCTAATGTCGATAGCTATGGATTTTTCGTCCAATACTTGTTGTGTGGCAGGTAAAGTTTGCGTAGTTTCTTTTGATTTTAGCACAAAAACATCTTGCGTACTATCATAAGTCAACGTATCATACGCTCCCGAAGGAAGTAAATAGGTCAATAAAGCTGCAAAAACAATCACTATCATAAGGACAGTGTAAGGGGTCGGAAATTTTAAAACACGTTTCATTCAAAGAAATTTTATGGCGCAAAGATAGTATTTTTTTTACACAAAAATAGTATTTTTGCTCCAATGATACCTCAACGAAAAATAATTCATATTGATATGGACGCTTTTTTTGCATCTGTAGAGCAACTCGATAACCCAGAATTACGAGGTAAACCTATTGCCGTGGGTGGAGGCGAAAAACGAGGTGTGGTAGCCGCTGCAAGCTATGAAGCTCGAAAATATGGCGTACGAAGTGCTATGAGTGGAGCAATTGCTTTGCGTTTATGTCCTACGATTATCTTTGTCAAACCTCGATTCGATAGGTATCGAGAAATTTCTATGCAAATTCGTGAGATTTTCTACGAATATACAGACCTTGTCGAGCCTCTTTCCCTTGATGAAGCCTACCTTGATGTTACTATCAACAAAAAAAATAATCCATCTGCAACAATTATTGCACAAGAAATTCGACAGAAAATATATCAATGTACTGGACTTACAGCCTCAGCGGGGATTTCGATTAATAAATTTGTAGCCAAAATAGCTAGTGATTATAACAAACCCAACGGACAGAAAACCATTGTTCAAGACGAAGTAATTCCTTTTTTAGAAAAATTAGATGTTCGTAAATTTTATGGTATTGGTAAAGTAACTGCTCAGAAAATGTATCAAAAAGGGATATTCACAGGTAAAGATTTGTTATCCAAAGATTTAGATTATCTAAAAGAGCATTTCGGCAACCGCGGATTGTATTTCTATCAATTGGCACGAGGTATTCATCAAAGCCCTGTTAATGCTGTTCATATAGCCAAATCGGTTGGTGTAGAACATACTTTTGAAGAAAATCTGACAAGTGAAATACGTATACTGGAACACTTAGAAATTATAAGCCAAGAGTTGTATCATCGGCTAAATCGTAAAAATGTTTCGGGAAAAACCATTACTCTCAAACTAAAATATAGTGATTTTACCACACAAACTCGCAGTAAATCTGTCTCATATTTCGTTTTAGACCCCAAAATGATTTTGGATATTGTAAAAGAGCTTTTGTTTCAGAAAAAACCACAAGACTCTGTACGCTTGCTCGGTATTTCAATCTCAAACCTTAACAATGTACCTACTGCTGACAAAAAACCAAAATATATTCAACTAAAATTTGATTTTTGAAAAAAACCGATGCCCTTAAAAACATCGGTTATAAAATATCAAACTAAAAAACATTATAATTCATATCTGAATTGTTCCAAAAATCGAACATCATTCTCATAAAACATTCGTATATCTCCTATTTGGTACAGAAGCATTGCGATACGCTCTACTCCCATTCCGAAAGCAAAACCTGTATATTTTTCAGAATCTATATTGCAATTTTTCAACACATTAGGGTCTACCATTCCGCATCCCATTATTTCGAGCCAACCTGTACCTTTGGTTATTCGATAGTCAATTTCGTTATTCAAACCCCAATAAATATCAACCTCTGCCGAAGGTTCAGTAAAAGGAAAATATGAGGGACGCATACGAATTTTTGACTTGCCAAACATTTCTTTGGTAAAATACAGAAGTGTTTGTTTTAAATCAGCAAACGAAACATCTTTATCTACATAAAGCCCCTCTATCTGATGGAATAAACAATGCGAACGTGCCGAAATAGCTTCATTGCGAAACACGCGCCCGGGGGAAATCGTCCGAATGGGTGGTGTATGAGTTTCCATATATCGTACTTGCACGGAACTCGTATGAGTTCTCAAAAGAATATCTGGATTTGTTTGAATAAAAAACGTATCTTGCATATCTCGTGCAGGGTGATATTCAGGCAAGTTTAGTGCTGTGAAGTTATGCCAATCATCTTCCATTTCAGGGCCTTCAGAAACGTTAAATCCTATATTTGCAAAAATTTCTGTAATCTGATTTTTTACAATAGATATCGGATGGCGAGAGCCTATCAAAACAGGAGTTGCTGGACGTGTAAGGTCACCATAAACTCCTTGTTTTTCGGTATTGTTTTCAAGCAAATCACGTAATTGCTGTATTTTCTCTTCTGCTTTGGCTTTGAGTTCATTTATTGCCTGTCCAAACATCTTTTTCTCTTGTACAGGAACCGATTTAAAATGTGCAAAAAAATCATTCAACACACCTTTTTTTCCTAAATATTCTATTCGGAATTGCTCAATTTCTTCTTTTTTTGCTGATGTAAAAGCTTCAACCTTAGCGATATGTTCTTTTATTTTATCAATCATATAAGTGATACAAATTTTCGAGGTGCAAAGATAGAAGTTTTTTTCAAAACTTACTACCCCATAATATATTTTTTAAAACCTATCTAAACTTTTCTAATAAATCTCATTATAATCCCTAAATACAGTATTGTATTCCAAGTTATATTTAGGGTTTTACACCTGAAAATAAATTCATTAAATCTATCAATCTTAGCAAAACTCAATTCTATTTTAAACCAATTTTATACAATTTTTCATCAAAAACACAAAAAATTTCTGCATTTATTTAAATTTTTAGGAATATTTTTCTATTATTCTTTTCCATTTTAAAAATATATAAACTATTGACTATCAAGTCCTTTATTGGTATTTAGAAATAAACCTTTTGCGATCAATATCCGCTTCTTCTAAAAGAAGAAAAATTTCTTCCAAAATTATCTCTATTCTATCTTGTTCTAATCATGATAATACTCGATTTTGGATTATTAAAAGCTAAAATTTAACCTAAATTATCTACCAAAAAGATAGAATTTGTGGTAAAAGCTCTCTTTCTTGCGTGATATCTAGCAGAAGTTTCCTTATATTGGCAATCTGATTTAATTATCAGTAAAAAAATAAAAATTAAATCTTAATCTACCCCCCTTCCTCTTTCCAAATCTCAAATATAGTAATATCCATTTTTAATTGTATCTTTGCTCAAAGTTCCTTGAATATTAGTGTGTTTGGAAGTTTTATTACTCAGAAAAGTATAGACAAGTTTAATACTTAATTTAAAATTCTCTTTTTTAATTTTTTTTTTTGAGAAAAAATATATACCTTTGCCCCGATTTAATAACCTTACTTTTTTTCTTTGAATATAAAGTTAACTCAAAATAAAACTAATAAAAATTTCAACAGTATGAAAAAATATTTTTTACATCTATTGTTATCACTTGTAACAATTATCATTACTAGTTGTAGTAAAGATAGCACTACAACATTAGCTCTTGAAAAGACTCAATTAAGCTTGGAAAATGGACAAAGTTCTACCATAAAAATCACTTCGGGTAACGGTGATTATACTCTTAAACAGACCGATGAAACTATTGCACACGTAAGTATTTCGGTTGACAAAAAAAATTTGGTAATAAAAGCGTTAAAAGTAGGAAATTCTGATATTAGTGTTACTGATAAACAGAGTAATACAATGCAAATACTTAAACTTACTGTAACTCCTTATGTAACAAAACCAACAGATTATGAAGTTGAAGGTACAACACTTAAACGTTGGAAAAACTCAGGCATTACTTCTCTTGATATGCAATCAGATCCTGTTTTAAGTAAAATAACTGCCATTAGCGAAGATGCTTTTGATAATCAAACAAACTTAATATCTATTACTTTACCTAGTAGTTTAACTACTATTGGACGTGCTGCCTTTGCAAAAACAGGTTTATTATCTATTGAAATACCCAGAAGTGTAACTACTATTTCAGAATATGCTTTTGCAGAGAGTTCTTTAACTAAAGTTACACTTCATGAAGGACTGACCTCCATTAACGGGAATACTTTTTTAGGAACTAAATTAGTCTCTGTTACTGTTCCAAAAGGAGTAAAGACTATTAGAGAGAATGCCTTTAGTCATTGTACCGACTTGAAAGAAATAACATTACCTGAAACTATTATGGAAATTGGTAAAGAAGTTTTTGAAGGAAATACAGAACTTAGAACCATAACTATAGAGGCAACAACTCCTCCTACCTTGGGTGAAAATGCTTTCCTAAATACACCCAAATTAGAAACTATTTATGTTCCACAATCTGCGATACATACTTATATTGGTAGTAACACTAATGACAAGTATTGGCAGCAATTTCAACTAAAAATTAAAGGAAAATGAGAAATTAATTATTATTAATACACCGCTTTTTAGCGGTGTATTTTATTCCTTAATCAATTATCAATTCCCTATAAAGAGAGACTACTAACTTTTATTGATGAAATGATTTTGATTTTTTGAAAATTAAACGAAGAATTTAGATTTTCGTGATACAAAACATAAAAAAATAAATCTTTATTTGTAATACTTAAGAGATACTACCTCACTTACGTAATAAAAGAAAAAAAGATTTTAAGTCAAAAATTCCTATTAGTGAGATAATTAACTGTAAAAAATAAACATTAAATGGGAGTTTTTATTTGTAAACAAATCGTTTTCGGACAATGCCTTAAGCTATAAAACTGTATTTGGACATTGCTGAAAAAGGTGCAAGGAAGGTGTTTGGAGCATTTCTTGAATAGAAATTTTAAAGTAAATCTAAATTAAACTTTTTGAGTTGTTATTTTGATAGAAATCAAAATTCTGTAAAGAAAGGAGGATACCAGGCTGAATAGTAAGCATAGAAAAAACAAGAACAACTGATAGTTTATGTCTGTATCTGTCTGACTGACAAGATGTAATAATACTAAAATATCCTATTTCATTTCACAGAATCATTATGATTTTAATATTGATGCTTATTTTGAAGTAATTACCTCTGTTTTAGAAAAAGCTAAAATCTTATTGATTAGAAGAAAAAACAATGTCAAAAGGCATAAGCTAATATTTGTGAAAACAAGCGAAATAAAAAACATCAAAACAAGAAAAAGAATCCTATTTTGATGAAAAATTGTACAAAGAGTAGTATGCTAAAAAAGCAATGTTTGGTTGGATAGTTTTAGTTTGATTCTAAATCGTTTTGATACAGCTGTAAGTAATTTTGGTTTTACTTATTTTCCTTTTATAGTTTTAGGTTTGAGAAAATTTAGGAAGAACAAAAAGTTGAGACGAATTCTATTGTATATCATTAATCAAAAATAAATTTATATATTTGCTTAAAAGTTAGAAGTTACAAATATTTTTAGTTTTACAACACACAACAAGATTGCCTCAATCATTTCAAGACTCAATATGATAAGATTGGCATCATCCATAAAAAAGTGCTATGGCACAACACATTACTGACACAAAAGCATCTGGACATATGAGAGTTAAAAAACGATAAAAGTCGAACCTCTTTACAAATCGGAATCATTATGCAAAGCTCAAATCTCTCATTTTTAGTTAGATAATAGTTCACAAGTTGCAAAAACTATAGGAAATCGCAATAAATGCCACACTCTAAAGAATATGATTGAGATTAATTAAGGTTATTTTACAATAGAATTCTCTGAAATAGAAAAAGATAACCACTAAACAAAATTGTGGAACAGTTAGTAATAATGACGGAAAGTATTTCAAAAATAGGCAAAAAGAGAAGGTTTTAGAAACAGACGTACATCGCAAAGCATTGATTTTTTTGCACTTATCAGAATAGGGTTGCTTATTTGGAGAGTAGTTTTTTCCTTAAACAGAAAGCATTTTGTAGATATTCAAGTGACAAGTGATTTATTCATTATAAAAAAGGCACCCCAAAAATCCATCCGTGGCAAGATTTTACGGGAAATGTCGATATGAATCCTTCCAGACGTCATATTACCTTTTATTTGCACAGCATTCGAAAGGTAGAAAAAAGAGCTAATATGTATATGATTTGTGATGTAATTAATTTGTTTTCAGCAGATAACATTTTAGAAATAGAACGAATTTCTCGTCAGCGAATCACCGAAAATAAAGACGTTAACAAATTTGCATTTTAACAATGAAAGGAACGATACCTCATCAACTCAATTACATAATTAATGGCGAAAATATAGAATTTGTCAGCTTTTCCCAACGAAATGCCACTTGGAGCAATACGATATTTTCATTTCTTATGGGATTGATTTTCATTGTAATGGGCATTTTTGTTTTAAATTTCGAAATGGGTTTGTTTGCCTTTCTTCGAGGAGAATATGACCAAACAACTAATATTATGGAACTTATTTCGGAGAGTAGATTGCCCGTGTTGGTTATAGGAAGTTTATTTTCGCTTGCGGGTATGTGGGTTTCTGTGTCAGCTATCTTTATGATTTTCAGCGAAGGAGGCTATTTTGTAGGCACTCCCACAAGGCTTATTCATTACAAAAAAGGAGATGTGAGAATCTATGTGTGGGAACTTTTTACCGATGAAATAAAGGTGGATATAGACAAAAAACACATTCGATTTACCTTAAAAATAGGCAAGTATGAAAGGCAAGATAAACACGAAGTTTTTGTTCCAAGCAAAATCGAAATTGTTTCAGCAGAAAATGTTTCAAAAATAGAAAGAGTGGCTCGTGAGCAAATTGCTTCGCTAAGTTATTCAGAAAAATAACCCCGAAAAATAAGATTCCTTGACCGAAATTAACCTTTAGTTGTCAAAAAATAATTATTTTTGCATTTTAAAATTTACAAACAATGTCAGAAGAAGTAAAATCAAACAATTTTATTGAGAATATTATTGAGGAAGATTTATCTAATGGATTCCCTCACAATGGATTACGTTTTCGTTTTCCGCCAGAACCCAACGGATATTTGCACATCGGACACGCAAGTTCTATTTGTCTGAATTTCGGTTTGGGATTGCGTTACAAAGCTCCTGTAAACCTGCGTTTTGACGATACCAATCCAAGTAAAGAAGAACAAGAATACGTTGATGCTATCCGTAGAGACGTGGAATGGCTTGGTTATCAGTGGGATAGAGAATGCTATGCTTCCGATTATTTTCAGGAATTGTATGATTGGGCGGTGCTTCTTATCAAAAAAGGAAAGGCGTATGTAGATGGGCAAACTTCCGAGCAAATCGCCTCGCAAAAAGGAACGCCCACACAGGCAGGAACAGAAAGTCCGTACCGAAATACATCAGTAGAGGAAAATCTAGCCCTTTTTGAGCGAATGAAAAATGGCGAATTTCCGAACGGAAAATACGTACTTCGTGCCAAAATCGATATGGCTTCGTCGAATATGCTGATGCGTGACCCGATTATTTACCGCATTATGCACTCGGTTCACCATCGTACTGGAAATCAGTGGTGTATATACCCGATGTACGACTGGGCTCACGGCGAAAGCGACTATTTGGAGCAAATTTCGCACTCGCTTTGTACGCTCGAATTTTTGCCACATCGCGAGTTGTACGATTGGTTTTTAAACCAAATTATCGATGAAAATAAAGTACGTCCGAAACAACGCGAGTTCGCTCGTCGTAATCTGAGTCATACGGTGGTGAGCAAACGCAAATTGTTGCAATTGGTAAACGAAAAGCACGTGGCAGGTTGGGACGACCCGCGTATGCCTACCATTTCGGGGCTTCGTCGCAGAGGTTATACGCCCAATTCGATTCGTAAATTTGCAGATACTATCGGAATTGCAAAACGTGAAAATCTTATAGATGTCTCATTATTAGAGTTTTGCATTCGCGAAGATTTGAACAAAACCGCCAATCGTGTAATGGCTGTGCTTGACCCCGTGAAGGTTATCATCACGAATTATCCCGAAGGAAAAGAAGAATGGTTAGATGCCGAAAATAATCCTGAGGAAGAAGTACTTACTTACCGAAAAGTGCCTTTTTCAAGAGAAATTTTCATCGAAAGAGAAGATTTTAAAGAGGAAGCAAATAACAAGTTTTTCCGTTTGAAATTGGGTGGAGAAGTTCGTTTGAAAAATGCGTATATCATTAAAGCAGAGCAAGTTGTAAAAGATAACGAAGGAAATATTACTGAAATTCATTGTACGTACGACCCTGAAAGTCGCAGCGGAAGTGGCACTGAGGCAAGCCAACGCAAGGTAAAAGGAACGCTACATTGGGTTTCTGTACCACACGCGGTGGAGGCTGAGGCTCGTATTTACGACCGACTTTTCACTGTGGCAGAGCCAGACCGCCAAGAGAAAGATTTTTTGGAATACGCAAATCCGGATTCGTTAAAAGTGGTAACGGCTTATGTGGAGCCAAGTCTGAAAGAAGCCAACGTGGGCGACAAATTCCAGTTCCAACGATTGGGATATTTCAGCGTAGACCCCGACACTACTGCCGACAAATTGGTATTCAACAAAACCGTAGGGCTGAAAGATACGTGGGCGAAGATTGAAGTGAAGGAGTAGATGAAAAATCAGTTGTTCGGAATTTCCGAATAACTACCTAAAAAAGTAAAGTTGAAGTATCTAATGATTTTCTTTTTGATTTAAACTTAAAAAATTTAGCCTTGTTAATTAAATATTGTTTATTATATT
>NZ_BPMA01000030.1 GCF_026005215.1 Capnocytophaga catalasegens | reverse complement strand
ACTAATTTTTTAACATATCTATCATTTCCTGATAGTTGAATAACAATTGATTTTTATTTTGTAATGCCCTCTGATACATTGCCTTTACAACTTTATCTGCTTGGTCGGTGTTATGCACTTTGTCAATCATTATACGTTTGATATAGGATACATTTATACCTAACTCATTGGCGACCTTATTCATATCGCCCCATTTTAAGTAATTGCGTATGGTGTTAATAAGTTCGATACGTTTTTCTGAAATACCGTTTTTGTTGGTATGTTGGAATTGCGAGGCGGGAAGTTGTGGGGCTTGTCTGCTTTGGGCTTTGGCTTCCATCTCTATAAAATAACGGCGTATTTGTCTGCCTTTGTCGGTTTTTTCAATCATCGAAAGCTCCTTTGCCATATCAATGGAAAGAGCGTACTCTTTCATTTTTCCTCCGTTTTCTAAATTTTTAGAAAGCGTTATAAAATCCTTATTTTCAATAAATTTGTATTCATTAATACGGTTTTTTATCCAGTCAGCAAATTTACTTTGTACTCCTAAAAATCGGTGTAACTCTCTTGCGTTTACGGCTCTTTGTCCATTGGTTTCGGTAATTTTTATGAGTGTTTTCATATGTTTAAATTATTGGTTTACAATTTTTTGAAATTCATTGTTTGCGTTTTCTTCGATTGCCATATCTTGGAGGGTGTCCAGTAGTTGGAACTCGTCAAAAGGAAGTAATCTTTGTATAAATTCAACTACTTCTGATACAGATTGTATATACTGTAAATCAGGAGATGAATTTTCAAAAAAAGCTATTTTAGTTATTTCCAAAATATGATGTATTTTATTTGCCAAATTGGAGTAACTATTAAACTCTATTTCGGCGTATTTTTTAATATTTCCATTTCCGTAGTCTTTGTATTTTAACATCGGAAAATCTTTAACGCTGGGCGTGTAACTCGCTCTTTTTCTTGCTTTCATTGTCGGTTCATTTGTTGCTAACTCTATCATATCGCTTGTGTTTTAATTTGTTAATATTCAATCTTTTCACTCTCTTTTATTAGTAACTCTTTGGCTCGTTTACGTATGCTTTTTGCCTTATCGGAATTAAACACACACTTCAAACTCATATCCACCGTTTGGCGGGTTACCGAAAATTCTTTTGCAATTTCCTGCCTTATTTCTGGGTGTACTCGTATTTTTTTCATTACTTTGTATTTTTTAATTTCGAGTGCAAATATAGTAAATATATTTTCGATAAAACAAATATTTTGTAAATAAATTTACAATGATTAAAGAGCGTGTAATACAAGTTATTGAAATTAAAGGAATTGCAAAGGAAAAATTTTTTGAAAAAATTGGAGTTACATCTGCGAATTTTAGAGGGAATGCAAAAAAAACACCTTTAAACTCCACTACAATCGAAAATATATTATCGGAAATTCCTGAATTAAATCCTGAATGGCTTCTAACGGGCAAAGGTTCTATGTTAAAAACAGAAAGTAAGGGTTCTGTAAATCAAAACCTTGTAGGGGATAATAGTGTGCAGGTGGGAGGTAGTAACAACGGTAAAATAAAAAATAACACTGAAAATCAATTTATTAAAGAGCTACAAACCGAGATAGAAAACTTAAAAATCCTCCTGATAGAAAAAGAAAAGCAATTAACAGAGAAAGAAAAACAGATAAGCAAGTTAATTGATAAACTTACTAAATAAAAGAAAATGAGTGAGATAAACCAAAATATAATAGGAGATAATAACCTGCAAGTAGGTACAAATAACGGGCAAATAATCCAAACCAAGCAAATAAAGCAAGTTACGGAGGTTCTGCACGACCCCAACCAGCATATAACAGACGCCCAAGCGTTGGAAATACGCAATAAAATAACGGAACTTGTTGATATGTTGGCTTCTACAGGTAAAAATAAAGGCTCGTTGTTTAAACAGGAATACAATACTTTCTATAAAGAATTTAAAATAAGTTCGTATAAATTACTGCCAAAAGACAAATACGAGGAGGCTTTAATATGGTTACGCAAAAGAAACGCCTACAAAGGAAAAAAAGTACTCCGACAAGGCAACAAAGAGGAGTGGCGTAAGGAACAATATACAGCTATCTATTTCAAAGCGGGTAATTTAGGAATGAGTAAAGAGGAATTATATTTATTTGCTACTGAAAAATTAGCTTTAAAAAAGCCTTTAACCTCGTTAAAAGAATTAAGCGACACACGTCTCGAAAAATTATATAAATACATCATTGTAAAGGAGTAGTTTTCCAATTCCAAAAGTTGTAAAAAGAGTAACATTTTAAACGTTACAAAAAATGTTACATAATTTGTTACAAAACCAAGCGTAAAAAAAGTGTAACAATTCCAAATGTTAAAAAAATGTGTGCATTTTCTTTGACCACAAAAAAGACCACCTAAACGACCACAAACCAAAAGTAAAGAAAAATTCATCATTTCAAACGATGAAAAAAATGATGAAAAACCAAATGTAAAGAAAAATTCATCATCAGAAGGAAATAAAAATAAAAAAGCTCCTTTAACTCCTGAGAAATTAAAAGAACTTCAAGATATAGCTGCTGGTAAGTACTTAAAACCTAAGTTAATCCCTGTTTATGGAGTTTCAACTATCGGTGGCACTCAAACAGGGGCAGATATGTCGCCCGTTTCAGAGCCTGAGGGGTATATTGAGGCAGGAGGCTGGTTTCCTAACATAACAGCGGCTATTTACCACTACGGTGAAAGTATGAAAGAGTATCCCAACGGCTGTTTGCTCGCTATACAAGAAGTTTTTAATAAACGTACTATCCTTTGGGGTAATAACTATGTTATAGAAACCGATGAGATGAGAATTACCAAGCGTTTACAAACCTGCCCAGAAGATAAAAACTGCGTAATGGCTTACAGTTCTAACACAGAAACCTACCCAGACGGCAGGCTTATTCACGAACCAATAACCATATACAAAGAAGATATAAAAAGGCTTTTTTTAGTAATGGGTATCATTATTAAGAGCCAAATGTCCGCACCTATACTAATTAAGGTTTAATGAAAAAATCAACTAAAAATATTATTTGCCCCTCTAAAATTAAAAAATAATTAAATTCTAACCCCCGCAAAATTAAAAAAAACTGCCCCTTAGCTTTTACATTTGGTTTTGCTATTTAAT
>NZ_BPMA01000029.1 GCF_026005215.1 Capnocytophaga catalasegens | reverse complement strand
TTGAAATGGGTGCATATTGTTATCAGTAATGCCAAGCGGAATTTATTATGTAACTATCACAAAATCAAACGGAAGTATTTACAATTATACTTAGACGAATTTGTTTACAAGCTCAATCGTCGTTACTTTGCAGAGCATTTATTTAACAGATTGGTTTTAGCCAATATTACAGCTTATGAGTGATTACGGATATACAATTAATTTTTTAAATATTTTAAATTATGTTGAAATCAGCAAAAAATGAAGCAACCATCGTGAACAATAGTAGCGAGGCAGTGCAAACAGAAAAATTCATTGAAAGTACGGACAAGGCGTGCCTTGTCCGTACAGAAGAGGCACGTAAACGTTACTTAACAAGTTTGCGTGAGGCGTACGCCCAAAAGTTATTTTCTAAATTTATGAATGAGCTTTCAGCTTTTTATTTTTTCAAAATTTCTTACAAAAATATTTGGTAGTTTTAATTTTATTCTTACCTTTGCGGCGTTCCAACAAGAGCAGTACTTGTTTAAAACTGCAAAATATTATTTAATAATATATCCGTGAAGGTGTAGAGTATCAGTAATGATATTCGGCAAATGCGTAAGCTCTTGTTGGAACAACACCCACTCACGGATTTTTTAATTTTTATAAGTTATGTTCCAACAAGAAAAAAAAATCGGGAAAATGTTAGAAATTGCCATAATGGCAAAACCTTACTTTCAATTGGTATGGGCTGAGGAGATTGCTACCAGCTCCACAGACAACCGAGCTGCAATGGTAGATACGTACGTGCATTACAATGCTATTTTGACTAAGTTCATATACTACGCCAATGTAATTTCTATGAACTTGGAAAGCACTCCACTCACTAATGAGGAACTTGCTGATTTGATAGATGCTTTGGCTGACACCACGGTTTTTGTTACCGAAAAATCAGTATGTGAGCAAATACAATGGCTTGTTGAAGAATTGTCTAACCTTAAAACTGCATAAACTATGGCAACTTCTGACAGAAAAACACATACAAGCTCCAAACAAGAAGTGAACAACAGTAATTTCGTGCAAAAAGAACAGCGTAAGCGTTTTTTGCCTTCTGATTTTCAGAGGTTTTTTATTTTTTTTTAAAAATTTCTTTAAAAAAACTTGCGTAATAATAAAAAGATTATTATATTTGCAGTGTTAATTCAAAATAAGAAAATATGCTAACACGAGAACAGAAAAAGCGAAAGGCAGAACTGAAAAAAGAGTTGAATTTCTTTTTAGATAACTATAAAGAAATCAGTACAAGAGGCAAACAAATAAAAGATTATTTTGATACCAAAATTGAGGAAATCATACAAGAACTCAAAGAATTAGGAAAGTAAAACAACGAAGGGTGTAAAAAGCCCTTCTCAAAAAAAAGGATATGAAAACAAAAATACAGGAGTTAAAACAACAATATGTGAAAGCTAAAACAGAAGCTGAAAGAGAGCAAATAAACGCTCAAATTAGCCAATTAGCCTCTGAAAATGAACAGGAATTTATCGAAGCAATGAAATACTCCATTGAGGATACGCTCGAAAAAGCAAAGGAATTGTCTGTAAAAGCTCGGCTTAATGAGGTGCTTCCTATTTTGCCGTTGTCGTACATTGCCGAGCAGTATTTCCAAAAATCCAAAAGTTGGTTTTATCAGCGACTCAACGGAAATATCGTCAATGGAAGCCCTGCACAATTCACGCAAGAAGAAATAAAAACGCTAAATTTTGCCCTGCAAGATTTGAGCAAAAAATTAGGCTCAATAAGTTTATAACTTATTTTGAATTAACACCCAATCCCCAAGCGTGAGCCTCGTTTGGGGATTTTTTATCCTTGAAAATCAAATGTTTAAACAAAAATATTAAAAATTTCTCAAAAAAAACTTGCGTATAACAAAAATGTTATATATCTTTGCAGTATGAATTCGAGTTCATTAATCAAGTTGGTTGAAGACGATGGTTGGTTTTGGGTAAGAACAACAGGTAGCCACCATCACTTCAAACACCCAACGAAAAAGGGATTAGTTACCATCCCACATCCTAAAAAAGATGTGCCGATAAAAACCCAAAACTCAATCCTGAAACAGGCGGGGCTAAAATAAGCCCCCCTGTTTGATTAATGAAAAATAAATTATGAATTATGAAAGAAATAGAGATTTTTGTAGAGAAACACACAGATGGTACTTATTGGGGAACAACTCAAAATTTTGTAGGTGTTGTATGTTCTTGTGGCGACACAATGGAAGAGTTGCAACATAATTTAGAAGAAGCCTTTGCCGATAATATCGCCATCGCAAAGGATTTGGGCGAAGATTATGCCAATGATTACGATGATGTTTCATTCGTTTACAAAATGGACTTATCTTCATTTTTTGCACTGATTCCAGAGATTAAAATCTCGTCAATTGCAAAAAAAGCGGGATTAAACGCATCATTGGTAAGGCAATATAAAAACGGAATTGCTACAGCATCGCAAGAACAAACCTTGAAGATACAAAATGCCGTTCATTTGTTAGGAAGAGAATTGCTTTCGGCTCGTTTTTAATCGCTACTTTAAGTAGAATCATTTTAACACCCCAAAACCCTCTGTAAGTCAGAGGGTTTATTTTTTTTAGAAAATTTTTGCAAAAAAACTTGCATAATTAAAAAAGTCGTTATATCTTTGCAGTGTTATCAACTCGTGCAGGTTTTTGTGTCTGTATATTAAATAAAAATATTATAAACTTACAGGCGTAAGGGTGTAGCTATATAGTAATATATAGCAAATTCGTAACACGAGTTGATAACAGCACCTACTTACGCCTTTTTTAATTTTTTAAATTATGTTATCAACTCAAAAAAGCAACCAAGAAGCGAACAACAGTACCTTCGTGCAAAAAGAACAGCGTAAGCATTTTTTAGAAGCCGTCCGTAGAGAATTTGCCAAAGCATTATATGCTAAACTTCTAAAAAAGTACCCCGGCAGGTTATCAATGAAAACTGTTAAAGGCGTATGGCATTTGACTTTTTCGTACAAAAATGAAAAAATCAAGGCGCAAGGCAAAACCCTTGCTCACGCACTTATCAATTTAGTTGCCAAAAGTACCCACTCCTTCGCAGAGCAGTCTGTTCCCCTTCGGGGGATAGGGGGAATTGTTTCACTTCAAAAATCACTGCCTTATGAAAACAAGTGAGCAAATGCCTCGTCCATTGAGTCAAAAGTTTGGACAAAAATTATCTTTTTGGCTTAACATAATAATTTCTGATATAATTTCTGATGAAGACTTTAAAGAAAAGATTTTTGACATTATAGAATTAAGCTATATAGGTGATAACTGTTTTACTGAAGAAAATAACAAATTAATAGCTCAAATGCTATCTAAAATACTTTCGTTGGCTTTTATTTTAGAAAAAAACCAACAGGAAATAGAAGACTTTTTCGAAGATTACAATTAAAAAACAAAACCAATTAAGGGCAGTAAAATGAAATGTACAAAAACAGATAAAACAAAAAAGCCCGAAAAAGCCTTTAAAATAAAGGAATTACACAAAAAAAGCCCGATTTTTTAGGTAAAATGAAATGTACAATTACCGTAATTATGCGTATTTTTACCGAAAGATTTTAAAGCAAAAAAAGCGCTTATTAAACCCTTACCGTAATTTAACCCTTTAAAATGTACCAAACTCCTTATAAAATAGCCCTTTTGGGGCTTTTTTTATGCCCTAAAACTACTTCTTCGAACTCCCTAAAAATAACCTTTTTGCTGATGCCCATAAAATAGTAACTAACCACCCGAAAAAGCCCATTTTTAAAGTTGCATATGCAGTTGGGTACGCAAACTTGTATATTTTTACACACGAGTTAAGCCATATTTTTACACGAAAACAAGGAGAATGGCATATATTTGCTTTGAGTTTGACCCATTTTGCAAGTTCTTAAATTATGTATATTATTGATTTTTAACAACTTAACGTAAAAACATTAAAAAAACATATATATTACGCAGTATATTTACTCATTATTATGTGTGATGCACTGCATAACAAACCCACAAGCAGGACAATAATTAACGAGTGGATGGTTGTGTTGGCTGGCTTGGTTGAATGGCACGCACACTTTGAGGTGATGACGACTTTAACGCCTGTATCTCAGCCTTTAAGCGCTCATTCTCAGCTTGTAACAAGGCTTTATTTTCCTCTAATAAAGCGTTGTTTTTCTCCAACATTGCTACATATTTATCATTATTAGGAGTAACAACCTCTTTTTTTGCCTCACTTTTTAGCATTTCGCCTTTACCTGTTATGAGCCATTCAGCATTTACATCAACAAATGATGATAAAACAGCGTTTAAAACATCAAAACTTGGCTTACTTTTTCTCCCTGAAACAATATTTGATATTACCTGAGGAGCAAATCCTATCATTTCTGCAAATTTTTTTTGATTTCCAAAACATTGATTTTCAATAAGTTGAAAAAATCTTTCATTTATTTTTGAAAAAAATCATCATTTGTTTGTTTCATATCATCATTTGATTATGTATTTGCACCATCAATTTAAAAGGACAAAGTAATGAAAAAAATACGAGTACACCCAGATTTGAAGAAAGAAATTGCAAAAGAATTTTCTGTAACGATGCAAAGCGTGGATATGAGCCTTAAATATGTATTCAATTCCAAACAGGCAAAAGAGATTCGCCAGCGAGCAAAAGAGTTGTTACAGGCTGAAAGTGAAGATGTTAAAATCAATGTAGAACAAGTAAATCAATAGTTTATGACAAATTTAATAAACACCATCGAACAAACAATGTCAAGTTGGGAAATAGCCCAACTAACAGGAAAACGACACCAACACGTTATTAGGGATATTGAAAATCTAAATGTTGGTTATGAAAAGTTGCAATTACCCAAAATTGGGTTTATGTTCATTTTCAAAGAGTTAAATAATGGAGGAGGTAAGAAAATACGAACCGCACAGCTAACCAAAATGCAAACATTTGACCTACTCACAGGATACAACACAGAACTGCGAATAAAAGTCAATCGTCGTTGGGCAGAATTGGAGGAAAAAATGATTTTGCACATTCCAGCCCCCAAAATCATCAACGGAGTGAAATGTGTGCATTATGTTTCCTTTTTGATACAAAATAAATACTCTTTGATGAGTAGCCGAGTGGCAGAACGCCGAAGAAAGTATCCCGAACATTTTATAAAATACAAAGGCGAATGGTATATGACCGAAGGCATCGCCAATTATTTTCTGAATTACAAAGAAGCAAAGAACAAATTAGCCCAGTTGCCTTTTGTAAATCCGAAACAATTAAAATTATTTGAATAAAAATTAAAAATCAGTAGAAAATGAAAATAAAAATAAAAAAAGGAAAGTTTTACAAGTCGTTAGTAGGTAATGAATACATACGAGTAGATGGCTTTGATGAAGATGAATACCCTTTTGGGGTTATTTTTGAAAGTTCTGATAATTATTTTGCTTTTGCCTCAGATGCGTATCTTGAAATAGCATTTAATATGGTAAGATATAAAGAAACCACTGAGAAAGAATTTTACACCGCTCTTGACCTTGCACGGGAACAATTTATAAGAAGTTTTAAAGCCGTTAAAGGCGGTGTGTTGTAGTCAGTTAGTTTAATTAAGAGCGGAAAAGTTACAGGCTTACGGGCGGTTCGAGGCTGCCTCCGCTGCAAGGCTAAAAAAGGAAGAATAATAAGCTGTTATTTAAGTACGCTGACGGTGGCGACCGTGACGGCTCGGAAAGACGAGCTTTTTTAAAAAGTTTTAATAATCATTTAAAAAGTCCCCTAAAAGCTCCCCTCTCTTTCGGAGAGGGGCTGGGGGTGAGGAAAATACTATGCCTTACTTATGGTTACATAATAAAGTTGCTGTGGAAGTGGAAGAACTTGTTCCAAAGTACTGGAACAAGTTGTCAAGCCTTCAACAAGAAATCCACCGCTACCGAAAAAAGCCCTACGGCATCAAAAAATTGCAGTCGGGAGGCAATGGGCGTAAGTTGTTGATTGATTTTGATACGCTTTCGGCAGAAGTGCAACAGGAACTGGGCGACCCACGCAAGGCGGGGCATTTATTGGAAAAATATTACCAAACGCAGGACGAAACCATACGCTATTATGCCGAGTGGAAACGTGGCGAAAAGCACCTTACGGACGAGGAACAATGGCAGTATGTCATCAACGCCACTACGTGGCAGGCTTTGTTGCAGTTGGAAAACGAAATGCTTCACGTGCGAAAGTCAATGCACAAAAAAAGTCCTACACGAGGATTAGCCAATGATTTGCTCTCGCACGTTCAGAGTTTTAATGATACGCTCCCACCCAGCCGAAAGCACAACTTACCTGCGAGTTTGCCACGATTTAAAGAGGCTTTAAAAGCCTTTAAAACCAATGGACTTTTTAGCGTAATCAAAGACCCGTACGGCAAAGGAAAACAAAACGCCCGCAAGGTAGATGAGCGAGTGTTAATGGTGTTGCAAGGGTTGTTTGTCGGACAGAAACACAAGCCCACGCCTACGGAGATTTATCAGCAGTACGAGGCGTTTTTGTCGGGATATGTTCAGATATATAATGAGGAAACAGGCGAACTATACGAGCCTAAGGAGTTCCCGAAACTCTCAGAAAGTACCGTAACAACGTATTTGATGAATTGGGAAAACAAAATCGCATCGTACAAACTGCGAAGTGGCAACCGTCAAACCTACCAAGGGACCTTAATTCCGCACGGACAAATGGAGCTTCCGAAATATGCAGGTTCGCTCCTTTCTATTGACGACCGCCAACCGCCGTTTTGGTACGAAAAAGGCAAACGGCTTTGGTTTTACATCGGATTGGATGTGGCTTCGGATTGCATTACTTGCTTTGTGTATGGGAAATCAAAAGAGGGGATTATCCTTGAATTTCACCGCCAACTCATTAGAAATTATCACGATTGGGGCGTTTCATTGCCATACGAATTGGAATGCGAAAGCTCACTAAATAGTCAATTTACGGATACGTTCTTAAAAGAGGGTTATATGTTCCAAAACGTGCGAATGGAGGCGAACAACGCACAGGGGAAAATCATCGAAAGGCGGTTCGGACATTTGCGAAATAAAGTCGAAAAGAAAGCCGACGGCTGGATTGCCCGACCACACGCCAAAAGCGAAAGCAACCAAGCGGGCAAAGGCAAAACCGAGATTATTCCTTACAAAGAATTGGTTGAGGCACGTTTGGCAGACTTAGAAGATTGGAATAACGAGCCCAGCCGACAGGATAAAACGGTGAGCCGTTGGGAGTATTTTCTAAACAATCAGAAAAGCGACCTGCCGAAAACCAATTACCGAGCGATTTTGCCCCATTTGGGCTATAAGCAAACAACGAGTTGCCAACGGGGGTACATCAATCTGCAAGGAAAAAAACGAGCCATTGCCGACAACGGGAAAATCCTAACGGGCGATGCCTTAATTGAAAAAATGAAACAGATTGAAGGAAAAGAGTTTGATGTGTTTTGGCTCGACGATAACGAGGGCAATGTACTAAAAGCTATTGTTTATCAAGGCGGCAGATATGTGTGCGAGGTGCAGGAAATGCCAAAGTACCAACGAGCAAAAGCCGAGCAAACCGAGCAGGATTTGATAAACAAAGCCCTACAAGATGCCTACACGATGACCGTAGTGCGATTTGCCGAAAGACAGAGCAAGGCAATAGAAAGCATCGGAATTGTAAATGTAGCCCCAAAACCTGAACGAAAATTTGTGATACCGAATCTTAAACGATTTGAAGGCAATAGGGAACAGGGAAAGTCTGCGACAGCAGAGTATGTGAGCAATAGTGAGGAAATGGAGGTTGAAATCTTAGAAAATGAAGATGATTTCGAGATTATGTACAACCCAAGCACAGGTATAGAACATACTAAAAATTGGAATAAAAAATACGCTATATAAGTCGGTACGACCGACAGCGATTAATTCAATAAGAACCATATAAATAGTTCATATCATGAGATTAGATATATCATTCAAAGAAAAAGTAAGAGCGGCAATCCTTGCCGATAGAGAAAATTACGGCGGTAGTGATGCCGATTACGCCAAACGATTGAACCTCAAATCGGCAATTTTCTCTCGATTGAAAAAAGGGGAAGTGGAAAAAATCATCAGCGACACTCAGTGGCTTGTGATTGCTCATCAGCTGGGGGTGCAAGTGCGTGATAACGCTTGGAAAGTAGCACGCACACAGATTTACACCGAAATTGAGGACAATCTGATGTTTTGTCAGCAGTATAGCAAGGCGATGATTTTGGTAGATGACTGCGGTATCGGAAAAACATTCTGCACCAAGCATATTGTTAGAAAACTGAAAAACGCTTTTTACGTGGATTGCTCACAAGCGAAAACCAAACAGCAATTCATACGCCTTTTGGCAAAGACAATTGGGGTGGATAACACGGGCAAATATGCTGATGTGAAAGCGAGTATTAAAATGTGTTTGATGTATTTAGAACTGCCATTGGTAGTGCTTGATGAGGCAGGTGATTTGGACTACAACGCATTTTTAGAACTGAAAGAGCTTTGGAATGCCACACAGGGCGAATGTGCGTGGTATATGATAGGGGCAGACGGTTTACGTGCCAAAATAGAAAGCGGTATCGCTCATAAAAAGGTAGGTTATGCCGAAATTTTCGACCGATTTTTTGACATCATTAGCCTTGTGCCTACGGGAACGGACGACCGCAAAGCCTTTTATGCTCAACTGCTCAGCGATGTAGCGAGCGTGAATGCGAAAAACCCCGAAGACGTGCAGAAGTTAGTCCGCAAGTGTATGAACCCCAACGGACTGAAAGAAGCTACCCCGTCAGATATGAAAAGACTTAGATATTTAGAAACCTTAATTAAATTATCATAACCAAGTGCGAATAACCCCAATATTCAACGCACGAAGCTCCTCTCCTTGGGAGAGGCGGGGGGGGTGAGGACTAAATGGCACGAATAAAAGGAATATCAGTAGCGAAATTGCTTGAAAAGAAATATAAAACCTTTGATTTTGACGGCGTTTGGCGTGAGGTAATGGGAACACCCGAAGTCAGCGGATTTTGGCTGATTTACGGAGCTGAAAAGCAAGGTAAAACGTGGTTTGCGTTGAAACTCGCTGAATATCTCAGCCAATTTGAGAAAACGCTCTACATCAGTGCTGAGCAGGGTTATAGTTGGGGTTTTCAACAATCGTGTTCGCGTGCGGGGATTGACCCCACGAACCCAAAAATGAAAATCGTTCCGTATGTGAAACTTGACGAATTGGAAAAAACACTCAAACGGCAACGAGCTCCCAAAGTGGTAATAATAGATAATATCACGACATATAATGACGAACTAAAAAACGGCAAACTTCGTAAATTACAAATGAATTATAAGGATACACTTTTTGTTTTTGTTGCTCACGAGGAGAAAAATGAGCCTTATACAGCAATAGCAAAACTCTGCAAAAAGTTAGCCGAAATCATTATCCGAGTGGAAGGGTTGGCGTGCCAAGTTTCGGGGCGATGTCCCAGCGGAGTGCTGACCATTGACGAGGAAAAGGCAATGTTATATCAATCATCAACAATAATAAAACAAATAAACCAATGAAAACAATTCAAGAACAACAGACATTTCGGCACAAGATAGCGTATTTGCTTGGTATGCACTATTTGCAGTACGAGAATTATCGTTTTGAGTATTTTTTAGAATGGTGCCGATGCAAATCAAACCAGATGCACGTGCCGTTTTCAGAATTATCAAAAAATGACCACTTGAAAAATTGGTTTGATAGCCAATGGTTAGTGAAAATTGAAGGAGAAGTTAAACGTAAATACGAGCCTTTGGAAGTGTTGA
>NZ_BPMA01000028.1 GCF_026005215.1 Capnocytophaga catalasegens | reverse complement strand
TTTTAATTACGGATATACAAAATAACGAATAACGATAATAGATAAAACAATAACTATGACTATGTTTATTTTATTTTGGGTATTTGCAATAATGGCTACCTATACAAGTTTTGTAAAAAATAATAAAAAAATAGATGTTAAAACATTGCTTTTAGGTGGTATTTCTGTAAGTATTGCCTTGTATCAGATAGGATATGCTATTGGTAAAGTAATGGCGATAAGTTAAAAGTGTTTTTTAGAGTTTGTGCTTTGACTCTTGCAATTATATACTAAATTTATAACAAAAATTTAGTTTTGTTATATGAAAAGGAAAAAAATATGAGCTTAATATTAACACATTGTGCCGATAGTCTTATCTTTACTTTTATAACTATTCTTGAAAAGGATAAAGATTTAAGAAAAGTTCTATATATCGTACTTGCAGTTCTATTCGTTTTTATGATACTTTATAATACGTTATTAAAAGAAATTTTTCTAACCTAATATTCTAAGAATAGAGAAAGCAAAGAAGATTATTGTAGATAAAACTTTATGGAACTTGTATTCAAAAGTTTTATATTGATAGTTCTTTGTGCAAAATTTACAACTCTTTATCAAAGCGGTTTCTACCGCAGAAACCGCTTTTTTAAAAAAGATAATAAAATAATAAGTAATATAATTGTTTTTCCAAGAGATACAATTAGTTATCTTTTAGTTTATCCATACAAAAATCTCAATCTATTAAATTAAAAAGAGGCTACATAGCTAACCTCTTACTTTTCTTATGCCTAACAATATCATTTACAAAACCGTACTAACTTGTGTAATAGCTGTTTTTATTGCCTTACCGCTAATAAAAATTCCTATTTCGGTTTCGGCACGTGGGCAAGTAAGGTCAGAGCTCGAAAATACGGCTATTACTTCGCTTATAAGTGGTAGGATAAAGGCTATTTCGCTTGTCAAAAACAATCAAATAATAACCAAAGGAGATACGCTTTTGGTTATTACTACCGAAGTTTTGGAAACACAAAAAGAACTTCTACAATCACAATCAACGGACTATCAACTGCAACTGGCAGACCTTACTCAGTTGGTCAAAAACAATTTTACCAATCTCAAAACAGGGCAATATCAGAAAGAGGCTACCTCTTTCGAGGAAAAAAAAGCCCAAATACAGGCACAACTTACCTTGGCAGAAAAAGAACTTGAACGAGCAGACGAACTCTATCAGAAAGATATTATTTCTCACGCCCAATACGAAAAAAATTTCTATGTACATCAAGAACTTCAACGCCAGTTATTTAGCCTTCGTGAGCAACAGTTAGCCACTTGGCAAACTCAAAAAAGAGAGATAGAACGCCTTGTCAAAAATTTGTATTCTGATAAAGAAAAACTCTTACAAGAAGAAAAAAACTATTTCATAGTAGCCCCCATTTCGGGTCGGTTAGTTAATTTTTCGGGGCTTCAAACTGGCAATTTCTTACAACAAGGACAACAAATAGGTGAAATTTCTCCCGAAGAGCATCTCATCACCGAGTGCTTAGTATCACCCAAAGATATAGGTTTTATCAATTAAGGTCAAAAGGTTAATTTTCAGATAGATACATACAACTACAATCAATGGGGCTTGGCACAAGGCATCGTTACAGATATTGACCAAAATATCAGTGTAAATCAGCAAACAGGAGAGTCTTTTTTTCGTGTTCGTTGTACGATACAAGAAAATTTTCTGACACTGCGCAATGGTTATCAAGGGCAAATCAGCAAAGGAATGACTTTGACAGCTCGTTTTTACCTGCAAGATAGAACACTTTGGCAGCTTCTTTTTGACAGAGCCGACAATTGGTTTAACCCGAAACTAATGGATAGTTAAAATGAATGTCAAACAACACGATATTTGCGATTGTGGAGCCGCTTGTTTGGCTTCGGTGGCGGGACATTATGGGCTGAAAATGCCTATTGCAAAAATTAGACAATTATGCCATACTGACAAGCGAGGGACAAACGCTCTGGGCTTAGTAGAAGGTCTTGAAAAAATGGGCTTTAATGCCAAAGGTGTAAAAGGAAACTTGGACGCACTTACTGAAATTCCGCTACCTGCCATAGCTCACATTATATTACCCAATCAGCTACAACACTATGTGGTGATTTACAAGGTTTCCAAACAGAAAATTACCATAATGGACCCTGCTTTTGGCAAAACCGAAGAGCATTCTATTGACGATTTTTCAAAAATTTGGACAGGAATTCTCATCTTGTTAGAACCCAACCAATATTTTGAACAAAAAGACGAAAGCACAAGCCTTTACACTCGTTTTTGGCATCTGGTAAAACCTCACAAAAGCATTTTTTTACAGGCTCTTATAGGAGCTTTGATTTACACAATTTTAGGGCTTTCAACCTCTATATACATTGAAAAAATAACCGATTATGTACTTATTGACGGAAATGTTCGTTTGCTTAATTTACTTTTCGTTGCTATGGTTTTAATTCTTTTAGTTCAGGTATTTATTTCGGTGATAAAGAGCATTTTAGTCTTACAAACGGGGCAAAAAATTGACAAATATTTAATTTTGGGATATTACAAACACCTATTAAAACTTCCCCAGCGTTTTTTTGATACGATGAAAGTCGGAGAAATTATCTCACGAGTGAATGACGCCGTGAAAATACGGGTTTTTATCAATGATGTTTCCATACAGATTTTTGTTAATATATTTATTGTTATTTTTTCCTTTGCACTAATGTTTACTTATTATTGGAAGCTGGCTTTAATCATCGCATTAGTCATTTCGTTTTATGCGTTGGTTTATTGGCTAACCAATCGATTAAACAAAAAGGTAGAACGAAAAATGATGGAAGAGAGCGCCGAACTGGAATCACACTTGGTAGAGTCGTTAAACGCTGTAAAAACAATAAAACAATTCGGAACAGAAACTTTTGCTAACAACAAAACCGATAATCGTTTTTCTATCTTGCTCAAAACCATTTACAAATCGGTTCTCAATTCATTATTTTCGAGCAATTCTTCCGAATTTTTATCGCGTCTTTTTACTATTATTTTGCTCTGGGTGGGGTCTTTTTATGTGATAGAAAGGGAAATCACACCCGACGAATTATTATCGTTTTACGCACTGATTGGGTATTTTACAAGTCCAGTTTCTCAGCTTATCACAATGAATAAAACCATTCAAAATGCCCTTATTGCAGCCGACCGTCTATTTGAAATTATGGATTTAGAGCGTGAAGAAATTACTGAAAAAATAGAGCTATCGGCGCAGGATATCGGAGATATACATTTTAAAAATATATTTTTCAGCTACGGCACTCCACAGATGTTTTTCAAAATTTTACTTGTGTTATCGAAAAAGGAAAAACAACGGCAATTGTTGGAGAGAGTGGCTCGGGCAAAACTACCTTAGCCTGTTTGTTACAGAATTCGTATCCGCTCAAAAGTGGTAAAATCACTATAGGAAATTATGATGTTTCACAAATTTCAAACTATTCGTTACGCTCATTTGTTTCGGTTGTTCCCCAACAGATTGATTTATTTTCAGGAAATGTAATTGAAAATATTGCTATGGGTGATGATTTTCCAAATTTGCAGCGCATTATTGATATAACAAAAAATTTAGGAATTCTTGATTTTGTAGAAAAACTACCTAACGGCTTTCAAACCTATTTGGGCGAAAATGGCTCACAACTCTCTGGCGGACAAAAACAGCGAATAGCCATTGCACGTGCTTTGTACAAAAATCCTGAAATTTTGATTTTGGATGAAGCTACTTCTTCTCTGGATACGGAATCGGAACAAGTTATACAACAAACACTTCAAGATTTCAAAAGTCAAGGCAAAACAATGATTGTCATTGCTCACAGACTAAGCACTATTGCTCACGCAGATACTATTCTAGTAATGCACAATGGACAAGTTGTTGAACAAGGTTCGCATCACGAACTTTTGCACAAGCAAAATCTTTATTACACGCTATGGAATAAGCAGAGTTTGATTTAAGTCTAAAAAATATTTAGTCATATTTCAAAATATTTTTTTTTTGTTTTTGCCAAAGATTGAAAAAAAATTTATAATTTTAGGGCATCGTACAAAACACTCTAATTTTTAGCAAATTATGGAAAATGCATATTCGGCAGAGGAAAGTAAAATTATTACCCAAGAATATAAAGAACTCCTAAGAATTAGCTACCAAACGCTATCTGATGATGACAAAAAGCTCATTCGTAAAGCATTTGACATGGCAGTTGATGCTCACAAGTTTCAACGACGTAAAAGTGGCGAACCTTACATATATCACCCTATAGCTGTCGCCAAAATAGTAGCCTCTAAAATAGGATTAGATGCCATTTCTATTGCATCAGCTTTGCTCCACGATGTGGTTGAAGATACCGAATACACCATTGAAGACATACGAAATCTTTTTGGAGAAACTGTTGCCAAAATTGTACAAGGTCTGACCAAAATATCTCATCTGAGTCGAGATACAGATGTTTCGGTTCAGGCAGAAAACTTCCGAAAAATGCTTCTAACGCTCAATGATGATGTACGTGTTATTCTTATCAAAATAGCAGACCGCTTGCACAATATGCAAACGATGGAGTCAATGCCAATGTACAAACAAGAGAAAATTGCCTCTGAAACCTTGTATATTTATGCTCCATTGGCTCATCGTATCGGGTTGTATAATATCAAAACCGAGCTGGAAGATTTGGGACTAAAATACACCAAGCCCAAGCGTTATTTTTCCATTCTTAGCAAAATTGAAAATTCAAAAGAAGAACAAAATACATATATTGAAGAATTTTCACAAATTATCAAGCAAGCACTTGACAAAGAGGGGATTGATTGTTACATAAAAGGACGCCCCAAATCAATATTTTCTATCTATAAGAAAATGAAAGCCAAGGATATTTCGTATGAAGAAGTGTATGATAAGTTTGCAATCCGTATTGTTTATAAAAGTGATGCTCATAACGAAAAATTTTTGGCTTGGAAAATATATTCTATCGTAACAGACCATTTTCAACCAAATCCTACTCGTTTGCGCGATTGGATTTCAGCACCTAAATCTACGGGATATGAAGCCCTACATATTACCGTTATGGGACCCAAAAGTCACTGGGTCGAAGTTCAAATACGCAGTAAACGAATGCACGAAATAGCTGAAAAAGGATACGCTGCACACTTCAAATACAAGCATGGAGAGCAGAAAGAACAAGGAATAGATGCGTGGCTGAATCGCTTGCAAGAAGTTCTTGAAAATAGTGAAGGCAATGCAGTTGATTTTGTTGAAGATTTTAAATTAAATCTCTACGCGAAAGAAATTTTTGTTTTTACTCCCAATGGAGAATTAAAATCGCTTCCCAAAGGAGCTACTCCCTTAGATTTTGCTTTCAGTATTCACTCTGAAGTAGGCATGCACACACGAGGAGCAAAGGTTAATAATAAACTTGTTCCGCTGAATTACAAGCTCAAAAGTGGAGACCAAGTTGAGATTATTACTGCTGAAAATGCAGCTCCCAGTCAAAGTTGGCTTGATTATGCAACAACGGCTCGTGCATTGTCAAAAATCAAATCGGCACTACGCGAAACCAAAAAAGAAGTTGCCGAAGAAGGCAAGGAAATACTTCGGCGCAAGCTCAAACAACTTAAAATTGTTCTTACAGAAGATGTTGTTAATGAGTTAGTTACGTATTTCAAAGTGAAAACAAGTTTGGATATATTCTATCAAGTAGCAACCAATGATATTAACAATCAGATGCTTAAAGACTTCGCTTCGAGTCGCAATACGTCTATTTTCAGTTTTAATTTCTTCCGAAAAAAATCAGCAGGACAAGAAGTAAAAGATAAAGCGAAAGACAAAAAAGATTACGATTTAATTGTTTTTGGGAAAGATGGAGAAACTCTTGATTATAGTTTTGCCAAGTGTTGTAATCCGATACCAGGTGATAGTATTTTCGGATTTATAACTATCAATGAAGGAATAAAAGTACATAAGAAAAATTGTCCCAATGCACTTTCGATGCATTCAAACTATGCATATCGTATTCTACCCGCTCGATGGATAAAATCAAGTGAACGCGAATATGAAGTTTCTGTAAAGCTGACAGGCATCGACCGAAAAGGATTAGTTGGAGATATTACCAACTACATTCATTCGCACCACAATATTACTATTACAGATATACATTTTAACACTTCGGGAGGTGTTTTTCAAGGAGAAATTACCGTATCGGTTAATAATAATGTAGCTCTTAATTCCCTAATTGATGGACTTTCGGAACTAACAGGTGTTGATAAAGTATTTCGTATCTAAATTTTCAGTACAAACTTAAATTATAATTTAGTATTTTCAATACTCATAACTATTTCATTAACAATAGTTTGTGTAGCATTGGGTAGTGCTAGTTTTTTAATTTCTTCAGACAATGATTTCTGTTTTTGAAGTGAAAAAATTAGTTCGGAAAATTCTGAAACAAAGCGTGCTGTAAGTTCATTTTCTTTTATTAGAATAGCAGCATTATGTTGAGCGATAGCTTGGGCATTTTTGGTTTGATGGTCTTCAGCTACATTGGGCGAAGGGATAAAAATAACGGGTTTGCCAACAATACACAACTCACTTACAGAACTTGCTCCTGCTCGCGAAATGATAACATCAGAAAGGGCATAGGCTTGGTCTATTTTTCTGACAAAAGGAAGCACACGTACATTTTGGTTATCGTATTTTTTGTATATTTCGTAGTACATTTTCCCACATTGCCAAAGTACTTGTATACCTGATTTTTCAAATAAATCTAACTGATTTTCAATAAGTTGATTGATAGCTCTTGCTCCTAAACTTCCTCCCAAGACAAGTAGTGTAGGTTTTTCTTTTTGCAAGGAAAAATGAGCAAATGCTTGTTCTCTTTTTGCTTCTATTTGAAGTAAATCTTGCCGAACGGGATTTCCTGTTAAGAAGATTTTTTCTTTTGGAAAAAAACGTTCCATTCCTTGATAAGCAACGAAAATTTTTTCAGCTCCCTTAGCAATCCATTTGTTAGTAACTCCTGCCAACGAATTTTGTTCTTGAATAAAGTATGGAATTCCTGTCCATTGAGCCATTTTGAGCATTGGAGCAGAAGCGTATCCGCCTGTACCGATAACCACATCGGGGCGAAATTTTTTGATAATTTGCCAAGCTTTCCATAAACTGCTTACAAGTTTCAGAGGAAAGAAAAGGTTATCCCACGTAAGTTTTCGTTGTAATCCTGAAATCCATAAACCTTCAATGGCGTAGCCCGCTTCGGGAACTTTTTGCATTTCCATACGTCCTTTTGCTCCTACGAAAAGGAACTGGGCTTCGGGATAGCGCCGTTTAAGTTCGTCAGCAATGGCTATGGCTGGGTAAATATGCCCTCCTGTTCCTCCTCCTGAAATGATAAATTTTTTCATAAATAAAAGTATTATTTAATCTTGTAATGCGATTTCTTCTATAGTTTCTCTTGCAAGATTATTTTCCGAAGAAATATCTTCACCTTGGTCTGTATGAGTTGGTTGTTTTCTTTTAATATGAGTATTAGTATTTTTTGTCTTGGATTGTTCTCGTGCACTTACCGAAAGAATAATACCCATTGATAAGCACGTCATCCAAATAGATGTTCCTCCACTAGTTATAAAAGGAAGTGTTTGTCCAGTAACAGGAAGTAATCCTACTGAAACCCCCATATTGACAAATGCTTGAAAAACAACAGGAAGACCTGCTCCTAAGACTAATAATTTACCAAAAATTGTAGAGGCTTTGTGAGAGATAACAATGATACGTAAGAGCATCATACAATAGAGGAGAATAAGACCAATTCCTCCAATGACAATTCCAAATTCTTCTATGATAATTGCAAAAATAAAATCTGATGAACTTTGCGGAAGGAAATGCTTCATTACGCTTTTCCCAGCACCTACGCCAGTAAGTCCGCCCGAGGCAATAGCCATTTTGGAGTGGTCAATTTGATAAGTATCTTTATCATCTGGATTGTCCGAAATGAAATTTTCTATACGACTTATCCAAGTATCTACCCGATTGGGAAAAGCATCAGGAAAGGCTTTGGCTGTTAGTACAAACAAAGTCATTAGTAGCGCTCCAATCATACCAATATTAAATAAATATTTGATAGGATATTTGCCAATAATAACAAGGGTAAGAACCATAGAAAATATTATTACACCTGTAGAAAGATTGGCAATTACAACTAGTCCTACTATAATAAAAGTTGGAAGCCAAAGTGCGTAAAAACTCCCTTGGAATGTAATTTGATTGTTGTAATTATCTGCTAAGTATGAAGCAACGTACATCATCAAAAAAATAAGTGCCAATGCCGAAGGCTGAAAGGAAATACCGAAAATATATAACCAACGGCTGGCATTGGCTCCTTCAATAGTGGTTCCTTTCATTAGGGCAACAAAGAGTAAGATTATTGAAATCATTATTCCAATACGCGATATGGGGCGAAAAAAACGATATGGAAAACGATGTACTACAAAAATAATAGCTAATCCGCACAAAATAAGGATAAAATGTCGAGCCAAATACTCCGAAGGTGTACCTTTGCCCACTACATATGTTAAGTTACTACTGGCACTATATACAGGCAAAAAAGAAATAAAAGCAAAGAGAAAAATAATTCCCCATAGTGCCAAATCTCCTTTTAAATATTTTGAAATAAATTGCATTTTGAATATTTTCAATCCGTTGCAAAAATACTATTTTATATTTAAAAATGAGATATTTTTAAATTATTTCGATGTAAAAAAGAATAATATAAGTAGGAGTTTTATCATTTTTTCATCGTCAAAAGAAAAGTTAAATGAATTCATATATTTTTTATAAAGATATTCTAAGAAGTGACATTTTTATTTCAAAAACAAGGTAAATGTTTTTCTGAAAATAAAATTGACAAAAAGTAGCCTTTTATATATAAAGTTTTGATTACAAACATACACATCAATTCATTATTTTTTTGTAACTTGCGACACTTTTAATCACCATTGATTTATGGACGAACAAGAAGAAATAACACCACATACAGAAGAAAATCACCCACAAGAAGTCTCTATTACCAAGATTACAGGAATGTATGAAAACTGGTTTTTGGACTATGCTTCGTATGTGATTTTGGAGCGTGCTGTTCCTGCTCTTGAAGACGGATTCAAACCCGTACAGCGTCGTATTATGCACTCTCTCAAAGAGTTAGAAGATGGACGTTATAACAAAGTTGCCAATGTCGTAGGGCATACTATGAAGTATCACCCTCATGGTGATGCCAGTATTGGTGATGCGATGGTACAAATTGGGCAAAAAGAACTTCTGATTGATACGCAGGGAAACTGGGGAAATATCTTAACAGGCGATGCTGCTGCTGCGCCTCGTTATATCGAAGCCCGCTTGTCTAAGTTTGCCCTTGATGTAGTTTATAGCCCGAAAGTTACTCAATGGCAAAAAAGTTACGATGGACGTAATGACGAACCGATACACCTACCTGTCAAGTTTCCTTTGCTTTTGGTACAAGGTGCCGAAGGTATTGCCGTGGGGCTTTCTACCAAAATTTTGCCTCATAATTTTAATGAACTTATTGATGCATCGATAAAACACCTCAAAGGACAAAATTTTGAATTGTATCCAGACTTTCCAACTGCTGGGATTATTGATGTTTCTAATTATAATGATGGGGAAAGAGGAGGGCGCATTCGCGTACGTGCCAAAATTTCGCAAGAGGACAAACAAACTCTGAAAATCAGTGAGATACCTTTTAGCACAACCACTTCTTCATTGATTGATTCTATTTTGAAAGCCAATGAAAAAGGCAAAATAAAAATTAAAAAGGTAGATGATAATACTTCGGAAAATGTTGAAATTCTGGTACATCTTCCTCCGGGAATTTCTCCTGATAAAACCATTGATGCTTTGTATGCTTTTACTGATTGTGAAACGTCTATCTCACCGCTTTGTTGCGTGATTGAAAACAACCGCCCATTGTTTATCGGGGTGTCTGAAATATTGCGTCGTAGTACTGAGCGAACACTCGCTTTGCTCAAAAAAGAACTCGAAATACAACTGGCAGAAGAGCAAGAAAAATGGCATTTTGCATCATTAGAAAAGATTTTTATCCGAGAAGAAATGTATATTGACTTTAAGTTATATTCGGATAGAGAAACATTGTATCAATATTTGTACAATCGTTTTGAGTCTTTCAAAGCCAGTTTTGTACGAGAAATAAACGATGATGATTTGCAACGTCTTACACAAATTCCGATGATTCGCATCACACGTTTTGATTCGTATAAAGCAGATGAAAATATTGCCAAAATTGAAGAAAAAATAGCCGAAATTAAAGCACACTTAGCAGCTTTAATTCCGTATGCGATTGACTATTTTAAACGTCTGAAAGACACTTATGGAAAAGGGCGCGAACGCAAAACTGAAATTCGTCCATTTGATGATATTGAAGCAACCAAAGTGGTTATGCGCAACTTGAAATTGTATGTTAATCGACAAGAAGGTTTTGTAGGTACATCACTCAGAAAAGACGAATTTGTAGCCGATTGTAGCGATATTGACGACGTAATTGTCTTTACCAGCGAAGGAAAAATGATAATTACCAAAGTTTCTGAAAAAACATACGTGGGTAAAGATATTCTTCACGTAGGAGTTTTCAAAAAGAATGACAAACGTACCGTTTATAATATGGTATATAAAAACGGAAATGACAATTTTGCATATATAAAACGCTTTACCGTAACGGGAATTATTCGTGACAAAGAGTACGAGGTTGTTGAACCAATTCAAGAGCAAAAAGAAGATGACAAAGGCAAACTTTTTTCAGCAAGTAAGCGTGAGAAACAAAAATCATCAGTGCTTTATTTCTCTGCTAACCCCAATGGAGAGGCTGAAATTATTACCGTGAATTTGCGTCAAATGGGTAATATCAAAAAGCTCAAATGGGATATCAATTTTGCCGATATTCTCATCAAAGGACGTTCTTCTCGAGGAAATATTGTTAGTAAATACCCTGTTAAGCGAATTGATTTGAAAGAAAAAGGCGTTTCAACTTTAAAACCTCGTAAGATATGGTTTGACCCTATTGTGCATCGACTCAATACCGACCAACGAGGCAATTTGCTCGGAGCGTTCAAGGGAGAAGACCGCATTTTGCTCATTTCCAAAGAAGGAAATATAAAAACGGTTGTTCCTGATATGTCATTGCATTTTGACCCCAATTTGCTCATTATCGAAAAATGGATTCCCGAAAAACCCATTTCTGTTATTTATTACGAAGGAGAAAAAGACCGAACATTCGTAAAACGATTTTTGGTTGAAAACCCCAATCGAGAGGAAAATGTTATAGGTGAAAATGCCAAATCACAGTTGCTTTTCGTCTCGACAGAATGGCGACCAATGGCAGAAGTTGTTTTTGCAAAAACAAATAAAGCACCTTTGGCAACAAACTTATCAGTCAATTTGGAAGAATTTATCTCAATAAAAGGAATAAAAGCTCTTGGAAATCAATTGACTACGGACAAAATTAAAGAAATTATCTCCTTAGAACCGCTTGTATATCAAGAGCAAGAAGAGGAATTTTCAGAAGAAATTGTAGAAGGAATAATTCAGGAAGAAGAAAATAATGAAACTGAAACCTCGCAAGATATACAAACAAGTTTAGATTTTTAGTATTGTGTATAAAAACTCTCATTCTAAAAATAATAGAATGAGAGTTTTTATAAATTACTTGTAATCAATTATTTAACAATCATTTTTTGTGAGAGTACATCATTGCCTGCTTCTAACAAGATAATGTATTGCCCAGCAGACAGATTGGATTTGTTGAAAGGCAAGATAAACTCAGATTGTGCGGGAAAATCTTCTGGAGCAAAAAGTTCTCGACCAAGCATATCAATCAATCGCACTCGTATAGCAGTAGCTTTACTTAACTTAATGTGTAATTGGTACGAACCTGAATTGGGATTGGGAACAATCAAAAACGATTCGATATTCTTCTGAGCAACAGGTTCTTTTTGTATTCCGATACGATCTTTTTCAACAAATAACGTTTTGTAAATCACTTTATTACAATCACCCAAAGAACCTTTGAGTCCTACTTTATAAGTACCTTCTTTTGAAAAACGTACTTCGGCTTGCTGATCATCTTGCTGAACAATTATCACATTATCAGGGAATTGCCATTGTAGAGCGTCTGTTTTTTTAGAAAGATTGATAAGTTTGAGCGTATAATCATAATATGAAGTAGTAGCTACTAGAAAATCAATATCCAATACTTGTGAGCTTTGTTTTACAACAATTTTTTCGGCAGTTTTACATCCTGCCAAATTGGTTGCCTCTACATAATAATCACCCGCATTGTCTGTCCAGCGATAGGTAGCATTGGGTATTTGTCCTTCTAAATCGAAGGTGTAACTATCGCCTTGGCAAAGAGTAATTTCTCGCTCAATTGATAATTGCAGTTTTTGAGGTTGTACAATTTCAAATGTTTTTTCAATAGCAGGACAATCTCCCTCGTCGCGAAGTACGATTTTGTAAGTACCTGCTGAGAGATTTTTGATGGTTTTTCCGTTTTGAGAAACGCCTTGAGTAATTATATTACCCGAAGCATCGTACCAAGTATGAGAAACACGACCTTTTCCTCCCGATGTTGTTACAGAGACGCTTCCATTTTGGTCGCCATAGCAAGTAAGTTGTGTAACTTGTTCGTTATCAATTTTGGCAGCATCCGGGTACGAAAGCACTACTTGCGCTTGCACGGAACAACCTTTGCTATCACTTACCACAACAAAATATTTCCCTACGGAAAGTCCTGTGGCCGTTTGTGAGGTTTGCCCATCGCTCCACTGGTAGGTATAGGGTGGAGTACCTCCTTTGGGGTGTGCTTTGGCTGTTCCTGAGGTAGGTGCTGAACAACGAATTTCCGAGCTTTCTGTGGTAAGAGATAATCGTTCGGGGAATTTTAGTGTAATGGTACCTGTGGTTTTATTTCCTTTTTTGTCTTCAATAGCTACTTGATAAACACCTTCGGTTAGATTTTCTATCGTTTTTTCTTCACCAAATAGTCTTTGAACCTGCGACCCTTCCAGACGATACCACACATATTTGTATACACCGTTCTTAAAAGGAACTCCTCCACTTACCGTTGCAGAAATCTCACCATCGTTGTTGAGTTTAGAATCGTTATTAGGGTCATCATTGGCTGGATTACACGAAATGGATTTTTTTTCTGATAGAGTAACGATTAAAGGGTCAGGTTCATCAATAAAAATATTACGAGATTCTGTACAGCCATTGCTATCTGTAATAGTAAGGGTATAGTTTCCTTTTTCTAATTGGTTGTAATGAACAATAAAATGATTTTGGATACTGATTTCTGTCAAAGCCGAAGCAACAGTAACTCCTTTGTCAGTAGTTAAAACTACTTGATAAGGAATAGAAGGATTACTAAAAGGCGTGCCTTCGGTTATTTCGGCGCGGATTTTTCCATTTTTCAGTCCAAAACCAGAAACATTGGTTTTGAACGCTCGTGGATTTTCGTTGCCATTGGCATCTTCTTCGGCTATATTTTCATTGACAATCTCAATAGGTGTAGGCTCAGTAATGGTAGCAATAACTTCTACCCCGTCTGGCTCTGGACAATTTCGGCTGTCTTTGATACGGAACTTATAAGTACCTGCCGCAAGAGAGTTAATAGTAAATGACTTGCCAGTAAAGTGTATTTCTTCGTTAGTACCTTCTTTTATATACCGGTACGAAGGTGTCCCTCCAGAAACGGTAACCTTTATAGAACCTTCTTTTGCTCCATAACAAAGATTGTTTGTGATGGTTGGGGTGGCGGTTAGTTCAGCAGGGTCTTTAACCTCAAAAATCTTATCGTAATTATTTCCATCTGAATAAGTTGGTAAATATTTATCAAAAATAGATAGGTCATTAGTTTGTTTCTTCTGCTCGATAGCACCTATAGATTGAAATACATATTCTCCAACAGGGATATCTTCAAAAATGAGTTTTGTATCATTTTCTAACATTTTTTTGGTTTCATTATAATCATACGATTTGAATACTCCTGTGAGATTTTTATAAACCAAAGAAACTCTAAAATATTCATTTGGAAATAACGTTCTATCAAAATTTATTTCTAATTTGCCTTTTCCATTAGGGCAATCAGGGTTGGATAAGTTAAAATCAACTATTTTAGGAGCAGATTGACCAAACGGTTAAATCAAGTATATTGGACGACGCACAAGCATTACCATTGTTATCTTTTGATACAACTCTAAAATAAACTTTCTCTCCTGCCATTTCCAAAGCATTCTGCTTTCCTTTGAGAATTTCTTCTACTGAAACGGATATTGATAATTTACTCCCTTCATCTGTAATATTAGAATTTATATATTTCCAATCTTTATATACTCCATTTTCAAATTTTATAGTATAGAAAATAATACCAACTTCTATCAGGAAAATCATTTTTGGCTGATATTTTTATTTTATCTCCTATGGGTAAAAAAGTATTTTCACCTCCATTAGAGGTTTTAGATTCTATATAATGTATTGGATGAATTTTGTAACGCCCACTTACCCTTATCACGACTTTCTCCCGAATCAAAATATATAGGAGTTTCTTGACAAAATCTTAAAGGATATTTGTCTTTTGGAAATAACGTAACAGTCCATTCCCTTCTTGTTTCATATCCACTACCACAATTACCCCATTCACTTTCTTCACCAAGATTATAAACAGCATTAACATACTCTATGTTCTTTTTCAAACGAAAATCGAACGCAGAAATTTTATTATCTATATACCAATCAGCATGAATACAAGCTCCCAAAAAACAACCATACTTATGTTTTGTAACATAATTTGATAAATTTTCAGAATAAGGATTAGTTTTTTCAATATTTTTAGATTTTGCTTCTATATGAAAACGTGAATAACATTCTCCATCATCAAAAAAACATGAGTTTTCATTTCTTCTACATGAAAAATATAAGCATTTTCTTTCCGTTCTTCATCACTGAGTTTCCAAGGTAAATATTCTTGTCCGAGCAGAGAGTAAGAGAATGTAGCAACAACAATGGAGAGTAAAATTTTTTTCATAAAATGAAAATTTTCTGCAAAATTAAAAAATTTTTAAAAACATTTGTTTATTTTATAAAATTTTTTATCTTATGCGCCATAAAAATAAAAAAACATTTTAACATGAAAAAAATCTTAATTTTAGCAACCGCTATTTTAGCAGTATCATTTACGTCTTGTAGCAAAGACAAAGATAACAAAACAAACCCTCTAATTGGAGAATGGGCACTACTATCAAATGTAGAAAAAGGAGTAGATATCAAAGGTGTTTGTGGAGAATATTCGTATATTATTTTTACTGAAAAAGAAATAGAAGTACACTCTTTTAAAGAGAGAGTGGGGTGTATAGAACAAATCCAAAAAGGGGGTTATACATTATCAAACAACAAAATAATTTTTGAAGCAAATGGAGAAAAATCAAGTGCTTCTTACGTTGTTAATGGAGATTCTTAACAATAACATCAGAGAGTAGTGGAGTTGTTACAACTTACAAGAAAAACGCTCGAAAAACACCACCTCCCTTAGTAGATCCAGATCCTGATACAAACCCATTTGTTAGGAACTTGGGCGTTGGAAACTATAAAAATAAATGGAGCTACAGCGCATCTTGACAAATGTATGATACAAACAACGTATGTTTTTACAGATAAAACATTCCAATTTAATGCCGTTCAAGAAAAGGATAAGTCATCTGATTGTGAAACAATAACAACAAATGGTTCTTATACCGTCTCAGGAAATAAACTTATTCTGAACCAAGGAAATAAAACAGACGAAATGACTTTTTCACTTAAAAATAACGAATTAGCCCTTGAAGGTATTACAGAAGATACTAAAGAACCTATTACAATGATATTCAAAAAACAATAATCATTTTATTAAAACATAAAAACTCCCGTATAGTACGGGAGTTTTTTGTTTTTTGCAGAAAGCCGTAGTTGTCGTATATCGACTTTGTCAAAGTTTCCGACTTTGACAAAGTGTAGTGTGGTTGGTTTAGGGGTAAAAGATTTTTTGCCCCTACGTGGGTGTAAATATTGCGAGGAAAAAATCAAAATAGAAAATAGAATTATAGTTCGGTGTTTTTTACAAAAACGTCAATTTTTTCAGTAGGTGTAGGGGTTTGGTCTTTTAAGATTACTTTTATCAAGTACTGATACGTCGTATCGGGTACAAAATCGGTGTCTTGTACCGAGGTAATGTTTTGTGAAAAACTTCGCCAAAGAGTAGGTTTCTCGCCTTTGATAGCCTTGTAAATCAGAATTTGATCAATCGCTACTTTAAATTCACTCCATCTAAGTTCTATGGCTTGTTTTGTAACACGGCTATTTAATCCGCGTAGTACGCGTGTATCTGAGAGAGGCTTGTGGTCAATATGAATCACTGGTGAAAACTCTGATAGGTTTTGGCTAAGGTCTTCTGCCTGAACCGCATATACATACATTCCCGAAAGGGTAGCAAGTTCTTTATAGGTGTAGCTTTCGCCTCCGTTATTTTTTTCAGAATGAATTTTTGTCCATTGGGTAGCGTCTTTTTCTTTCCGATAAAGGTGATAGCGTGCTACATCATCATCAAAACTTTTTCGCCAAGTAATCTTCCAATGGTTTTTTTCTTGAGAATAGGCTGTAAAAATGGGTGTTGTGGGTGGAATTTTATCTGGTTTACTCAGTTCCAAAATATCCGATTTGGAAGATTCGTTCTTACGAAAATCAATAGCGGTTACATAGTAATACACTTTTGCATTTAGGTTTTTGAGAGATATGATGTCTGTAATGTAGGGTGTTGTGATATGAGAGCCTGTAATACGCATCATTTCTTCTGTTTTTTGATTGCCACGAAACACGTAATAGCCCATCAAATCAGCATCGGTATTGGCTTTTCAGTGCAGTTGTACCACACCAAGTGAATCAATTGTTCCGCTAAGTTCTTGTACAATAGCAGGAGGTGTTTCATCTTCGGGCTGTATGAGCATAGCAAACGAATCTTGCTTCGAGCCATCTTTGCCAAAGGTACGTATTTTATAATAATTGGACGAAGAAAAAGGCAAATGCAATATCTCTCGTTGCGAAACAGGAATATTATCGGTTATTATTTGATAATTCTTATCATCAGAAGCGTGTAGTAGTGCAAAATGCGTGATTTCGTGTTCATTTTCTTTAGGGAAATTCCATAAGATACGATATTGTTTCTTAGTAGTGGGTTGTATTTGTGAGAGCTGGGCTGCTGCACTAAGTGCTTTGAGTCCTTTTCCTGTAAGTGTTTCAGAATAAGGACTATATGAACCAAAAATAGTTTTTCCTCGCAGGCGATACGAAAATTCTTTATTGTTTTCTGAAAGCGAATCAATATAAATCATTGCAGGCGAATTGGCATTTTGATTCATATTGACCACCGGAAGTTCGCTAATAGGTTTAAAAGGAGCTTTTTCTTCGGATTTTTCCAAAAAATAATAACTATACAGATTGCTTAATATTTTATAATCCCACGTAAGAAGCACTTTTTGGTCTTGAAAAAAAGCAGTAAAATCAATCGGAGCGGGCAGTTGTTCGTATTCGCCTAAGCTCCCTATAACCGTAGCCTCATCAAGAGAAAGTTTTTCGCTGGGTAGCAACCGAATTTTGTATAAATATTTTTCGTTGTTTTTGACTTGTTTATCTACATAGCCCCAACCGGCAAATTGAGCTACATCAAAATCTAAATCGGCCGCCATTAGTGCAAACGAAAAACGCTGTTCTATTTCTTTGGCTTTATTGACAATTCCTTCGATAGCATTTTGTCCTGATGCCATTTCTACCTGAAAATCTTCTCCATAAATGGCTTGTGCTACAATGGCAGCATTGTCATTTTGTTCAACCAATGTTTTCCAAGCATTTAACGAAGGGACAACAAAAGTTCCTAAATCCAAGCGTTCGGCAGGAGATAAAAGTGTTCCATTACGCAAAATAGTATAGCGTTCTAACTGAAAACCAATGGTATTAGACTTCTGCCAAGCCACAGGAGAATCGACCGCCCAACGCAAACAAATAGCATCTTTACGGATTTCTCTCACTAATTGCAAAGATGGTTTCTCTTGCGAAAAACAAAGAAAAGTAACTAAAAAAAATAAAAATGAATAAATCTTTTTCATAAAACCTGTCTAACCTTTTCTAAAAAGTAAAAATTCCAAGAAAATTTAGTGTTTTTTGTTTTATTAAGAATTTAAAAATCAAGAAACTTTGGGCAAAGATACAATTAAAAAATGGATTTTACTATATTTGAATATTGGAAAAAGAGGTTTCAAGTCAAAATAAGACTATTATTTACTATCCTTTTGAAAAACTGAAAAAATATTATCAATTGAAAGAAATACCAATGAAAGTCTATTTCAAAAAGCAAAAATCAGTAGAAAAAGTTTAAATAAATCCTATATATTTTTAAAAGACTAATTTCGTCCCATAAACTCTTCAATTTTGGTTACCATATTGGTACTTCCACAAAAGAAAGGTACTCGCTGGTGAAGCTCTTTGGGTTCTATTTCTAAGATTCGGTTAAATCCGTCTGAAGCCTTACCTGCGGCTTATTCCGTTAGAAAAGCAATCGGATTACATTCGTATAAAAGACGTAATTTTCCATTGGGCGATTGTGAAGTAGAAGGATACATGTAAACACCTCCTTTTATCATATTGCGATGAAAATCAGCTACTAATGAACCTATGTATCGAGAAGTATAAGGGCGGTCTGCCTCTTCTTTTTGACAGAATTTGATATAATCTTTTACTCCTTGTGGAAATTTGATATAGTTTCCTTCATTGATAGAATAAATGTTTCCATCGAGTGGGAATTTCATATTGGGGTGTGAGAGATAATACGTTCCGATCGAGGGGTCTAACGTAAAACCATTTACGCCATTACCCGTAGTATAAACTAGCATTGTTGATGAACCATATACGATGTAACCACCGCTACCTGATGTATGCCTTTTTGCAGAAAATCCTGTATTTGCACCTGAGTTCCTGCGGGAGTTATTCTCCGATAGATAGAAAAAATAGTTCCGACCGAAATATTAACATCAATGTTAGAAGAACCATCTAGAGGGTCCAGTAAAACAACATATTTGCTCAATTCGGTGTTTTCACCGCTTTTTATTTCGATAAAAGTGTCGTTTTCTTCGGAGGCTATTCCGCAAACAACCTCCCGTTGCGAAAGGGCATTGATAAAGATTTCATTGGCCAAAACGTCTAATTTTTGTTGTTCTTCGCCTTGTATATTTTGATTGCCTACTTGCCCTATAATATTGGCAATTCCCGCTTTATTTACTTCTCTATTTACAATTTTGGAAGCAATCCGAATGGAACTTATCAGACGTGTCAATTCTCCAGTTGAATATTTGAAA
This sequence comes from Capnocytophaga catalasegens, assembly GCF_026005215.1. Taxonomy (GTDB): domain Bacteria; phylum Bacteroidota; class Bacteroidia; order Flavobacteriales; family Flavobacteriaceae; genus Capnocytophaga; species Capnocytophaga catalasegens. The sequence goes on along the minus strand of NZ_BPMA01000028.1, from coordinate 74,681 downwards.
TCACGCTGTTTTTCGATGATAAATTCGCCTAATGTTTGTAAAGATTCGTGCATTGTATTTGTTTTTAGAAGATGTTTCAAATATACAATATTTTTTAATAAGCAAATACAATTTTGTACAATTTTTTTGGAGTAAAATTTCTTTTATCTCCCCAAAGTAAATCTTAGCCCCAAACTAAAATTAAAATTAAATGGTTTGTCGGTATAAATGGTTTCTACGGGGGAATTATTTTTGAAAAAATAACTTACACCTGGTTCTGCATAAATACCCCATAGAGGAGTAAAATTATATTGCACGCCCACCGATGTATTTGCCGACCATTGCCAAGGATTTATTTTGACTTTTTCATTTTCGGTCTGCGTTACTTGATTGTCAAAGAAATACGTTTTTTTTGATGTCCCTGAAATATTTTTTTCAGAAAGAACCCCTAGCGAAGAATATAATTCAAAACCTCTTGTATCAAGTATTTTGTATCGGACTTTGAGTGGAATACCTACATAGTGTAATTGTTGTCGGCTTGTAAAATACAGATTATCATCGCCCTCGCGTATATCTGATGCCAAAAAGGTATATGTAACGCCACTCTCTATCCCAAGTCGATTACTAATTTCATAACTGAATAACAATCCTGCTCGAATAGGCAATTGGTGCTTTGTTTTGGTTTCTATTTCTCTACCCTGAGTGGCAAGTGCTCCTAACAACGGGCTATCTTTCCAAGTTGATTCGTCAGAACCAATGCTTGGAAACACATCTTGATTTACTGATTCGCTATTTAAAGACGAACTTGCTCCTCCTGAGGTAAATACTCCAAAAGCCATACGTTTCGGAGCTTTATCAGTGGTTACTTGTGCCATTTCTTCTGGAAGTATTTCTTCACTTGTACGTGATTGAGGTTCATTTTCTAGATTTTCGGTCAAAGTATAATCTGTTTTGATAGTTGCCATTTGCATATTTTTTTGTATCAGAACTACTTTTGAAGTATCAAAATTTGATTTATTTTGAGGCTTTTGTTTTGTGTTTTCCAATGATTTTTTTTCTGCTGAAACGATTTTTTCTGATGTGTTTTGGGTTGTATTTTTTTCAATAAAAATGTTTTTGTTTTTTACAATCGAAGGTGAAGACAGATTATTATTAACATTGTCTTCTTGTTTAGAAACTATTTTTTTTGGCACATCAACCATTTTTATAGTAGCAGAGTCTGTATTTTTGCCCAAATACTGACCGATTGAAAACAAAAGAAATACAATCGCTACTGCCGAGGCTAAGCGTTTTGTCCATAGTAAAGCAATTGTTCGATTGCGTTTGTTTTTTTCTTCTGACATTTTGGTTTGAATTTGTTCCCACAAGTTGTCGGGCTCATCCAGTTCATAGTCAGTCATTTGTTTATGTATATCTTTTAGCCATTCTTCTTTCATAGTGATACGGAATTAAATGTTCGATATTTTCTAATCTTATCCGCCAACAAAGCTTTGGCTCTATGCAATTGAGAGGCAGAAGTACTTTCTTTGATATTAAGCAATTCTGCTATTTCTTTATGACTTTTTTGTTCAATGACATAAAGATTGAAAATAGTTCGATAACCATCAGGAAGGTCTTTAATCATCTGATAAATAAAAGAAGATGGAATACCTTCTGTATTAGGTTCTTCATCAATAATATTCATTTTTTCTTGTCTGAGTTCTACAAACAGAAATTGATTGTTTCGTTTTATAAACCTGAGTGTTTCATTTACCACTATTTTTGTCATCCATCCTTTTAACGAACCTTGTCCTCGGTATTCAAATGCGTTTATTGCCGAGAAAATTTTCAAAAAACTATCTTGAAGCACATCTTTAACATCTTCGCTATCAGTTATATAACGAGAACACACCGCTGTGAGGTATCTGATATAGGAATCATATACCTTTTTCATAGCCTGTTTATCTCCTTTTTGTACGAGGCGTAACAATCTATGTTCGTTCTCGTTTTCTATCATTTTTATTTTTATTGGTTTATTTATAATGAAGTGAGCCTACAAAGCCCACTTCATTTTTTCAAAAAGAACTATCTTTGGAAAATATATTTAGAGAGTTTTTTACCCTCGTCGGTACGAGTATAAACACTTACTTTTGTTAAAAAACAAATTATTTTACAAATAAATGAAAAATATTTGTTCTTGGCAAATTCTAATTTGTAATAATGATCTTTTAGCAACTTTTATATTATAAAATACAAGCATAAAATACTCGCACCAACGATTGGTAAAGTCCCCAAAAATATTTATTTTATTTAACCCATTGTGCATTTTACAAGCTAATAAATTGACTGATAGTTTTTAGATTATTTTATTATAAAATACAACTTCTTACTATCAATTATATTAGAAACTGCAATTTTAATTAAAGAATTATTAGATTTTGTGGAATTTCTATATATTATTATCAAAATATATAAGAAATATAGAGTTTAATAAAATGCAAGTTTATACAAAACACACAATGAGTTAAAAAATTAATTGTTTTACTTTCCTATTTATAGCTATTGGCTTCTCTTTTTTGAGAAGAAAAAGTAGTTAGTTTTTTTTGTATTTCATTTTAATAAAAATAAAAAAGTAGTTAGTTTTTTTTACATATTCAATTTTTATATTTCAACAACCTATAATATTATTGTGAACGAAGTTTTAGGTCAAATTCTATAGATTTGTTACCACTATATGATTTCCAATTGAGTTTTATTTTTACTTTCGATGTATTATCTTGTCGAGGTAAATCATTTAGATTGAATGCTATCAGAACATCTCCTGTATTTCCTCCCACGTTTCCTTTGGCATCATGTCGGAGTTCAACTTCGTAAGGATTTTCAGGGTTAACATTGGTTAGTAAGTTTATGACATGTTTAGCATTTGTTCTTCCCCATCGCGTACGAATTCGCAGAGTTAAGTAGCCGTCTTCTGCTATTGTTACCCAGTCTCTTACAATTTCAAGAGCATCGTTTCCATATATAGAATCATTGCGTGTACCAAGACTTTTTACAGATTTTTTAGTTCTGATACTGTCGATCCAATTGATATGGATATTGTTATTAGTCTCGTTAGTATAATTTACCAAAGCACGCACTTCCTTCGTCCCAAAAGGAGACGATTTTACATTGGTTGGTTTTAGTCTTACTGAATCATTCAGTTGAAGAAAAAATGTTCCATCGGCTTGCGGACGAACAGTTACCAACGCTGTGGGGCGTCTTAGTTCAATAGAATTTTCATCTTTAAGGCAAGATTGTAGTGATACAATTGAGACTAAAATCCCCAATACATAGATTGATAATTTAAACTTATTCATAACTATTTGCTTTAAAGTTAATTCATTATAGTAAATCCCAATATTTGAAAATCTTGCATCAAAAACATAAAATTTTTTTTATTAAGTGCATTTTTGTACAAAAAATAAAGTTTTACTCTTTTTAAAGATAATGAAAAAAGCTACCTTTTTGGTAGCTTTCACGTGTTTAACTAAATATTTTTAATATGACAAAAAATAATTTTTTTAATCTCTTCGACCTGCATATATACGAAAAATCCAGTATAAAAGCATAGCTAACGAACCCAATGCGGCAACAACATAAGTTCTTGCTGCCCATTTGAGAGAATCTTCGGCTCCTGCATATTCTTGTTGAGAAACCATATTTTTGTTTTTAAGCCAAGCCAAAGCTCTATTACTGGCATCATATTCCACAGGCAATGTCACAAAACTGAACAACGTTCCTAACCCAAAGAAAATAACACCTGCTACAGCAATATACCAGCCCCAAATTCCTATTCCTTCGATGCTTCCTAAGATTAAGCCTCCAATAATCATCCATTGAGAGAATTGTGCAGAGATATTTACCACTGGAACTAATTTGGAACGCATTGTAAGCCACTGGTATGCTTGTGCATGTTGTACAGCATGTCCACATTCGTGTGCAGCTACGGCAGCAGCAGCAGCATTTCGTTGATTATAAACAGCTTCACTCAAATTAACAGTCTTGTCCAATGGATTGTAGTGGTCTGTAAGTCTTCCTGGTGTTGAAACAACTTTCACATCGTAAATACCATGGTCGTGTAACATTTTTTCAGCAATTTCCGCACCACTCATTCCGTTGCGAAGGTGTACCTTTGAGTAATGTTCAAATTTGCTTTGTAAGCGTTGGCTAACTAACCAACTAAGGAGAGCAAAACCTCCAATAATAATGTAGTAAATTAACATGTTTATTTCAAAATTAAAATCCAATTTTTTTCAAACTTTGCTACGGCCATTTTTTTGACATTCGCTTTGATTTTAGCTCTATAATCACAATTTTCGTACCAAATTTGCATGACTTGTTCTCGAGCAAGATTTTTTCCGCTTAGCTCGGTCAAAATATAATATCCTTCTGATTGCGTAACTTCTTCTCCTGCAATAATTTGCTCTTTGTATTCGTTCAATTTTTCTTTTAAAGTAGTACAAATATTTATTTCTTCAATAGGTACAAAAAAACGATCACCACATCGATTTTGCGTAATGCGAATTAAGTTAATTGCCTTAAGAAAATATTCATCATCAGAATCGTTTGTGATTGCTTTTTTCAATTGTTCTGCCAATTCTTCATATGAATTGATATTTGAAAAATACAATCCTTGCGAAGAATCTTTTTTACAATTGAAGAAAAAAAGGCACATCAAACAAAATAAAATAATCTTTTTCATAATTCTCTGTTTTAGAGTGCAATATTAAACATTTTAATTTGAAAAAAAAATTTTTACTAGAAATATTTACAAAAATCTTATAATAAATAAAATAAAAAAGCCTTCCCTAAGGAAAGCCTTTCATTGGTTTAACTACTAAACCTGTGTAAAAACAAATATTACACAAAACAACACAACTAAATTTTAAACTTTGCAAGTTTTGCGGTCTGGACGGGACTCGAACCCGCGACCTCCTGCGTGACAGGCAGGCATTCTAACCAACTGAACTACCAAACCTAGTATCGTTTTGCGAGTGCAAAGATATAACAAATTTTAATATTGACAAATTTTTTTTTAAAAAAAGATTCTTTTTTCAAAAGAAATATTGTAATGTATTGAAAATCAATGATTTTCTGTGGTTTATTGTATGTGAAATTTTAAAAGAATAATAAAGATAAAATCAAAGAAGAGATGGTTTGTTTTCAAAATTTGTCAAAAAGTTGTAATTTTGTCCGCAAAATTATATCACACGTATGGAATTAAACTGGAAAGAAATAGGAGCAGTAGCTATTGCACTTTTCCCTATTATTGATATTTTGGGCAATTTACCTATTATTTTAAGTCTTCGACAGAAAATAGGAAGTGTTAATTCAGAAAAATCGGCAATTGTAGCAGGTTTGCTAATGATAGCCTTTTTGTTTGTAGGACAAGCCATTCTGAATTTTATGGAAATACCAATACAAGCCTTTGCCGTAGGAGGAGCGTTTATTTTGTTCATTTTGGCAGTGGAGATGATACTTGGCGTAAGTTTCCACAAAACAGAAATTCCCGATAGTGTATCAATTATCCCGATAGCATTTCCTCTTTTGGCAGGCCCTGGCGTACTTACTACGGTTTTGTCAATGCGTTCGCAATATCTGATAGAAAGTATTATTATAGCAATTGTTATTAATATTGTTATTGTATATGTGGTAATGAAATTGGCGGCTCCAATAGAAAAAATGCTTGGAAAAACAGGAATTATCATTGTACATAAAATATCGGGGGTTATTCTTTTGGCATTGGCTATCAAGTTATTTGCTGAAAATTGGAAAATTCTTCTTCCGTAAAAAATATTATTCAAAAAACGTATGAAATCTATTTTTATTTACTTGATTATCAGTATTGTTTTTGTTTTTTTAATCGGATTTAATAGTACATTTTTAGATTTTAAAAATCTGTTATATGGACAAAGTTTTGTAGCATTGATGTCTATTATTGCTACACTTTGCGCCCTTGTTTTACTTTGGATATTATATTTGGTAAGGAAAATGAGATAATTTTTTTAAGATTTTCTCCAAGGGTTTGTTTCCGAAAAAAATTGTATCTTTACCCCTGAAAAAAATATTTATGAAAAGATTTTTTATTTATTCGTGTTTGCTTATTTTGTTAATAGGGTGCAAAACAAAGAAAGTGGTTTTGACTACTAATCAGATTGATTTTTCGCTCAAAACCAAAGAAATAACGCAATTGCATAAAGAATCGTGTCCGGTATTCAATACTCTTTCGGGAACTTTTTTAGTGTCGTTTGACAACGGAAAAGATCAGCAATCGTTTCCACTGACTTTTCGTATCAAATCAGGAGAAACCATTTGGCTTAGTGCTCCTTTTGGGCTTGCCAAAGTTATTATTACCCCGCAGCAAGTTCAGTTTTACAATAAAACAGAAAATACATATTTTGATGGTGATTATTCGTTTATAAAACATTTTCTAAACCTTTCGTTAGACTATCAATCGGTTGAAAATATGCTTATTGGACAGATTTTTACCAATGAAACTAACAATTGTGTGCCATCAAACGAAGGATATGTGTGTCAGGGGCAAGAAAATATTACGAAAACAAATTTTCTGTTAAATCCGTCTTTTCGAGTGAAAGAAGTTTCGGCATCACAGGCAGTTAATCAACGCTATTTCACGGCAAAATATTCATATCAATCGGTTGAAAATCAATTTTTTCCTTATGAAATATATATTGAAACCCGTAGCGAAGAGAGCCAAGCCAAGATAAACATTCGGTTCAATTCGATTGAACTGAATCAGCCTTTGGGTTTTCCTTACAAAGTTCCTTCGGGATATAAACGCTTAACTTTTGATAACTAATGAAGTTACATTTCTTTTTAATTCTAAGTATTTTCTTTGTGTGGAATGAAGATTTTTGGGCGCAAACCAAGCAACAAAAAGAACTTCAAGACCGCAAAAAAGTTCTTTTGGAACAAATAAAAGAAATGTCAGTATTACGTTCTAAACAAACTCAAGCACGAAAGTCCGTTGCTACTCAAATACAAGAAATAAACGATAAAATACAAGCTCGTACGGAACTTATTCGTATTACCAATCAGCAAGCCAATCTCCTTAATCAAGAGATAAATGGAAATCTACGTCATATAGATGCTTTACAGAAAGAATTAAAGCAATTGCGCAAAGAATACGCAGCTATTATTCGTCAGTCATACAAAAATCGTTCATCAAAGAGCCAAATGCTGTTTTTGCTTTCTTCCGAAACCTTTACGCAAGGTTATAAACGACTTCAATATATGAAGCAATATACAGAATATCGTAAAAAACAAAGCACTCAAATACAGCAGAAGAATGATGAATTGAAAAAAATAAATGAAAATCTTGTTTGGCAACGCAAAGAAAAAGAAAAAATACTTGCCGAAAATAAAATCGTTCAAAATCAACTCACCGATGAAAAAAAACAACAAGAGATTTTGATAGCATCTATTCGCAAAAAAGAAAATGAATACGAAATACAAATTCGCAAAAAGCAAGCACAAGCCAATGCTATTGACAAAGAAATAGAGCGATTGGTACGTATTGCTATTGCAGAAGCCAATGCAAAAACCAAAGTCGAAGCTAAAACAACTTCAACCAAGACCTCTGTTAAAAAAGAAACGCCTACGATTGAGCTAACCCCAGAAGGAAAAACTATATCCAGTAATTTTGAAGCTAATAAAGGTAAATTGATATGGCCTGTGGCACGCGGTTACAAATCACAAGGCTTTGGTACGTATAGCGACCCTGTTTATCCAGATGTAAAACACAATAATAGCGGAGTAACTATTGTTACAGCAGAGAATTCTGATGCTCGTGCTATTTTTGATGGCGAAGTTTCAGCTATTATTGCTGTACCAGGAGGTAACAAAGCTGTACAGGTACGACATGGTAACTTTATCTCTATTTATTATAACTTGACAGATGTTTATGTGAATAAAGGACAGCAAGTTTATGCCAAATCTCCTTTAGGAAAAATATTTACAGATAGTGATGGAAAGACTGAAATGAAATTTTTTCTTTATAAAAATACTACAAAACTTAATCCTGAATATTGGATACATAAGATGTAAAATTTTTTTTATTATTCCTTAATTCTATAATCCAATTTTACTTATGAATATTACCACAAAATAGAAAATACACTCTAATCTAATATATGAATTCATCAAATGAAATTACCCAATGGGTTGATATGTATGCAGATAAATTGCTTAGTCAAGCAAATTTCTTGCTTTCGGACAAAGAAGAAGCTGAAGATGTGGTTCAAGAGGTTTTTATGACAGCTTTCATGTCAATCGACAAATTTCAACGAAAAAGCAATCCTCTTACATGGCTTAAAAGTATTCTGACACATAAAGTAGCTGATTTTTATAGAAATAAATATAAATTTCAACAGGTAAATTTTGATTATTTCTTTGATGATGAAGGCTCTTGGAAGGATAATGAAATAACCAAAGAATGGGAAGATAGTGAGTTTTCATTAGGAACACTTCTTGACGATACAGAGTTTAAAAATGTCTTTGATAAATGTTTTGAAAAACTACCTGAAAAATGGGCAGTCTTAGTAAAAATGGGCTATTTGGAAGAAAAAAAATCAAATGATATTTGTCAGGAAATGCAAATTACAAATACTAATTATTGGAAGATTATGCAGCGTAGTCGCTTGCAACTTAGAAAATGTTTGGAACTAAATTGGTTTGATAAATAATGGCACGTGTGGTAAGTAAAATATTTCATTGGTTTTTTCTTTCGTGTAAAGAAGCAACTTTTTTGATTGAAAAACAACTTGATGGTAGGCTTTCATTCGTAGAAAGAATGCAACTTAAAGGACATTTGTTTTTTTGTAAGATCTGTGTAGCATACAATAAAAAAGCCAAGATTTTGCATAAAATATTACAAAATTATATAAGAAAAGATTTTCAGTATAAATCAGAATCTTGCGAAATGGAAAAATTCAAATATTCTCTCAAAGAAAAAATAAATAACTTTAATACATAAAAAATAGTGTTTTGTTGATTAGAAGTGAATTATAACCAGATAGAAAAGGTATCTAATTCGCTTTTTTTTAATAATAATTGTCAGGTTTTGAAAAAATAAAAGACTAAGAATATGAAAAAAGGTTTTGTTTGGTTAATTTAAGTTGAGTATGTTTATTTAAGCAAAGAAAAGGAAGTTGTAATTTTCACGCTTCCTTTTCTTAAAAGTTATCAAATTTAAAAATTTTATCATCTTAAATAGTTTGAGTTGCAAGAAGACTCCCGCTCCCTTTTACTAATTATTACCACAAAATAAAGTAATTTGTACGAATAAAAAAATTGATTTTATGTTAATAGGGAGTCTTTTTTGCAACTTTTTCAAAAATGGTTGGTATTTTATTAGGTTAAATTTATCAAAGGTTAAAATTTGACAATAAAAAAAATTTTTTACGAAAAAAATTGTATCTTTGTACAAGTTTTCTTAATAATTAACCTTAATAAATAAAATAATGAAAAAAATTATCAAAACAATTCTTCTTGGAACGATATTTATATCGTGTGCCGGACAACAAAAACCATCATTAAATCTGTCCAACAAATCTCAACCAATTGAAATACCTGTTCCTCCTCGACCTACTGGACAACAAGATGTTATCAAACTTACTGCGCCTAAGCTTGATGTTGTACGTGTGGGAGTTATTGGACTTGGTATGCGAAACCCTGTAAAACGTTTGGCACAAGTACCTGGCGTAGAAATTGTAGCGCTTTGTGATCTTGAAGCAGAACGTGTTGAAAAAACACAAAAAGCACTAGAATCACTTAATCTTCCGCGTGCCAAAGGAGAATATTCAGGTAGTCAAGATGCTTGGAAAAAACTTTGCGAACGTAATGATATCGACCTTGTTTATATCGTTACAGATTGGAAAAATCACGCCAAAATGGGAGTTTATGCAATGGAACAAGGCAAACACACAGCTATTGAAGTACCTGGCGCAATGACATTAGACGAAATATGGGCACTTATTAATACTTCTGAAAAAACTCGAAAACATTGTATGCAACTCGAAAATTGTGTGTATGATTTCTTTGAAATGACAACGCTTAATATGGCTCAACAAGGAGTTTTTGGAGAAGTTTTACACACCGAAGGAGCTTATATTCACAATTTGGCAGATTTCTGGAAATATTACTATAATAACTGGCGATTGGATTACAATCAAAAATTTCGAGGAGATGTATATGCTACGCACGGAATGGGACCTGCTTGTCAATTGCTTGATATCCATCGAGGAGATAAAATGAATTATTTAGTTTCTATGGATACTAAACCTGTAAATGGTCCAGAAGTAGTAAAGCAAATGACAGGAAAATTCCCAACAGATTACAAGAATGGAGACCATACAATGACTCTTATTCGTACCGAAAAAGGAAAAACAATCCAAATACAACATAATGTGGTAAATCCACGTCCGTATTCGCGTATGTATCAACTTACAGGAACAAAAGGTTTTGCCAACAAATATCCTGTCGAAGGATACGCCTTAGAGCCTTCACAAGTAGGAAATGATGTTGCCCCCAATCATGAAGATTTGAATTCTCATGGATTTGTTCCCGAAGAGGTTAAAAAGTCGTTGATGAAAAAGTATAAAAGTCCTCTTTTGACCGAAGCTTTAGAAGCTCAAGCTAAAAAAGTTGGCGGACATGGAGGTATGGATTATATTATGGATTATCGTCTTATCTATTGTTTGCGAAATGGACTTCCTTTGGATATGGATGTATATGATTTGGCAGAATGGTCTTCGCTTGCTGAACTTTCAAGAATTTCGCTCGAAAATAATTCTGCTCCTGTCAAAATTCCTGATTTTACACGTGGAAGTTGGAATAAAGTACAAGGGTATCGTTATGCTTTTACCAAAGAAGACCAGAAATAAGACTTCTTAGAGTTTAAAGATCAATAGAAAAGAGAAGTATCAAAATACTTCTCTTTTTGTTTTATCTCAATATCTATATTTCATTTTTCAGCATTTTCGTATCAAAATTTTCTAATTGATAAATTGTAATATTTCATACGATAGAAATGTGATAAATTTAATATAATTCTGTTTTAACTTTTAATATTTGATAACTATTTTTTTAACATAGTACCAAACTAAGCAAAGAGAATCCTTTATTTTTCAAACTTTGCCCAATCAAAAGGCAATATCGTTTTTAATAAAAAAATTTAATGTATCTTCGTTATTACTAATAAAAGAGTATAATTGCTAAATTTTATAAGTCAAATGTAAAAATATATAACTGAAAACCAAATAGTTATATTTTCATATTTTTGATAAATTATTACAAAAAAAAATCATATATTACACTAAACGGACATACAGAAAAAATTTAGATAGGATAAAGTGTTTTAAAGTTTTGAATAATCTAAAAAATTCTTATATTTGAAATAAAGAAAGTCGAATAATTACTACTATTCGGCTTTCTTTATAGATTGTTATGTAATTTAGGTTTAATAGCCTGTTAAATAAATTGAGATTTCTTGTTTAGGAGCATTTTGTTTTTTAACGATTTGCCCGCCTACCAATTCTCCTTCGTAAGCATCAAAGAAATGTAAGGTTTTCGGTGGTAGGTTTTGAATTCCATCTTTCAAAGTAATATTTATTTTTCCTTTCTTAGTTGTATCCATAGTGTAGCTTTCCACCAAATCGATATTTGGGTTATCTATAAAAATATAAGCAGTTTTTTCTCCGTTGAGATACAGTTGTAATTCAGCATTTAGTATTGTATCTGTTTTTATGTCTTCATCATCTTCTGAATCATCTTCGTCATCCTCTCCATCGTCAAAGGAAAAAGAAGAATATCTGTAAACGTTTAATTTAGAAGAAGATTCTTCTTTATCAAAGTAATACGGAGCTTTGTCTGCTTTGAAAACAAGTTCGCTAACTTGCGTTCCTTTTTGCATTTTATTTATTGAATAAATGGGAAGAATGAGTTCTTCTTTTTCTATCAGTTTATCAGAAGAAACAATAATTTTGTACACATCTCCTTCCCCCATTTTTTCTACTTTGATAAATTCTTGATTGTTTTCTACCAAATTTTCCATAAAAACAGGGGTAAGAAAAGTAAGTTCCATCTGTGCATTTGTATTATTTTTATTCACATTCAGAATTGTAATCGTTTTCTTGTCTGGATTGGGAACGATTAGATTATTTTGAGGAGCTGAAAGAGATTTAAAAGTTTTATAAAATTTTGCAATCAGTTGCTCCTGTACTATTTCCAATACAAAATCTTGATAACCTTGCTTTTTGAATACTACTTTTTCGTTAATTTCATTCGCATTTTTTCCGTAAAAATCAGCATAAAACTCTCTTTGGTTTTTTGTCTTCATTTTCAGAAATTCTCCTTTTTGCAATTCAACATCTTCATCAAAAATAACTTCAATATTGTACTGCTTACCTTCTTCTAATAAAATTTTATTGTCTTTGACAATGTCTTTTAAAACCTCATTACCTTGTTTTACTACTATTGAAGTTGGTTTTAATACTTTTTCAATAGGGTCTACAATCGGTTTTCCTTCCTGATTATTGTCTTTGGTACAATTCATCAAAAACAAAAGAATGGGTAAATAAAAAAATATCTTTTTCATCGCTGTAAAATTTTAATTATCTTTAGGTCCTTTATGGTATTTTCCTTCAAAAATACACTTTTCTCCATATAAAAATTCAGTAGCACTGCTAAGCTGTGGAGCAGCATTTCCATTTTTTATCTGGTTTCCATTGATGCTGAAAATCATCATTAAACCATTGCAAATTTGTAAATTTTGGTTTGCTACAAAAGCAGTATTTCCTAATCCTTGTTGAGCGGCTTCTATTGATCTATTCCCGTAACGCTCATTGGGCAAACCTATCATAGATTGATGAACTCTATTATAATCGGACCATTCGTAATCTATGTAATCGGAGGCTTTTTTACCAACATCATCAGTTTCATTAGCTCTTAAAGTATGTCCATAATCATATAATGTTAATAGTTTATCAGGCATTACTTCTTTTATTGCACGCATAAACCAAAGAACAGATATATTCCCTTTTTGTGGCTTTTGTGGTAATTTTTCGTATTTTGCATATTCTTCATCTATATCCCAACCATCTATTCCCAATAGGTCGGCGTATCTTTTGCATTCACGAGCAAATTCCAAGGCTTCGTCATAATTTTGAAAATTATAATAGCCAACTCCTTGGTGATTAGGCAAAATGTCCAAAATTACTTTTATCCCTCTGTCTCGTAAAGGTTTTATGTATTTATCAGGGTCATTTACAATAGGTTGCAATTTTTCATTAAAATAAAGATACCGCTTTCCTGTTTTTGAATTATAATTCATATTAGCAGCGAATAAAACCACCATATCAAAAATAGGTTTTTTGCTATCTTTCAAAATGAATTGACCCATATTACGTATGTCCCAATCGTTGGTTTCGACATAGGCTACCATTTTCATAGGTTCAGTACGATTAGGGCAATTATAAGTTCCAGGCGGCATAGGTTTTTTACTTGTTTCGGAAAGAGCCACATAATCAGCATCTTTACGAACAATTACTGGATGCAACAATGTTTTTCCTTCTACACTAACCGCCAAAGGCAATATATAATTACCTTGTTCTAAGTTCCTGTAATCCTTTATTTTTAATTGAACTTCGCTTGATGTAGCACCTTTTTTGAACGTACCTTTTACAAATTCATAATTTGTATCGGGCAGGAGCAAATAATCATTAGCTCCTTTAAAATCATTGTATTGCTGCACCAATTTTTCAAAATCGGATTTCATCAAAGATATTTCTCCATCTTCTTTCGCCTGATGTCCCAATTCTGCCACAAAAGTATATTCACCATCTTGCGAAAAAGTAGATACAGAAGCCTTAGGGTCTTGTTTGTTTATAAGCGAACTTTCCATAAAAACTCCCGAAGAATTATCAGGTTTAGGCAACTCAAATTTTGGGTCAAAATCATCTTGACAGGCTCCCAAAAAAGCCATAGATAGTATTGTTATAAATATTTTTTTCATTTTAGTTAATTTTAAAAAGAGTTAATCAATTTTTAAAGGACTGGGTTCTTCAAAAATGGTAATTTTCTGGTCTCCGCTTTTACCTGCTTGTCCTTTTAGTTTTAAATTAAATCCATTTCCCGAAGCATCCATAATTTTACTATTAACAACTTCGTTCATTTTCCAATAAGCGTATAAATCAGTATCTTTTTTATCAACTTCGTAAATATTTTCTTTGATTTGTTGTGCTGAACGAGCTGTTTTCCAAACTCTTAATTCAGAAAGTCGGGCTTCAATTCCCCTGCCATCACTATAACTACGTCCTATGTAGAAATTATTTCCTCCTGAAAGGGCACCACTTTTTGTAAATTCAGTTACTTTCTCACCATTTACATAAACAATTGTTTTGCTTCCATTAACTACCAAAGCTATGTGATACCATTTTTTGGTTTTAAACTTCACACCTATATCCACACCATTAGCTTGTAAATGGTCGGGGTCTACTCCTGAATCGCCAAAACGTAACAAAGTTTGTCCTTCAACTCCCATAAAAGTACTAATTCCTGCTTCTCCGGTATCACCGGTACCTCTAAATTTTTCAACAAAAATTAACCCTTCAAGCGTAAAAGATGTATTAGTAAATTTTCCCTTTTCTAACTCGAAATATTCATCGCGAGTTATTTTCACCGTTTTATTTATCAGTCCTTTTACAACTTCAACGGTATAAAATAATGTTTTGGAAGTATTCAAAATGCTCGCTCCGCTTGCGGAATTCATCGTTACGGCAAACATATAGGGCGTATTTTCTTTCAATTGCGAAGAAATATCAACTTTTACACTTCCTTCATCAGATGTTACGCTTCCCGCTTTGATATTCAGCTGCGAAGTCAATGTTATATTCTCTTCAGGAAATGGAAGAAAATTTGTTTTATAAACTTTGTTATACTTTTCAACTTCCTGAGGATTGAGTGTCATCGAAACAGAAACGTCTTTTGAATTTTCTTTGACCAAAGCAACAACAAATTTTTCTTCTTTTTGAAGACCAATCTCATCAGCAGAAGCAGAAATAGTTGTTTTTTGAGAAAAATCGGCTTGTTTTCTGTTTGTACCTTCCAATTTGTAAAGAATCGCTTGTTGGTCGAACAATTCGCCTCCTTCTTTTTCTTCGCTTGAACAGGCTATCATTGATAAAAAGCCTATTGCTATCATTGATAATTTTATAAATTTCATTTTCATTTCAGTTTAAAATTTATTTCGTTAATTGTATTTTACCGATTGCATTTCGCAAGGTTTTAAAGGAAACATTTCCTACAATATCGTGATAATTTTTCTCGATGTGGTAATATGCTACTCCTCCCTTATTAGTAGCGTTCCAGTTAATTACATCGATGGTTCGAGGAAGTCTTCCACTAGGAGCAAAGATTTTGGTGTCTGCAAAGCCTTCTGCCAAATCTTCTTCGCCGAAGTCAACCGAAGGTAAATATCGGAAAGAAGCCCATTTTTGAGCCTGCTCATCAAAATTTTTGAATAACGCTTTTCCTTTTTGGCGATATACAATCCAATTTGCTGAATCAATGGGTTTAACGTCTGTTGTTTCTCCTCTTTCTCCGTATGGATTTTCAATCACTAAAAGAAGATTTTTTCCTTTGCCCGCCTCTTTTGTAATTTCGGCTAAAAAATTATCAAGATTTTCAGCAGAATATACTTCATTCAAATTTTGTGGAAATTCGATACTAACGCCATCAAATCCGTTATTTTTTGCAAATTGAACAACGGTAGTGGCTTGTTGCATTAGTTTTTCTTTTGCTTCTTTAATCAAATTATTTGTAATAGTTTGTTCAATTTGTTGCAATATTTCTTTTTTCTCATCAGCAGAAAGGCGTTCGTTGGTAACCTTCCATTCTTGCTCTTTTTCGGCTTTGCTTGTAGTTATTTTTTGTTCTTTTTCAGCCTCATATTCCTGATAAAAGGTTTCCAATTCAATTCCTACAAGAACTTTGGTTGCTTTTTTCTCTTGAACAAATTTTAAATCATTTTTTAAAATATCATTCATTTGCAAATAATTGTTTTTCAGAACAATTACATCTAAACTATCTGGCGTACTTTTCAGAAAAGCACCACTTTCTTGCCCCCAATTGTAAAACATTCCCATCGTGATAAGTCTGTTTTGCAATTGCGATTTGTATTGTTTTAGTGTCTGAGTATCAATATCTCTTTCAGGTGCAACAATTTCAATCGGTTCGATTTTATTACACGCTACGACAAGTAAAGCTAAGATACATATTATATTTTTCATCGGTAAATGTATTTTTGTTTGTGAATAAACTATTTAGCCCACCAAAGGTCAGTGGCTCCATTGTCAGCTCCTCCTAACAGACTGACAGCTTCTTGAATATTTTTCAGATTGCTTCCTTCATATTCTTTGGTTGAGAAAGGCAATCTACGCATTCCGCCTGTATCTTTTCCGCCATTTTGAGTGATTGATTTGATAAGTCCCCCACTTTTATTTTCAACAGAAGGAAGTAAGTTCGGATATCCTGTTCTTCGCCATTCAGCCCAGCCTTCGTGAGAACCATAAGGGAACATAGCAATCCATTTTTGAGTAATAATTCGAGCCAATTGTTTTTCTTTATCTCCATTGGCATCTGCCCAATTTACTGTAATTGGAGATGAAAAAGATGTGGCATTATACTCTGCTTTTAGCTCATCTACGAAAGCTCCCCGCTGATTGGAATTTGTCAAATAAGTGGTAGCATCGCCAGCTCCCCATTGCTCAAAAGACAATTTTATTCCTTCTTTGTACAAATCCTCCGCAGAACTTCCCATTGCCCAACCATTCAAAGCTCCTTCGGCTTTAAGGAAAGCAACCTCAGCAGCAGACATCCATACGATAGGCGAATTTTTTTGCAAATTAGGCAATGAATAATTAGCTATTACAAAGCCAATATTAGGAGCTCCTAAGCGACATCCGAAGAACTTTTTACCAGCAGTTCGGGTAGAAACTTCTGTGAAATATTTGGCTCGGCGTGGGTCAGAAAACGCATTCATATATTCGGTAATATCAGCACCCACACGAGAGTCTCCCCAAGAGGCACTTACTTTGAAAGTAGGATTGTCTATCGTTTGTAGTTGTGCATTATCAGCATTGGCTACAATTACTCCCTGTGCTACTGCCAATTCGGCATATCTTTGAGCCTCTGCTGGAGCAGCTTTTGACATTCTGATAGCAATTCTTAAAAGAAGAGAATTAGCATATTTTATCCATTTTTGCATATCTCCCTTATAAACATTATCAAACGGGGCATATTCTCTATCGGTAACATCTACTTTTTTCAAACCTTCAATGGATTTTACCAATTCATCACAAAAGCCCAAGTACAAATCCTTTTGAGAATCGTAAGGAACTTGCGATTGTCCCTCTTTCATTTTTGAATAAGGAAGTGGTCCATAAGTATCTGTTAACCAATGTGTAATAGCCACTCGATAAATACTTCCCAAAGCAAAATAAGGCTTGTCATAATCTCCTTTGGAAATCTTTTTCAATTCGTTGTATGCTTTATAGATTTTTGGATATGTATCATCAAAAGGATAGTTTACCCAACCACTACGCGGATTATATGTTTGGTAATCTCCTGTAAATTTGGTGGTTGCATATCCTGAATAAACCGTTGCATACATATCAAAACACATCTGATATGAGTTTTCTTGTTCAGGAAGTACCAATTTTTGCAAGTCAATCAATTGGTTACCTCCCTGTGGAATTCTATCTAATTCTTTACCAGTTATGCCATACTGGTCTCTATTCAAACTCTCAAAATTCTTGGTGCAACTTCCCAAAATAAGAGTGGCAACCATTACTATTATAGTCTTTTTCATTTTTTCAAATTATAAAATTAAAAATCAGCTTTAACACCCAATCCAAAACTACGCTGACTAGGAATCATAAAGTAGTCTAATCCTTGTACATAGTTTCCTGTCGATGAAACGGACTCTGGGTCGAAAGGAGCTTTGTTATAAATCATAACTAAGTTGCGTCCAACTACCGAAAGTGTAAGTCCCATTTGGTCATTCAATATTTTTTTAGGTAATTTGTAAGAAATATATGCTTCTTGCAAGCGGAAATTTGTAGCTGAATAAGTATAATATTGAGCCAATTGATTTTTACCTCGCACCTCAAAATAATTTTTAGGATTTACCCGTAGACCTCCTATCAAAACACCTCCTGCATCACGCGCTAATCCCGAATTTTTAGAAACTCCGTAGTGGTCTAAGGCAGCTTCAGTCATAGAAACGGCAATTCCGCCGATACGTCCAGAAAGCATTGCTCCAAAACTAAAATTCTTGTAAGTAAAATCATTACGCCAGCCTAATGTAAAATCAGGAAGTACACTGCCCAATTTCTCGAAATGCCCATTAGAGAAATCACTTTTAGTTATATTTCCATTTGCATCAACATAAATATTTCCATCAGAATCACGAGTGAAATCGGCATTAGTATATACATCACCCAGAGAACCTCCTTTTTTAAGGACATATCGTAAGGATCCAAATGAATTTTTTACCAGCGATTCCTTACCTTCTTGTTCTCCCGTTACAGGGTTTACGTAATCTTCAACCAACGACATTATTTCGTTTTTGTTGTAACCCATTGTAAAATGGCTGTTCCAATTAAAATCTTTGGTCATTTGAAAATCATATCCCAATCCTAATTCGATACCTCGGTTACGAACATCTCCCGTTTGCAGATAAATTTTATCATATCCTGTTGAAGGAGAAATCTCGGAACTGATAGTTTGATTTTTGGTATTTGTTTGATAGAAAGTAACATCTAATGTTAATTTTCCTTTTAGCCATTTGGAAGCAATTCCTGCTTCGTATGAGTTGGTACGTTCAGGATATAAAGAACCAATAGGGAAGTGAGAAACTGTTTTCCAAGTTTTGGTATCTTGATCAAAACTATAAGTAGGTGTAGTCAATCCTCTATCAAAAGGAGACCCTACAGAACTAAACGCTAATCGAACTTTCATAAAAGACAAAATTGGGTTAATTTTAACTTTTGTATCAGATGAAAGCATATCCGTTACTACAGCAGAAAGTCCCACAGACGGATAGAAGAACGATGAATTGGGAGAGTTTGCTAATTGCGAAGCCCAATCATTACGACCTGTTAAAGTTAAGTATAAGTATCCATTATAACCAGCTTCAAAACTACCAAAAACAGATTGTGTTTGTTCTATCCAACCTGCTTGTCCTGCTTTTGTTTTTTGAGCTCCTTGGTCAATATTAAACGTATTGAATACATTAGGTATACCATTCTCACGAATAGGGCCTGTGTATTGAGAATCATCGTAACGAGTATCTTGTAGCGAAGCTCCTAAGTTGGCCGTAATTACAATATTTTGTTCTCCTAAATTAAAGCGTTTTGAGAAGTTTGTTAAAATATCAGTATAAGTTTGTCTCTCAGTTCCTTGCAATAATCCAAAATAACCATTTTTGCTAACATCTAATGTAGCAGCCGTAGTAGCATAGCGTTTGTCGGTTGATTTGATGTGAGAATTATCTGTGCGTACACGCCCTGCGATGTCCCATTTTTCGGTTTCTGACCATTTTCTCAAATCGTAAGAAACGCCCAATGCAATCATATTACGCTCTCTTTTGACATCACGCAAATTACGATAAGCAACCCAATACGGATTTTGAAGTGTATAATCTCCTGTACCATAACGCCACTCTTGCTCGTAGATTTTTCGTGCAGGATTATATCGTTCAAAAGTACGAGTACTTGCAAGACTCTCACCACGAGGAAGTAAATAAGCTCCTACCAATGGGTTCATATACTCTCCCTGATTTATCATATTTCGATGATCTTGCAAGATATAATTTACAGAACCATCAATTTTCAATTTGTCATTCAACAAATGAGCTGTATTTCTGAATGTAAAATTATAACGATTATATTGGTTGTTAGGAACAATGCCTTCGGCTTGTGTGCTACTTGCCGAAAAATAAGTTTGATTTTTTTCATTTCCACCTGATAAGGAAATATTATTTGTGAAAGTATATCCTGTTTTGAAAAAATCTTTCGGGTCGTACTTTTCTACATTATCAGGAAGTTTAGCTCCCCACGAAGTGATAGTTCCATCACTTCCGTATGTGTTCTGAAATTTAGGTAAGATAAGGGGTGTAGAAATTTCTGTATTTGAAGAAAAATTAACTTGTAGTTTTCCCTCTTTCCCTTTTTTAGTAGTGATAAGAATTGCTCCATTGGCTGCTGCCGAACCATAAAGAGCTGCCGCAGAAGCTCCTGTAAGTACGGTCATACTTTCAATATCTTCTGGGTTAATATCGGCTATACCTTCTGTAGAACCTGTTGATTGAAATCTTCCGCTTCCTTGTGTCATTGTTGTAGAAAATAAAGGAACTCCATCAATAACATACAATGCATTGTTCGATTTTTCAATGGATTTGGCTCCCCGCATTACTACTTTGGTTGCTCCACCAATTCCCGATGAGCTTCTCTGAATAGTAACTCCAGCTACTTTACCACTAAGGCTATTTACAAAGTTTGCATCTTTAACCTTGGTAAGCTCCTCGCTATTTACCTGTTGTACATTGTAACTTAGTGCTTTTTCTTGACGTTTGATACCCAGAGCAGTAACTACAACTTGTTCAAGTTGTTGAGTTTCTTCTTGTAAAATAATTTTTACATTGGAACGAGATTGTGTTACTTGTAGTGTTTGCTCTTTGAAACCAATGAACGAAAATACAATTTCATTTTTGTCATTTGGAACATTGATTTCAAATTTTCCATCAAAATCGGTAGTAACCCCAATATTCGTTCCCTTTACTAAGATATTGACACCTGGCAAAGGCACACCAGAAGCATCGGTTACTTGTCCCGCTATTTTTTTGCTTTGTTGTTGAAAAATACTTGTTTTTAAAGAAAAATCATCAGTTGCATAAACTGAAGATGTTCCCAATCCATACAAAAGAGTGCAAAGTAAGAGCCATCTCACGCCTTCTTGTTTGATTTTTATTAACAAATCTCCCATAAAATAATTAATTAGTTAATGATAAATTATAATTTATAAATGTAGGACAAAATTACGAAAATATTTTCTTTTGACAAAAGAAAAAGTAATAAAAAAGTAATTTTTACCTAATTTAAGTTAGTTTTTATGAGAGAGTGTTGTAAAAATAAAAGACTTCAAGAATTTCCTTGAAGTCTTCAAAAAATTTATAAATGAAAAAAGAAAATTATTATCTACAACTTGCTTTCAAATACTCACGATTCATACGTGCTATATTTTCCAACGAAATTCCTTTCGGACATTCTACCTCACAAGCTCCCGTGTTGGTACAATTTCCAAAACCTTCCAAATCCATCTGATGAACCATATTCATCACACGGTCAGCAGCCTCAATACGCCCTTGCGGAAGCAGTGCAAACTGAGATACTTTTGCTGCAACAAATAACATCGCTGAGGAATTTTTACAAGTAGCTACACACGCTCCACACCCGATACACGAAGCAGCATCCATCGAAAGGTCGGCATCCAGTTTCGGAATCGGGATAGCATTAGCATCTTGCGTATTCCCCGAAGTATTTACCGAAATATATCCGCCCGCTTGTTGGATACGCTCAAAGGCAGTTCTATCTACAATCAAATCCTTAATCACAGGGAAAGCGGTTGCTCTCCACGGCTCGATAGTGATTGTATCACCGTCGTTGAACATACGCATATGCAACTGACACGTAGTAATTCCACGGTCAGGCCCGTGAGCTTCTCCATTGATGAAAAGCGAACACATTCCACAGATTCCCTCGCGACAATCGTGGTCAAAAGCCACAGGCTCTTCACCTTTGGCTACCAAATCTTCATTAAGTACATCCAACATTTCCAAGAATGACATATGCTCGGAAATATCAGTTACTTTATATTCTACCATACGACCTTGGGATTTTCCATCCTTTTGTCTCCATATCTTCAATGTCAAATTCATACTTATTTTTTTTAGGCAATAGGGATTAAGCAATAGCACCTTCCTTATCCTTTTTGCGATTTTACTTTTTTTTTAAGACAAAGTCCGCATTGCGGAGTATGTAAGGGTTAGATAATAGACCGATACTAATAACTAACCCATTTTACATTTTTATTTTCTGAGTTTTATAATTAAAGAATTAAGCATTTTACCTATTTCCGAAATCAAATTTTCAATCAATTGACTATTTTCGTTTGAGATAAATTGCTATTCTCTGGCGATATAGAGTTGGCTTTCCAATTCAAACAATGAACCTCGTGCAACAGACAAAAATTGCAAATAACTTTTGGAAGAACCTCGCCCATAACCTTCCGCTATATTTGACGGAATGGAAACTGCACTCCGGCGAATTTGATTTGTTAATCCAAATTTTTCTTCCTCTGGGAACAAACGAGTTATGCCGTATATTTGCTTAACTAAAATAATTGCCTTTTGCCAAACAATCAACTCTTTGTATGATGAAATTTTGCTCATTGCTATTATTTTTGTTATTATCTATTCCCTAAATTCTATTGCCTATTGCCTAACTCCCTATTGCCTACTTATAACTTCTCTGTGCTAATTTTATATCTTTAAATTCTAATTGTTCTTTATGCATTATTTCTTCGCTTGGGTTGTAGGTACATTTAATCTCATTCGGATTTCCCGTATATTCCCAAATCGATACGTGTGCATAGTTCTCATCATCACGAAGTGCCTCACCATCAGGAGTTTGATACTCTTCACGGAAGTGTCCTCCGCACGATTCATTACGCTCCAACGCATCTTTGGCGAATAGCTCACCAAGTTCTAAGAAATCGGCTACACGACCTGCTTTTTCAAGCTCATTGTTCATTTCGTACATTCCCCCTGGAACTTTTACATTTTTCCAGAAATCTTCACGAATTTCACGAATTTCCTCAATAGCCTCTTTCAATCCTTGTGCATTTCGAGCCATACCTACTTTGTCCCACATTACTTTTCCAAGTTTGCGGTGGTAATAATCTACCGAATGCGTACCTTTATTATTGATGAAAAATTCCAAACGCTCTTTCACCACTCGCTCAGCTTCTTCGAACTCAGGCAAATCCGTAGAGATTTTTCCTGTACGGATGTCAGCTGCCAAGTAATCACCTATGGTATAAGGCAATACGAAATATCCGTCAGCCAAACCTTGCATCAATGCCGATGCTCCCAATCGGTTTGCTCCGTGGTCAGAGAAATTTGCTTCTCCAATACAATAACACCCTGGTATTGTGGTCATTAAATTATAATCTACCCATACGCCACCCATTGTATAGTGCGTTGCTGGATAAATCATCATCGGAGTTTTATACGGATTTTCATCTACGATTTTTTCATACATTTGGAAAAGGTTTCCGTATTTTGCCTCAACGATTTTCTCTCCTCGTTTGATAATTTCTTCTTTGGAAGGATTTTCAATTCCGTGGATTTTACACTGCTCTTTTCCGTAACGCTCAATAGCTGATGAGAAGTCCAAATATACGGCTTCACCCGTAGCATTTACTCCGAAACCAGCATCGCAACGCTCCTTGGCGGCACGTGAGGCAATATCACGCGGAGCCAAGTTTCCGTAAGCAGGATAACGTCTTTCCAAGTAATAATCGCGGTCTTCTTCGGCGATTTCGGTTGGTTTTTTACGTCCTTCGCGGATAGCATACACATCGTCCATTTTTTTAGGAACCCAAATGCGTCCGTCATTACGAAGCGACTCGGACATCAAAGTCAATTTTGATTGATAATCGCCCGAACGCGGAATACAAGTTGGGTGAATTTGCGTAAAGCAAGGATTTGCAAAAAATGCTCCACGTTTGTGAGTTTTCCAAGCCGCAGTTCCGTTACAGCCCATCGCATTGGTCGAAAGGAAATACACATTTCCGTAACCTCCCGTTGCAATTACCACAGCGTGAGCCGAATGACGTTCGATTTGTCCTGTAATCAAATCACGAGCGATAATTCCACGAGCTTTTCCTCCAACGATAACCACATCAAGCATTTCGTGGCGGTTGAACATATCAATTTTTCCACGAGCAATTTGTCGGTTCATTGCAGAATATGCTCCTAAAAGAAGCTGTTGCCCTGTTTGTCCTTTTGCATAGAAAGTACGAGAAACCTGCGTACCACCAAACGAACGATTGTCCAAAAGCCCGCCATAATCACGAGCCAACGGCACTCCCTGAGCCACACATTGGTCGATGATATTTCCTGAAACTTCCGCCAAGCGATATACGTTTGCCTCTCTGGCACGGAAATCCCCACCTTTTATTGTATCATAAAAAAGTCGATAGCTTGAATCTCCGTCTCCTTGGTAGTTTTTAGCGGCGTTGATACCACCTTGTGCTGCAATTGAGTGAGCTCGACGTGGCGAATCTTGGTAAGCAAATGCCTTTACATTATAGCCCAACTCAGCCAATGTAGCTGCTGCCGAACCTCCCGCAAGCCCTGTCCCTACAACGATAATATCAATATTACGCTTATTGGCAGGGTTTACCAAATTGATTTTATCTTTATACTTCGTCCATTTGTCCGCTATTGGACCTTCTGGTATTTTTGAATCTATTTTCTTCATATTTATAAATTATGAATGTGAGAAATTACTAAAAAAATGAAATAAGGCTATAAAAATAAAGCCTCCACAAATGATATAGGAATACCATTTTCCGATAGAAACCAATGTTTTTTGCCGGATTGTGAGAATTCCAACCGATTGCATTGATGATTTGAATCCGTGAAGCAAGTGCAAGCATAAGAAAATAAAGCTAAGCACATATACAGCTACAGTAATAGGATTACTTAGTGTAGCTATAAGGTCTGCATAATAGCGAAAACCTCCATCTATTCCTAATCCTGTCATATCACCTTGTACATATTTTACGTTCATTTCGTGAATCCAAAAATGTTTCAAATGAAGAATTAGGAACATTAGTACGACTCCACCGCTGTAAATCATATTACGTGACATCCAAGTAGAGTTAGCTCCGCCATTGTATTGTACGTAAGCATTTGCTCCACGTGCTTTTCGATTTTGGATTTCTAAAACGAACCCCATTACGAAGTGGAAAATAACTCCCAAAAGCAAAATAGGTTGCATTGCAAACTGAATAAGTGGATTGGTTCCCATAAAGTGGGATAGCTCATTGAATAAATTTTCGCTAAACACCGAGGTCAGATTCACTGCAAAGTGAATAACTAAGAAGATGACCAAAAAGATTCCTGAAAGTGCCATAGCGACTTTTCGAGCAATTGATGTTTTAAATAATTTTGCCATGTAAATATATTATTTTATAAAATTTAAAATTGCGAAACAAAGGTACTACATATTATACGTTTTTACCAAATTTCTATTGATGAAAAAAGGTTTTTCAATCTAATTTATATTTAGTATAAAAAAGGAAAATCAAAATATGATATTTATCAGAAAAACAAGCAGATACTCTATCGTTAAAGTGTTAAAAATGAGTTTTGTAGATAGAAATAATTTTATAAATCATGAATTATTCCTTCTGGATATTATTTTATGGAAGAATAGAATTTGAAAAACGACTAAAAATTTACATTAAAAATTAGATGAAAATATTTAAGTTTATTTAGTTTTCTGTTTTGTTATTTTTAAATATTTGATTATCATATATTTATTTTTTTAATTATAAAATAAAAAAAACGAAAACTTTTTTGTTTTTAAAAGTTTTCTGTGTATCTTTGCACCCGAATTAAAGATATGAATTATGAAAGAGCAAATCATAAAACAAGCCGCAGAAGATTTTATATTGTATGGGTTTAAAACTTTTACAATGGACGATTTGGCAAGTAAAGTCGGGATTTCCAAACGTACACTTTATGAGCATTATCCTTCAAAAACGGATTTGGTAGATGCCTGTGTAACACACTTTTTGACGAATGCCAAAGAGGATTGTTCTTTCGTTGAAGGCAAGGGAAATGTGATTGAAAACTGGTTTGCTTCCAAAGAAAATTTTTTTGAACAATATAAAATCACAAGCAATCGTCCTATCTGGGAACTTAAAAAATACTACGGAAAGATATATGACAAATTGGAAAATCAATTCAGAGAAATTGATGGGCAACGAGTAGAAATATTAGTTAAGAAAGGACAAGAACAAGGGTTTTTTCGAGAAAATATCAATGTGAGTTTTGCTAAATCCTTTTTCTTTGGAATAATGAGTAAAATGCGTGAAGATCCCAATATTTTCCCAGAAACAGAATATTCATTTAGAGAAACTCTTGGGAATTTAATAGAGAGTTTTATCCGAATTTTAGTAAATGAAAAAGGACTTTGTGAGTTGGAACGGATTCTGAAAGAAAAAAATATTTAGACATTTGATTTTTAAAATGAATTGGATTATTTTGATTATTGCAGGGATTTTTGAAATGGCTTTTACATTTTGCTTAGGAAAAGCCAAAGAATCAACCGGGAATGACATGTATTTATGGTATGTAGGTTTTGGAATATGTACTCTAATTAGTATGTGTTTGCTAATGAAAGCTACTCAAACACTTCCTCTGGGAACTGCCTATGCTGTATGGACGGGTATTGGAGCAGTTGGAACAGTTTTGATAGGAATTTTAGTATTCAAAGAGCCAGCTACGTTTTGGAGAATATTTTTTATTGTAACTTTAATAAGTTCAGTTATCGGTTTAAAATATGTATCAAGCTGATTTTTAATAAATTGTATTTTAAATTGAGAAAGAAATATATATACGAAAAGTTATGCCAAATGATTGGCAAAAATAGGAAAAGAAACTTTTTCAAAAAGTAATATTGATGAAATATGGAAAGACATTTATCTGAAAATTTCAATCAAAAGATTTTATATCAGAAATTTAGTAATCTATAGTTTTATAAAAACAAAATAAAATATCATTTTTTAATAATAAAATAGTAAATGAAAAAAATAATATTCAGTGTTTTTGTGCTGATGGGAATGCTGTCTCAAGCACAAGAATTATCTCTAAAACAGGCTATTAGCTATGCTTTGGAACATAAATCCGATGCAGAAAAAGCACGTTTGGCAGTTGAAAAGAGTAATTACCAAATTCAAGAAGTTCGTGCCAATGCGTTGCCAAATGTCTCAGCGACAGGGGCTTTGATGTATAATCCTAAATTACAGGCTACGTATGTAGACGGAAGCAATTTTGGAGCTCCTGGCATTGTGAAATTCGAAATGGGACAAAAATGGAATTCGCAGGTAAATGCACAACTTACGCAAGTGCTTTTTAATCAGTCGGTTTTTATGGGGCTTAAAGCCGCTCGGACGACTCGTGAGTTTTATCAATTAAATCAAGAACTTACTGAAAATCAAATAATTGAAAAAGTAGCTTCGGCATATTATCAAGTATATCAAACCCGAGAAATTCTGAGTAATATCGAAAGTAATTTGGCTTTGACAGAAAAAACAGTTGAAGTAGTTAAAGGGTTGTATGACAATGGATTAGCTAAAAAAATCGATTTGGATAGAACAACGGTAGCGATGAATAACTTAAAATCGGCTAAACAACAGGCTATCAATGGATTACAACTGGCAGAAAATGCACTCAAATTTATGATAGGAATGCCTATTGAGCAGTCTATTTCACTTCCGAAAGAAGGTTTTGAGGTGAATTATGACGTATCTTTTTCAAATAAAGACACTTCGCATCGTATTGAAATTCAAGCTCTTGAAAAACAAAAAGACTTGCTTGAAATCAATACAAAAGTACAAAAAGCAGCTTATTATCCGTCGTTGGCATTGGTAGGGAATTACGGTTGGCTTGGAATGGGACCTAAAAATCCATTGTTTTTTTTCTGAAAAAGATAATGTGTATTGGTCTGATTTTTCGTCAGTTGGGTTGAGTTTGAACATTCCAATATTCAAAGGTTTTGGAACAAAAGCTAAAGTCAGACAAGCACAGGTAGACCTCAAAAGTTTGGAAGCTGAGCTGAAAGATGTGCGTTTGGCAATGGATTTGGCTTATGAAAATGCTCGAAATCAGATAACTAACAGCCTTTTGACAATCGAATCACAGAAAGAAAATGTCAAATTAGCCGAAGAGGTTTTGCTCAACACTCAAAATAACTATCAGCAAGGATTGGCATCACTGACCGATTTGCTCGATTCGGAACGCTCACTATCCGATGCTAAAAATAGCTATACCAATGCTCTGTTAGAACATAAATTAGCTGAAATAGAGCTTCTTAAAGCAAAAGGAGAATTAAAAAATTTAGGAAAATAGATTAAAAAAATCAATATAAAAATTTAGAAAATTAAACAAATGAAAAAGATAATTACAATTTTAGCAGCGGTAGGTGCAATCGGATTTGTAGCTTACAAATTATATGCAAATAAAGAGAAAAATGCCCAAGAGGTAGCTATCGTAGCTGAGAAAAACGCTCAGGTGGCTGTTCGTTCGCAAAAAGTAATCAAAGAAAATGTGAACGATTTGTTCATCGCCAACGGAACTTTTGTGGCGACACAAGACCTCAACGTAGCTGCCGAAATGGGAGGACAAGTGGTGAAAATCTACGTAAAAGAAGGCGATGTAGTAAGTGCAGGACAGACTTTGGCACAAATCAAAGCCGATGCAACAAACGTGGGGTTAGAACAAGCCAAAGCCGTATTGGACAATGCTCAAAATGAGTTAAAACGCTTTGAAAGTGCTTACCAGACGGGGGGAGTAACGCAACAACAACTGGAGCAAATCCGTTTGCAAGTAAAAAATGCACAAGCGAACTATAATTCGGCTCAAATCAATTCAGGATATTCGGTGGTTCGTTCCAAAATCAGCGGTATTGTTAGTAGTAAAAACATCGAAGAAGGTACTTTTGTTGGAGCAGGAACAACTCTTTTCAATGTGGTGAATATCAATGATTTGAAATTGAAAGTAACCGTCGATGAGCATCAAATTTCGCAAATAAAAGTAGGCGAAAAGGCGAAAATCACCCCGAGCGTAGGCGGAAATACCATTGAAGGAAAAGTAACTTTCGTAGCACCAAAATCCAACGGAGCCTTGAAGTTTCCAGTCGAGATTACCGTATCGAACAAAGATAAATCTCTCAAAGCAGGAATGTATGCAACAGTGCAATTTGAATCGAGTGTAGGCTCAGAAAATCAGGTGCTTACGATATCAAGAACTGCTTTTGTAGGAAGCGTAAGTCAAAATAAAATTTTCAAAATCGTAGAAGGCAAAGCCGAGTTAGTAACCGTGAAAAGCGAACGTAATTTCGGAGATAAAGTCGAAATTTTAGAAGGACTTTCCGAAGGAAATGAGGTGGTTACCAGCGGGCAAATCAATTTGGATAACGGCACACCTGTAAAAGTTATTCAGTAATCGTTTTGTCTGATTTTCAAAAAATTGTGTTCATTTTTGTACGTTTGTGGTTAAGTTCAAACTACAAAAGCACATAATTTTTCACAAATATTTTAGTAACTCAAATAAGTAAAATAATCGAATAGAGGGCAAATTACTATTTGCCCTACGAAAAACAAAAATGAAATTAGCAAAAGAACTTGAATTTATCCTAACCTTGGATAAGTTAAAAAATGTACAGCGTCGTAACTATATTTTGGACGATTCGCGTAGGGAAAATTCAGCAGAACATTCGTGGCAAGTGATGGTTTTGGCTCAAATAATGTATCCGTATGCCAAAAATAAGGAACAAATTGACCTATTTCGGGTGATGAAGATGCTTTCTATTCACGATGTAGTGGAAATAGGTGCTGGAGATACATTCGTTTATGACGAAAAAGCGATGGAAGGCAAGTATGAACGCGAATTAGCTTCAGCAAAACGCATTTTTGGCATATTGGACAAGCCTTTGGCATCTGAATTTTTGGCGTTATGGGAGGAATTTGAAGCGGAAAAGTCGCCCGATGCCGTTTTTGCTTCGGCTGTGGATAGAGTAATACCTTTTATTCTGAATGCTCATACTTCGGGTAAAAGTTGGAGAGAAGCCGATGTTAGTGCTGAAAAAGTTCGTAAAATCGTAGGAACAGCAGTTGAAAAAGGTTCAGAAGAGCTGAGCGAATTGTTCGAAATTTTATTGCAAAAAAGCATTGACGAAGGGAAACTCGTGGAGAATAAGTAACAAGTTTTCAAGTAACAAAATCCAAGTTTTAAGTTCTAAGTAACAAGTGAAAATCACGCTGTAAATGAAGAGGTAAAGAAAATATTTTGATAATGGAAGTAAGTAATTATGAAAATAGGTTATTTAAAAATCTGAAAATGATTATTCGTCAAACAAAGGATGCTGTTGCAACACAGGTGAATTCGGCTTTGACGATGATGTATTGGAAGATTGGTAAGACCATAAATGACGATGTTCTGAAAAATGAGCGAGGAAAATATGGAGAGCAAGTAGTGAAAAAAATAGCTTTGCGACTTGTAGAAGAATTTGGAAGCTCATATAGTGAAAAAAATCTTCGCAAGATGATGCGTTTTGCCTTGATTTTCAATGAAGAACAAATTGTCGTGTCACTGATGCGACAATTGAGCTGGACACATTTTACGCTTATTATTCCGATTGAAGACCCATTAAAACGTGATTTTTATATTGAATTTTGTAAAATTGAAAAATGGAGTGTTCGTACATTGAAAGAGAAAATTAACTCACTTTTGTATGAACGAACAACAATAAGCAAAAAACCAGATGAATTAGCACGAAAAGAATTGGATTTGCTTAAAAATGAACAGAAAATGTCTCCTAATTTAGTTTTTAGAGACCCTTATGTATTAGATTTTTTGGAATTAAAAGACGTTTTTTCTGAAAAAGATTTAGAAGAAAGCATTGTTGTTGAATTACAAAAGTTTATAATAGAATTAGGAAGTGATTTTGCTTTTTTAGCTCGTCAAAAACGTCTTGTCATAGATAATAAGGACTACTATATTGACCTTTTGTTTTATCATAGACGATTGAAATCACTTGTAGCAATAGAATTGAAATTGGGAGAATTTGAAGCGTCATTTAAAGGTCAAATGGAACTTTATTTGGCATATTTGAATAAGTATGAACGTATTGAGGGAGAAAATCCTCCAATAGGATTGATTCTATGTTCAGGTAAAAATTCAGAGCATATAGAACTTTTAGGATTGGAAAAAGATAATATAAAAATAGCAGAATATTTGCTGTTGCTCCCAAAAAAAGAAATCCTTTTGGAAAAATTGCATAAATCAATAGAAATAGCAAAAAACAAAGTAATATAAAAATTACAATCTAATGAACATTGAAACTATATACGAATTCTGTGTGGCATTACCTGATGTGAAGGAAGAATTTCCGTTTGGAGAGGATATTTTGGTATTTAAAATACACGGAAAGATATTTTTTCTTTGTTTTTTGGAAGGAATTCCATTGCGAATAAATCTCAAATGTCAGCCCGATTTGGCATTGGAACTTCGGGATTTGTACCCAAACAAAGTTGTGGAGGGCTATTATATGAATAAAAAACATTGGAACACCGTTTTTGTGGAAGATTTGCCTACGGATTTGGTCAAAAAAATGATAATTCATTCCTATGAAGAGGTTTTGTCCAAATTGCCATTGAAAATTCGCAAGACAATTTTGTATGAATTTCAGAAGCCATTTGAAATATTGTAGTTTGAAAAAAAATATGTAGTCCGAAAAATTTAGACATATGAGATAAAAAATAAAATAGTAACACGCTCTAACCTCCTTCTTCTTGGGAGAGGGTTGGGGAGAGGAAAAAATAGTAACATTATGAAAGTAACCTATTTAGGACACGCTTGTGTCAATATCGAAATTAACGGAAAATATTTCTTGGTTGACCCATTTATTTCTGCCAATCCGTTGGCGAAACACATTGATATTTCGGCTGTTAAGGCTGATTATATTCTGCTGACACACGCTCACCAAGACCATATTTTGGACGCCGAAGCCATTGCCAAAAACACGGGAGCGAAGCTGATTTCTAACCCTGAAATATTGGCTCATTACAGAGCATTGGGCTTGGACGGACACGAAATGAACATCGGAGGCTCGCACCGATTTGAAAACGGAAGCGTGAAAATTAAAATGATTAAAGCCGTGCATTCTTCTTCGTTTCCTGATGGAAAATACGGAGGAAATCCAGCTGGTTTTTTAATTGATATCGACGATTTAACTATCTATATTTCAGGAGATACAGCCTTGCATATGGATATGACAATCATTCCACATCAGTACAAAATCAATTTGGCAATATTGCCGATAGGTAACAATTATACGATGGGCGTTCGTGATGCTCTTACGGCAGCGAAATTTGTAGATGCTTATCACACGCTGGGTGTACATTATGACACGTTTGATGTTATCAAAATTGACCACGAGGCATCAATAAACAAATTTGCTGCAGCACATCGTAAATTGCATTTGTTGCCTATTGGTGAAAGTATTGATGTAGAGCAATTTAGATAATAAATCCGTTGCGAAATTCAAATTACAATAGGAGCGACTGATGGAGTAAAAATCATTCGCTCTGGTAAAGAATTGGGTAAAAATTAGACAAAAAATATTTTGTTCTTATATAAAAAAAATGATTTTGAAAACAAAAATAAAATTCGTTTTGGCATTCCTCCTGCTTTCTTCTGCGAAGACTTTTGCGAGTTTGCAAATCCCTTTGGATTCGATTTTGGTGCCTAATCAAGAGCCTCCGAAGAATAGATTCAGCAATGCACTCTCAAAGATGTTTGAACTTGAAGACGAAGACCAAAGAGGCGTGTTCAAGCCTTCGATGTATAAACCGATGTATGTAATTCCGTTTCGGATAACCGACAATGTGAATCGGCAACCACAAAACATCAATCCGCAAAGGGGTAATCCGCCCTACAAAGAATACCAAAATGTGGAAAGCAAATTTCAAGTGAGTTTGAAAACCAAAGTTTGGCAAGACTTCCTCGGATTTAAAGGCGATTTTTGGGTAGCTTTTACGCAACAGGCTTATTGGCAGGTGTATAACGGAGATTTGTCCAGACCTTTTCGGGAGCTGAACTACGAACCTGAACTGATGTATGTGGTGCCACTTCAATTGTCCATCGGCGATTTTAAATGGCAAATGGCAGGACTTTCTATCAATCACCAATCCAACGGAAAAGAACAATTGTATTCTCGAAGTTGGAATCGCATTATCTTGATGAATGCCTTTGAATATAACGATTTTATGTTCATAACCCGATTTTGGAGGCGTATGTCGGAGAAAACGCAAAGCGATGACAATGCCGATATACTCGATTATATGGGAAGGAGCGAACTGACCGTGTCGTACAATTCTAAAAAACATAGTTTTATATTTCTTATGCGTAACAATTTGAAATTCAATAAGAACAATAAAGGTTTTGGCGAATTTACATATATTTATCCCGTAGGAAAAGGAGGTTTGCGGCTATTTGCACAATTATCAACAGGTTACGGAGATTCGCTTATTGAATATAATCACAGCCAAACTTCCCTCGGAGCAGGGATTATGCTATCGGAATTTTAATCAAAATCTAATTATAATTTAATTCATAAATATAACAAAAATAGGAAAATGAATATCATCAAAGCGTCCATTACCCGCCCAAGTGTTATCATAGTGATACTCTCAATGCTGATTATCGGAGGGATTTATAGTTACAAATCGCTTAACTATGAGTTGGTTCCTAATATCGAGGTGAATATGATTACCATATCTACCGTGTACGGAGGAGCTTCACCAAACGAGATTGAAAGTACCGTAACCAAAAAAATCGAAGATGCGGTTTTAACGCTTGAAAATGTTAAAAAAATTCAGGCGTTTTCTTACGAAAGTTTATCTATTGTGATGGTGCAACTAAACCCTGGAGCCGATGTGGATTTCTTACTGAACGATGCACAGCGTAAAATCAACGCCATTCGTTCGGATTTACCTGACGATGCCGATGAGCCTTCGCTGAGCAAATTCTCGCTTTCGGATTTGCCGATTATCAAATTGGGGGTAACGGCTCAAATGTCTTCGCAAGAGCTTTATGATTTAGTAGACAGAAAGATACAACCCGAACTTTCACGTATTTCAGGAGTGGCTCAAGTGGTGGTTATGGGAGGGCAAGAACGCGAAATTCGTGTGAGTTTAGACCCTAAAAAATTAGAGGGCTACGGACTTTCAATCACGCAAGTACAGCAAATTATTGCCGCTTCAAATTTGGATTTCCCAATAGGAAAACTCAAAACGCGTGAGAATAACACCACCATTCGTTTGGCGGGTAAATTCAAAACGGTGGAAGAGCTTCGTAATTTGACCATTGCCTCTCAAAACGGAATAAATATCCGACTTTCAGACGTTGCCGATGTGCAAGATACCGAGCAAGAAGTGGAAAAAATCGCTCGTATTAATCAAGAAAATACCCTTTTGTTACAAATTACCAAACAAACCGATGCTAATGCTGTGGCAGTGAGTGAGTTGGTTCGTGCCAAAATGGGACAAATCGAAGAAATTTATAAAGAAAACAACCTCAAATTAGATTTGGCAAATGACACGAGTGAATTTACCTTGGCTGCGGCAAACTCGGTGGTATTCGACTTAGCTTTGGCGGTGTTTTTGGTGGCTGCGGTGATGTTGCTTTTCTTGCATAGTTTCCGAAATGCGGTAATTGTGATGGTGTCTATCCCGACTTCGCTTATTGCGACTTTTATCGGAATGTTTTTGTTAGGATTTACGCTGAATTTGATGAGTTTGATAGCCCTTTCGTTGGTGGTAGGAATCTTGGTAGATGATGCCATTGTGGTAATGGAAAACATTCACCGACATATGGAAATGGGTAAAAATAAAGTCCGTGCGGCTTACGATGGAGCTATGGAAATTGGGTTTACGGTAACGGCAATTACGCTGGTTATTGTGGTGGTTTTCTTGCCAATAGCGTTAAGTTCAGGATTGGTTTCGGATATTATCCATCAGTTTTGTGTTACGGTAATTATCGCTACAATGCTTTCCTTGTTTATGTCATTTACAACGGTGCCGTGGTTGTATTCTCGCTTCGGAAAATTAGAACATTTGAGCGAAAAATCCTTATTCGGAAGATTCGTACATTGGTTCGAGGCACAACTCAAACGCTTTACACATTTCATAACCAACATTTTAAAATGGTCATTCCGAAATAAATTCGCAACATTTATACTGGTATTGTTGTTGTTTTTTGGGTCAATTGCCTTAGTGCCTTTCGGATTTATCGGAGGAGAATTTTTTCCAAGATTGGATAAAGGAGAATTTGTGATTCAGTTAGAATTGCCAAAAGATGCTTCCGTAGAACAAGCCAATTTTATGACTCAAAAAGCTGAAAATTACGTGCGTCAGCTTCCAGAAGTACAAAAAATGATTACCACCGTAGGACAAACAAGTTCAGGATTTGGAGGAACACAAGCTACGGCGTATAAGTCTGAAATACAGGTGGTTTTGGTGGATAAAAAACAAAGAGCCGACAACACAACCATTTACGCTGCCAAGTTGCAACGCAAGTTAGAAGAGGTTTTGGTTGGGGCAAAAATAACCACCGCTCCTGTGGGACTTATGGGTGTGGAAGACGCTCCGATACAGCTTACCGTAATGGCTGATGAGGTTGAAATTGCCCAAGAATACGCCGAAAAAGTTGCCGAATTGCTCAAAACTATTGACGGAGCTACGGGGGTTGAACTTTCTTCGGAAGACGGAAATCCTGAAATTACCGTGCAAGTGGATAGAGATAAAATGACTTCTCTGGGGCTAAATGTGGCGGTTGTAGGACAAACAATGCGTATGGCATTCAACGGAGATGATAATAGTAAATTCCGTATGGGCGATTCGGAATACGACATTAATATAGTGTTTGACGAAGCCAACAGAGGCAATATCGAAAATGTGAAAAACTTGTTGTTTACCAATGCAATGGGGCAACAAATCAAGTTAACGCAATTTGCCGATGTATCGTTTTCGTCGGGGCCAAGTAAGTTAGACCGATACGACCGTTCGCCAGCGGTTACAGTAAAGGCGAAAGTGGTAGGAAAACCTTCGGGAACAGTGGCTTCGGAATGGGAAGCAAAATTCTCAAAATTAGACAAACCAGGTACGGTGCGATTTATCTGGCAAGGAGATATGGAAAATCAGAGCGAAGGTTTCGGAACGCTTTTGGTAGGATTGGCAGCCGCAATATTGTTAGTATATATGGTGATGGTAATTTTGTACGATAGTTTTTCGCGTCCGTTTGTGGTGTTATTTTCGATACCATTGTCGTTCATCGGAGCCTTATGGGCATTGGCAATAGCTAACCAAACGCTGAACGTATTTACGCTTTTGGGGGTGATAATGCTCATCGGGTTAGTGGCAAAGAATGCGATTATGTTGGTGGATTTTGCCAACCATCGTAAGCAACACGGCGAAGATACCGTAACGGCTCTGATTCAGGCAAATCACGCTCGTTTGCGTCCGATTTTGATGACTACCATTGCGATGGTTTTCGGTATGATTCCCATTGCGATGGCAAGTGGAGCAGGAGCTGAAATGTTCAATGGATTGGCGATTGTTATCATCGGCGGATTGATTTCGTCATTGTTCCTAACCCTTATCATCGTTCCGTTGGTGTATTTGGTGATGGACGTACTGATGGCAAAATTCAAAAAAGGCGAAAAAGTCAATTACGAAAAACAAATGATTGCCGACTACGAGCATATCCACATCAAAGAAGAACACGAACTATAAAAACGTTCATAAGTATTGATATTTCAATATAATTAAAAGCTGTCTAAATTAGATGGCTTTTTTATTTTAGGCTATTTTAATTTCGAATTGTGTAAGTTCTTTGAATTGTAAAAGACGTTTGAGTACTTCATCTTTGGTTAAGGAAAGCATTCGTTCAGTACCAAATTGTTCAACACAAAACGAAGCTAATGTTGATCCATATATAATTGCATTTTTCATATTATTGAATGAAATATCGTCTGTTTTTGCTAAATAACCTAAAAATCCTCCTGCAAAAGTGTCTCCCGCTCCCGTTGGGTCGAAAACATCTTCCAAGGGAAGAGCTGGAGCAAAGAAAATATCTTTTTCATGGAAGAGCAAAGCCCCATGTTCCCCTTTTTTGATGACTACATAAGTTACTCCCATTTGCATAATTTTTTGAGCAGCTTTCACTAATGAACATTCATTACTAAGTTGGCGGGCTTCTTCATCATTGATGGTAATAACATCTACTTGAGCAATGATTTTCAGAAGAGTATCCCACGTATGATTCATCCAAAACCCCATAGTGTCAAGTACAACAAGTTTAGGACGAGTAGGTAATTGAGCAAGTACATCAAGTTGTATTTGTGGATGCAAATTACCGAGCATTATATATGGAGCATCAGTAAAATATTCAGGAATTTTCGGAGAAAAATGTTCCAAAACATTCAGTTGTGTAGTTAGTGTATCGCGTGTATTCATATCGTTGTGATATTTTCCACTCCAAAAAAAGGTTTTTCCTCCGTTAACTATTTCAATATATGAAATATCAATTTCGCGATCAGTTAAAACTTTGAGATACTCCGAAGGATAGTCATCTCCTATAACCGAAACAACGGCTTGTTCTATGTCAAAAAGTGAAGCTGAAATACCTATGTAATTTGCCGCTCCTCCCATTGTTTTTTCTATTTTACCAAAGGGTGTTTCGATAGCGTCAAAAGCCATAGACCCTATTGTTAACAATTTGCTCATACCAGTATTGATAGCTCTAAATTAGGGGGCAAAGATACATTTTTTTATAATAATTTGCGTTATTTTATATTCAACAAAATTATAAATATAATTTGAGTGGTAAAACAAATTAAGTCTTGCTGAAAAGGTTTTTATTAGTTGTTGAAAAAAATTTTAAAAAAAATCATGTTTTTTTGTTGTAAATATAAAATAAAGTACTAATTTCGCCCCTGAAAAGTAATTCATTTTTAAATTTTAATTTAGTATGAAAAAAACAATGTTAAGCCTTATGGCTGTTACTTCATTTGCAGGTGTAGCGTTGGCTCAAAATTTGCCTGATAACCCAGCACCTGGTAAGTGTTATGTGAAATGTATCACAAAAGATGAGTTCAAAGATGTTGAAGAGCGTGTAATGGTCAAACCTGCATACTCTAAACTTGAAGTAGTGCCTGCTACTTTTAAAACCGTTGAAGAACGTGTAGTAATTAAAGAAGCATCAAAAAAATTGGTGTATGTTCCTGCTGTTTATCAGACAATAGAAGTTCCTTATGTTCAAAAAGAAAAAGCCTCTACATTTAAAGTAGTTCCTGCTTCTTTTGGAAAAGAAACGAAAACATTTGAAATTACTCCTAAAACATCAGGATGGGAATACAAAACTTTGGATAATTGCCCTTCTATCAACAAAGAAGCTTGTGTTACTGCGTGTTTTGTAGAATATCCAGCTCAATTCAAATCGATTGATATTACTACTTTGGTACAAGATGCTTCAGTAGAAGAAACACCAATCAACGAAAATTCAGCTACTTACAAAAAGCAAGTTATAAAAACTCCTGCTCGTGTTGATGAAATCGAAATTCCTGCTGAGTATGCAACTATCAAAAGAACAGTAGTTGATGTACCCGCTTCAACCAAAAAAGTAGAAGTGCCTGCTGAATATACAACCATAACCAAAAGAGAATTGGTTAAAAAAGGTGGAGATACTGTATGGGAAGAAGTTGATTGCCGTTTGTTAGAACCTACATTACTTCCTGTATATTATGAATACAATAGCGCTAAGTTGACAAAAGCATCTGAAAAAGTAATTGATGATATGTTGTTGCCTTTGCTTAGAGGGAATAACAAAAGCATTGAAATAATGTCTCATACTGATTCTCGTGGTAATGACGACTACAATATGTCACTTTCTCAACAAAGAGCAAATGCTGTGGTTAATTACCTTGCTTCAAAAGGAATCAATCGTTCAAGATTGGCAGCTAAAGGATACGGAGAGTCTCGTCTGGTTAATAGATGTGCTAATGGCGTTCAATGTTCAGAAGAAGAACACGCTAAAAATCGCCGTACTGAATTCAGAATTTTAGGAAACTAATTTTTCTATTCATAAGATTATACATGGGAAAACCTCTCGAAAGAGAGGTTTTTTCTTTTTGTATAAGGAGATTATGATACAAAATTTTGTATGATTTTATCGACGATAACTTGTGCAAGTTTGGTTTTACTTTCAATAGTCCAACCAGCAATATGTGGTGTAATAATTACGTTATTGGCATTGAGTAAATACGAAAAATCCTCAGGTAATTCTTCTTGAAAGAAATCTTCAAACGAAGATTTTTCGTATTCTAATACGTCTAATCCAGCACCTTTTATTTTTCCTGATTTTAGTGCTTGAACCAAGTCTGTAGTAACTACACTTTTGCCACGAGCGGTATTTAGAAACCAAAAATTTTTCGAAAACTGACTGATAAACAGATGATTAACCATTTGTACGGTAAGAGGAGTTTGTGGTGTATGAAGGCTCACAACATCGGCTTGCTCTTGTAATTGTTTTAGAGAAACTTGAATGGCATTTTCATCGCCAACATCGGGTTTTATATCGTAACAAATCACTTTACAACTGAATCCTCGAAGTTTTTTCGCAAAAGATTTACCCATATTTCCGTAACCAATAATACCGACAGTTAAGTAATCAAGTTCGTATCCGCGATTTTCTTCACGGAGCCAAATCCCTCGCTGAACCTCTGTGTCTGCTTTTTTTATTTTATTCAAAAGAGAAAGAAGTAAGGCAAGCGTATGCTCTCCTACCGCATTTCGATTACCTTCAGGAGCAGAAATAAGCATAACTCCCTTACTTTGAGCATATTGACAATCAATATTTTCTAATCCTGCACCAACACGTCCGATAAATTTCAAATTATGAGCTTCGTCTAAGAATGCTTTATCTATTGAAAATCTACTACGAATAATAAGTCCATCATAAAGAGCTATTTTTTTTAAAATTTCTTTTTTGCTACTTGTATAATCTTCGTGATTTTCAAACCCAGCTTTTGATAATTGTTCTATCATAAGTGGGTGATTTGTATCAATATGTAGTATTTTCATTTTGAAAAATTTGCGACAAAGATACTATTATTTTATTATAATGAGAATTGTTTTTTCATTTCCTTGATTATCAATGATTTTTAAAAAATGCTCTCCTTTTGTTGTTCGGAAAGTCATTTCGTGATAATGTAGTGTTTGTCCCAAAAATTGATCATCTAAGTACCAAAAAACAGAATCTTTGCCCGTGTAGGCTATTTTACTGACAATAGGTTGTGCTAACCCACCAAATCCTGTAGTTTGATAAATAACGCTTCCGTGTTTGGGATAAATAAAATCAAGCACAGATTGCTTGTCAGACGAAGCACAATCCGTACGAAGCGGAGGCAAACTCTTGTAGTTAATGTGATTTTTCTTGTAATACCACTCCATAATTGGTGGCAAAACGAAATAACTTTCGGTACTGATATTTTGCCAAGAATCACAATCGGTATTTACTTGATATTTTTTATCTTTGGAGAGATGAACTAATTTGTGATAATTGCACAATTTTGCTTCGGGAGCTTTGGCAACAGATTTTATCGTTTGTTTGGGACAGATTTCAGAAGCGAGCAACCCGCTATTGGCGCAAATAGTATATGTTTCCAAATCATCTAAAGGAGGTTCAAACCAATTATGTTTAGGCAAA
The DNA here is from genome assembly GCF_026005215.1 of Capnocytophaga catalasegens. Taxonomy (GTDB): domain Bacteria; phylum Bacteroidota; class Bacteroidia; order Flavobacteriales; family Flavobacteriaceae; genus Capnocytophaga; species Capnocytophaga catalasegens. The sequence continues at coordinate 33,985 of NZ_BPMA01000028.1, read as the reverse complement.
ATACCGAAAATATCGAATAGTATTGGAGATGCATTATTTGCTCCTGTTAGTTCTGGACGTCCTTCTCCCGAAGCATTTCCTACCCAAACACTTACTACATAGCCAGCGGTTATTCCTACAGCCCAAGCATCGCGATTTCCGAAACTTGTTCCTGTTTTCCATGCAATACGCTGCGAAGAATTATAATACCGCCAAGCTGAATCATACAACGGTCTGTTTACTTGTGTGAGTGTTTCAAAAGTACGCCATATTGCTCCTGCACTTAATATATTTTTGGTATGTGAAGCACTGGTGGGAGGTAGTTTTTGTTGCAAATGGTATTGTAAAGGCACAAAATATGGGTTTTTGTACATCTTGTTTTGGTTAAAATAATTCAGCTCTGAAGCCATATTGGTATAAGCTTGAGAGATATCCCATAAATTACTTTCGGCACCTCCCAGTATTAACGAAAGCCCGTAATGATCTGGGTGTTTATTGATATTTGTCAGATGATGTTTTTGTAAATGTTCATAAAATCTATATAAACCAAATTTTTGTAGAAGCAGAACAAAAGGGATGTTTAGCGATTTTGTCAAAGCTTCATTGGCAGGGACAGCACCTTCGTAAGTTTGTTCAAAATTTTGTGGCGTATATCCTGAAATATGTGTAGGTACATCGGGAACAATTTCAGAAGGAAGTAATTCTCCTGTATCAAGCATTGCTCCGTACAAAAAGGGCTTTAAAATACTGCCTGTACTGCGTGGGGCTCGGGTTATATCAACATCTTTCTGATGGTCTTTGTCGGTAGGTGTATTCCCGATATAAGCTACTATTTGATGTGTTTTCACGTCAGTAATGAGCACCGCCATATTATACACTTCAAATTGTTTGTACAATGTATAATATTTTGCAACAATCTCATTAACACGTTGTTGTAAGAAAAAATCGAGGGTAGATTTTAGCAGAGTTCCTTGTTGTTCTTGAGCAACTCGCTCTACAAAATGAGGTGCTTCTTGTGGAAGTGGGTGTGGTTTTTCGGGAAGAGGTTCAAGAATTGCTAATTCGTATGTTTGTAGGTCTATGATTTTTTTCTGATAAAGTTTTAAAAGAAGTTTATCGCGTTTTTCTTTCAGTTTTAATTGTCTTGTACCCGGATAGATAAGTCCAGGCGCATTTGGAAGAACTGCGAGTAGGGTACTTTCTGCCCACGATAATTGTTCGGGGCGTAATCCAAAATACCGCCAAGCTGCCATATCAATCCCTACGACATTGCCTCCAAAAGGGGCGTGTGAAGCGTATAAAGCCAATATTTTTTGTTTTGAATAACGAAATTCTAATCGAGTAGCTTGTATGGCTTCAATGATTTTTTCTATGTAAGTTCGATTTGATTTTTGCCGAGCAAGACGAATAACTTGCTGAGTAAGTGTGCTTCCTCCACGCACGATATGTCCTTGTCGAATATTCTGCCCCAGTGCTTTGCCTATTGAAACAGGATTTATTCCCCAATGGTAGTAAAAATATTCGTCTTCATACAAAAGCAAAGCCTTTTCAAACCGAAGAGGAATGCTATCCCGTTCAGGAAACCGCCATTGTCCGTCTAAGGCAATCTTGGCTCCGAGTAATTTTCCTTCTCGGCTTTCTACTATGGTCGAATAAGTTTGATTGAATAATTGCTTAGGAAGGCAGAAAAAATAAGCAATTAAGATGATTCCCAAAAGAATCCATCGGATTTTGTATGTACGAAATATTTTTTTGAAAGGAATGGTCATTTTGGAAAACTAAGTTTCAAGAAAATTATTTTTAATCAACAAAAACTATTTATTTGGATTTTACAGGAATAGCACTTCGCAAATTATCTCCATCGCGTGGGTGCAATTTTGTGAAAACAAAACTCGAAAGTATTGTTAACATTCCCATTATCCAGAATGTATATCGAAAAGAAAGATGCTCCGAATTGTGCGTAAGCCATGAAGAATTGTCCATAAATCGAAGTATAGAAAAACCCAAAGCTACTCCAAAACTAATTGCTAACTGTTGATTTACAGCCACTAAGCTATTTCCGCTGCTTACTTGTATGGGTCGTAATCCTGCAATAGCTATTGAGTTCATCGCGGTGAATTGTATGGAATTGAAAAATCCCAGTAGAAACATTGTAGGAATAAACCAATATACAGGCATTGTTTCGGTAGGAAGCCCCAGAGAGATAATCAACAATCCAATAATTATTGTATTGAAAATCAAAACTTTTCTATATCCAAAGCGGTCTAATATTTCCATTACAGCGTATTTACCTATAAGTAACATTATTGCCATTGGAGCTACGACCCATCCTGAGACAATTGCCGAAGCCCCATATGCGATTTGAATCATAATAGGGACTAACAAGGGTACGGAAGCAATGCCTAATCGGCAAGCCAAATTACCCACAATACCTATACGAAAAGTGCGTACTTGAAATAGTTTGAGTGAGAATAAAGGTCTTTCGTAATTTTTAGCATGTAGATAATAGAAATAGAGTATCAATATACCTAAGAGTAAAATTCCCACAATATAAAATCCGTTTGTTTTACCTGTTAGTTCTAAGGCTATTGAAATAATAATAGAAGCTGTTCCAAAAATAATAAATCCGCGCAGGTCTATTTTAGCATTAGAATCTTTGAAATTTGGCATATAGCGAGCTGTTAGTAACATTGCTATAATTCCGATAGGAATGTTAATCAAAAATATATAATGCCACGAGAAATAATCAACGAAATAACCTCCTGCCAAAGGCCCTATAATGGGACCTAATAGTCCAGGGACTACGGCGTAATTCATCGCTTTGACAAATTCGGCTCGTGGAAAAGCCCTAATGAGAACTAATCTCCCGACAGGATTCATCATTGAACCGCCAAAACCTTGTATTACTCGTGAAATTATCAGTTGAGTTAAATCGGTTGAAAGAGCACAAAAGAGTGACCCTAAACTGAAAGTAAATAAAGCAGTTATGAAGACTTTTTTTGTTCCAAATTTATCAGCAATATATCCACTTATCGGAATAAGAAGCGCCAAAGCCAACACATAACTGATAATGGCCATTTGCATATGTAAAGCCGATTCGCCAAGGTCTTTTGCCATTTGTGGTAATGCTGTATTGAGTATTGTAGAGTCAAGCATTTCCATGAAAATCGAAACAGCTAAGATATAGGGGAGAATCTGCTTTACAGCATCTTTATCTTTCGATGTTTGTAGAAAATTCATTCTGCAAAAGTACAAAAAATTGCATAATAATGCAATGTAAAAGCTAAAAAAGATTTAAAAAAAACAATTTATTGTTTGGCTACTTCTTGCACGCGTTCTACTTTATCATATTTGGAAAGAGTAAGGCGTACAATGCTGTTTTCCAACGCTTTCAGGTCGTGAGGAACGGCTCCTTCAAGAGTTAGTATATCTCCTTTTTCTAACTGAGAAATGTTGCCTTGTACTCCGAAATCAATTTTCCCTTCGAAGATTTCCACCACAATAGGGTAAGGAGTTTGGTGTTCTTTCATTACCTGACCGGCTTGCATAGTAATGCGTATTTCTTTAGAAAAAGAAGTTTCTAAAAGAACTTCTACATTGGGTTTATCAACTTTGTAAGTTATGTTTTTGGTTAAAGAATTTGTTTTCATATTTTATGATTTATAAATGATTTTCTGTTCGTAACATATTGAGTTTGTTATTGAAGACATAGGCGATAGATTGCGCTCGCATTTTAACTTCTTCGGCTTTTTCACCTTCAAATTGACTATCAATATTTTCAATAAAAATAGCTACCCAACGATCAAAATGTTTCTCTTCGATAGGTAAAGGAATATGTTTTTCAAACGGATTACCTCTGTAATTACCTTCACTAAATAGAATTTTGTTCCAAAAAGCATACATTGTAGGGAGGTGTGTTTTCCAATTTATTTTAGCAAAATCATTGAAAATATAAGACAATTCGGCATCTTGATTGACTTTGTCATAAAACGTATCAACCATTTGTTTAATGTCATTTAGGTTTTGAATATCTTTCATTTGGAATAAAATAAGATACAAAAGTATTATTTATTTTTTGAAAAGCAAAATAAATTTTTTTAATAAATTCATATTCTTTTGATTATCAATAATTTATTATATATAAATAAAAAAGAATATTTTTTTGATTATCATAAAAATATTTGTATCTTTGTCGGACATAAAAACTAAAAGAATGGAAAAAATAAAAGGTCTCATCAATGCTCCATTTACACCTTTTTATTCAAATGGAGAAGTAAATTATCAACCTATAGAAAAATATATTAAGTTACTCATTAACAATGGCTTGAAAGGTGTTTTTATCAATGGTTCTTCAGGCGAAGGGTATATGCTTACCGATGAGGAACGTATGAGGCTTGCTGAAAAATGGGTGGAATATTCTCCGAAAGATTTTAAAGTAATTGTGCATGTGGGAAGCACGTGTGTAAAATCAAGCCAGGTATTGGCGCAACATGCCCAACAAATAGGCGCTTTTGGAATTGGAGCAATGGCTTCTCCGTTTCCTAAAGTAGGACGCATTGAAGAATTGGTCAAATATTGTGAAGAAATAGCCTCAGGAGCACCTTCTTTGCCTTTTTATTTCTATCATATTCCTGCTTTTAATGGTGTGTATTTGTCAATGTTAGCACTTTTACAAGCGGTCGATGGGCGTATTGATAATTTCGCTGGAATTAAATATACTTACCAAAGCCTTTACGAATATAATCAATGCCGTTTGTACAAAAATGGTAAATACGATATGCTACATGGGCAAGATGAAACTATTCTTCCCTGTCTTGCTATGGGAGGCGCACAAGGTGGTATCGGAGGAACGACCAACTATAATGGGCGTAACTTGGTTGGAATTATTCAGGCGTGGGAAAAAGGTGATTTGGAAAAAGCGCGCGAACTTCAAAATTTCTCGCAAGAAGTAATCAATGTAATTGTGAAATATAGAGGAAATATAGTAGGAGGTAAGCGTATTATGAAACTTATTGGGCTTGATTTAGGTCCCAATAGAACGCCTTTTCAAAACATTACAGACCAAGAAGAACAACAACTTAAAAAAGACTTAGAAGCAATTAACTTTTTTGAAAGATGTAATAAATTCCCTCAGTAGGGAATTTATTTTTTTGTAGCTTTTTCAATCTGTAAGCCTACTTCAAGAATTCCTTGCAGATTTTCAACTCCTTTGTTCTGCCCAATAGAGCGGTCGGCTTGTTCGATAGAAAATGTATATGTTCCTTTTGAAGGAAAAATAACATTTTCTTTATACCAAAGTTTACTTTCTTTTATAGACATACCTTCGCCGAGCCATTTCCCATCGGGTGAAGCCATTTCGTATTCTAATGTATCTGTAACTATTTTGTTATCAGGTGTTTCCATTTTGGTGATTAAAAAAATATTGCTATACGGATATTGTTCATCATTGCGTAGCATAATATACAAATGATGTTTAGAAAGTGTGTCAGTTGTCTGATAACGAAATAAAATAGGCTTGTTTTCGTGCCAACCATAAGGCAACGAAACATACTCTTCGTAAAGAATGCGTTGCTCGCATGAAAGGTTTAAAAAACCGAATAAAATAGGTATTAAAAATCTCATTCTTTGGTTTCTTTTGATTTTTTATGCTGATTTTGAGGAACGTTTTTTTGAGGAAAACGCTTTTTGAATTTGTTTGTATTTTTTGGTTTTTGTTGTATTGAATTTTGTGATTCTACTGCAGAATTTGAAGAATTTTTCTGATTCCAGAATTTTTCTTTTTGCTTGTTTGATTTGTTTTTATCATCAAGATGTTTTGTTTGATTTTCAGAAATTTTAGTCTCTGAATTATCTTTTAGAATATCATTGGTAGAAGATTGTCCGTTATTTGCTTTCTTTTTACCTCTTTTTTTCTTGACTTTTGGAGTGTCAAATCGGGTAAGACTCTCTTGTCCTACAGTATCTTTAAAGTCAAGCGTGGGTTCTACTTCGGTGAGCACTTGTGTGTATTCTTCCAAACTTAATACAGGTTTTTTAGCTTCGTTAAGTGCTTGAATTTCTTTTACTTGTTCTACGGTTAGTTTATGCCAATTGATGAAATCATCATCGTATACAAACCACATTAAGCGTTTGAAAATATCAACTTTTTGGCAAGAGGCAATACCTTTTTCAGTATGAAGTTTAATTTCTGTTTTTGGAAAATCTTTTAAAGCGTCCAAATATGAGTCAAGTTCGTAGTTCAAACAGCATTTGAGTTTGCCACATTGTCCTGCTAATTTCTGTGGATTGAGTGATAATTGTTGATAACGAGCAGCGGCAGTAGTAACTGAACGAAAATCGGTTAGCCATGTAGAGCAACACAATTCACGCCCACATGAACCCACACCACCTAATCGAGCAGCTTCTTGCCGAAAACCAATTTGTCTCATTTCGATACGAGTAGAAAATTCTCTTGCCATATCTTTAATTAGTTGGCGAAAATCAACGCGGTTTTCGGCAGTGTAATAAAACGTTGCCTTTGAGCCATCTCCCTGAAATTCTACATCAGATATTTTCATTTCTAAACCCAATGCTATGGCCAGTTCTCTTGATTTTTTTTGTACAATTTCTTCTCGTTGGCGAGCTTCTTGCCATATTTCAATATCTTTTTGATTGGCTTTTCGGTATATTTTGGGAAGGTTCGGATTCAGCGGATTGCTCTTTTTCTTTTGCATTTGTACGCGAACCAATTCGCCTGTAAGGGTAACAACGCCTACATCATGTCCCGATTGTGCTTCTGTGGCAACAACATCGCCCATTTGCAAAGGTAATTTCTCGGTATTTCTAAAAAATTCTTTACGGCTATTTTTGAAACGAACTTCCACACAATCGAATTTTTCTTGTCCCGAAGGAAGTGAAATATTGGCTAACCAGTCGAAAACAGATAGTTTGTTACAGTTATCAGTTGAGCAAGTTCCGTGATTTTTACAGCCTTTAGCAGGTTTCGATGCGTTATTTGTATGTGTTGTGCAATTATTGCAACTCATTATGTATCAGTTTATTAGTGTATTATTTTTTTACTTTTAACCAAAAAACAAAAGCAAAAAAAGTTTTATTCATAAGAAAATTTGGGTGTAAAATTACTATTTTTTTATCAAAAAAAATCCTTCGAAGAATATTTTTTTGTAACAAACGCTAAAACAGCTCTTTATAAAGTATTTTTGTAATCAAATATTTGATAAAAATTTTGTAGAATTGATATAAAATCATATTTTTGATTTATTTTTGATGTAGTCTCTTGGGGATTTTCCATGAAACTTTTTGAAAGCTCTACTGAAATTAGATAACTCTTGATAGCCTACTCGGAAAGCAATTTCAGAAATATTCAAATCGCTATCCTGAAGCAATAAGGCAGCTTGTGTCATTCGTATTTGTAAAATAACATTGTAAGGTGTTGTGTTCATAATGGCTTTTACTTTTCTAAATAACTGATTCACACTCATATTCAAGTCAGAGGCTAACACTTCAATGCTGAATTCTGCTTCACTGATATGAGTCATTATTATTTCACTTATCTTTTCGATAAACTCTTCCTTCCAGGGATTACCAGCGAGTTTCTTTTTATAAACGTTGATATCGCTGGTTGTGTTGTATAGTTCCCATAGTTTTTCACGTGATGCTAATATATTTTGAATTCTTTTTGTAAGAATTTTTGCCGAAAAAGGTTTTGTGATATAATCTTCTACACCCAAGTTATACCCTTCTACAATTTGCGATTCTTTGTCAAGCGAAGTAAGTAAAATGATTGGAATATGATTGGTTTTTTCGTTGTTTTTAAGCTCTTTTACCATCGAAATTCCGTCGCGTTTAGGCATCATAATATCTGACACAATAAGGTCAGGAATGTAATTGATAGCTCTATCGATTCCTTCTTCTCCGTCACGGGCAAGTATTACCTTAAATTCATCAGAGAGAATACTTTTGATATAATCACGCATATCATCATTATCTTCAATAACCAAAATAATTTCTTCATTGGCATCTTTAATAATTTCTTTTTCAGTTGTATTTGTTTTTGTAGAAGAAGAGTCAATTTGTTGCAAAGTAATTGAATTTTCATCGTGTAATTGAGGTACATTTTCGATAGGTAAAAGCACAGAAAAAGTAGCGCCTTGGTTTATTTCACTTTCTACTTCAATATATCCTTTATGCAAATCGATTAGGTCTTTGGTAAAGGCAAGTCCTAGCCCAGAGCCTTCGTTACGCATTAGTTTTTGCCGTTCTCCTTGTGAAAAAATAGTAAATAATAGTTTTTTCTCTTCGGCTGATATTCCGATGCCAGTATCAGAAATTTTTATCTGCAAATACTTGTTTTCATTTTGAGTTGTTACAGAAATAAGCACTGAAATACTTCCTTTCTCAGGTGTATATTGGAAAGCATTACCAATAAGATTGTAGAGAATTTTGTCCAATTTGTCAGAATCAAACGGCATCCATAGGGCAGGAATTGTACTTCTGATGTTATATTGAATTTGTTTTTCCAAAGCAAGGTATGAGAAGGTTTCGCTTACATTTTTGATGAATTTTACCACATCGTCGTATTGTAAATCAAGCTCCAATTTGTTTTTTTCTAATTTTCTAAAATCTAATAATTGATTTATAAGTCGCATTAGTTTTTGAGCATTACGGAGCATCATTTTCATATTATATCGATTTTTATACTCTACTGAAATAGAATCTTCTTCAATTATCTGATTTAAAGGTCCAATAATTAACGACAAGGGAGTTTTAAATTCGTGTGAAATATTAGAAAAAAACTTAGTTTTCATTTCGTTTATTTCATACATTCGCAAGGCTTCTAATTGTGAAATTCGTATATTTTGTTTATCTCTTTCTTTTTCAGTGTAGTATCTTACAATAAGTACAACAATACCCAAAGCCATTAGTAAATATAACAGATAAGCAAATTTGCTTTTCCAAAAAGGCGGAGTTATAATTAGTTTTATAGTGGTGGGAGCTTCATTCCAAATACCGTCATTGTTTGAGGCTCTTACTTTGAAAACATATTCGCCCGAATCTAAGTTGGTATAGGTTGCAATACGTTGTGAGGTATAAATCCAGTTGTTATCAAACCCTTCGAGCATATAGGCATATTGATTTTTGGAAGAGGCTTTGTAATTTAGTGCTGAAAATTTGAATGAAATGACTGATTGTGAGTGTTTTATCTTTATTTCAGAAGTCTGGTCAATTAACTTGGTGAGTATTCCATTTTTTTCCGGTTTTATAGAATGATTGAAAATTTGAAAATCTGAAATGACAACTTTTGGTTTTGTTTGATTCATCGTTAGTTTGTTCGGATAAAACCTATTGAGTCCGTTTTTACCCCCAATAAGCAGTTCACCATCTTTGGCTTGTGTGAAGGCGTTCAGAAGAAAACCTTGGTCTTGTAATCCGTCATATTCGTTGAAAATCCAAAATTTCTGCTCTTTTATATTATATTTTAGCAATTGCGAAGGAGTAGTCATCCAGAGATTTCCTTGATTATCTTGGGCTAAACCAAAGATAGGGTCAGCATATTGAGTATTATTACGTCGAATGAGTTCAAATTCTTGTGTTTTTTTGTCAAAACGATGAAGCCCACCCTTGGTCCCTATCCACAGAATGCCATCTTTGTCTTCAAGAATGGCTGTTATAAAATCATTTGATAGAGATTTGGACTGATTTTCGCTTGTAGTATATATTTTTTTCAGAACTAAATCGCGTGTGTAGAGTTTTAAACCTCTTTCAGTGCCTACCCATAGTAGCATCTCTTGGTCTCTGTGAATGACCCGAGTTTTATCCTCAGGGTAGATAATATTTTTACTTTCAAAAAGCGATGTAAATACCTTTGTATCAGGATTGTAATTGATAGCACCCAATTCAGTAGCAAGCCAAAGAGAGTTATTCCAGTCTATCTTTATATCATATACATTTCGATAGGTATAGGTTGTCCCCGTAGGCGAAGGAATTGTGATTTGGGAAAAAGAATCATTATGAGGATTGTATTTTATCAAATTATTAGAATAATTTCCTATCCAGATGTTGCCTTCAATATCTTCACAAATAGCCTGATATAGAGAAGAGTTTTTGCTGTAAATTTTTCCAATTGATTTTTTCTCAGGGCTAATTATTTCAAGGTTATTAAGTCCGCCAACCCAGATATTATTTTTACTATCTTTAAGTACAGACATTACTTGTTTTTCTGAAAGAAAATTATTTATTTCCAGTTCTTTAAACTGAGGAGCAACTGGGCTGAAATAATAAATTCCCGAAGAAGAGCTAAGCCATATTAGGTCTGAATTATCTTTGTATATATAATATAAACTTTCGTTTCTAATGATAGGATTTTCAAAATCAGTTATTGTATTCGTTTTTTTGTTGAGTATTTTTATACCTTTGTCAGTTACTATCCATAAATTATTTTTTCCGTCATCAGAAACAGATCGAATATTGATGGTGTTTTGGCAATCTCCACCAATTTTACAAATGTCATATTGTTTATATTCCTTGTTTCTTTCATTGAGCATATAAAGTCCGTTATGTGCTGACCAAACCCAAATGTTTTCCTCTCCATCTTTATAAATTTTAAAAATATGGTTGCATAATTCTTTATCTGTTTTGCCTGAATTCCAGTAAGGGTGTAAATGAAATCTTTTTTCTTTCTTATCAAAACAATAAATACCACCTCCCCACGAACTTAAAATTAAAATATCATTCAAAGCTACGATTCCTGTCAAGGCATTATTCAGTGGCAAAGAAGTGCTTTTGTCTTGAATGTCATAATGAGTGAATTCTTCTGTTTGCGGATTGAGCATATCTAATCCGCCTCTATCGACAGAAATCCAAATCATTCCTGCTTCGTCTTCTACAATTCCTGATACATCGTTGTAACTCAGACTGTTACTACCTTTTTTATTTTTGTAAGTTTTGAACTCACCTGTTTGCAAATTTAATCTGCTAAGTCCATCGCCTTTTAAACCAATCCAAAGGTTTCTTTGACTATCTTCAAATAGACAACGAATCGAATTTCCTCCTATCGTATTAGATACCTGTGGATTATATTTGTAAATGGTAATATCATAGCCATCAAACTTATTCAAACCATCGTCTGTCCCAAACCACATAAAACCTTTGGAGTCTTGAAAAATGCTTGTTATTTCGCTATTAGATAATCCATTGCGGGTAGTAATATGAGTCAAATATGACAATTCTTGCGACAGAAGTGAAAGAGAAAAAAATAGGTTTGCTATGAAAAAAATATTTTTCATAAATGAAACTTTGAAAGATTTTCAACAAAGATAAAGATTTTTTTTCAATTTGAAAAAAAATCTTTATAATGAAACAATAAGAATAATTTGTTAGAAAACTAAACTATTTCGTTTTGGGCAGAATAGAAAATTTGTAGATATAAAACGGATTATTTAGCAAAAATTCTTTATGAACTCTGGGTGACCAGCTATCATCGCCACCTACACCCATTTGAGCATAGTCAATATGAATCCACGTTTTATCCCCTCGGTAGAGTTCTTGTGTCTGTTTTGATTCATTTAGAGCTTTGTCAGAGTAATCTTGCACGTTGAAGTTGAACAATTCGCCCGAAGTGATAAAAAGTTCTGTGTTCCCCGATTGAAGTTTTAACCAACGAGTATCGCTTCTATTTCCATTTTCCGAAGGCATCACATAAGGAAAAAACATATCTTTGATTGTGTTAGAATAAATACCAACAAAAGCAGCTTCTTTTCTGTCAGAATACGATTCGAAAGGACCACGACCATACCATTCTACTTTGTTAAAATCTTTATTTACAGCCATTTGCATACCTACTCTTGCCAAAGCGGGTAATTCTTTTGGAATAGTGAAATACGTTTCAACTTCAATTAAGCCGTTACCATTGATCAGATAAGTAGCTTTTTGTACAATGTTTCCACTATTGGTTTTGATGTGATTCTGAGTTAATATTTTTATTTGTGTATCGCCAATTTGTACAGCTTCTATACTGATAGGGACAATAGTTACGTTGTCCAAGCCTGCTTTACGCCACGCCGAAGCATACGACCTGTCAAAGCCGCCTTCGTCGTTGTCAGTAGGTACTCTCCAAAAAGATGGAACGAGAGCCTCTGTGAGTATTTCTTTACCATTGTATCTTAATTGGCTTAAACTTCCATTTGTTTTATCAAATACCAAAGAAAAGTTTTCTCCTGTAATTTCGATATTTCCAACGGTTGAAACTCGAATTGTTTTCGATGATACGGCAACCATCGGGTTAGAAAATTGGTTAGGGAAGGCAATTTGTTCTTTGCCTACTTCGAAATCTTTTGTTGCCCATCGGGTTGCATTTTTTGCTTTAAAGCTGAAATTCATAAAATATTCGTTGCCATTTTTTATCAATTTGTTGTCAAAAGGAATGGTTATGGCTTTTTGAGATTGTGGTTCGATATTTAATTTGTCTAAAACGCCTTTGGTTACAGATTTCCCATTTTCTATCAATTCCCATTGAAGATAAACGCCATCTGTATTTACAAAATAATTATTGTTGGAAACCAAAACTAACCCTGTATTGATATCAATATCTTTCACGTTAAAGTATTGATATACTTTTTTTAGTTCGTGCATTTCGGGTTGAGGAGTACCATCGGCATTAACCATACCGTCATTAACATTAGCTTTGTCAATGTAATTGATGATGTTCCAAAATTCTTTTCCGTTTTTGTCTTTAGTCCGCAGAGCTTGATCCATCCAATCCCAAGTGAATCCGCCTTGGTATCGTATGTTACTGTTGAACAAATTCCAATATTTTCTGAAATTCCCCAAGCTATTTCCCATTGTGTGAGCATATTCACAGACAATAACAGGACGTAAAGGGTCGCTTAGAAACAGGTCGTTAATCTGGTTTAGCCCTGTGTACATATTAGAAATAATATCGTAGCGAGAAAGGACATTGGCATATATCGGATTTTTTGATTCGTAATGAATAGGGCGTTTTTGAGGGTCGAGAGCTCTCATAGCTTTATAAGCGGCATCGAAATTAGTTCCCCAGCCCGATTCGTTACCCATTGACCAGAAAATAATAGATGGGTGATTTTTGTCGCGAGCTACCATATTCACATTACGTTCCACGATGCTTTGTTTCCATTCGGGGCGCTCACCTACGTAGTGTTCTGCTTCCCAAAGTCCGTGGCTCTCTACATTGGCTTCGTCCATTACGTAAAGTCCGTACTCATCGCAAAGGTTGTACCACTCAGGCTGATTAGGATAGTGAGATGTACGAACCGCGTTAATATTGTGAGTTTTCATCAGATGAATATCTCTAATCATCGACTCACGAGTGATAGTTCTGCCGTTATACATATCAAATTCGTGTCGATTGACACCTTTTATTTTGATAGCTTTACCATTAACCAGCAGAAGTCCGTTTTTGATTTCTATTTTTCTGAAACCAACATTTTGAGTAAATGCCTGCAAAGGCTTCCCTGCTGATGTGAGCAATTCTAATCCTAATTTGTAAAGATGAGGTGTTTCAGCTGTCCATTTTAAAGGATTTTGTAATTCGAATTTCATATGTACAGATTTTTCTGCAAGTGATTGAATATCAGTAATATTTTCTTTTTTAGAAGCAATTACTTTGCCTTCGGTATCTTTTAGCGTAGCTTGCAGAATGAAATTGCTTTCGCTCTTGTTATTCAAGTTTTGTACATTGACCTCAATATTCAGCGTAGCATCTTTGTAGTTATTGTCCAATTCGGGATAAACACTGAAATCACGCATTCTTACTTTCGGAGTGGCAAACAGATAGACATCACGGTAGATACCACTTAGTCGCCAATAATCTTGGTCTTCGAGGTAGCTACCGTCTGACCATTTGAAAACTTGCACCATTATTTCATTTTTTCCTTTTTTTAGATAAGGTGAAATATCAAATTCGGCAGGAAGCATTCCGTCTTCGTGATAGCCGACACGTTCTCCATTTACAAACAGATACATAGCCGATTGTACCCCAGCAAAATGAATAAAAACTTGCTGTGAAGTCCATTTTGAAGGTAGTGAGAAAGTTGTTTTATAAATTCCCACAGGAGCATTGTCTTTCGGTACCAAAGGAGGATTCATCTCAAATGGATATTTGATATTGGTAAATATTGGAGGGTCATATTTGTTGCCTTGTAATTGCCAATTGGAAGGAACTTTTATAATATCCCAATTTTTAATAATGTTTCCTTTATAAAAATTATTAGGTACTTGATTAGGGTGTGTAAAATAAGCAAATGACCAATTTCCGTTGAGCAATTTTACCTGTGGCGATTGGCTCAAATCATTACTTCCCCAATTGATTTTTTCAAAAGGAATGTAAGAACTGTGGCTTTTTTCAGTATTTATCTGATTTACAGATTGATTTTCCCAATCGTTTTGAGCTATGGCAAAATGGAAAAATCCTAAAATTAAGCATAATAAATTAAAACGAATTTTCATAATAATATATCAGTTTATATGATTGTTAAAAATTTTTACAAAAATGAATACAGATGAAAATAATAACATATAATTTTATCTCTATTTCAATTCAGTTGTATTAATTTTCTAATACAACAATAATTGAGCGTAAAAAATTAGGAACAACAATTTTCCCATTTTTAATTGGTAAATTGTTTGTCCATTGGTCTGTCCAAGGATTATATAGATTGTAGTGATTATATTTAACATTCACCAAATCAGTTAAAGAAAACGTAAAGTTCGTTTTAGTTTGGGCAGGTATTTCATCTTGAAGTTCTGTTTTCCAGTTATTGGTAGCATCTCGACACCAAATGATGGTTTTATTCTTGCCTTTTAAACCATAACATCTCACATTATCGTGTTCAAAACGAAAAGGTCTGCATCTTTCTTTTATTGGGTCAAATCCTTCAATCGCTGTTTTAAAACGCTGAAAATGGAACCACAGATTCATAGGTTCTATGTAATGATTCCAATGCCAAGTATTTCCTGAACCTGCACTTCCACAGAAAAAAGGAGTAAAAATAAAATCATGAAGCAAAACGCCTTTCGTATCTTTTTTATATAAATTGAAAGCACCTAAGTGATTGGGCTCTACAGCTCCTATTTCATTTATTATTACAGGTTTCATATTACTTTTTGTTAAAAGAAGCCCTTTCTCTATCGCATCAGATATCAAAAGGTCTATTGGTCCTTTGACAATATCATATTGCCCCCATTTGTTACCTTGGTCTAAGTATCTGTGAATGGATAGAAAATCATTTTGAGCAATTTTGGAAAGAGAGAGGTAATGCTCCTCCATATATGGAGCATGCATACTTCCCAAAGATTGTGTAATGAGTTTATCAGGAAAAATGTGTTTTAATGAATCAATTATGATCGGAGTGAAATTTTTCCAACTCGGGTCATCAACAACGGCATCCATTTCGTTCCATAATTCCCAACCGTAAATATATTTATGGTCTTTGTATCGGTCGGATAGCGCTTTAGCTCTTTTAAGGTATGAATTTTTTCCTCTTATGGTATTGACATATTCATCAATATTTTTAAATTGACTACTCAACGCTTGACTATTTGCCCAATTCTCGTTTGGGTGAATTGTTTTGCTAATAGTACGGATGTGTTGTAATGTAAATTTAATGTAAATACCATATTTTTCTGCATATTTCAATAATTGACTTATACGGCTGAATTTTTCTTCACTATAATTACCTGCTGTTGTATCTTCTATTTCCAGAAATTCAGTACTGATCCAAATTCGCATTGAATTACCTCCATTCTCTGAAAAACGCTTGAAGTATTCTTCTACTTGCTGCATATTTCCTTCAGGAAGATAATTAGTAGAAATGGGTATCCACACTTGACCTGCTCTTTCAAAGTATAGTGGATATTTATGACTAACTTTAATTTTGTTATCAACCTCAATATGTGTTTTGCAAGAAACTAAAAAAATAGTAAAAAAAATAACAATTATTCTCATAAATCCTCCGATTTAGTTCCACAAAATAACTAATGTGTCCTCACTATTTATTGTAACATTTTCGCCACTGACTCGGCTATTTTTGTTAGAATATAAAATACTTGGATTTTTATAACGATTGAAAAAACCTTTTAATTTGACCTGCATTGAGGTTTTATTTTTGTTGATAATAACCGAAATTACTTTTTTCCCCGATTTTAAGTTTTTCATCAATAAACCTCTATGATATGTGTCAAAACTAAATTCATTTTTGTTGTCAATATATGGCATAAGAAAAGCCATCAGTGTTTCATAATTATCTACTTTCCTAGCTCCTAAGCCAATGAGAGAGGGAACCCAAACAACTTTGCCTTTGCCGAAAGAATTGACTATACCCAAGTTTTCATTTTGATCGTTTAGGCTTTTTCCACTTTCAACAGAAATGATACCTTTTAGAGCATGAGCAGAAAGATTTTTGTTAGCAAGTTTTAAATCGAAGATATCTTTTTCAAATACAAATTCTGAAACGTTTCCTCCTAACAAATCGGACAACGGGAAATAATTTACCATTTTTGAAATTGCATTTTCATCATAAAACGCCGTAAGTCCATCAACAATCAGTGTGCCTCCGTTTTTTACAAAATGACGAAGTTTGTCATAATATGCCTCAGGAATGGCTATTTGATGAGCCAAAATAATACTTTGTCCTGTATAATCTTTTTCACTAAAAGAAAATTCGTTAAATTCTTTAAAAGCGGGTTGCAATCCTATCTGTGATAAAGCTTCAAAATAACTAATGGCAGATTTGATAACAGCCCCTTGGCTACGAATTTCGAATTTGTTATCTTTCAAATCAGTAGTCATTCGGTTTTCAACCCACATAGATTCCCGATTGTAGAGAATAGTTATAGGGCTATTAACGGGTTTTGCCGTGCTGAATAGTTTTTCGTTCTGCTGAATTATTTTAGCGATTTTGCCAACTTCGACTAACCGGTTTGTGGGTTTATTCTGAAAATCAACCATAGCCCATTCACCAGCTTCAGCACCTGACATGCGAGGATTTAAGCACCAAAAAATAGCTCCTTTACTACCTGTTGCCACCGAAATCCATAGCCATTGTGCAACTTCTTCTTTGGTAGGACAAAAAGGAGCGTAACCGCTGTAAATATTGTTTCCACCTTGGAGTTCTGTCATCAACCAAGGAATTTTTGTTGCTCCCGAAAGAATAATCTCGCTATTTGCTGACATAGCTAGCGCGTATTTTTCACGAGGAAAATAGCCAAAATGCCAACTAGCATGAGCGGAGCCTCCTAAGCTGGTCAAAAAATCGTTCCATGCAGGAAAATCATATTGGGCAACATTGTCAAAAATTTGATGTGTATTGACATGAATAGGATTTTCGGTATCATATTTTCTGATTTCTTTTGTGAGCCATTTCAGATACCAAGTGTTGTAATATAGCAAAAATTGGTTATTATCAAAAGAAAAATGAGGTGTGTCTTTCAACGAATTTTTGACTAAATTTTTTTGAGAATTTTTCCATTCAGAAAAAATTTCTTTTGCAAGAGGATCGTAGATACTACCCCCACCAGGTTCATTGATAGGTACCCAACCATAGAGCGATTTATATTTTTTGAAATGCTCTACCATTGTTTTGATATATTGAGCAATACGCTGCAAGTGATTCTTATCGTAAGGAAATTTGAATCCACCTACATCAGTAAAATCGGTAGCAGGAAATAGATTTGCATACACTTTTATATTGTACTTTTCAGCGTATTTGAATGCTTTGTCAAACAATGAAAAATCCCAATTACCGTTACTATCTTTCATATAGTTTTCAAACATACGAATACGAGTCAATTGCATATTGTTGTCGTTGAGTGTTTTGAACCAACTTTCTATATTTTTGTCCGATTGTCCAGGCTCAATAAAGATTTCTGCACCGAACATAAGTGGGTCATTCTCATTTGTCTGGGCTACAGACAAAGTAGAAAATAATATATTCACACCAAGAATAATAACTTTATAAAATTTTATGTTATTTCTCATAAATAAATTATTTTATTAGTTAAACAAATTTGGATTTATTTCATCATAAATCATTATTGTTGTAAAATCGTTATCGTAGCGTTATTTAATCCCTGAGAAAAGGCTTGGAGCTGTATAGGAGTTTTTGTTTTTCCTGAACGAATAATTACTTGACATTTTCCATTGAAAAGTTTTCTTTGGATGATTTCATTTTTGCCGAAAGTGTCTTTTTCGTGTGAACTTGGGTCGCCATTTCCAACTCCAATAATTTGTGCATCACCTAATAAATTAAAATGAATCAATCCGTTAGCGTTAGGAACTTCTAAGCCTTTTTTATCAACAACACATACATTAACTACCAAAGCATCTTGATTGCCTACCTTCAAACTCTTTTTATGAGGCGTAAGAATAATTTTTGTAGGCTTGCCAGTAGTTGCTACCGATGATTGAATTTTTTGTCCATTTTTTAAACCAACTGCTTTGAGAATACCTTTTTGGTATTTTACTTCCCAGATTAAATGACCAAGTTTGGGCATCATTTTTTTTCCTAAACTTTTTCCATTGAGAAATAGCTCTATTTCATCAGCATTACTATATACCCATACCTTGACCAATTGATTGGGCTGAGCATCAATATTCCAATGTGGAGCGATATGTAACACATCTTTGTCTGACCACCACGATTTGTAATAGTAGTATATGTTTTTAGGAAAACCACAAACGTCCATCACACCAAAGTGCGAATTGATGTTGGGAAATGAAAAAGGAGTAGGTTCACCACGATAATCAAAGCCCGTCCATACGAAACCGCCCATAAATCGCTCGTCAAAAAATGTTTGGTTTAGCCATTGTTCAGCTCTTGAAGCCCAGTTTGTATAACTATAATCTTGATCTAACAGATAAGCATGTACAGTATCTGCTACAAAAACCCCGTTAAAGTGTTCTATTTTATTTATTTCATTTTCAGGAATATATATACCTCGTGTACTTACTGTGCTTCCCACTTCTGTACCAATGATAGGCTGGTTAGGATTCTGATTTTTGTAATCTTCCAATCCGTATAAATTGTAGTTAAAGCCTCGCACAGGAATGACTTCATTTACGCCTTCTTTTTTGTTGCCTACATTTCCTCCATAAGTGCTAGTACGTGAGGGATCTAATTCGTGTTGTTTGGTTATTAACGTTTGTGCAATACGTTTGCCTGTGATTGTTGTCTGAATAAGTTCTTCTTCATTACCAATACACCACATAAATATACAAGCGTGGTTTCTATCTCTTTTTATCAGATTTTCAAATTGTGTTAAATACTCACTGCCACTATTGAGCAATCTTGTTTCATTCATAA
This sequence comes from Capnocytophaga catalasegens, assembly GCF_026005215.1. Taxonomy (GTDB): domain Bacteria; phylum Bacteroidota; class Bacteroidia; order Flavobacteriales; family Flavobacteriaceae; genus Capnocytophaga; species Capnocytophaga catalasegens. The sequence goes on along the minus strand of NZ_BPMA01000028.1, from coordinate 14,672 downwards.
CCAACATACCTAGACTATCACAGGCTTGTAGTAATTCAGGTGTAGGAGGATTGTGAGCACTACGATAAGCGTTAGCTCCCATTTCTTTCAAAAGATTTATGCGATAATATTGAATTTCATCTAATAGAGCCGTTCCAATGCCTGCGTGGTCTTGATGTACGCAAACTCCTTTTATTTGTACACGTTTGTTGTTGAGATAAAACCCATCGGGTTCATAACGAAAGGTTCTTATACCAAAACGTGTGTGAAGTTCTTCAAGCGTTTCATTATTTGATACAATCTTTGTAACCAATGTGTACAAATATGGATTATCGGTATCCCAAAGAGAGGAATTGTTTATAGATAATTGCTTGGATAGGAATAATTTCCCGTTGGGTTGTATACGAAAAACATCAGAAGTTGCTTCTGTAACAACTTTTTTATTTCTATCAAGGATTTTATATTCCAAATAGAATGTTTTTTCTGTCAAATATTGATTTTTAACAACTATTTCGGTTAAGATTTCTGAGTTTGTACCAATTGATTTAGTCTGTATGTATACATCTTCAGTAGGTGTATAAAGGTTATCAAAGATATTGAGCCACACGTGTCGATAGATTCCAGCTCCTTCATAAAACCACCCCTCGGCTTGTGTGGCATCAACTCTCACAGTAATTACGTTTTCATTTTTAAAATCAATAAAATCAGTTATGTCATACTTCACACCCATATAGCCACTTTGGTAATTTCCTAAATACATTCCGTTAATCCAAATGTGAGCATCACGAAAAATACCATCAAATTGTATTTCAAATCGCTTATCGGAATCTGTTGCCTCAACCATAAATTTTTTCCGATACCATCCAATGCTTGTTTGAGGAAAATCTACTCCGAGTGTTTTATATCCGTGCGAGCAAGAGGCTTCTTTTGAAAAAGGCAATGCCACAGCCCAATCGTGAGGTAAATCAATTTGTAACCAAGTACTATCATCGTACTGAATGCTTGAGAAATTAATTCCCTTTGCTTTCGTTTTTGAAAAATCGTTGTGAATTTTGTAAAACAAGTCCTTCGATGACTCCTTGGCGTGTCCGAAAGTGAATTTCCAATCGTTATCCAATGCTATCTTCTTTCGGACACTTTGACCAAAACCACACTGACTAAATAGTAAAATAAAAAGTACGACAAATAGATTTTTACTTGACATAGAATGTATTATTTTTCCTGATAAATTTTTACCCAATCAACATACATTTTTACAGGATTACCCATTGTTTTTTGGAAGGCATCTAATTGAATACACAAGTGATGCGGATTTTTAAGAATTGCTTTGGGGTCGGTAAGCGTCCATATCAATTTATTATCTCGAAAAATTTTGATAGAATGCTCAGTCCATTCCATCGCCATTATTTGCCATTGGCTTCCATCTGCTTGATGAACAAATTCGTGTTGCTTGTTGTCTACATCATAATGGATAAAAGTTTTGAACGGATTTCGTGAAGAAGAAGTTCCAGTTTCGTAAATATCATTTTCACCATCAACAGGCCATTTTTCACTTTGAGGCCAAGTAAGCACAACGCCACTTGTAGCTTGGCTTGGATCAGGCTCAGTTCTTACTTTGAATTCAAATTTTCCAAACGTATAATTTCTTTTGTGAGCCATTCCTCCAGAAACTATTTTGTTATTTTTCATCTGAGCTGTAACAATAAGCAATCCGTTTTTAACCGAAAATGCTTCGGGTTTTCGTAATCCGTTACCAGCGTGTCCTGGGCTGTCATACATTAGCCATTCAGAGGTATTGACAGAGGAACCATTAAAATTCTCTTGAAAAACGAGTTTCCATTGTTGTTTTTTGTATATTTTCACCCAATCAACCTGCATTTTGATAGGTTTTGTAAATCCTTTTTTCAAATCTTTTTCCACCTGAAAACAAATATGATGCGGATTTTTTGCAATAGATCCTGTATCTTGCATTTTCCAAACAAGATTACCATTTACGTAAAATTTGATGACATTAGGTTCCCATTCCATAGCAATGACGTGCCATTTTGTTTTATCAAAGTTATATGATTTGTGATGTTTTTGGTCTTCCCATTGGTTATTATTGATTAGTTTTCCCCAATGTACCCAACTACTCCAATTATTATCGGTATGATGAGTTTCATAAATATCATTTTCACCATCGGCAGGCCATTTTTCGCTTTCAGGCCAAGTAAGTCCTACGCCACTTGTTGAGTTGTGGGGGTCAGAATCCATTCGTACTCGAAATTCAAATTTGCCATACAAGTAATTTTTCTTGTGAGCTACTCCGCCCGTCATATATCTTTTGGGGTCGGTAGGATGTTTATCTACAGACAAATTCAGAAATCCGTCTTTAACCTGTACTGCTTCACGTCTTCTCATATGCTCAGAATGGTCTTCATTAGGAAAATATTCATCAAGCCAAGAGTTGTCATATATTCCCCAATTATCTTCATCGAGCTTATCCTCATTGAAGTCGTCTTGAAAATCCAAAACCCATTTTGCTTCATTCATTGATGAATTTGCATCAGGTATATCATCGGGTTTATCCATTTCAGTATGATTCTCTTCGTTTTTAATTTCACTAACTTGTTTTTCACAAGCAGATAACATAAAAAGAGCAAAACAAGTAGGAAATATCATTTTTTTGATTAAAATTTTTACATATGTTTTCATTTTAATTGATTTTTTGAGGTTTTTCAAATTTTAGAAAGAGATTTATATAAAATGTTTATTTTTCGACTCTGCTGTATATTTTGACCCAGTCAACGTATAATTTTACGGGATTTGCAGAGGCTTTGTTCAAATCTTTTTCCACCTGGAAACACATATGATGAGGTACTTTGGCAATGGCATCGGAATCTTTTAGTGTCCAAGCGAGATTTCCGTTTATGTATATTTTTATATATTCAGGAGACCATTCCATTGCTACAACATTCCATTGTGTTTTGTCTATGTGGTGGGTTTTCTGATATTTTGAGTCTTGCCATTTTCCGCTACTATCTTTTGTTCCGTAATGAATCCAGGTGTTCCAAAAATCGGTTTCGTACTCAGTTTCAAATATATCAGCCTCTCCATCTTTTGGCCATTGTTCGCTCTCTGGCCAAGTCAGACACACACCACTGGTAGAAGCAGTGGGGTCGTGTTCCATTTTAACTCTAAACTCAAATTTGCCATACAAGTAATTTTTCTTGTGAGCTATTCCCCCAGTCATGTACCGATTGGGGTCGGTGGGGTGTTTATCTACAATTAAGTTCAGAATTCCGTCTTTGACCTCAACTGCCTCAACTCGTCGCATATGTTCAGGATTATCGCTCCAAGAATTGTCATAAATTATCCATTCTTGGTCGTTTAAGGAATTTCCGTCGAAATCATCTTGAAAATCCAGAACCCATTCAACTGGCTTTTCTGGAACGCTATAAGGCTCTGGCGTTTTATTTATTCCCGAATCTTCTTCTTTCTTGCAAGATAAAGCGAGAATACATATTGATATGAAAATGATCTTATTTTTCATCATAATATTTTTTAATTATAATTTTTCTTTAAAATTCAGTTCGCTGATGGTTAGGTCTTCAAAATTATCGTCCCAACAACCTATTTTAATGATAAAATAAATCGTTCCACTTTGTGAAGGCGTAAAGGTTGTTTTGTCTTTAATGCTTGAAAAATCTGACATTAAACCACTTGTAGGCGGATTGGCATTTCCCGAGAAATCATATACTTTATTGTCATTGAAATCACCTCCATTGGTAGGTTCTTGTGAACTAATATAAACTTGTATCCAGCCCCATGCTTTTTCTTTTTTGAAGTCTAACATCATATCGTAGGTATACGTTTTACCTCCTTCTACCTCAACGGATTGATAGATAACGTGATTGTATTTTTTACGTTCATTTCCGTTAGAATAATAGATGTTCTTACCATCAACTATCTTTATTTCGGCATCGTTTGAGATACCTCCATCGATGCCCTGTGGAAGAATTTTCCACGCATCGCCTTTAAGCATCGTTTCAGTGGGAGGTTTGGGGAGCGTTGGAGCTTTTTTGAAAACCAAATCTGAAAGAATTAAATTTTCAAAATTATTATCCCAACTGCCTATTTTAAGAACAAAATACACAACTCCGTTTTGTGTGGCTGTAAATGTTTTTTTATCTTGAATATTTGAGGCTTCAGACATTAAGCTACTCATTGGAGAGGTAATTTTATTAGAAACATCAAACACTCTGTTTTCATTAAAATCTTCAGAGGCAATGGGTTCTCTCGGACTGATATGCAATTGTATCCAGCCCCACGCTTGTCCAGTGATATCTATCATCATATCATAAGTATAGGTTTCACCAGCAACCACTTCAACAGGTTGATAAATAACGTGATTAAACCTTCCTGCCACAGCTCCCGAGCTATAATGAATATTTCTACCATCAATAATTTTTATGTCGGTATCGCCTGTTACTCCTCCAATGTTTTGTGGAAGTATTTTCCACGCATCGCCTTTAAGCATCGTATCAATAGGAGGAGGTGGAGGTGTTGGCAAGAGTTTCGAACCATCAATTACGATGATAGTTGTTGCAAGTTTTGAATTGATATTGCTGTTGTTTGTAATTTTGATTGCCAAAACCATTTTTTTTTCGAAATATTCGGGGTATTCATCGGCAATCTTCTTCATATTTACGTGAAGAAAAAAAGATTTTTCGTTGTTACCAGGCTCTACACTAACACTTTGCGGGAAAGAATAGGTGTCTTCGGGAAGCATAACCGCATTTTCAACCTGTTGGTCAGCTACTACGGAATTAGTTGTTTCCATATCGGCTACGACATTGACAGAAAAACCATTTTTGCTACGACCAGAGTTTTTTACCCCCAGAACGATTTTCATCTGCTTTGTTGTTTCTTCTAAGGTATAATTTTCAATATTTCCATTTTCGAAAGGAACAGGGTACAGATTTGAAAAGCCGCCATTTAGCATCGAAGCCTGAGGCATATAGATAGACATCAGTCCTTCTTGGTCAAAAGCGTCTTTTGAATCGCAAGATACAACGTAAATTGCTGTAAATAATGCAAATAGAATAGATAATTTTTTCATTGTATTTATTTTTAAACTACCAACCAGGGTTTTGTGTTAAAATTCCTTGTGATTTTGCAATTTCAGATTGTGGAATCGGATGGAGATACATTTTTTCTAAAAAAACTCTTTTTTCAACTTCTTTTACATCGTAAGTGAAATGAGTTCCATTTTTTGTAGGGCGAACCCCTCGTAAAGGGCTATTGAGTACTGTTATGGCGTCTTTCCATCGTCTCAAATCCCAATATCGATGTTCTTCAAAGGCAAGTTCTATGCGGCGTTCGTGTTTTACTTTTTCTCTGAATTCGTCTTTTGAACTTGTAGTGATAGGAGGCATTTCAACGCCTGGTCTGCTTCTAACTTTGTTGAGAGCTTCTTCAGCGGTAAGTCCATATCCATTGCTGTTGTTAGGACCGTAGGCTTCGTTCATAGCTTCAGCATAGTTCAGATATATTTCAGCCAAGCGGAAAACAATCCAACTTCTTAATTTTTTTTCATCTTGAATTAAATTGAGATTTTCATTTAAGAATTTTTTCAAATAATATCCGGTCCGAGAAGCATTTTTATTGTTGAAATCATCAGTACCACCTTCCCAGATTTCGATGGTTCTGTCGTTCCACTTGCTATTATTGGTTACAATAGAAAAACCTAATCGGGGATCGCGATTGGCATACGGGTCATCGGGGTTAGGAATACCTTTGTACTCGTAAGCATTTACCAAATTGTGAGAGGGTGTAATCCCGCTATTACCTCCAGCAGTTCCGATAGGATAATTACTTTTTTCCAAATCGTTAGTAGCTCCTTGTCGTATAGCAAAGATGGTTTCTGAGCTTTTTGTGCTTTTATCGCCAATGAATAGTTCACTGTAATTTGGATCTAACGAATACAAATTCAGGCTAAGTAATTCGTTGGCAGCACTTGCCGCAGCTTGCCATTTAGTGGCATCGTTGCCTGGATTAAATAGAGGGCTTGCTGCGTATAGCAAAACTCTTGATTTTAAAGCTAATGCGGCTCCTTTGGTTATGCGTCCGTCCAGTCCAATATCCTGAAAGTCAGTACCCCAGTTAGTAACTAGGCTGTCTTTGGAAGCATCAATTTCGCTGACAATGTAGTCAACCACTTCATCAACACTATTTCGTGGTAAATGTGTATTATCATTTGAGTCTAAAAGATTTTTTACGATAGGAACTCCACCGAAACGTTTCAAAAGTTCGAAATAAAAATAAGCACGAAGCACTCTGTTTTCAAATCGTAAGTATCGGATACTTTTTACATCTCTCTGGTATTCATTGATATCATTAGTAGAGATTAAGTTTCGATTCAGTTTTAAAAACTCAACATAATTCGGATATGTTTCCAAAAAATAGGTAGCAGCTCGTATCCCTTCATAATTATATAGATAGCTATTATCAGGATTGGTAAAAGCATTCCAGCTTCCTTCATTGAAAATCTGTGTAGAAGAAGGCGAATACGTATATTCAGCCTCATCAGAAACAGCAGCAAAAAGATTATTATCTATGGCATATCCTCTGTTTTGCAATCGTGTGTAAGCGGCATAACCAAAATCATAAAGTACTTTATAATTAGTTTGTATTTGCTGGTCTGTGTTATAAATATCTACCTTTGTATCTAATACATCGCAACTTACCAGAGAGCCTATCAGTACAGATATGCTCAAATGTATTATTGAATATTTGCTAATTTTTAACATAAGATAAATTATTTAAGTTATTTACAAAATTTAAAATTTCAAAGAAACACCCATTGTGACAGATTTAAGAGCAGGATATCCTGATAGTACCTCGGGGTCTAAGTTGTAATCAGACATCAATGAAGAAACTGTAAAAGGATTAGTCGCATTCAGATATATACGAACTTTATTTAAACCTGTGTTTTCAATCATTCGTTGAGGAATGCTGTATCCAATTTCTACATATCGAATTCTTATATAATCTGCCTTTTTTATCCATAGGGTAGAGGATTGATAATTGTTATTATTCCCTAACAAAGAAAGACGAGGATATTGAGCTGAACTACGTGTATCAATTCCTTGATTAGGATAATAAGCCCATCGATTTTTGGCTATGGCATATACATTTCCGTTATTTTCAAAAGCAATGGTTTTTAGACGTGCATCGTAAAGTAAATCAATATCTCTGCCTTGTACCCCTTGTACCAAAAGCCCTAAATCAAATCCTTCGTAAGCAAGATTGATAGACCCTGCATACGTTAATGCTGGCAAAAATCCTTTTCCGATTTCAATTCTATCGTATTCATTGATAAATCCGTCTGCATTGATATCTCGATATTTTATATCCCCAGGCATTACGTTGCCAAATGAAGGTTTTGGTAATGAAGAAACTAAGTTTCCATTGGTGTCAAAATCCGAAACATCATAAAATCCTATGGCATCATATCCAAATCGTATTCCGATAGATTTTCCTGTTTTGGCAGATTGTTCTGAAACAGCATCATATTCTGCCATATAATCTATCTTGTTGATAGCATACGAAGCATTTGCTCCAATAGTATATTGTAACTTTCCGATGGAAGAAGTGTAATTGGTAACAAACTCGAAGCCTTTGTTGGTTACTTTACCTAGGTTTTTATAAGGTGGCGTTGCTCCAAATACACCTGATAAACTATAATCGGGAGAAACAATATCCGTATTTTTGTTCAGAAAAGCATCAATAGAAATGCTCCATCTGTTGAAGAATTTGGAATCAATACCAATATTATATTTAAGACTTTTTTCTGCAAAAATATCAGGATTAGGTACATATCGAAGCCCCATTGTATTGTGCCATGTAGGGGTATCATTCCCTGTGGCAAAACCACCTCCGCCTACCGATGAATAATATTTTTGATATAAATATCGTCCGCCATTGTAGTGATCATTGCCCGTAGTACCAACAGAAGCTCTTATTTTTAGCAAATTGATATTTGGATTAGAAACTACATATTTATCATTGAAAATATTCCACCCGAAGGAAAGAGCGTGATAAAATCCAAATCGATTACCTTTAGCATAATTATCAGACCCGCTATAAGCAAAACCCAATTCAGCAAAGTATTTATTTTTGTAATCGTAGTGTATGCGTCCGCTAATATTCTGATAAGCATAATCGTTATTTAAACCAGCAGCTCCGTTCAAGTTAGCATCAATGTGATACAAATATTGCAGATAACTTACGGCGGTTGTTAATGTACTACTACCAAAGTTACGTGAATATCCAGCTCCTAATTGTATTTGTAATCGATTCCATTGGTTGGTTCCGTAGTCGTCTTTAACTTCGTAATTTGTGTCGCGATCGGTAGTTTGTGCCAAACCATTTAATACGCGTGTATAGTTTCTGTAAACGCTTCGCGTGCCTCGTGTCCAAGTACTAAGTGATATTCCCTGATTTATATATAATCCTGGGGTTATAAAGTCAAGTTTTTCTTTCAAATCGAAGTTTGCCGAAAAAGTTCTATCGTGCATGGTCTTAAATCCTAATGCTTGAATAGAAGCATACGGATTATCGGGATACGTTGAGGTTCCCGTATAAGAACCATCTTCATTTTGGTGATTATAGATGATGTTAGGATAGCTCTCCAAGTTTTTCCATAGATTGGAGGTTGAATAATTAGGATTGCTTCTATCTTCGATTCGTCCATTGATATTCACTCTTCCTTCAAATAATTTCAACATACTGAAATCAAGATTGGCTTTGATGGTAAATTGTTCAAACTTTGCATTGGAATGCGAATCATCGGTTCGTACCTTGTAAAGTCCACTATTTCGTGCGTGTCCTAAAAGTACGAAGTATTTGGCTGATGAAGAACCTCCTTTGATGGTTACATCTTGTCTATCCAAAAGCGATGAATTTTTAAGAACTTTGTCGTACCAATCGGTATTGAATTGAATATCGGAAGGAATGTTATAGTAAGTACTCCATAAACCTAAATCATTGCTATAAGCCTCGTTATACAATTGTGCATATTCTATTGCAGATAGTGGTTTGCTAAGTATGGTAGGTTTTTGAAAACCTGTTTGTAATTCTACTCCGATAATCGGTTTGCTTTCTATGCCTCGTTTAGTAGTTATCCAAATAACTCCATGAGCTCCTTTCATACCAAATGGAGCTAAAGCTGCAGCATCTTTCAATATGGTAATTGATTCTATTTCAGAAGGCGATAAATATACCAAATCGCTTTGATAACCATCAATAAAAATAGTGGCTTGTGGATAGTTATAAGAGCCTAATCCTCTGATAGTCAGATATGCATCATTTGCGCCTGGTTCTCCTGAACCTTGTAAAGTAGTTAGTCCTGGAAGTAATCCGAATAAACTATTGGTGAAATTCGTTGAAGGCATTTTCAATAATTTTTCTCCCGAAACATCTGAATAGGAAATCGTAGCAGATTCCTTGGGAATATTCACCAACGTACCTGCAACAAATGTCGAATCGGGAATAAATATCGTAGGGTCATTGGTATTTTGAGCTTGCAAATTGAATATTGAGCAAACAAATACCACGATGCAGAAGAATATGTTATTTTTATATTTCATCTTACTATGTCTTAAATTATTTTCAAATAAAACAAATACAAATTCTTAATAACCAGGATTTTGTATAATATATCCTTTATTTACTTCTCCAATCGGAAAAGGTTCTAAATACTGACTTGGGTCCCAATATCCTGTGTAAAGGACTCGTACCGCATAAGATACATAATCCCAAGGATTCCAACCAGCGTCTTGACCAGAAACGTATTGAAATTCAATACCTTTCTTATCGCCACCGATAATTCCGTTTCCTAAATCAGGTAATTTCCAGTGTTTTACATCAAAAAGACGATGGTTCTCTTCGTAAAATTCAATTGCCCATTCTCTTTGTATAATATTTCTCAGTTTCGTTTTGTTTGTTTCTGTAATGTTAGGAAGACCTGCTCTATTTCTTATTACATTGAGATACTCTTGTGATTTTGTTGCATTACCCAGTTCGTTATACGCCTCAGCAAGGTTTAGGTAAAATTCGGCTAATCGGTACAGAGGGAACTCAAACCAATCTCTTGTGTCAGCCATATACCAGAATTTTACACGTCTTCCAGCACCTTCCGTACCTCCTCTTCCTGCCCAAGTAGAAGCATTGGAAAGCATTTCACTTGACCATTTGTAGGAAGTTGGGTTATTCCACGCTTGTTGTCCAGCAATGGCTGCCGAGGCTTTAAATCGTGCTTCCATTTCGTTGGCTTTTTGTACGTATTCGTTGTAAGAACTCCAATTCTCTCCAGCCCATGTTTGATTAGTTCCATCGGATTTATAGTATTGAGTTAGTTGTAAATAACTCATCGCATTGGCGCCTCCAGATTGCGTTTGTGGACTATAAGAAACCGATGCTTGTTGCGATTTGAAGGCTAATAGAACTTCCTCATTATTAGGAGTAGAAACAGCTGTTCCGTAATCTTTGAAAGGGTCTCCGCTGTCAATAACTCGGTATCCATTAGATGTTGCCCAATTGATAACTTCAAGATTAGCTTCAACAGCACTTTGCCACAAAGAAGGGTCTTCTGCACCAAGCGAAATAAGAGAGTTGTTCGCACCCAAACTCATATAAGGAATGGCACTATTGAACAGAGGTCTTGCGGCAAACATCAGAGCTTCTGCTTTAACGCACATTGGAATTCCTTTGGTTACACGACCTTTGTCGATTCTGTTGTACGAATTAGGAAGGTCGCCTACTGCCAAATCACAGAGCTTTATGATATGGTCAAGAGTTGCACGTACCGAAGCACGAGGAATCATAAGATCAGACTCTACGTTGAGTGTTCCCTCCACAATAGGAACACCTCCGTATCGTTTTAGCATTTCTTGATAACGATAAGCGATAAGTGTAAGCATTTCGGCCTTTATGGCTTTTTTATCAACATCAGATAGGTCAGAAACTTTGTCAATATTTTCTATTACGAGGTAACACTGACGAATGGCTTGATAGTTATAAACAAAACCATCAGGGCTTAAAGGTTTTCCATCTCCTTCATTAGCGGTCATTCCCGAGCGTTGGATTTTCCAAGCATCTTCCCAGTTGAATTTCAAAGCATTCACTTCACCAGAAAGATGAGAAAGTGTTCCGCCTCTAAGTCCGTTGTTTCGGTCATTATCCCAACCCCTTAGAGTAATTCCAGCTTGCAAGCTCATTCCGTAGGCTTGAGCGATAGCCGACAAAGATTTTTGTTTTGTAGCGAAAATAGAATCTACAGTAACATCACTTCCCAATCTTTTTTCAAGGAAATAATCTTCATTTGCACACGAAAAAAGTTGTGAGCTTAGAGTTATAATCAAAAAAATATAATATAGATTTTTCATTGTATTGTATTTTCGTTATGTCTAAATTTAAAACTGAATATTGATACCTAAGTTATACACTCGCGTCATCGGATACAAATATCCAGCAGCGGCTCCGTTTGCGTCTTGTTGCTCGGGGTCATAACCAGGAAGCATCTTAGACCAAGCGTGCAAATTATTTCCACTTAAAGAAAATCTTATGGAAGTAATACCACTTTTTTCCAACCATCTATGTTTTTCTAAGAGATAGCTTATTTCTACGTTTTTTAACTTAATATGGTCTGTAGATTGTAACCAAAAATCACTAAAGGCAACCCCGTTTATGTTGTCTCCTGTACGCAGAGAAGCCCGAGGGAAAGTAGGTGTTATACCTTGTTGAACTTTTTCGGGAGTCCATCTTCCTTCGTATTGATGTTTGAAAGCCGCTCCTTTGTCCATATAAAAAGGATATCGCATATAGAAATCAAGAGGCATAGAACCTTGGGCTGTACCTGTGAATAATATTGATAATCCAAAACCTTTGTATCCTAAATTAAGATTTGCACCAAAATTATATCTCGGGAAGTTTGAATAACCTATCGGCACGAAATCTTTTTCATCAATAATATTATCACCTGTTATATCTACATAACGAATGTCGCCAGGTTGTACTTTGTTTCCGTCGTAACGTGAATAAGGGCGCTGCATTACTTCTTCCCAGGTGTTATAGAAACCATCAGTAAGTAAACCTTTGTATTGACCAATGGAATAGCCCGTAGCATTCATCCATTCAAACTGGTTAGCTGGTTCGTCTCGATATTCGATTTTATTTTTGGCATATGAAACATTAAAACCTAAACTATATGTAAAGTCGTTTATTTTGTCTGTCCAATGAACTTGAACTTCATATCCTTTGTTAGAAACCTCACCAATATTCACAGCAGGCAAATCGGAAGCAACAATTCCAGGAACCGTACCTCTGTACCACAGAATATTATCTCTTTTTTCCTGAAAAATATCTGCTGTAATAGAGAGTTTATCTTTGAACATATGTAAATCTATTCCCAAATTACTTTTTTTGGCTCTTTCCCAAGTTACATTTGGATTACCCACTCTTTTCTCCCACGAACCTGTATAGAATGGGTCTTTAGTACTTCCATTGCTATCTCCAAAATAATATCCTCCGATACCAATTCCTGTATTTTCATAACCTTCAAATCCATATCCCCAAGTACTAGGAAGATACAGAAATCGTCTGCTACCAACTTGGTCATTACCAACCTCTCCGTAAGAACCTCTCAATTTCAGATAAGTTACTATGTTGTTTTCAGGGAAAAATTTTTCGTTGCTAGCAACCCAACCAAGTGAAAAAGCAGGAAAGAAACCAAAACGCTTACCTGGGGCAAAATTTTCAGTACCATTGTAGCCCATATTCACTTCCAATAGGTATCTTCCGTCGTAATCGTAAGTAGAACGAGCGGCAAGTCCCATCAATCCGGCAGGAACGAAATATTCGAGTCCAGGGTCGTGTGTTTTTTGTCCGTTGGCAAGTATAAGAGCTGTAACGCCATGTTTGCCGAAAGTACGTTCGTAATTGGTTGCAAGTTCAAAATACACTCTTCGCCATTTGTACAATCTGAAATTATCTTCAAGTTGGATAGGATTTAAATTTCCCCCAAAGAAGAGAATTTCGGATAAGTTTTTAGGATTTCGTGCAACGGAATACGATGGTACAGATTTTTCTCGTCGTACACCTTTGGAATATGTATCGTTGTATGAAAAGGTTCCTGTTGCCGATAATCCTTTTGTGATATAATCGAAGTTATGTTTTAACTTCAAATTGATGTTTAAATTGGTTTTATAAGTGGTAAGATAAGGACGAGTTAGAAGCCCTGAAAAGATGGTATATCCTGATGCTTTCTTGGCTGTAAGGGGATTAACTCCATCAACAAAACCATGTACTAGATGATTATCTACAATGCCAGGTCCCGTAAAGGGAGGGTTTGCTAATATGTGAACAAGCATGGCTTTTTGCCGAGCATATTCTCCAGTGATATCTCCATCTTGTGAGCTACCTAAAATACCTCCTACTTTGGAAGATACAGCCGTTAGATCAACGGTCAAATTTGTGTTATCAGTAACATCAAAATCTAGATTGGATCTGAAATTATAGCGTTGATATTTAGAATTGATATCAGCGTCGTAATAATCTGTATTTTGAAAAGAACCTCCTTGGTACAAATATCCTAACGAAGTAAAATATCGTGTTTTTTCTGTACCGCCCGAAACATTTAGATTAAACTGAGTTTGTGGTGAATTTCCACCGAAAGCCTCTTTGAAATAATTATGACTTGTGTAATATATAGCGGGACTATTAAGAAGAATTTGTTTTTGTTCTGGAGTTAAATTCATCGCTTCAACTTCATCAGGAGTAAAATCACGATTGTTTTTGAATTTCCATAATTCGTTACGAAACCCTTCTTCACTAAACAACAGATTGAACTTACTTGGGTCATTATCATTTCGTATGGCTTCATTTCTGAAAACCGCATAATCGTATGAGTTCAGAAGGTCTAATTGAGTAGCTAATTGACTTATCCCTGTATTGTAAGTGAGGGTAACCTTTGGCGCTCCTGTTTTTCCTCGTTTGGTAGTAACAATAAGTACTCCGTTAGCACCTTTTACTCCATATACAGCGGTGGCCGAAGCATCTTTGAGCAAATTGATACTTTCTATTTCATAAGGATCCATAGCATCAATTACACTCATTGAACTTTGAATGCCATCTACTACAACCAAAGGCTCTTGGCTCCCCGAATTAAATGTGCTTATTCCTCTAATTCGGATTGTAGTTGAATTTCTCCCAGGTTCTCCACTTGATTGTGTGGAGGTGATTCCTGCGATTCGTCCGACCAAAGCATTTGACACATTGGCTACAGCGTTTTCGGTCAAATTTTTACCCTTCATAGAAGAAATAGCCCCAGTTACAGATTCTTTTTTCTGCGTTCCATATCCTACAACGACTACTTCTTCAAGATCAATCAAAGGATTATCAAGTTTCACATTGATGACACTTTGATTATTAACAGAAATTTTTACATTTTTGTAACCGACGAAGGAAAATTCAAGTACAGCGTTTGGATTAACTAAAGTAATTTGATAATTTCCGTCAAAATCGGTTACTACGCCATTGGTCGTACCAATTTCTACAACATTTACTCCAATTAGAGATATTCCGTTTTCATCTACAACATTTCCTTTTATTATTTTCTTTGTGGGTTGTTTATAATCCGCAAAACAAAATGT
>NZ_BPMA01000027.1 GCF_026005215.1 Capnocytophaga catalasegens | reverse complement strand
TTAAAATTATTATTTTTGAAGTCGAATAGTCAATTAACTATATTTGTTTAACAATTCCAAAAATTTATATTTTTATCTCATACCAAAAACTAAATATTTTCCTTACAAAATAGGATATTTACTAATTTTTATACTAAAAAATAAAGAGGAGTTTCACAACTCCCCTTTACTAATTTTAACCACAAAATCTAATATATGAAAAACACTTTATATATTCTTTTGCAAAGATAAATGTTTTTCAAAAAAAAACAAATATTTTTCTATTGATTTTATCTATACTTGTATAAGCAGAATCAATATCTTTTTATTAGAAGTAATAATATTACTATCTGATGACTCGTATTCCATTAAGCACATTATATTTCACAAATATGTAACAATTACAGAAAATGAAGTAAAATATACCAATAGATTTACTTATATAATAAGACGCGATCCATTTTACAACAATTCTGTTTTTACTTCAATTTCGCCATGCAATAATTTGTGTATCGGACATGACTCGGCTACTTTCAATAATCTATCTTGTTGTTTGTTATCCAATGTGTTAGAGAATCCTATCTGGCGATTAAAAATTGCCTTTTGAGCTATTTTGTCATTTTCAACAGAAACATTTATTTCGATTTTTCCTAAGTCCCATTCCTTGCGATCGGCGTACATTTTTAAAGTCACAGCAGTACAACTTGCTAAAGAGGTTGCTAAAATTTCCAATGGACTGAAACCTTTGCCTTCTCCACCCAATTCGGTAGGTTCATCGGTAATTAGAGTGTTCTGTCCGGCTATTACTTCGGTGTAATAATTAGTATTTTCGAGAGTTGCCTTTACCTTTGCCATTTTTTATAAATTTATTTGTTCTTTAAACTCTTTTACTGCTTTTTGGTGAACTTCTTTGAGTTCTGTATTTACAATTCCTTTTTCAATATCAAAATTCTCACCAAATTTAGGTAAAGAGAAAATGGTTTTGATGTCGGCACCAAATTTCGGAAGTCCTGCTTTGGCTACATTAAGCACATTTCCACCACCAAATCCTCCTGGCGAAGTACTCATCAGAAACATTGGTTTGTTTTGAAAAAAGTTTCTTTCTATACGTGAAGCCCAATCCAATAGGTTTTTGAAATAAACTGAATAGTTCTGGTTATGTTCTGCCAATGAGCATACTAAAACATCGGCATTAGCAATGGCTTCTATAAAACGTTTTACGCCTTCTGGTTGTCCTTTTTTCTCTTGATCTACCGAAAACAAAGGAGCTTGGAAATCATTCAAATCCAACAAAATAACCTCATCATTTGAGAATTGTTTTAGTGTATATTTTACCAATTCTTTGTTTATGGAAGTTGATGAGTTACTTCCTGCAAATGCTACGATTTTCATTTTTTCTTTTGTTAATTATACGAATATTTTATCTATATGAAATTTTTTGATATACTTTTATAAGATTTTGAAAAACAGCTTTGTCTGTGAAATTCTGTGCATATTCATATCCTTTTTCGATAATAAAATTTCGTTTTGGAATATCAGAAAGCAATGTTTTTATATGACTCTCTATCTGATTTGCGGTTTGTTCATTCAAATCAACATATAGCGAATGGTTTCCTGCTGCTTCTGGGAAGCAACTTCCTTTTGAAGTTATAACAGGTACTTTGGAGAATAATGCTTCGATAATTGGTATGCCAAATCCCTCAAAAATAGATGGATAACAAAAAACACATGCCATTTGATAGATAATGGCAATTTCTTGCATTGGTAGATTTTCTAATACAATGACCCTATCTTGCATCTGATTTTCTTTGCAATAGGCTTGTATTTTATCATAATACTTTGTTTTCTTACCAATAAGTACCAGACTAATATCCAGGTTTGTAATAGCTTTGACAATTTCCAAAGCATTTTTACGAGGTTCTATGGCTCCTACGCTTAAAACAAATTGCTCAGGCAACTGATATTTCTGGCAGATTTGCTCTTTTTGTTGTTCAGAATAACTTTGTTTGAATGCCTTATGACAACCTTGATAAACAACCGATATTTTTTGCTCTGGAACACCCAAAAATGTGATTATATCTTGCTTTGTTTGTTCACTTATAGCTATAATATGGTGTGATTTTCGAGCTGCGTATCGAAATTTCAGAAAATGTATTTTTCTATCAAAAAAGGAATATAATTTGGGATATCGAACAAATATTAGGTCGTGAATGGTTACTATGGAACGTATGTGTTGTGAAATTCCTATCGGAATTTCACCCGAAAGCCCGTGATAAAGGTCTAAATGTTCATTTTTTGCTAATTTTGTTATCCCCATAAGCCTCCATAAGCCTTTGAGCTTCTTTCCCAAAAATGATTGCGGAGTAATAACTTTTGTGTATTCAGTAATAGTAACATCTTCTCGTTTTTTAGATTTCGGATTGAATAAAACAAGTTCATCTGATGTGTTTTCTTGTAAAATCCGAATTAGATCACGACTGTAATTACCTAATCCGCGATTGTTGTGGAAAGCTCTTTTGGCATCAAATCCTATTTTCATTTGGTTTAAATTATCAATCGTTTTTAAAATTCGTAGAAATAAGGCACTTCTGAGGTTATTTCTCCATAGGAAGCTTATATTTTAAAACAGCTTTATATTTTTTCTCTGGAATGATAGGGAAATTACGTTGCATAAATTCAACTTCCCAAGTAGGGTTTAAATT
The DNA here is from genome assembly GCF_026005215.1 of Capnocytophaga catalasegens. Taxonomy (GTDB): domain Bacteria; phylum Bacteroidota; class Bacteroidia; order Flavobacteriales; family Flavobacteriaceae; genus Capnocytophaga; species Capnocytophaga catalasegens. The sequence continues at coordinate 72,829 of NZ_BPMA01000027.1, read as the reverse complement.
GCTACTAACATATTGATTTGCAATATATCGGCTTAAACTCGTCCAATCATTTCTGTAATATATAAATACATCATAACGATATGGAAAAGCTCTTTTAACTAACAAATTCTGAGAATTATTTTGTACATTTTCTGTATATGAATTTATTACAGAAATAGCTTCCTTCGGAGGGAAACCTATATTTTGATTTGGCATATTATCTCTTTTTAAAACACTGATAATCTGAGGATTTGTGTACAAATATTTTTTAAATACCGCATCATACGAATCGTCAAGTAAGGCTTCTGTATATAATAAAGGTTTATTATCGGTATATTCTGTACCTAAAAGTTCGATGATTTCAAATGACTCGTCGGTATTCATGTTATTGAATAAGGTTACTACATCTGAGGAAATTTTCAGCCAAAGTTTTCGCTCTGTTTTAAAAGTATTCATTTTTTGTTTGAGCGATTTGTATTTGCTGGTTCTGAAATTGTAGGTCAATCGTTCAAAATCTCCTTCTTTAACTGAGGCTTGGGCTTTGGTATTTCGAATAGTAGTCGAAGTTTCTCCTTCCAAATTATCATAACCGCTTTCAGGCTCTTTACTTGTTTTGGTAGTAGTTGCTTTTGTAGGTTTATTTGTTTTATTTTTTCTTTGACTTACGATTGAAAGGGTATATTTAGTTTCATTGTTCAATTTGGGCATTGTATAAGTTAGAATATTCTTTGCTGGGTCATAATGCGGTTTTGTAACAAGTTTATTTCCAGTATTATCAGTTAGTTGTAATTCAATATCCCAATTGTTAGATTCAAAAAAATAATCTTGCCCTTGTTTGAGTTGGATAAAAGCATTTTTTGTTTCGTCTTTGAAATAATTTTTTTGGTCGAGTACCAGGTAAGCGTATTGAATATTTTTATTAGGAATATACTCAGGTGCTACGCCTGTTGTAAAGGTACGCTCTTCGGTTTCAACGGCTTTTTTTCCATCAACCATTACCGTTTGATAGGAATTTCCTTTAAGTTCTTTGAAGCTTACCTGGGCTATAATTTTATATTGTGTAGTAGAAGAAAGCGTTTCGGTAGGAATAAAATTGGCTATATCAGTAGAATTACCAAATTGTAACTTCCCTTCAATAACATTTTCTTTACTATCAGTCATTTCAAGTTTTTCCAAATTGACAATATAGGTATGATCCCCGTCATCTTCGGGAATAACAATAGGTTTGTCAATTTCAAGATTGAAACTCACTTGCGGAGAGATGAAAACATCAATATTATTACTCTTATCCGAAGGCGAAACATCAGAAATAATTTTCATTCCTCCTAAAACTTGGTCTTGTGCCAATTCGCATTGTTCTCCAAATTCCATTTTCAGACGGAAACGACCTTTGATAAGTCCCCCCAACACATTATAGTAACCTCCCAAATAGCCTCTTGCCCAAAATGGATTAGGACCCGAATCTTGTAAAATAGCTGCTACACCCGCTTTGAGTATCAGAATATTTTTGCGTACGAAAAACAAACGAACTTTTATTCCTTCTTCACCCTGCAAATAGACATAAGTTTGTCCGTTGGCATACCAACCATTGATACCTAATTCGTCACTACGATTCTTACATCGTGCATTTTGATAGTTTTTCAGCATCATATCTGCACCTAATCCGGCTACAAATCGAGCATAGATAAATCCAGCATTGATATCGCCTGTATCAAAATTTAGATGCGCTCCAAAGGCAAATCCTTTACCTTCTTTGAGTTGGTTAAGGCTTTGCATATATCCTAAATCATTGGGTTTCAGTCCTAAGATTTCGGAAACTTTGGCAGGAGGTTGAGGAGTTTCGTAAATTTTTGTACCAACCATAAAATAACTTTGAGCTTTCAAACTCAAATTGCCAAAGCCAACCTGTAATCCCATCATTTCTCGAGAAGTACCAATGTGTATATACCAATCTTGTGGGTCAATATGAATAACTGCTCGTCCTGCGAAACCTCGGGTTCCTGTTCCTTTGATAATACCTCCGGCAACATTGATATACGCTTCCATATTGGCATGAAAAGCTTTATGATTGAAATCATAACTCATTGACATTTTAGCATAAATAGGAGCTTGTTTATGTCCGTCATTTTTATCTAACGAAATATCTACGTAAGAAGGCATATTGCTATTATCCATAGCTAAAAAATTCTCTATATCATCTGCTTTTTTGAGTTTTTTCATATCAACTAATTGTTACCTTTTTGGAAAAACCTTCTTGTAGAGACTCAAAAGGGTTGTCTATTTTGTCTTGCAGAGCATACATAATAGCTGCTTCACCATCAATACCTATACGAGCAAGCTCTCCATTTCGGTTGGTTTGTATGCTTAATACAGCCATAAAAGAAGCTATATTTTTACTTTGAAAATCTCTCAATACACCAGCTTTCGATCCCAGCTCTACAGATTCATCAGGAACAAGATTAAAGGCTTTATTCATACCAATAGAGCCATCTTTTTCATTTATTTTCAACATTGTTGTTCCTTTTTGAGGGCTCATTCGGTAATAAGCTCCTCCCACAAAACCTGTAATGGTTATATAGGTGGTTGGAATGTTCAATCCATCGACAGAAGCATCAAATCCCCAATATCGATATTCTCGACTACCAAAAACGGCACTTGCATCTACGGTTATAGCAGGATTATCAATATTTACAGCTAACATCGCCTTGAAACCATTTCCGTAAGTAGGTCATTTTTCATCAATTTGAGTTTTCCTGAAACGTTAGCCACTACTGCATCAACATTATTTAAAGCTAATTCACTAATTTCAAAAGTATTGTATTTCCAAGTAGATTTTTCTTTTTTAGCATAAATACTAAAACCTCCTTCGGCAGAAAATTTGTCTTTTTGTAAGCCTACACGAATACCAAAATTTAATGACGCTCTATTGCCTTTGAAATTGACATTAACATCTTTTACACTTACAGGAAAATTAGCCAGACGTTGCTCACCTTTGGCTCCGAAGTATTCAGCAGCGATGTAAGGCTCTTGTGTTTGAAGCGTAAATTTTCGAAACGTAATACCCTCAAACTTATAGGTATTTTTGTCTGTATCGTTTTCTTGTAAAGACATTTGTCCATCGAGAACTACTTTTGGGGCAAATTTTTTATCCTTTATTTGTAATTCAATATATGACGAAGGTTCAATAGTGGCTTGTGCTTTCCATAAGTCAAAACTAATTTTTTCCAAAGAAGATGCTTTGAGCATATAATCTTCATCGGTAAAAATTCCTGTAAAATGGATTCCTTTTTGGCTTGTATTTTGTTTTTTGTCAGAAGGAATCGTATTGGTATCATCTGTATTTTCAGAGTTTTCAACCGATTGAATGGGTAATAAAATTCGTCCCGAAAGAGCTCCTCCTTTGATTTTGGAAGCTATAAAATCAGCTTGAATAAAATCTAAGGAATAACGCCAAGCGTGTTCTCCTCCCACTGTAGTTCCTTCGCCAAGCGAAATTAAATTTTCAGCAGAAAAACTCCCTGATACACCATACGAATCTAGAATAAAACGTTCTGCCGAAAGACTTACTCTTGCATCTGATTTTTTGAATTCTTCTGGTAGAGTAACTCTTAATTTGCCCATATAAAATCCGCGGCATGATTCAGGTTTAGCTACTAAATACTCTTCATAGCCAGCAGGCAAAGACATTCCTTCGGCATTGTGTGTATCGCTCATATCAAGTACAATATCTTCTGCTTGAAAAACAAAAGCACCTCGGTCTGTTTTTAAAACCTGTTTAGTAATAGCAAAAGGGGGTAGAGATATTTTTAGCAAAAGATTATTCCAATGGTCGGCTTTTACAACCACAGAGGTTTCAACTTGTTTGTTAAAAATAGGAGTATAGTTTTGTATATCAATAGGCACTATCAACTCTGGTGATACTCGTACAAGCCCATTTAGAGCAATTTCTTGAAGTCCATTACAATCGAATGTAATATATGTATTTGTGTCAATATTTCCTCCACGAAGCAGAAATTCCCAATTTTTGCTTGAACTCACTGTTACATCTCCCAAGAGAGAGAGTCGCATACTTCCTACTATTTTTCCTTGGTAAGAAAAAGAAAGCCCCGTGGCTCCAAAAAAAAGTTGTTTTTTCCCATTAGGACTTTGGCTATCGGGTACTGTCAGTCTTGCATAAGCATTGACCAACGTTTGTTCAGGCAAAAAAGTAGCTTGTGTAACAACAATGGCATATTCCATTCCGTCTTTGGTTTCTCGTATTCCCACCGGAAGTTCAGTAATATCTTCTAGTGATTCTGCCCAATGAGTTTGTTCAAAAACGCTTGATACAGATTCTTGTGCAGAACTATTTTTGAAAAATAAAAAAAATATAAATCCAAAAAGGAAAAAACGTACCATGAATAATAAATTTTTTATATGATAAAAATTATTAAGAATTCAAATAAACTACAAAAATATAAAAAAATTATATAAATTATTTCTTTTTGAAGATTTTTTTTAAAATAACATTTTGTATTACAAAAAAGACAGCAAGTATAATTATCTAATCACTATAATTATAACATTATTTCTTATTTTAAAATAAAAATTCCCATAACATTTTTATGGGAATTTTTTAATTATCTCTTTATGGGTAAGGAGCTAATATAACTTGTAGACCATCAGTCTCTTGAGTTATCGGAATTTGGCAACCTAATCGACTGTTTTCTTTTACGTGATAAGCCTCAAAGAGCATTGCCTCTTCTTGGTCTCCTTTTGCAGGCAAAGGGGTATTACTTATTACGTAACATTGACACGAAGCACACATTGCCATACCTCCACATACGCCTATTTCGCCATCTTCGGCAATCTCATAGGCACGGATAACCTCCATCAGCGACATATTCATATCGGTAGGGGCTTCTATTTCGTGCAAAATTCCTTTGCGGTCAGTTATTTTGAGAGTTACGTCCATTTTTATTGAAATTTCTTCTATAAAATAAGCATTGCATCACCATACGAAAAGAATTTGTACTTCTGCTCAACAGCTTCTTTGTAGGCTTTTTTCATAAGGTCGTGTCCCATAAAGGCTGAAACCATCATCAGTAAAGTTGATTTGGGTGTATGAAAATTGGTAACCATACAATCAGCTACACTGAAATCATAGGGTGGATAGATAAATTTGTTTGTCCAACCTCTATACGGATTGAGCATTCCTTGTGAAGATACAGAACTTTCAATAGCTCGCATCACAGTAGTACCAATAGCACACACACGATTTTTGTTCGTTTTGGTGGTATTAACTATCTGGCAAGTTTCGTCCGAAATATAAACTTCTTCGCTATCCATTTTATGTTTTGAGAGGTCTTCTACTTCGACAGGATTAAATGTTCCTAACCCAACGTGCAAGGTCAATTCTGCAAAATTAACTCCTTTTATTTCAAGGCGTTTCATCAAGTGTTTCGAAAAATGCAACCCTGCCGTAGGTGCGGCAACAGCTCCTTCGTGCTTAGCATATACAGTTTGATAACGTTCTTGGTCTTCAGGTTCTTCGGCTCGGGTAATGTATTTTGGTAAAGGCGTATGCCCTAATTCGATGAGTTTATCTCGAAATTCTTGATATGATCCATCGAATAAAAAACGTAATGTTCGCCCACGCGAAGTCGTGTTGTCTATCACTTCGGCTGTTAATTTTTCAGCTTTATCGAAAAAAAGCTTATTTCCAATACGGATTTTTCGAGCTGGGTCAACTAAAACGTCCCAAAGGCGCTGGTCAGCGTTGAGTTCTCTAAGCAAAAATACTTCTATTTTTGCATTGGTTTTTTCTTTATGTCCGTAAAGACGCGCAGGAAAAACTTTGGTATTATTTACAATAAATGTGTCTCCTTCATCAAAATATTCAATGATATCTTTGAACAGACGATGTTCAATTTTCTCAGTTTTTCGGTGAACCACCATCAGACGCGCCTCATCTCGATTCTCACTGGGATATTCTGCCAATAATTCTTTTGGAAGGTCAAAGTTAAAATTAGATAATTTCATTCAGTAAGTATTTGTATTTTAATCTAAAAACGTTTCTCAAATTGGGGTGCAAATATACAACATCTAACCACCGATTGTCAAGTTTCTTAACAAAAAAATATTGATTCTTGGTTTTGTTGTTTTTCTGATAAAAAAAATGTAATTTCGCACCAAAAACAAAAATGGCACAATTACTTGCTATTGATTATGGAACAAAACGTTGCGGAATTGCTTCAACAGACGACTTACAGCTTATCGCCTCAGCTTTAACTACGCTTGCCACAAACGATTTACTTCCTTTTCTGAAAAAATATTGTTCCGAGCAAAATGTAGCTCTTATTGTTGTTGGACAACCCAAACAAATGAATAATACTCCTTCTGAAAGCGAAGTACATATACAACAATTTATAGAAAAACTACATAACGAATTACCTCACATTCCCATAGAACGTTATGACGAACGATTTACCTCCAAGATAGCTTTTCAAACCATAATTGATAGCGGAATTGGCAAAAAACAACGCCAAAACAAAGCCTTGATTGATGAAATTAGTGCCGTTCTTATCTTGCAAGGCTACATGCAATGGAATTCTAAAAATAACCAAAAATAATACTAAATTTTATACCAATGAAAAAAATAATCTATTCCTTGATTTTTGGGTCATTTTTTATAGGCTCAGCACAAGATAATCTTATCAAATCAGTAGAAGGAAATCATAGTCAAAAAGCTGGTTTTCAATTCACTACAATTATCAATTTGGAACGTACCGAAGTCAAAGATCAAGGTAGTAGTGGCACGTGTTGGAGCTATACAGGAGCTTCTTTTTTGGAAAGTGAAATGATACGCATGGGTAAAACTCCTGTTGATCTTTCAGAAATTTTTACGGCACGTAATACCTATATAGAGAAAGCCAAACAATATGTTCGTATGCACGGACATCTTGATTACGGAGACGGAGGCGAACTGCACGATATTATAAACATATATGCTAAATATGGAGCTGTACCTCAGCAAGTGTATTCTGGACTTAATTACGGCACTACACGCAACAATTTTGATGAAATGCAAGCCGGACTGAAAGGTTTTTTGGAAGGAATTGTTAAACGCCCCAATGTAAAAAAATTGACTCCTAATTGGGACAAAGCCTTTATTGCAGCGCTTGATGCTTATTTAGGTGAAGTTCCCGAATCTTTCTTTTTCAACAACAAAAAATATACTCCTGAGAGCTTTGCCAAAGAAGTCGTAGGTATCAATCCGCTTGATTACATTGAGTTTCTGTCTTACGAAAATCAACCCAAGTACCAAAATGTACTTATGGCTGTTCCTGATAATTGGAGCTATGACTGGGCTTTTAATATTGAAATGAATGATATCATTCAAATTATAGACAATGCTTTGAAAAAAGGATATACTATTGCGTGGGCTTCTGATGTAAGCGAGCGATATTTTAGCTGGCGTAACGGAGTAGCTTTTGTACCAGAGCAAGATTGGGACGATATGACTCCCGAACAGAGAAATACCCTTTTTGACAATCCTCCAACAAAAGAGCGAACTATCACTCCGCAAATCAGACAACAGGCTTTCGATAATTGGGAAACTACCGATGACCACGCTATGCACATAGTTGGGCTTGCCAAAGACCAAAACGGGCGCGAATACTATATTGTAAAAAATTCGTGGGGTATCAATAACGATTATCAAGGATATTTATATGTAACCAAAACTTTTGTAACTTACAAAACTACGGCTCTTTTAGTCCATAAAGATGCTGTTCCCAATGCGATTATGAAAAATTACAAAAAGAAATAAACTTAGTTTACAACTTACAAACAAGGTCATTATTGCTGGTTGAATCTGCCCAAATGTATTCTTCTTAAAAAATTTGTATTTTTAAGAAAAATGCCGTATTTTTGCAAAATTTAAGACTCGAAATGACAAAATGTATACTTGTAACAGGGGGTTCTAGAGGAATTGGACGTGCTATATGTGAAAAACTAGCAACAGATACTCAATATCACATCATTATCAATTACCAATCTAATGAAAAAGCAGCCTTAGAAACTTTACAAAAAGTAAAAGACTTGGGGGGGGCAGGCGAAATTCTTAAATTTGATGTGGCTAATGTTGATGAAGTAAAAAACGCACTAACAGAATGGGAACTACAAAACCCCAATACCATCGTTGAAGCCATTGTAAATAACGCAGGAATTACTCGTGATAGTCTTTTTATGTGGATGTCTTATCAAGATTGGGACAAGGTTATCAAAACCTCACTTGACGGATTTTTCAACGTAACTAACTTTTTTATACAAAAAATGCTTCGCAATCGATATGGGCGAATTGTCAATATCGCTTCGGTATCGGGAGTAAAAGGTACCGCTGGACAAACGAATTATTCTGCTGCCAAAGGAGCTTTGGTGGCTGCTACCAAAGCCTTGGCACAAGAGGTCGCTAAGCGTAATATAACGGTCAATGCAGTTGCCCCAGGGTTTATTCGTACCGATATGACTTCTGAACTTGATGAGAAAGAACTAGTAAAACTAATTCCCTCAGGCAGATTTGGTGAAGCAGAAGAAGTAGCCGATTTGGTAAGTTTTTTAATCTCTCCAAAATCAGGCTATATCACAGGTGAAGTTATCAACATAAATGGTGGCATTTATTCGTAAATAGCTATGAGAAATAGAGTTGTAATTACAGGAATGGGTATTTATTCTTGTATTGGCACATCGCTTGATACAGTGCAAAATTCCCTTTACAGAGGTATATCAGGTATTCTTTTTGATGCACAACGCAAAGATTATGGATTTCGATCTGCTTTAACAGGTTGGGTAGAATCGCCTGATTTAAAACCTTTTCTAACGCGCAGACAACGTGTTTCTATTGGACAAGAAACCGAATTTGCTTATATGGCTACCTGTGAGGCTCTTCGTTTGGCAAAAATTGATAAAGATTTTTTTCAAACCAACGAAGTGGGTATTTTATACGGAAATGATAGTACTGCCAAAGCCGTTGTTGAAACTACTGACAAAATTCGAGAAAAGAAAGACACCACACTCGTAGGCTCGGGAGCTATTTTCCAAACGATGAATTCGACCATAACAATGAATCTCTCAACCTTGTTTCAGCTTCGTGGAATAAATATGACAATAAGTGCCGCCTGTGCTAGTGGGTCTCACTCGGTCGGATTGGGTTATTTTCTGATAAAAAATGGATTGCAAGAACTAATTATTTGTGGAGGAGCACAAGAAATAAATCCCTACGGAATGAGCAGTTTTGATGGATTGGGCGTCTTTTCAATGCGAGAAAACGAACCTACCAAAGCCTCGCGCCCATTCGATGCAAATCGCGATGGTCTTGTACCCAGTGGTGGAGGTGCTACACTTATTCTTGAGAGTTACGAATCGGCCATAAAACGCGGTGCTCACATACTGGCAGAGGTTGTCGGATATGGTTTTTCTTCCAACGGAGGACACATCTCTACGCCCAACGTTGAAGGGCCTGCAATGGCTATGCAACGGGCTTTATGTGAGGCTGATATGCCTGCATCGGAAATTGATTACATCAACGCACACGCTACTTCAACTTTACTTGGTGATGCCAATGAAGCCAAAGCGATTTATCAGGTTTTTGGCGAATGTAATACTCCTGTAAGTTCTACAAAATCAATGACTGGACACGAATGTTGGATGGCGGGAGCCAGCGAAATTATCTATTCGATACTAATGATGAATAACGACTTTATTGCACCCAATATCAATATTGAAACCCTTGATGAAGATAGCAAAAAACTGAATATTATCACCGAGACCCAGCAACGTAAAATAAATTCTTTTCTATCCAATTCGTTTGGTTTTGGTGGAACAAATTCGGCTTTGATACTAAAAAAATTTAAAAAATAATTCTTTTGAATTTGTCCAAAACTTTAACTTTGAATAATTAACTTTTTCCAAATATTTTTTCTAATTTTGCATTTTGTAAATACTTTCCTTTTTGGGCAGAGTTAAAGTAAAATTAGAATGCTAAATAGTTATGAATAAGGACGAAATTATCAAAATTGTGGACGGATTTTTGGTTGATGAATTTGAAATAGAAAAACTGAGTATCACACCCACAGCCAATTTACGAGAAACACTAGACTTGGATAGTCTTGACTATGTTGATTTGGTTGTAATTATTGAAGATAATTTCGGGGTGAAACTTACTGAATCGGATTTCAAACACATTGTAACCTTTGATGATTTCTATGTAACAATAGAAAATAAAATCAATGCAAAACACTAATGATACAACAAATCGAAAATGGGCAGGTAAATCCAAAGGAACTCTTTTAGGATACCAGATTTTCGTTTTTTGTATCAAAAAATTGGGTGTACGTACAGCATACGTAGTTCTGTACTTTGTTGCATTTTATTATTTTATTTTCGAACGCAAATCAAATCGTTATTTGCAATATTACTTTGAAAAACGATTGGGATATTCTCATTGGAAAGCCACCAAAAAACGATATTGGAACTATTTTACCTTTGGGCAAACAATCATTGACAAAATAGCTATTAGTGTGGGACTTCGTCACAAATTCACTTACGAGTTTGACGGAATTGAAAATCTTCATAAATTGTTAAAAGCACGCAAGGGTGGTGTGCTTATAAGCGCTCATATTGGTAATTTTGAAATTGCAGAACATTTTTTTGCAGATATTGATTTCGATTATCAAATCAATATGGTAACGACAGACTTAGAGCATTCGGTTATTAAAGAATATTTGGAACGTATTTCTACTGAAAAATCAACAAATAAATTTATTTTTGTAAAATATGATATGTCTCATATTTATGAAATAAATAATGCTCTTTCTAACAATGAAATAATTTGTTTTACAGGCGATAGATATTTTCAAGGAACAAAATCGTTGCGGGGTACTCTTTTGGGCAAGGAAACAGACTTCCCCATAGGTCCTTTTTTGATTGCTTCTCGCTTGGGTGTCCCTGTAATTTTTGTCTATGTAATGAAAGAAACAGCCTCTCACTATCACTTGTATGCACGAGTGGCACAAACTAAGCATCGTGATTCGCAAGGATTGTTGAATGCTTATACTGAAAATATGCAACAAATGCTAGAAAAATATCCACTTCAATGGTTTAATTATTTTGATTTTTGGAATGATGATTCGTCTGACAAAGCTAAATAATATCGTAACTAGTGTTTATAAAATACAAAATCTGCGTATTTTAATAAAAGAAACTTCATGAAAAAAATTAAATTTCTTCCACGAAAAAATAAAAAATATTATAGGATAAGCTTTACTTTAAAAAATATTTTACTACTTTTACACTCGTTTGATACTAAACAATCAAACCGATACCCAAGAAAATGAAATACAACAACATACGCGAGGAAGAACTAAAAAACAAAGTAGGTGCCGAATGGTTTACCGACTTCAACACCACCGAAATCATTGGTAATATTGATTTTTCTGTATATCCGAAAGACGATACACTCTTTGCACGTATTCCCCTTTTATGGGCTGAAGCAAAAAGAAATACTTCCGAGGTAGTCGAAATGTTTGTACAGCTGCTACTGACTATCGGCAAGGCGAGAACTTTTGACAAAACCCTTCCGCCAGCCTTTCTTGGAGCATTCGACTTTCAGAAAATTGCCTTTGTGGCATACGATAGCATTCAGGATATCTTTTATATAAACGATTTTAACTGGAATGTAACCCCCTCTAACCACCAAACACGTGAGTTCAAACTCATTAAAGACCGTATCGAGGCAATACTCAATCTAAACGCCTTTATTTATGATTGGGAAAATGATGCCGAACAACTCCGTTTTTTCATCAAAAATAATCTGATACAAGGAAGTGAGCATAATAAAATAAAAATTGACAAAAACAACTTTTTCAATATCTATATGAAATGGGTTATGGTGGTAAAACCCATTATACAAATCGATTGGGATAACCTGAAAAAGCAAAACATTCTTGATAGCGATTTCTTCCTTGCTGATCTCTTTGTTGATGACAACAACACCCCCAACATAGAAGACGATGAGGCAATTCGCAAGAGTCTATTTGTAATATTTGAACATCAAGGATACAAAATTGCGAAAGAAAACCTCAGCAATCTATTTGGTTTCGATGCCTTTATTCGTATTGGCAATAAAGAAATTTATCAGAATTTCTGGAAAATCTACAAACGCCCACCTGTAGAGGCTTACCAAGAGTACATCATTGAACGGAGAGACCTCCTCGTGCCACAAGATATACGCGAACGCAAAGGGGCATTCTTTACCCCACGTCAATGGGTAGAGCTGTCGCAAAAATACCTCACCGATTATTTTGGGGAAGATTGGCAAGACAATTACTACATTTGGGATTGTGCCGCTGGTACGGGCAACCTTTTGGCAGGACTTTCCAACAAATACAACATTTACGCCTCTACCCTTGACCAAGCCGATGTCAATGTAATGCACGAAAGAGCCGAACACGGAGCTAACCTACTGAAAAACCACTGCTTTCAGTTTGATTTTCTGAATGACGAATTTGTACCGATTTCAAAAGGAGGCAAACTGCCTGACAGCCTTTTTGATATTATAAACAGCGAAGAAAAACGCAAAAAATTAGTCATCTATATTAACCCACCGTATGCGGAGGCAGGGAATGCAAAACAATTAGCAGGAACAGGAGAGAATAAAGCAGGAACAAGTATTGACAACAAAACTTACCAAAAATATAAAACAATAATTAAAAAAGGAGGAAATGAACTTTACGCCCAGTTTTTAATACGAATTTATTGTGAAATACCTCAATGCAAGATTGCAGAATTTTCAACTTTGAAAATTCTGCAATCTCCTAACTTTTCGGATTTCCGAAAGGTGTATCGAGCGAAGCTCGAAAAAATTTTTGTAGTTCCAGCCAATACTTTTGATAATGTTACGGGAGAATTTCCTATTGGTTTCAAAATTTGGAATAATGAAATTAAGGAAAATTTTAAGGAAATTATTTCTGATGTTTATAATAGAAAAGGATTTTATACTCAAGGTAAGGCTTTTTATAATACCGATGGCAAAAAACTTATAAGTGCTTGGAGTAAAACTTTTAGAAATCCCAATCTTCCAACCATTGGGCATCTCGCATCAAGAAATAACGACTTTCAAAATCAAAGAGCGGTTTTTATAGATAATTTCTTAAATAAAGATGGGGTAAAAGGAGGAGGAGTACACGAATTTTTTAACATAAATAATTTAAGTATTCTATCAATATTCTTCGCCGTACGCCATTGCATCGCTGCGGATTGGCTAAATGATAGAGACCAGTTTTTATATCCTAATGATAATTGGCAGACCGACACGGAGTTTCAGAGTGATTGTTTAGCGTTTACCCTTTTCCACGGGCAGAATAGAATAAGTTCCTCACCCCCCGCCCTCTCCGAAAGAGAGGGAGCTGTTCCTCCTTCGGGGGTTAGGGGGAACCACTGGATACCCTTTACGGAAGCAGAAGTCAATGCTCCCGAGCGGTTTGCCTCTCATTTTATGACCGATTTTATCAAAGGGAAAATCCAAGCCTCCCCTAACCCCTCCGAAGGAAGGGAAACTGGCTCACAAATGACAATGAATTTTGAACAATCAAAAGCTCCCTCTCTTTGGGAGAAAGCTGGGGCGCTTATTTTTTCAGAGGAAGCCACCGCCGTTTTCGATGCAGGGCGAGAGCTTTGGCGATACTATTACAGCCAAGAAAACATCAATGTAAATGCCTCGCTTTACGACATTCGCGAGTACTTCCAAGGACGGTCGGTAGCACTGACAGGCAATAATACCAAAGGGCGTATGAATAACAAAAGCGAAGACGAGCATTATAACCAGCTCATCGGCAACCTGCGCGAAGCTCTAAAAGTATTGGCTGAAAAAATACAACCCAAAGTGTATGAGTACGGATTTTTGAAAGCATAAATGTGTACAAACAAAGCATGCCTTATTTATATAAAATGAATTCTTGACCTTATATAAAACTTGAATATAGGTTTTTAAAGAAATAAAATGAAAAAAATATTAGTAATCTACTATACGCAAACAGGGCAACTTAAAGAGATTGTCGATCGTGTGGTTGCTCCTTTGCAAGTCAATTCTTCCATTTCTATTGATTATTATCAGATACTGATGGAAAAAGAGTATCCATTTCCTTGGTCAAGTGAAAGTTTTTTTGGTGCTTTTCCTGAATCATTTTTGCAAATAGCCCAACCGATTGTCCCTGTTGCATCTGACATTGTTTCAACAAACTATGATTTGATTATTCTGGCGTATCAGGTTTGGTTTCTATCGCCTTCTATACCTATTACTTCTTTTTTGAAAAGTCTTGAAGCTAAAAAAATATTAGCTCAAAAACCCGTATTGACCATTTCGGGAACGCGCAATATGTGGGTAATGGCACAACAGAAAATAAAAACGCTTCTGAGTCAAAACCAAGCTACTCTTATAGGAAATATAGCACTTACTGACCCACATATCAATCATATAAGTGTAATTACAATCGTTCATTGGATGTTTTCGGGTAAAAAGACAAAATATTTAGGTATTTTCCCCCGCCCTGGCGTTTCTGAAAAAGACATACAAGAGGCAGGTAAATTTGGAGAAGTACTTCTCCCCCATTTAGTATCAAATCATTACGAAGGATTACAAGACAAAATCATCGCTAACAAAGGAGTACAAACAAATCCATTTCTTATTTCGGCAGACAAAAAAGCCAATCATATTTTTCATTTTTGGGCAAAAAACGCCTATCAAAGTTCTTACCGAAAGCAATGGCTTAAAGGATTTCACTTATATTTGTATTTTGCTATTTGGATACTGATGCCCATTGTGTATATCTTTCATTTGCTCACATATCCCCTATTCTATCGACGTTTTAAAAAAGAATATAAAAATCGTTTGGGTATTTAATATTTTCAAATCATTTCTCTTTAAAATATTGATAAATACGAAAAATCTGTATGATTTATTTTTTTGTATGGTAAAAATTTTTACTTTTGTACAAATTCTAATTTATTTAAATAATGAGAAAAATATTTTTATTCCTTATTACTTTTTCGATTGCAGGTTTTGCACAAAAAAATAAAAATCATTGGCAAGTAGCTAAATTCAACGGAAAAGTAAAAACTTCTCACATTGTAGAATATCGACCAATGCTCAATGATAATGTTGGGAGCTCATACACTGAACAATTTACAACATTCAACACTATGGGAAACATTACCGAAATGGAACTAAACTTACAAGGTTCAAAAACCCGAATAGTGGAACAATACAATGATAAAAAGTTGATTGTCAAATCCGTTTCATATAATCCCGAAGGAGAAGTTGTTTTTTTAAACGAATTATCTTACGATGATAAAGGTAATAAAATAGAAGAAAAAGCATTATTCCCTGATGGTTCTCTTTTACAAAAAATTCTTTGGAAATACGATAATAAAGGAAATGAAATAGAGAAAAAACTTTGTAGTGCTGATAATTGTTTTGAACGAATAGTTTCTTCATACGATTCGAAAGGTAATGTAATAAAAGAATTAAAATACGACGAAAAACACCAACTTTTTGAAACAATTACCTACAACGATAAGAGAAATAATCGTACAGAAATTGTAGCTGTATATCCACAGGGCGAACTTATTCAGAAATTCACCTACAAGTTTGATAAACGCGGAAATGAAACCGAAGTTGTAGAATACGATGCAAGTAATATAATTATTGACAAAAAAACACTCACGTACCAATACGATAAAAAGAAAAATTGGATACTCAAAAAAGAGTATCTTGAAGATAAAATTGTTGCCAAATTTGAACAAACATTAGAGTATTTTAAATAATAACGAAACTAATTATTTATTTAAAAAAGGAGGAAATGGTTGTTTCCTCCTTTTTATATAAGTGCTGATATTGCTGCGGTAAATCCGAAAAAAACACCAGGCATATTGGCAAATGCTATTGGTAGGTCACGAGGCGTTTTAAAAAGTCCATAACATGTCCAAATGGTACAGTTAATTCCCGCTACAAGAGGTTGTATCCAAGGTCCTGTAGCATCACCAAGTGTTCTGCCAATTTGGTCTATATAAGCTACGTACATTGCCACAGACATTGCTGTACCTATCCAACCCAAGATAGAGATGAATTTATTCATTTTTTCTTCTTTTTTTTCCATTTCTTTTATATTTTTAATTGGAAACCTATCTAAATTTTTCTAAAAAGTAAAAGTTTCAAGAAATTTTAGTATTTTTATTTTGATGAAAATTTATCGGAAAAGTGTAAACAAGTTATTATCAATATTAAATTTTAGAATGCAAACAGATATAAAAAAACACCAATAAACACAAATTCTATTGATGTTTTAATTTTTTAACTTTAAATAAATAATCCTTTGTGACCGCAGGAGGATTCGAACCCCCAACCCTCAGAGCCGAAATCTGATATTCTATCCAGTTGAACTATGCGGCCTTATAGTTATGATAATAATTTCTTTACAATAGAAGAAATAAGTTTTCCGTCTGCCTTTCCAGCCAATTCTTTTGAAGCATTGCCCATTACTTTTCCCATGTCTTTCATTCCCGAAGCACCTACTTTTGCGATAATTTCTTTAATTATTTTTTCTACTTCTGTTTGGTCCAATTGCTTAGGTAGAAATTGCGAAATGATATCTGCTTGTGCCAATTCGGGCGTAGCTAAGTCTTTTCTTCCTTTTTGTTGATAAAGCAAAGCGCTTTCTTTGCGTTGTTTGACTAATTTTTGCAAAAGTTTTATTTCGTCTTCTTCTGACAATTCTCCCGAAGCTCCAGCTTCTGTATTTGCTAGTAAGATAGCTGATTTTATAGCTCGTAAAGACTCCAATGCCATGGTATCTTTGGCTTTCATAGCTTCTTTTAGGGCTTCAGTGATTTTGGTTTGTAAATTCATTTTTCAAAAATTGCGATTGCAAAGGTACAAATATTTTTCTTTTTCAGAAAAAGAAAAACGGATTTTTTATTGATTTTGATATTTAATTGACCAAAAATATTAAAATCTCGTACAAAACCATTACCTTTGCCCTATGGAAAGTAACAGACAGAAAAAAATAGCAGGAATATTACAAAAAGA
This sequence comes from Capnocytophaga catalasegens, assembly GCF_026005215.1. Taxonomy (GTDB): domain Bacteria; phylum Bacteroidota; class Bacteroidia; order Flavobacteriales; family Flavobacteriaceae; genus Capnocytophaga; species Capnocytophaga catalasegens. Next base: position 55,728 of record NZ_BPMA01000027.1, on the reverse strand, counting down.
ATTGGCAGAAATTCTTCAAAAAGCAGTACGTCAAGGAGGATTAACCAATCTGATTATTTCGGTAACGAAAGTTCATATAACGGTTGATTTGACTATTGCTAAGGTTTATATCAGTATTTTTCCAAATGAAAAATCACAAGAGATAATAGCAGGAATACGCTCCAATGCGCATCTTATCAAACACGAAATAGCGCAACTTACTCGCCATCAACTTCGAAAAATGCCTGAATTGGAATTTTTCATAGATGATTCATTGGAATATCTAAACCAAATTGAACGTTCGCTTACAGGAGTTGATAATCCGATTGAAAACCCTGAATTACTTCAACGTCGTAAAAAATCGTAATATTTGAAAATATCTCTCTACATAGCATGGCGATATGTTAAGTCCAAAAGTTCGCAGAATGTAATAAATATTATCAATCGAATGTCTGCCTTTGTACTTATTATAGGAGGAGCTTCACTGATGATTGTTTTGGCAGGATTTGCAGGACTCAAAGCATTCAGTTTGTCATTTTCAACCTTTTTTGACCCTGATTTAAAAATTCTACCTAAAACAGGAAAATTTATTACGATTTCTCAAGAAAAATTGGATAAAATAAAACAATTAAAAGGAGTTATTGCTTATAGTCAAGTGCTGGAAGAACGCATTTTTCTAAGTCATAATCAGAAGAATTACATCGCATATATAAAAGGGGTAGATGAAAACTATCCGCAAGTAAATCAGGTAGATAGTATTTTGGTTGTACAACCTGATAACTGGTTTTTAGATGACAATTATGTAATTGTAGGTGATTATATTGCTCGAAATCTAAATTTGGGGCTTCATACCTCTTTGTCTCCTTTACAGATTATTGTTCCAAAATCAGGCAAAGGGAGTATTACTTCTGACACACGACCTTACCGAGAGGAGTTGGTTTTGGTTTCTGATTATTATCGAGTAACCGAAGATTTAGATGGGAAATATGTTTTCGCTTCTTTGCCCTTGGCACAGCGTCTTTTAGGGCTTTCCGAAAAAGAAATTTCTGGAATTGAGTTAAAAATTGATTCAAAAGACTCTGAAAAAGAAGTTGTATCACGAATAAACACCCTTTTTGACAATTCTGTAATTGTTAAAAATCGAATGGAACTTAATGAAGACTTGCACAAAATGTTCAATACAGAAAACTTAGCCACGTATCTTATTTTTACGCTTGTACTGATTGTTGCATTGTTTAATTTGGTCGGAGCGATTATTATGATGATTCTTGACAAACATCATAATCTGAAAACACTTTATGCATTGGGAGTTACAACTTACAAACTGAAACAAATTTTCTTCTTGCAAGGATTTTTAATTTCGCTTATTGGAGCCATATGTGGTGTAATATTAGGGGTTTGCATTGCTTGGTTTCAACAGAAATATCATTTACTTTTGATAAATCCTAACTCACTTACCCCTATTCCTTATCCGATTGAAATTAACGCAATAGATGTTTTTATCGTATTTTGTACTATTTTGATACTTGGCACCATAGCCTCATGGATTGGTTCAAGGCGTATTCAATTCTAAGAAAAAGAATATCAAATTCTAAATTTTCTATGTATTTTTGTTTTTTACTTTTTTGTATTTGAGATTATGGTAATACATTTTTTTAATAAAATTTTTATTTTTCTTAAAACCAAGCATTTACATTAGAAAAAGGAGATTCTAATATACTCAATTTTATATTTTCTAAGTTGTTTTTAAGTATATTGAATCTAATTAATTTAGTTTGCTTTGATAAAAATAATGCCTTCTTTTGGGTGTTTTATTATACCATTTTCGATATATTTATGTATGCTATATCCATAATACCTGTTATTGTAAAAAAGTTTCATTGGTTATATTTTCATTATTAAACTATTTTATTTGATCATTTGTAAATCGTATCAAAAACTAGTTTTTCAGATAAATTCTTATTTGATTTTTTAAATTTTGTTTGTGATTGACAAGATAATAATACAACTTCTCAATGCAATTAGCTCCAATTTTTCAATCAATTAAAAATATAAATAGGAAAACTACCTTTTTGTAAATTTGTTTTAAATCCATAATCATTCAAATTACTGATTAACAAATCTTTAAACCGATAATGAACCTGCCAATCATAAGGATAAGAATTGATATATTGGTTTTGATTCATAAGTTGAATAGGTATATTGTGCAATTCGGAAATCAAAGCCAATATTTCGCGGATACTCATATTGTCGGCTGTTATTTGATTGTCATCAACCAAAAATTTAGCATTGGGAGTCCCCCAATTTATTTGTTTTTTATCCCAAAGTAAATCATATGAAACAAGTGTAACTTCAAGGATTTCATCTGTTTTTTGAGTTTGTTCACTTTTGAGTCCCAATTGTTTTTTTATAGCAGAAACAATTTCGTTTTTATCAGCTTGTTGATTGATGATAAGTTGATAAGATTGATTTAAAGGTTTGCGAACTTGTACCTGTTGCTGACCAGTATCTAACAAATATGCCAAAATTTGTTGCAAAGAGCCTTTAACAGAAGTCAATTGGTCATTGAGTTGCTCAACAATAGGTAATGTTTGCGGATTGTAAGTAATCTCATTTAACTTGTAATCTCCTTCTATTTCAATTGATTGTATCGTTTCTGTTTCGTATGATTTATATTGTAAAAAATTATAAATCGGAACTTTTCTTTGATTTTGTCGTAAAAATTGGTCTATCTGTCTGTCTTTAAGGTCAGCAGGATTGCCTCTCCATATAATTTTTCCTTCAGCATTGAGCAATACCCCCGAAGGCAAAGCTCTGATATTGTATTGTTTAAAATTTTGATTATCATAATCAAGACTTACAGCGAGTTTGGTTTTGTGCCGTTTCAAAAATTTTTCAACAATCTCAGGATTTTCTTCCGAGAGAGAAAGTACATACAATTCTTTAGCATATTTGGCTTGAACTACGTTGAGATATTCTGAAACAGTAATACAAGGGGCACACCAAGTAGCCCAGAAATCTATCAAAAAAAGTTGCTTATCATCAGGGCTTGCTAATTGCGAATATTGCATTCGCTTTGACATAACTATCTGTGGGCTTTCACTTTGAGCTTGTATGTAATGGATAGACAATAAGCTGTATAGTATAAATTGAAAATATTTCATAAATCAGTCATTTTTAGATGTTTTCAGTATTTTGTCATTACAAAAACTTTGCCAAAGATACGAAAAAATAGATAAAAACCAAGTAACTCAAAGTAGCGACAACTTTTTCAATATATTTTTGTACCTTTGCCTAAACAAAAATCCTTTCTTATGCAAGAATTTATTGTATATACAGCACTTGCTGTTGCAGTTGTTTTTCTTTTGCGAAAAATTTTTTTCACTAAAAAAAACAAATGTGGTAACGGAAATTGTAAATGTGGATAATGTACTTATATGATAATCCGAACTATTGCCTTTTATAATGTAGAAAATCTTTTTGATATTTTCAGTAACTCATACGCACAAGATGATGATTTCACTCCGGAGGGAAAATTTGCATGGACTCAGAGCAAATATAATGACCATCTAAACAAAATCGCGCACGTAATTTCCAAAATAGGAAAAAAAGAACGTAAATCAGCTCCTGACATTGTTGGACTTGCCGAAGTCGAAAATAAAAATGTTCTGAAAGACTTAATTCGTACCAAAGCACTTGCTCCATATAATTACGGATTTATTCATTATAACTCTCCCGATGCTCGCGGAATTGATGTAGCTCTTTTGTACAAAAAATCGGTCTTTACACCTACACATCACAGTACGCATCCTTTGGAATTGTACAATGAAAAAGGTGCACGTATTTTCACGCGTGACATACTTGCAGTTTCGGGTTTGTTAGATGGAGAAGAGATACATTTTATAGTAAATCATTGGCCATCTCGTAGAGAAGGGAAAAAGAAAACTCGAAAACGCCGTGAAGTTGCTGCTTTACTGAACAAATCTCTTATAGAAGGGTTTCAGCAACACAATCCAAAAGCAAAGATTATAAGCATGGGCGACTTTAACGACAATGCCTTTGATACAAGTTTTAAGCATATTTTAAAAACTAAAGGAAAACGAAAAGAAGTATCTGAGCAAGATTTGTTCAACCCGATGGAAGCTATGTATCAAAGAGGTATGGGTACACTTGTTTTTGAAGGGAAATGGGATTTGTTCGACCAAATGTACTTTACAGGAACACTTTTATACACTACCAAAGGAACATTTTATTTTGTAAAATCGTATGTTTTTAACCCATCTTATCTGTTGTACGATAATGGACTAAAACCCATAGCACCTCGCCGTAGTATGACAAAGGGCAGATATACAGGAGGTTATTCAGATCATTTGCCTGTATATCTGTTACTAAAAAAATAATTATTTTACAAGTGAAATATAATCTGCATATCCTTCTTTTTCCATTTCTTCTTTGGGAATAAATCGCAAAGAAGCACTATTGATACAATAACGCAAACCTCCTAATTCTTTGGGTCCGTCATCAAATACGTGTCCAAGATGCGAATTACCTGTTTTACTTCTAACTTCAATTCGTTGCATTCCGTGTGAAGTATCTGTTTTTTCTTTTATTAAATTCTTATCAATAGGTTTTGAAAAACTTGGCCAACCACACCCCGAATCAAACTTGTCAGATGAAACAAATAAAGGCTCACCCGTAGTAATATCTACGTAAATTCCTTGACGAAATTCGTTCCAATATTCATTTTTGAAAGGACGTTCAGTAGCATTCTCTTGTGTTACAGCATATTGTTCTGCCGTTAGTTGTTTTTTTAGTGTTTCTTCATTGGGTTTTTGAAACGATTTAACAGGATTTGCTTTACGAGCCAAATCAAACAATTCTGTTGATATATGACAATATCCTCCCGGATTTTTATCTAAATACGCCTGATGATATTCCTCTGCTCTGTAAAAATTATCTAACGGAAGTACTTCTATTACAATAGGTTGCGAATATTTTTTAGCCAATTCAGAAATAGACGCCTGAATAATAGGCAAATCGGAAGTGTTTTTGTAATAAATTCCTGTTCGATACTGCGTACCAATATCATTACCTTGCTTGTTCAGCGAAGTTGGGTCAATTGTTTTGAAATATAAGTCAATTAGTTTTTCTAAATTGATATTTTTTCTATGATATACAACTTTGACTGTTTCTGCAAAACCCGTATCGCCTGAACTAACTTGTTTGTAGGTTGGATTTTTAATTTTTCCATTGGCATAACCAACTTCGGTTGAAATAACACCTCGTATTTGTTTAAAAAAATGCTCTGTCCCCCAAAAACAGCCTCCTGCGAAATAAATTTCTGATTTATTTTCTTTTTGAATTTCTTTCATATCGTTATTTGTTTGATTTTCTACTCGATGGGTTGGTTTTCCATTACAACTAATAGTCCATATCAAAATCAAATGCAAAAATAAAAAATTCTTCATAACAAATAAAACTTTTTTATAAATTAAACAGCTTTTTTTACTATTGATGTCGATAAAAATTCTGAAACCTGACAAATTTATGACTTTTATTTTAAATGTACAAAAACAGCCAACAGATAAATTTAGTTGGCTTTGTTTATAATAGAATCTAAAATTACTTCCGACTACTCTGAAAGTCTCTCGACAAGTGTCCGCAAGATTTCCGACTACTCCGAAAGATTCCCAATGTTTCCAATGGACGATTGTAGGGGCGTATGCAATACACCCAATGATAATATGGATTGATATTGAAAAGGGCGTATATAATTGCTTCGCCAATTCACTTCGTTCGGGTCGCCCCTACGATATTTCATTAACAATTAATCATCTATTCAGCCGTTTTACGATACGCGAAAGGGAATTGGGTGAGATTCCCAAAAAGCTGGCGAGGTACTTACGCAAGGGGCGAGTGGGCAAACTCGGGCGTATCTTGCCGATGTTTTGAAAACGCTCCTCGGGCGACTCTTCGATGAACGCCTCCAAGCGGTAGATAAACGCCATCACCACATTTTTCAGTGCCGTGTGGTAGAAGTCAAAAGCGTAGGTGTTGGTACGGGCGGCGGTCTCCAATTGTCTGAACGAAATGCAGCTCACCTCCACATCGGTCAGGGCTTCGAAGGTGTATTTGGTGGACTTCTCTTCCATCAGCAGACATTCGGGAGCGGCAAAAAAGAAGCCTTCTTCGGGTAGGAAAACCTCTGGCAAATCCTTTGGTAAGGAAGTAAATATACTTGTCGTTTGTGCCTTCTTTGATGATGATTTCGCCTTTTCGGAAGGTTTTAAAGGTCGTTAGTTTTTCTAAAAGAAGCGCGTCATTCTCCTCCCAAGTGTTGTATTTTGTCTGTAAAGTATTGCCCCAATCCATTATAATACAAAACTGATTTAGTCGCAAAAATACATTTTTTTCATAAAATGCTATTCTTTTGTATATTTTGGAATGGATTTTTTTCGGAGAATTTTTCAATAAGGATTTTTTTTGTATTTTTTCTAAAAAAAATCTATTTTACAACAAACTGATAACCAAGTATTTACCCCTTCTCATTTATATTTTAAACCTTTGTGTATCAAAAAATTAACTTTTGTATATTTTTTATTACAAAAAAAATTGTCCCTTTGCCCCTCGAATTCTGCATATTTTTCTAAATTAAATTTTTATATATGACCAAAAAAGTTATTGTACTTAGTATGCTACTGCTTTTTCAGTCCACTTATGCGTTTAGTGGCGAAACTGCCGACAAAGTAGCCGATTTTATGACTTGGGTAGTGATTATCCTCTTGCCCATAGGTGGGATTTACCTGTTTTGGCAAGCACACATTTACCCCGAAAAAGTAGCCGAAAAGAAGCATCACCCACAGCTGTAAGCCATCAAAACAATGTGTTTGCTATCGCTTTTCTTTGGCGGATTGCTTTGGCCTGTTGCCTTAATCTGGGCAAATTACAACTACGGCGACAAAAAAGCTAAAAAACACAAAGAAGAAATAGAACCCACAGAAAATCAACCTATTAAAATACCAGTGGAAACAAATAAAACAGAAGAAATAAAACAATTTTAAGAAAAATGAGAAAAATAAATATCATCACATTATTAGGCGTTTTTACACTTTTATTGGTTTCTTGCGGAAGCACATCAACTCTAAAAAGTAGCTGGGTAAAAGAAAAATACACTTTCGCCAACGATAAAGCAGAAAAAGTATTCTTGGTAGCCATCGCCAAAGACGAATCTATCCGCAATCGTGTGGAAGACGAAATGAGAAATGCTTTCTACGGAAATGTTCCAAAAGTACAGGTTTCGTATCCGTTCATAAAATACGGTACAGACACAAAAGAAATGGTGGAACTGATAGAATTAGGAAATTTTACGCACATTGTTACAATGCGTATCGCCGATGTAAAAAAAGATATTAACTATACACTAGGCACTTATTACACAGGTGGTTACGGATATTATCCTTCGTATTATGGTTACTACGGAACTTACTTCGGAAGAGTGTGGCCATCATCATACTATGCACCAGCTTCTTACGAAGAATCAGTAGAATATACCATCGAAACCAATGTCTATTCCACCAAAGAAAAAGCCTTGGTATACTCGGCAATGACTTCTTCTTTCAAAGGGTCAGGACTTAACGAAACCATTTCGGCTACTTTGCAAACCGTAGCAAAAGATTTACAAAACAAAGGATTGGTAGCAACCCCTAATAAAAAATAATATAAAATGTTAGAGTTAATTATCGCTATATATGCAGGAATTTGTTGGCTTTTGATTAAAAAATTAAAGCTCATTCCTTGGACATTTACCACACAAGTTATTGTGTATTCACGGATTTTCGGGTCTATTGCAATGATTTTGAGTTTGAACTATTACACGCCGATTACTTCGGATGTACGCGTAGGAAATCGTAGTGTGGACATCGCCAGCCAAATTACAGGAAAGGTAAAAAAAGTATATGTAGAAACTAATCAAGAAGTAAAGAAAGGAGATACGCTTTTTGTGTTGGATAAAACGCCTTTCGTGCAAGAAATCAAATCGTTAGAAGCAAAAATAGAATCTACTCTTGCGACGGTCAATTCGTATGACAAAGACATCGCCGCTTCACGAAGCCAAATTTCATCGATACAAACTCAATTGGATTTGGCAAACAAACGCGTTACCCAATTTCAAGAATTAGTTGCGGCAGGAGCAGCCAATCGTTTTGACCTTGACCAAGCCATCACCACGGCTCACAATTTACAAGCTCAATTGGCAACCGCTCAATCGCAAATGCAGTCGTTACAAATCAAATCGAGCGTAGTACACAACGGCGAAAACGCTTCGGTATCGGAACTTAGAGCCAAATTGGAACAAGCACGTTGGAATTTAGACCAAACCGTAGTACTCGCACCAACAGACGGAATTATTCCGAACGTACAGCTCAACGAAGGAGCGTTGTTATTGCCAATGAAATCGGCTTTTGTGTTGATTCAAAAACAACAATCGGTAATCGGATATTTTGCACAAAACGAATTACAAGCCGTAAAACCAGGTGATGAAGTAGAAATTGCCCTCAGAACCAAACCAGGGAAAGTGGTAAAAGCCAAATTGGAATATGTAATCGAGGCAACCAATCAAGGGATTATGAACAACGCTACAAGTGCCTTATCGGGAAGTACTTCGGGGATTCCGAATACCGCACAGCCATTGCCAGAAATCGAATCGCGATTGATAGCAAAATTTGTGTTGAGCGAAAACCATCCGCCACTTACCACAGGTGCCAGAGGTACAGCCGTGATTTATTCGGATAATATCAAGCCGTTGCATTTGGTACGAAAAGTAATGGTGCGTATGACAAGTAATATGAATTATTTCATTCCTAAATTACACTAATCAATGAAGTCAAAAATCATTTCCTTGTCTGTGGTGGCATTGTGTTGCTCATCGTGTTTGATGTACAAAGAAGTTTCGCCCGAAAGAACGGACGAGCTGAAAGCATCGGCAAAGAGTATGCAGAATGTCAAAATTTCAGACAAATGGATTACCGATAGAAATTCATCAACGGATTTTTCATTCGATTGGATTAACGATTTGAAAGACCCGCAGCTCGATGCCCTCATCACAGAGGCTCATCAGTACAACGCCGATATGATCATCGCTCAGGAGCAACTCACCCAAGCCGAATTGGCAATGCAAATCGCAGCGAGCAACCTCTATCCGAGCGTAAATGCCGTAGCCAATACCACCAACAACCTTATCAAAGGAAGTCATATTCACAACTTAGCATTGAAAGCCAATTGGGAATTGGACATTTGGGGAAAGAACAAATCGGGGCAAATGGCAAATCAGGCTCAGTATTTTTCATTGAAATATCAAAACGAAAAACTGAAACAATCCATCACGGCGATGGTGTGCAAAGCCTACTTTCTGAGTGTAGCAGGGCATATCCAACAGGAGAAAGTGGCTCATTTTCTTACTTTGACCCAAGATTTGGAAAAACTCTACACGCTTAGAGCCAAAGTAGGAACGGCAAACGCCATCGATGTGTCGAACATTCGCTCGGAGATTATCGCTTTGGAAGGACAGTTGGAACGCATCCAAAACGCCAACCGCGAGGCAAAACGCACCTTGGAACTGCTCACCAGCAAATATCCGCAAGGAACGCAACCCACCGCCGAACAATTTACCCAGCTGAAAACCGCTTTGCCCGAGAGTTTCCCTTTTTCATTATTGGAAAACAGACCCGATGTATTGGCAAATCAGTATTTGATAGAAAGTGCTTTTTACCAAGTGCAAGAGGCAAAACTTTCGCGACTTCCGTCTATCAACATTGGACTATCGGAAGGAGCGGCTTTTACCAATATCGACGCTTTAAATACTTTGTATTCCAATCCGTTGGTAAATTTGGGCGGAGGCGTTGTAGCACCGATTTTCAATTACGGAGCTTTGAAACGAAATGTAGAAATCCGCAACTCGCAAGAGCGTCAGGCAGTGGAAATGTACGCCAAAACGATGCTTAATGCCTTGGCAGAAGTAGAATCGGCGATGAGCAACAGCGTTTCGATAGAAAAGCAAATCGACTTCGGACAAAGAGCCGTTGCCGAGCTGGAAAAGAACATAACCCTCACCAAAAAACAAATCCAAGTGGGTACGGCAGACAGCTTTATCCTTTTGCAAAAACAACGCAATTTGCTTCGTAAAGAAATGAGCCTTATCGATTTGGAATTGCAAAACCGCATCGAGCGTATCAACCTGTATATGGCGTTGGGCGGCGGACAAGCGTGGTAAATTGATTCCTCCTTCAAAGGGGGATTTTGTGAAGTAACCATTTAAAATTACTACAATAATTCATAACGCTTCGACTCCGCTCAGCGTGACAAACCTCCTGTCAGGCTGAGCGAAGTCGAAGCTCTTCATCATAGTACAACGGAAATACACATCAATACTACTTTTATTCTTATTAGTTTCTCTTTTTTATAACAGACATTCATCGGAACATTTTCGGAGAAATTTTTTTGTTTTTTTCAAATCTTTAAGATATTCTGAAAAGCCAAATTATGTGTTATACCATTCGGAAGAAGGAATTTCTAAAATTCAATGATTTAAAAATTATTTTGTCAATTTGTTTCGATTTTTCCACTTCGTTATATACTTCAAAGCGCAGACTTTATTTTGAATGAGAAGAATTTACCTTTTTGAATAGTATCATTATCCTACTCGGTATGAAAAAACAATCTCATAATATTTAAGTTAAAATCACTTCAAACGGAAAATTATAGTGAAACAACGGATATAATTTTTTTTTCTGATTAAAAGTTGTACTTTTGAGCAAAATTTTCAATTATGATTCAAGAACCAAAATTAGCAGTTATAGGTGGAGGAAGTTGGGCAACGGCTTTGGTTAAAATTCTGTGTGAAAACCTCTCGCATATTTATTGGTATATGCGCAATGATTCTGCAATAGCTCATATTCAAAAATACAAACACAATCCTAATTATATCAGTTCGGTAGAACTTCATACAGAGAAATTGCACTTAACTTCAAACATTGATGAGGCTGTCTCGTATGCTGATTATCTGGTTTTTGTTATTCCATCAGCATTTTTGAGTGATGAAATGCAAAAACTTACAACTTCGCTAAGAAATAAAATTATTTTTTCTGCAATAAAGGGAATTATTCCTCAGAGTGGGCGTATTATTGGCGAACATTTTTTACAAGAATATAATATTCCTCTTGAAAACATTGGGGTAATAACTGGTCCTTGCCATGCCGAAGAAGTAGCATTGGAGCGTCTTTCGTATTTGACTATTGCTTGTGCAGATTCTCGTAAAGCTGAAATAATGGCAAAAATGCTTTCAGCTTCGTTTATCCGTACCAAAATATCAGAAGATATTATCGGGATAGAATACGGGGCGATGCTCAAAAATATTTATGCAATTTCAGCAGGAATTGCTCACGGACTCGGGTACGGAGATAATTTTCAAGCTGTACTAATGAGTAATGCTATTCGCGAAATGGAGCGATATATTTCCAATATACAAAACATTGACCGAAATATTGATGCATCAGCTTATTTGGGTGATTTGCTCGTTACAGGATATTCAACATTCAGCCGTAATCGTATGTTTGGTAATATGATTGGCAAAGGATATACGGTCAAAAGTGCTTTTATGGAAATGAATATGGTCGCCGAAGGATACTATGCGGTCAAAAGTGCTTATAAAATCAATCAAGAACAAAAAAAACCTGCTTTTACACCCATTTTAGATGCTGTTTTTGCTGTTTTGTATCAGAATAAAAATATACGCAATACATTTAACCAATTAACCGAAGTACTAGATTAAATTTTTTTGTAACAGACAGAAAAATAAACATTTTAATACTAAAAAATGAAACTAAGCAGCCTTTTCAAACATACTGCTATCTACGGAATAGCCACCGTTTTGCCTCGTATATTGAATCTGATACTTACTCCATTGCACATTGATAATTTGGAAAAAGAACAATATGGAGTGTATCAAGGCATTTTTGCTTATATGATATTGGGCAATGTGTTGCTTACGTATGGTATGGAAACGGCTTTTTTTCGTTTTATTAACAAAGAAACAGATAAAGAAAACGTAAAATCTACAACGATGCTAAGTATTGTAGCAACTACGTTTTTGTTTTTTATACTTTTCTGGATATTCAAAAGTAACATTGCTTTCCATTTTCAGTATTCGGAGTTATTTATAAAATACGCCATCGGTATTTTAGCCTTAGATACATTGGTAGCTATTCCTCTGGCTTGGTTGCGCAACGAAGGAAAATCAGTTTCATACACAATTATCAAAACAGGCAATGTTTTTGTGAATTTGATAATCAATGTATTTTATTTCAAAATGATGCCCGATATGGCAAAATTTGCCCCACAAATATATAATTTCTTAGAACAAGAAGATTTGGTTACGTATATATTTATTGCCAATTTTATTGCCAGTTTGATGACTTTTTTGGTTTTATTACCGATTTATTTTAAAATGAAATTAGAATTTTCTTTCTCTCTCTGGAAGAAAATGATACGATATGCACTACCTATTCTTATTGCTGGAATTGCTTTTTCAATCAATGAGGCCTTTGACCGAATTTTTATTCGAATGTTGTATCCACCCGAAGTTGCCGATGCAACGGTTGGTATTTACTCAGCTTGTTACAAAATGGGTGTTTTTATGACGCTTTTCATAACGGCATATAAGTTAGGAATAGAGCCTTTCTTTTTTAGTACGGCACAAGATAAAAATGCGCCCAAGTCGTACGCCAAAATAACACGGGTATTTATTATTTTTGGTTCGTTTATTTTGTTGTTTGTCAGTGTATATACCGATATTTTGAAGAGAATTCTAATACCTAACCCAACATATTGGGAAGCTCTTTGGATAGTGCCTTTTGTTCTTTTTGCCAATTTATGTTTAGGTATTTATCATAGCTTGTCCGTTTGGTACAAAATAACTGATAAAACTCACTATGGAGCAGTAATTTCTATTGTCGGAGGAGTAGTAACCATTGTAGCTAATCTGGCTTTAATTCCGCTAATAGGCTATCGTGGCGCAGCCATAGCCACCTTACTTGCTTACGCTACTATGATGACGTTATCTTTTGTTATTGGGCAGAAGAAGTATCCAATTCCTTACAATCTACGTAAAATAGGATTGTACTTGTTATTCAGTGTAGGGACAACTATGCTAAATTTTTACCTACTGAATCGAAATATGATTACAGGAACGCTTTTTCTTTTTCTTTTTGTCGGGATAGTTTATTTTTCTGAAAAAAAGAAGGTTCTAAAATAACTTCCACTATTTATGTATTTGAATATTCACACGCACAACGCTGTAAATCAGGGCGATATACAGAATTATTTTCCGCAAGACACGCCTTTATCTCATTATTTTTCCATAGGAATACACCCTTGGTTTATTGCTGAAAATTGGGATTTACAAATGCAAGAAGTTATTAAAAAAAGCCAATCTGAAAATTGCAAACTGATAGGAGAGTGTGGTTTAGATAAGAATGTTTTGACAAGATTGGATATTCAAACAGCTGTTTTTGAGCAACATATTCTCCTTTCAGAAGAAATAAAAAAACCTTTGATTATTCACTGTGTAAAATCTTTTTCAGAAGTAATTGCTCTTCGGAAGAGATTTGCTCCAAGACAAATGTGGATTCTTCACGGATTTCAAAAAAATGAACAAATTGCATGCGAATTGCTAAAAAACAATATCAAATTGTCTTTTGGGAAAGCCATTTTATATAAAATCGAATTGCAAAAACTTGTTTTTTCGCTTTCTGATGCAGATTTTTTCCTTGAAACTGATGATAGTTCTATAAAAATAGAAGAAATATACGAAAAAGTAGCACAAATACGTAATATTTCCGTAGAGAAGTTAAAAAAAACACAACTTTCGTTATTTAATTTATAGTTTTCACTATCAATAACTACTATTTTTTGAGTGTTTTTGACCATACAATTGTTTCCATTATGTGCCGAATATCATTTTTTAGATAATTGGCTGCAGGTTGTATGGAGTCAAAATTGGGTTTCACCTTGAAATAAATAGAGCCTGTAAGAAAATGATGTACGCTATCAGTTACATAAAATTGTGATTGTGATGCAGCATTTCCGTCAACTTCATAAAACATTCCAAAAACTCGACTCTTAGCGTTAATATACGGTTGTTCAATAATATTACTGGCTTTGATAACATGTTCGTAAGTGAGTTTTTGTGCATCACGAAGTAGTATATCTAGATTGTTGTCAATCGCTCGATACGTAAGATAAACGGTGGCTTTCATAGCAGGATATTCTATATCCATATTGCAATTTTTTTCTTTTCTGAGAAAGGATTTAGTATTTTTTTCAAAAGAAAAAGGGCAATTCGTATGTAGTGTGTCATATAGAGCTTCTCCGTAATTGAGCCGTAACATGGCTTTGGGTTTGGGAAGATTTTCATTCTTACAACTTATAAAACATACTCCAAGTATTAGGATAAAAAATTTATTCATTATTGATGATTTTTATCTGTTTAATACGTTTTTTATCAATATTTTCTATAACAAATAAGTAATTTTCAAAAGAAATCTGTTGTCCTTTCTCAGGGAAAACACCAGCTATTTCTAACAAAAACCCTGCAATAGTTTCAGCCTCACCACGTGCTTGTTCAAAAAGAAGTTCTACCTCAGAAGGCATATTCAATATTCTGTAAAAGTCTTTCATTGGAGTTTTTCCTTCAAAAAGAAATGTTTTTTCGTCTATTTTTGAGAAAAAAGAATCATCAACATCGTACTCATCACTTATTTCTCCTACAATTTCTTCAATGATATCTTCCAGAGTAATAATTCCTGAAGTGCCTCCATATTCATCAACAACAACAGCCAAGTGAATTTTCTTAGCTTGAAATTCGGAAAGTAAATCATCTAATTTTTTATTTTCAGGAACGAAAATTGCTTTACGTTTGATAGTTTTCCAGTCAAAATCTTCTTCGTTCAGATAAGGTAACAAGTCTTTAGCATAGATAACACCTGTTATATTGTCGATATTTTCTTTGAAAACAGGTACGCGCGAGTATCCATTTTCAACAATAATAGACAAAATTTCAGCAAAAGAAAGATTCTCGTTTATAGCGCAAATATCAATACGAGGGCGCATTACCTCACGTGTTTCTGTATTTCCGAAAGAAACAATGCCTTCAAGAATTTTTTGCTCTTCTTGTGTGGTTTCTTCTTCAGAAGTAAGTTCCAAGGCTTGTGAGAGCTGTCCGATAGAAATATTTGATTTTTGTTTTCCTAATTTGTTGTTAATCAAAGAAATACCCTTTGTTAAAGGAATACTAAGTGGAGAAAAAATCACCTCCAAAACACGCAAAGGTTTTATAATAAATTGAGCAAAAGACAGATTGTTCCGATTTGCATAGATTTTGGGTAGTATTTCTCCAAAAAGCAAAATAAAAAATGTAACTACTCCAACATCAAAAATAAGATGAAGAATTGGGTCTATTCCTTCAAAGAGAAAATTGCCAATAGGGATAAAAACTAAGGTAATAGAGATATTTACCAAATTATTAGCTATCAATATAGTAGCTAATAATTTTTTAGGATTAGAAAGCATTTTTGCAATAAGAACCCCCGAAGGGTTATTACTTTCTTTCTCTGTATTAACTTCAGTTTGTGAAAGCGAAAATAAGGCTACTTCTGATGCTGATATCAATGCTGAACAAGCTAAAAGCACAAAGAAAATAATACCTTGTAAAAGTAATGAGTCTTGAAGAAATTCTATCTGTAAATTGGGAGGTTCTGTATCCAAAATAATTTATTTTTGTTAAACAAATTTTGATTATTTTTCGTTTTGATTGCTATTGTATTGCGCTTGATTTGCATCTTTCTGTGCTTGCGAACGAGTATTCAAAAATTTGAATTCCGTAGCATATACTTCTGTAATGTTGTGAGTAACTCCGTTTTCGGCTTGCCATTGGCGATTTTTAAGTTTTCCTTCTATATAAATCAAATCACCTTTGGTCAAATATTTTTCACAAACTTCTGCCATTTTATTACGAACTACAATGGTATGCCAATCAACCGAAGTAGTTTTCTGTCCTTCTCGATTGGTGTAAGATTCTTCGGTTGCAAGCGGAAAACGACCAACACAATTTCCATTGTCAAAATACGTTAGTTTTACAACATCACCTAAGCGACCTATCAAAATTACTTTGTTCAAAGAATTATTCATAATAAATACCTAATATTTTTTCCAAAGGTACTAAAAAAATTTATATTTGCAAGTTTTTTAAAAAATTTGCTAGTAAAATAGATGTGGGAAAATTATTTATATTTTCTAAACAAATAGCGTTTTTATGTATTTTTTTTACAGAAATAATCCAAAAATAAGAATAAATATTTTGATGTGATAGCTTATGAAGTATTTTTTCTGATTTCTTTTCTATTGAAATTATTTCTGGAAAATTTGCTTGAATAAGCTTAATAACTTCTAAGTCAGAAACCTCTTCGGCAAATTCAATCAGAGGAAATTCATACAATCCTTGCCAAATATCTTTATTTTTTCTTTTTTGAAAAATAGTGGTTTTGTTTTCTTGGTCTAAAACCATACAATAATGAAAATAACGATTGCGTACTTTTGTTTTCCCTGTTTTTACAGGCAGTTGCGAGATTTTGTTTTGAACATACGCTAAGCATTTTTCAGAAAACACACACTGCTGACAATCAGGAGATTGAGGTTTGCATTGTACAGCTCCAAAATCCATAATAGCTTGGTTGTATAGTCCTGCTTTTTCTTTATCTAAAAGCTCTGTGGCAAGCGCTTTAAAATACTTATTTCCTTTTGAACTATTGATAGGTATTTCAATATCAAATATTCGGCTCAAAACCCGATATACATTGCCATCAACCACCGCTCGGGGTTCTTGATAGCAAATAGATGCAATAGCGCTGGCTGTATAATCTCCAATTCCTTTTAGTTTGATAATTTCATCATATGTTTTTGGAAAAACTCCTTGATACGTGTAAGCAACTATTTTGGCTGTTTCGTGGAGATTTTTTGCTCGTGAATAATAACCAAGTCCTTGCCAAAGTTTTAATACTTTTTCTTCGGAAGCATTTGCCAAATCTTCAATAGTAGGGAAGGCTTTGACAAAATCTTGATAATACGGAAGTCCCTGAACTACTCGGGTTTGCTGCAAAATAACCTCTGAAAGCCAAATATAATACGGATTGGTTGTATGTCGCCAAGGCAGATTACGCTTCTGTACATTATACCAATTGAGTAATATTTGTGAAAACTCGAACTGATGATGTGTCATTGATTTTAAGTAATTATATCGAAAGATTATAGAGTAGCTCCTACCTCATCGCAGATATACTCACCATTTTCACAAAAAGCAACCAATTCTCTTTTGATAAAGGTAATTCCCTCTTCTTCGTATTGCTTTGGATAGAGGAGATGAACATTAGCTCCTGCATCAAGGGTAAAACAAACAGGAATTTTTGTTTCTTTACGAAAACGCCATATTCTTTCAATAACAGATAACGTATTGGGTTTCATCAAGATAAAATAAGGCAAACTTGTTAGCATCATTGCATGCAATGTAAGAGCTTCACTTTCAATAATTTGTATAAAACTTTCGATATCTCCTTGATGCAATGCTTTTTTAAGTTTTGAAATATTAGAATGTGCTTGCTCAAATCGTTCTTTTGCAAAAGGATGCCCGTGCATTAGGTTATGTCCTTGCGAGCTACTAACTTGTTTTTGCCCTTTGTCAATAAGCAAAATCGTATCTTGATATTGAGCAAAAACAGAATGTACTTTGTCGGGATAAGGTATGCCATATAAGTTAGAACTCCCTTGTATATCGGTATGTTCGCCCCATACCACAAGGTCAGAAAGCATACTTCGGCAAGCACTTCCTGAGCCTAAGCGAGCCAGAAAAGAGGCTTTTTTCCAGAAGAAATCATCGGATATTTCTGGGCAAAAATCACGCTCTATTTGCATCAAACAAATTGACAAAGCCGCCATACCACTTGCCGAAGAGGCAATACCGCTACTGTGCGGAAACGAATTTTCGGAACGAATTTCAAAATGAAATTCACTTAAAAAAGGCAAATATACTGCAATTCGTTCAAAGTAAGCATGTATTTTGGCTCGAAAACTTTCGTTTAGCTTATTTTCAAAATAAAAATCAAAACTATAAGTTGTTGTATTTTTTTTAGGGAACAGTTTAACAGAAGTTTCCGTATAACTTTTTGTTAATGTGAAACTTACAGACGGATTAGCAGGTATTTGATTTTCTTTTTTTCCCCAATATTTGACCAAAGCAATATTGCTCGGTGCTTTGTGTTGGTAGGTTTTGTCGAGTATTTTGGTCGCATATACAGGAAGCACAAACTCAGTATGTATCATTTTTTTATTTTTAAAATATATTTTTTTTAATTTCTTTCAAATAAATAATTTTGCCCACAGGCAGTGATTTGTTATAATTTACAAATAAAGTATTTCCATTGCTCTGGCACGCTATTCGATAAAAACCACCTTGAAAATACGATTGTACTACCTGAGCTTGCCAATTACTTTTGTCAATTATTGAAATTTGATGAGGAAATAATATTTTCTCTTTTCCATTATGACCAATAAGATTTATTTCGTCAAAAAGGGAAGCTACATACCGGTTAGCAGGCTCATTGTAGAGTTTTTCAGTTGGTGCTAATTGTTGTATTTTTCCATCTTTTAGAACTAATATTTGGTCAGAGAAAGCCAGTGCATCGGTAACATCGTGCGTAGCAACCAAGCAAGTAATCCCTTTGTTTTTGAGATATGAGAACAAATTACGACGTAAAAAATTTTTGTGAAATGTATCAATTTGACTAAAAGGTTCATCTAAAAGCAATACCTGAGGTTCTTTGGCAAGGCTCATAGCCAGAGCCACGCGCTGTTGTTGTCCTCCACTAAGGTTCAAAGGTTTTGTGTTGGCAAAATCAAGCATATCAACCATTTGCAAAAGCTCGTTAATACGTGTTTTCTTTTTTTTCAAATCAAGATTTGAGAGAAACTTTCCCACATTTTCTGCCACAGTAATATAGGGCATCAGTCCGAAATCTTGTGCCAAATATTTCATTTTTGGATGTCCAGGTACTAAGTTCTTTGCAGGTCCTGTAACTTTTTCATTTGCAAAAAAAATAGTTCCTTGTTCAATATCAAAAAGCCCGTAAATAGCTTTGAGTAATGTACTTTTTCCGCAACCACTCTCTCCAATAATAGACAAATGACTACCATTTTTGACAGAAAAATTGATTGTGTCCAAAACTTTTTTGTCCTGATATGCAAAAGACAGATTTTTTATTTGTAGCATATTTGTTCCTAATTTTTGAAAAGTCATTTTTATTTTTTCGTACTAAATACGCTTATTTTTTGCACCTGCTCTTCAAATTCGTCGCGTGAAACGGCTGATTTATTTCTCACTTTTACACGATAATTATAAACCGTACGTAATGAATATCGCAGAAAATCAGCTATTTTCGAGCTGTCAGTAATTCCTAAACGAATCAGTGCAAAGATACGTAATTCAGTGTTAAGAAGTTCTCCTTTTTTGGGAAAAATATGTTCTTGAGGTTGTAGCAAATTATTAAATTCTTCAACGAAATTCGGATAAATATTCAAAAAAATAGCATCAAAATTTTTATATAATTCTTCCAATTCTTTTTCAACCAAAGTTGTTGATTTCAGCAACTTGGTTACTTCTTGAAACTGATTGTTCAACGCACGTTTGTACAATAATTTTCTATAGTTTTCTATTTTATCAATATACGAAGAACACAAATTGAAAAAATGAGCAATATATTCTTCCTTAATATGGTTTGACTCTTGCAGACTTTGATTGATAAAACTCAGTTCAGAGTTAAGTTCTTTGAGTTGTATATTGGTGTGACGGAGTTCTCGACGAACTTGTATTAGGTGTTTCATTTGTTTATACACGTACCAAAGCATTCCGATAAGTGCAATGGACAAGAAACTAATCAGTAAGAGATAATTTCGTAATTGTTTTTTCTGACGTTGTTCTTTTTCTTCGTAAGCAGTATTTATAATTGTGTAAAAAGAAGTTCCTTCTTGTTCTCGATAGCGAACATTACAAAAAACAGCATCATCAATAGCCGCTTTGATAAATAAATAGGCTTTGTCTATATCTCCCAATTCGTAGTAAGTAAGTGCTAAACTCTGCAAAGAAGCATTGTCTTTAATACTATTTTTAATATCTGCAATAGCTGAAATAGAAAAATATTTTTCTTGCAATTTAATATTGCCTTTTCGCTTGTAAATAAGCCCAAGAAAATACGCAATAATAGCTCGATTTGGATCATCATCATGTGTTTTTTCTAACAATGTAAGTAATTGTTTTTGAGCTAATTCGTAGTTTTGTAAAGGTGCTATATTCTTTGTAGAAGTTTCTAATTGATATAAAAAACTATGCTCGGGCAAGAGCATCAGTAAAGAGTCTCTATATTCTTCACTTAGCTTAAAATACGTTCGGTCATTGGTACTAAGTCCGTAATTGCTATAAAAATTGTTATTTATAATGTAATATTCTTGTAAAAGAAGTGTATCTAATTTATTTTTCTCAATAGCATCTAATAGTTTGCGCGACTCTACATACAATCCTTTAACTGCGTAGAGTTTTGCCAATTGCAAATTTACTTTTTCAGACAAATTACTCCCTAAATGTATTGCTAATTCTTTGTTTTTCAGTGTATAATGAATCGCTGAATCAACTTTGTATTTTCGATATTGCTCACTAATTTGTTCGTTGATATGGAACAATTGTGTTTCTGACACATCACTCATTTGGAGCATAGCCTTTAGTGAAAGAATATATTTTTCTTTCTCTTTCGAATAAATGGAACTGTTTTCTATTACCTTGACAAGATGTTTCACAATGGAATCATTGGTTTGTCCCCGAAGAAAAACAGGAGTCAAAAAAATGAAAAATATTATGATAATTCGTATCATACTTTGCAAAACTATTTGTTATAAAAAAACAGCAACCCAACAAAAATAATTGAGTTGCTTCTATTTATTATGGCTTAAAAAATCTTTCTGAGATTATTTGAAAAACGAATGCGCAGTAGCATCAATACGTTCTGTTTTTTCTTTGTTGAACTTATGCAATTGTCCAATCCAATAAAAGAAAAAACCAAACAAAATAAAAATCATAATCCAAGTAATGGTATTGGCTACCCACCAATTGCTCAGTTCCAACTGACGAATAGCGTCAAGAGGGACAAAGATTATATTTTCAAAAAAATATTGAATCGCTTTAAAAAACGCTGTCATAAGTTATGAATAAATATATTTTGTGCAAAGGTACTGATTTTTTTTAAAAAACAAAAGATTTTTTATTAAATTTCAATCTCCGTATATATTGAATAAAAGTAAAAAAAATTTTATATTTAACATAAAAAACACAAATAATTGATTTGAAACTAATTATCCTAAATTTTACAACTGAAATATAAATATTTGGCAAGTTTATTCAAACCGTACTCATATTCAAATAAATATGGATAATTAGCAAATTTATATTTAAGAAATATTAAACCTTTAAACAGATTATCGAAAGTGCTCTATTTTTTCTCCAAAAATGTTTTCTTTTCTGAAAGATATTTTTATATTTGCAATATCAAAAAACAAGCATAATGACAAGAAAAATTTTTACTTTGTTAGGTATCGCATTGGGTATCGTTTCTTGCCAAAAAAACACTTCACAATACGTAATAAATGGCGAAATTCCTTCCGATATCAAAGGAAAAGTATATCTTATGCAATACAAAAATAGGGAATTTATCCCTGTGGATTCTACCGAAATCTCGCAAGGTAAATTTCATTTCAAGGGTTCAACAAACGAACCAATGGTATATACATTACAACTGAATTCGCTCAGAAAACGCACTTTTTTCTTTTTAGAAAATACTCCAATTGAGGTAAAACTCAATTCTGAATGGGATATTGAGTATATCACAGGGAGTGAGAATACTCGTTTTTTCAGGGAATGCCAACAATTAAATAAAGACAAAGCATTAAATGTAGAACATTTGCTACAAACACATAACAATTCACCGGTTACTGCCTATTTTTTGGCAACCAAATCGTATTTGTATGAATATCAAAGTCTGAAATCATTACGTGAAAAACTTTCCAATTCGCTAAATACTTACACGTATGTAGTCGAGTTGGATAATCTTATTGAACAATTAGAAAAACTACAACCAGGGAACCCTGCTCCCGATATTATCGCACAAACGCCTCAGGGAACAACCATTCGCTTAAGTGACTTGAAAGGAAAAATTGTACTGGTTGACTTTTGGGCTTCGTGGTGCCCTGATTGTCGAAAAGAAAATCCGCTATTAGTAGAACTATACAATCAATATAAAGACCGAAATTTTACTATATTGGGTATTTCTCTTGATAGTGATTACCAAAGCTGGCTCAAAGCTATTGAAAAAGATAGACTTACATGGCACCACGGATTAGTAGAAGGCAATTGGAAAGCAGATGCTCCACAAACTTATGCCATTCGTTGGTTACCTACAAGTATTCTCATTGACAAAAATGGAATTATTGTAAGTAGAACGATTCATAGTCCCGAACTTGTACCACACATTGAGAGATTGTATGAGTAACACTTGCGAGTTAATAATTATTTAACGTTAAGGAAATGTTCTTTTTGGAGAAAATTTAGAAATTTGCAAAAAAAGGATTATATATGGAGCAAATCTATATTTTTATGTTGATAGTCTTGTTTGGGCTTGCTATTTTTGACCTAATGGTTGGAGTAAGTAACGATGCTGTCAATTTTTTAAACTCGGCTGTGGGGTCAAAAGCTGCCAATCTTCGTACAATTCTTATTGTAGCTAGTATTGGAGTTGCTATTGGGGCTGTTTTCTCCAACGGAATGATGGAAATAGCCAAATCAGGGATTTTCAATCCTGAGAAGTTCTATTTTGAAGAAATAATGTACATTTTTGTAGCAGTAATGCTTACTGACATTATTCTTTTAGATTTTTTCAATTCAATGGGATTGCCTACTTCAACTACGGTTTCTATTGTTTTTGAATTGTTAGGAGCATCGGTTGCCGTAGCAGTAATGAAAGTAGTAGGTGCAGACCAAAATCTTAATTTAGTCTTTGATTATATCAATAATGCTAAAGCTTTACAAATTATAATAGGGATATTTGTCTCTGTGGGGATAGCTTTTACCATAGGAACCATTGTTCAATATATTTCACGCCTTATCTTTACGTTCAATTATCAGGGGAAAATGAAATATTTGGCAGGAATTTTCGGAGGTATTTCGCTCACATTTCTTTTTTACTTTCTAATAATCAAAGGATTAAAAGATGTGTCTTTTGTGTCAAAAGAACAATACCTTTGGGTTGATACACATACTCCGTTACTTTTGGGTATTTTTCTTGTAAGTTTCACTATTCTTTCTCAGTTATTACATTCGTTCAGAGTAAATATTCTTAAAGTAATTATTTTAGTCGGCACGTTTGGTTTAGCCATGGCTTTTGCTGGAAATGATATGGTAAATTTTATCGGAGTACCTATTGCGGCATGGGATTCGTTCAATATTTGGCAAGCAAATGGTTCTCCTGAAGTAGGGATGACAATGGAATCACTTCGACATAGTGTTCAAACTCCACAAATATTCCTTTTTGTAGCAGGAGCCATAATGGTTATAACCCTTTGGTTTTCGAAAAAGGCTCGTAATGTAATTGAAACAGGTGTAAGTCTTTCTCGACAAGATGAAGGTTCCAATGAAAAATTTGAAGCCAATGCGCTTTCACGAGTAGTTGTTCGTTCAGCAGTTTGGACATCTACGGTTTTTGAGAAAATGATTCCGCCAAGTCTATCAAGAAAAATAGATAGCCGTTTTCAGAAACCTCAAGAAAAAAAATCAAATAAAGAAAAAGCCGAAGAACCTGCATTTGATTTGATTCGAGCAGCGGTTAACTTGGTACTTGCCAGTGCGTTAATAGCAATGGGAACTTCGTTAAAACTACCTTTATCAACCACATACGTTACTTTTATGGTTGCGATGGGAACTTCGCTTGCTGACCGCGCTTGGGGTAGAGAAAGTGCTGTGTATCGAGTAGCAGGAGTATTTAATGTAGTGGGAGGATGGTTTTTGACAGCAGGAGCTGCTTTTATTATGGCTTTTGCCGTTTCGACTTTACTTTTCTTTGGAGAAGTTATAGCACTTATTGCATTGGTGATCTTGGTAACATTTCTGCTTATTCGTAGCGCCAAAATTTATCGAAAAAAGCAAGAAGCTAAAGAAGAAAGAGCTAAAATTTTTGAATATAATGATTTGATTACCATTAAAGAAATTGTACAAATCAGTTCACAGAATATTGCTAAGGCCATTAAACGTATTGATAACATATTTGTTAATGTTATTAACCATCTGGCAACAGAAAACTTAGCTGAACTGAAATCTTGCAAGAAAAAAGCTAAATCATTAGAGTCTGATATTGAAGAGCTCAAAAGCAATATTTACCGATTTATTAAATCTCTTGATGACAGGTCGGTGGCTTCAAGCAAGTTTTATATTTTAATATTAGATTATTTGCACAATATGTCTCAATCTATTGGATTTATTGCTGATACGAGTTATACACACGTGAATAATAATCACAAAAAACTCAAGTACAATCAAATACGCGATTTAAAAAATCTCTCCGAAAAGATACATAAACAATTTCAAATTATTTTGGAGATTTTGAACATATCAATGTATTCAAACTCAATAACCAAACTCATTGCCGAAGAAAATGCCATAAAAGCTGATATTTCAGCACTTATTGAAAAACAAATTAAAGAAATACGCACAACTGATTCCAGTCCGAAAAACACAAAATTATATTTCAGTTTGCTCTTAGAGACCAAAGTGCTTATCCGCTCAACAATTAATCTTATGAGTCTTTTCAAAGATTTCAAAGATCAATATAAAGCAATAGACAATAAGTAAAATGTTTTCCATAAAATGAATAATTTCCGTAGGATTTGCATAAAAACTTCCTGCGGAATTATTTTTGCTTAAAACTCACTCTGGCAAACTATTTTTGTGTATTTATCTGCAAATGAATCAAATGATTTGTATGTAGCTCCTTCAAGTATGTAATCAACTATTTGTTGTAAATATTTATCCATTGACGGATTAGTTACATTAAAACACATTGCTATAACCACCTGATTTTCAGGATAAATATAAAACCAAGCGTATCCTCCTATTCCATTACCAATATGTCCGTAATAAAGTCGGTTGTTCCAATCAACAGATGATTGCCAACCAATGCCATATCCGGTTTCGTTACCAGTATCTAAGCATTGTGATTGAAGCATTTCATTCTGAATATCTATTGGTAAGAAGGTTCGTCCCAGAATAGCATTGCCCAGAATAGCCATTTCGTGCGATGTAGAGAGAAAACCTCCACCAGCTAGTTTGTAAAAATTATTCACTTCTGTCGATTTGTAAAAAGATGTTTTTCCTTTGGTATAAGGAATAGCTTGTTCTTCTACCATTCCGCCCATATCGGCACGTGTTTGGTACATTCCTAACGGAAGTAAAACATTTTCTTTTACATAACGCTCAAAAGGCATCTTTGCAGCTTCTTGCATTGCAAGAGATATGAGATTCCAGTCAAAACTATTATAAAAATATTTAGTTCCTGGAGCAAAAAGTAAAGAATCTTTAGCAAACATTTCGATACCTTGACGTATACTCAGAGATTCGTTACTAAAAACTTCACGTCCTTTGTAACCCCGTATACCAGCTAAGTGCCCTGCTAATTGTTTTATAGTAAAGTCATATTCCTTTTTAGGAAAATAAGGTACATATTCGTACAAAGATTTGTTCCAATCTATAATGCCTTGCGCCTGCATTTTGGCTAAACTTACTCCTGACAACGGCTTAGAAACACTTGCTATACGAAAAAGTGTTGAGTTTGGACGAATAGTCTTTTTATTGTCTATATCAGCCCAACCATATCCTTGCTCCCAAATTGTATGACCTTGTTTGGTTACCGAAATAGACATACCAGGAATGGTTTTGCTCTCTAATAAATGAGTAATTATTTGCTCTGCTTTTTGTTGTGCTTCTTCAAATGAGCTAATTTTAAGAGTAAGCGTATCTTGTTTCTTAGAAGTATTTTCTTGTCCCAAAAGTTGTTGAAAAAAAGAAAGAATAGTACTAAACAATACGATATATTTTAAGTTCATAAATGCTTTTCTTTGGGCAAAGATACAATTATTTTCAGATGTACAAATCAGTCCAAAATTATTTTAGAAAAATTTAATATTACTTCTTGACAGATTTTTGATGATACCAATAAATAGATTATTTTTTGAATATAGAATGTAATAATAGATTATATTTATAATTTAATATTTTTTTTCATTGCAACATTTTTGATTGTTTTTGACCTATTTTTTATAGTCTTATTACCTAAATAACAGGAACTTTGCAATATACTTAATGTCATACATTAGTTATGTGTTTAATTAAAACTAATATAAACTTATCCAACAAAAAATTCTACTTGTATGAAACAAAAAATGAAACAGATGTTTTGGATGTGTTTCTTTTGCTTTGGTTGGCTTTCAGCTCAGCAAATTGAAGTAAAAGGAGTCGTCATATCCAAAACAGATAACCAACCACTTATGGGGGTAAGTGTTATCGTAAAAGACAAAACTATCGGTACTTCAACCGATATAGACGGAAACTACCTATTGCGAGTTAGTGAAAACGATGTTTTGACCTTTTCGTATATCGGTTTTAAAACATTGGAAGTGCCTGTTCAGGGAAGGAAACAAATTAACATTTCGCTGGAAGAAGAGGCACAGATGCTGGAAGAAGTAGTCACTGTGGGTTACAGAACCGAGCGTAAGGCGGATTTAACAGGAGCTGTTTCGGTGGTAGATGTCGACCAGATGATGTCGGCTTCAGAAAATAACCCAATAAAAGCCCTTCAAGGACGTGTAGCAGGTATGCAAGTGAGTAACGACGGGAATCCCGCAGGGAAAACAACCGTTCGTATCCGAGGTGTAGGAACGCTTAACAATAACGACCCACTTTACATTATCGATGGCGTACCCACACAAGCCGGTATGCACGAGCTAAACTCGAACGATATTGAAAGCATTCAGGTACTTCGTGATGCTTCGGCAGCAAGTATTTACGGGTCTCGTGCCGCTAATGGCGTAATTATCGTTACTACCAAAAAAGGAAAACAAGGCGTATTGAAAATTGATTTCGACCATTACACCACCGTTTCGATGTTTCAATCACGAATGAAAATGCTAAATTCGGAAGAATACGCCCGAATTCTTTGGAAAGCCTCCGTAAATGACGGCAGAGATGCCAATACCAACGGATTAGGCATTTATTATGATGAATCTACCGATGCCAATGGCTATAAAACATTGAACAATCTGTACTTTCCGAAACAATATTATGACAGAATAGGGCGTCCTATCATTCCTTCCAATACGGATTGGTTTGACGAAATTACGCGTATGGGAGTGGCTCAATCTTACAACTTATCTGTGATGAATGGAACTGAAAAAGGCAATTATTTCTTCTCGTTAGGATATTATAATAACGAAGGATTGGTGAAATATACCGATTTCTCACGGCTTTCTGCTCGTATCAATTCAGATTACAAACTCTTGGGCGATGTAATTACCATAGGCGAAAACTTCACCATCAACCGCACCAGCGAAGTAGAACAGCCTTATCAAATTACAGAAGCTGCGATGATTGCTGTGCCTTTCATTCCCGTACATACTGCTGACGGAAAAGGTTGGGCTGGTCCTGTAAAAATCCTGAACGACCGCCAAAATCCTGCTCGATTAGTTTATGATAATCAAGACAATAGATATAATTATTGGCGTATCTTCGGGAATGCTTTCGTGAATATACAGCCTATCGAGAAGTTTAACATTCGTTCCAGCTTTGGGTTAGATTACGGAAATTTCTACAAACGAGTGCTTAATCGCTCGTACGTTTCTGGATTTTTGGAAGAAACCAAAGATCGCACTTCATCGGCTCTTGAACAAGCACATTGGACAAAATGGAATTGGTCGAACACCCTTACATACGATTTTCAAATAGGAGACAATCGTTTTGAAACCTTAGCAGGAATGGAAATGTTCCAGCAAAATGATATTTCTTTCGGTGTAAAATCATATAATTTTGCCATCGAAACCCCCGATTATATGTGGCCAAGTCTGGGAACAGGCTCAGTAACTGGCAATGGTAATGCTACAGGGTACAAACTGATGTCTTTCTTCGGTAAAATAAACTATGCGTATGCCGACCGATATTTGGCTTCTGCTACACTTCGGTATGATGGGTCATCACGCTTTCATAAAGACCACCGCTGGGGAACGTTCCCTGCCTTTAACTTGGGCTGGCGTATCTCGCAAGAGGCTTTTATGGAAAACCTTCGTGGTACCATCTCTGACTTAAAATTGCGTTTGGGTTGGGGACAAAACGGAAACCAAGAAATAGGCAATTATTCTATCCACAATATTTACAATCCATATTACGGAGTTACAGGCGATTATATTTGGAATGCCATTTGGAATACTTCATACGATATTGAAGGAAAGGGAACGGGACAATTGGCTTCAGGATTCAAACGCGATAGACTCGGAAATCAAGAGCTTAAATGGGAAACAACTACACAAACCAACTTTGGGATTGATTTCGCTTTCTTTGATAATACCCTCTATAGTTCTGCCGAATATTACATCAAACAAACAAAAGATATTCTTGTAGAACCTCCTTATGCAGGAATAAAAGGCGAGGGAGCCACTCAGTGGGTAAATGGAGCGGGTATGGAAAACAAAGGTTTTGAACTTTCTGTGGGTTACAGAAATGAAACCGCATCTGGATTGAAATATGACATCAATGCTAACTTCTCCACCAATAAGAACAAAGTTACAGAACTTCCCGAATCAGTAATAAATGCCTATGGCGGAAATGGAAAATGGGATAACATACTTGGGCGTCCTTATGGTTCTCATTATGGGTATGTAGCTGACGGAATCTTTAAAACGCAAGATGATTTGGACAAACATTCATTGCAAAACGGAAAAGCCATCGGGCGTATTCGCTACAAAGACCTAAACAATGACGGCGTAGTAGATGAAGATGACCGCACGTGGATAGGTAGCCCATATCCTGACTTTATTTACGGATTAAATGTCAATTTGGAATACAAAAATTTTGATTTGTCTTTATTTTTACAAGGAGTACATAACGTGAGCGTTGTTAATGATGTAAAAAAACACACAGATTTTTGGAGTGCTGTGGATACACATTCCAATAAAGGACAACGCCTGCTTGATGCTTTTGATCCCATAACAAATCCCAATTCTGATATTCCGAGTGTTACGTATTCTAATACCAATCAGGAAGATAGATTCTCTACATATTATGTAGAAAATGGTTCGTATTTAAAACTGCGTAACGTTCAATTAGGATATTCTTTACCAAAAGATATTTTAGCGAATTTCAAAATGAGTAAATTGCGTTTTTATGTAAGTGGGCAAAACCTATTTACTATCAAAAGTAAAAACTTTACAGGGCAAGACCCTGAAAACCCGAACTATGGGTATCCTATCCCGATGACATTCACTATAGGACTTAATGCTTCTTTTTAATATTAAATTCTCAGAAAAATGAAAAAGATATTATACACCACATTGGCTATTACATTAGCAAGTTGTAATTTCCTTGATGATGCACCACAAGGAATTATGACACAAGAACAGGCTCAATCCGAAGTTGAAGGATTAGTCACAGCAGCATATTCTGCATTGGGAAACGACCATTACGATGTGCCTTTTAGCCTTTGGCCTTACGGAAATGTTCGCTCTGATGATGCGTACAAAGGAGGAAGTGACACCTCTGACATTCAAGCATTTCACTTTTACGAAACCTCTCAGAATATTGACCCTACATTTGCCGAAGCAGACAAATTATGGTTCAACTGCTACAAAGCTATTTCACGTACCAATACCGCTCTGGCTGCTTTACAAAAAATTTCAGAAGCCGACTTACCATTGAAAAATGTACGTATGGGCGAAATGTATTTCTTGCGAGGACATTTCTATTTTATGTTGAAACAAGTTTTCGGGCATATTCCTTTTGTAGATGAAAACACTCCCGACAAAGAGTATGAAAAAACTCCCAACACACTGCCTAATGACGAGCAATGGGCGTGGATTACAAATGATTTCAAAAAAGCATACGATTTGCTTCCTCCAAGTCAAACACAAAAAGGACGTGCCAACAAATACGCCGCAGCAACATATCTCGCCAAAGCCTTTTTGTACAAAGCCTACCGACAAGACCAATCAAACAATGTAACCTCAATTGACGCTACCGACCTTGACCAAGTGCTCAAATATACTAACGAGGTGCTAAGCTCCCCATACGGATTGGAAGACGATTTTGCTTTCAACTTTCTCCCTGGTGGGTATGAGAACGGAAAAGAGTCCATCTTTGCGGTTCAGTATTCTGCGGAGGACGGAACTATGTACGGACGGCTTAATTGGGGCGATGTACTTTCCGCTCCACAAAAAGTAGGATGCTGTGATTTCCACAAACCAAGCCAAAATTTGGTAAATGCCTTCAAAACTACTAATGGAGTACCTCAGTTTGATACGTACAACACAAACAATTACAACCTTACAAGCGACAAAACCGACCCGCGTTTGTTCCACACCGTAGCAATCCCAGGGCTTCCGTATAAGTACAATACCGAGCTTATTTATCAGGAGGATTGGAATAGGAATGTCAATGTATACGGCGTATATGCTTCCTTGAAGGAAAACGTAGACCCTTCGTGCAGTTGCTTTAAGAATATCAACCCTTTCAGAGGTAATTCCAAAAACAGAATCGTTTTACGCTATGCCGACGTGTTACTTATGCGTGCCGAAGCACTCATAGAGCTTAATCGACACGAGGAAGCACTACAATACATAAACCAAGTACGCCAAAGAGCAGCACAAAGTATTTCATTGATAGGCTATGCCCCCAACATCCAAATCGCTACGTACGTACCTGGTGCTAACATCACGTGGAAACAAGAGGTAGCCCGACAAGCACTTCGCTGGGAAAGACGATTGGAATTTGCTATGGAAGGACAGCGTTTCTTTGATTTAGTGCGATGGGGAATCGCTGATGAAGTGATGAATACCTATTATACTACAGAGGCAACACGTCGCCCAGTTATATACAGCAACGCTCGATTTACCAAAAATAAGAATGAATACATCCCTATACCACAAAACCAAATCGGGTACGTGAGGGGAATTTACAAACAAAATGTCGGATTTTAATCAGAAATATATGAAATCAGTAATCACTATTTGCAAAGGACTTACACTATTGGCGGTAGCTATCGCCTGTAACAAAAACCACGAAGGGAATTTGATAATAGACAAAGAACCTTATATAGTATCCTTTAAAGTCAATAACACTATTGAAGGGATTATTGACCACACAAAGCAGGAGATAAATGTATATGCACCTTGGTCGCACGACTTTACTGCAATGAATGTGGCAATAGAAATCCCCTCTGGAGCTACAATTATGCCTAACAATACCACTAATATCGACCTATCGAAAGGGAAAACCTATCGAGTATTGAATGGAAACCTATATTGGGACTATAATGTCAAAGCTCAATATAGCCAAATGCTTTCCTTCGACATAGGAAACTACAAAGGAAAAATAGATAACTCCACTGGTAAAATTACTATCAAATATCCGATGGGGCAATCCGTAACCGATTTATCTCCCACTTTTGTGACTACTCCTGGTGCTGTGGTAAGTCCCAGTTCAGGAACTGCTCACGATTTCACAAATCCGGTCACTTATACAATGCAATATGCTGGAGAGGAGTTTAAGTATGTGGTAACTCTTGTTCCTACTCAGTTTGAGGCATTAGCTTTCTTGGGTACTTCCAAATCTTCTTCTGCTATCACAAATGATGATGAAAAGAAAGCTTTTCTGTGGTTTAGTGAGAACTTTGATAATCATACTTATATTTCATTCGATGATATTAAAAGCGGAAAGGTTAAACTTTCGGATTATAAAACCATTTGGTGGCATCTTGATAGCGACTCACAAGATTTGCCAAGTGAAGCTACCAACGCAGAGGTTATCAACAAGATAAAAAACTACTATCGTGCTGGAGGTTCTCTATTTCTATCATCGTGGGCTGTGCAATATGTTGCCAATTTAGGAATTGCCAAAGATGGGAAAAAAGTAAATAATATGTGGGGAGAAGGTGACGCTCCTTTTGCTACTGCCGATGATTGGGGTATTTGTTATAAAGGCAATGAATCGCACCCTATCTTTGCAGGACTGACAAAAAAAGCAGGTTCTAACAACATCGCATTCCTGATTAGCAAAGGGACTAAGGTAAAGGCACATAATGCTTTATGGAACTTTGAATGGGGTGATTATGCCAATGATGTGCCACGTTGGTCTATCGAGAATGGTGCAATTAACTTAGCAAGTTTTCATTGGAATGATGCGATGAACAGAGCTGCCATATTTGAGTATCCCTCTGACGGAACATCGGGGAAAACTATCTGTGTAGGGATAGAGGCTTACGACTGGCACAACGAAGATAATTCGCCTGAAAATACCTATTTCGGTAATATCGAAAGATTAACCACAAATATTATTGAGTATTTATCCAAATAAGAACGTTCTTTTAAAGTATAGTTTTATATCATTCCGATTTAGGAAAAGAAGAATTCTTGATAGAATAATACTTTACTGACTTAGAAAAAGAAAAATTCTTAGTAGAATAATACTTTCCTGATTTAGGAAAAGAAAAATTTTTAGTAAAATAATACTTTACTGATTTAGGAAAAGAAGAATTCTTGATAGAATAACACTTTCCCGATTTAGAAAAAGAAGTATTCTTAGTAGTATAACACTTTTCCGATTTAGGAAAAGAAGTATTCTTAGTAGAATAATGCTTTTCCGATTTAGGAAAAGTAATATACAATCTAGATTATAATTATTCTTATAGAGAAATAATGACAAAATATTGTAACAAACATCTTTAACATAACATAATAATGAAAAAATATATTCATTTAGATATAATCTGTAATCTATTAGGAGTTACATCGTGCAGTTTAGATGATAACTTCACGAGCAATGACCCTAACGCAGCACCCGAAGCCTCTACCTGTTATGACATATATGATGCAGAGGCAGATTATCATACTTTTTTCAGACCGAAAAAAGCGTGGGTAGGTGACCCTATGCCTTTTTATGATAACGGAAAGTTCTATATATACTATCTTCACGATACGCGACCTGCTGGAGAAACCTTTCACCCTTGGTACTTAGCTACAACTACCGACCTATTTACCTATGAAGACAAAGGGAAAGTTATTCCTTGTGGAGCGGATAACTCACAAGAAGATGCATTAGGTACAGGTTCTGTTATAAAACATAATGAAACATACTATGCTTTCTATACTGCCCACAATGGGAATCTTAATCCAAAGGAGAAGATACACTTAGCCACCTCAACGGATTTAATATCTTGGCAAAAGAAAAATGACTTTAGCTTACAAGCATCAGATAATTACGATGCTAATGAGTTCCGTGACCCTTACGTATTTAAAGATGGAAATACCTTTAATATGCTTGTTACCACAAGGGGATACATACCTGAAGTGAACGATTGGCAAGCCGTCATAGCTCATTATACATCTTCAGACTTGATTCATTGGCAACTCCAAAGCCCTTTTTACTATAATAGTGAGCGAGTATTGGAATGCCCCGATGTATTTACTATGGGTCAGTATCAGTATTTAGTTTATTCCAATTGGGATTGGGCAAATAAAAATAGGAAAATACTTTATCGCTATCGTAAAATAGGTAATTCTGATTGGATAATACCCTCAAACGATGCTCTCGACGGAGACCTTTTCTATGGAGGAAAGACTATCTCCAATGGGGAAAACAGATATTTAACAGGGTGGATACCTACTCGCAATGCGTATAACGATGGTAGTGATTTGAGTTGGGGTGGTTCTCTTGCCGTGCATCAACTATCACAGAACGATGATGGTACATTACGTGTCGGGGTTGCTAATATATTAGCAAGTAAATTATCTAATGATAAGCCGGTAGGGACATTTTCACTTAGTGGCTTAGAGGTTAAGGTTTTTGAAAGATTGGAAAAAACTCCTCAGAAGATAACAACCCGCATCACGGCAGATACTGCTACACAATTTGGTATTAAAGTTGGGGCTTGTGGAAACCTACGCGAAAGTTATGATTTGCTCTTCGACCTAAAAGGAAAAACACTTAGTTTCAACAGAAATACACGAGAGCAGTCGCTCGTAAGCATTGCATCAGTGCATCTACCTATCCTTACGGATAAGGTATTTGATGTTACACTTATTGTAGAAGGCTCTGTGGCTACCATTTATGTAAATAACCAAACTGCATTATCAGTACGCTGTTACCGAATGAATCAAAATACTTGGGGTATATTTACCAACGATGGAGCAGTAACGTTTTCAGACGTAAAAATTTCAAAATAAACACTTACAGAATATCATAGATAGCTCATATATAAGTTCTTTACCATAAAGAAAAACAAAATGACAACAGATAAAAATAGCTTTTCTTCTGCGGAAAACAATCAAATAATAAATGCTGTTTGTGATGTACTTTCAAAACAAATATAAACTAATAAATATACACAAATGAAGAAACAATTTATATTAAATGGTATATTTGCCATTACTCTTATAGGGTGTACAGCATCTCAAGATAAGATTATAGATGATTTCGAGTCAGGGAATTATAATCAATGGACTATAGAAGGAGACGCTTTCGGAGACGCACCTGCACAAGGCAGCTATTCAGGACAGCAATCCGTAAGCGGATTTGAGGGAAAATTCCTGATAAATAGCTTCAACGGCGGAGACGATGCCAGAGGCGTACTTACTTCAAATCCTTTCACGATAAACGGAAAGTATATAAACTTCCTTATCGGTGGCGGAACCCATCAAGAAACATATATTGAACTGCTAATCGATGGACAAAGTATTTACAAGACACACCCTTTGATAGAGAGTGAAACACTACAATGGCAATCGTGGGACGTACAGAACTATGGCGGAAAGACCGCTGTGGTACGCATCGTAGATAATCAACGAGGTAGCTGGGGACATATCCTCATTGACCAAATAGAACAAAGTAACGAATCTAAAAGTATTTTTATGACGGATCATACTCTTTCATTTACAATTGATAATAATTTTCTGCTCATACCAATAGAAAATGAAGCTCCCGAGACTAAAATCCGCTTACTGGTCGATAACAAACCAATAGGAGAAGCGATTGATATCCGACTGGCACAATCAAAAATAGATTATTGGATACCTATCCCAGTTAAGGAATACAACAAGCAACAAGTGGCACTGCTTTTCAGCTCCCTGAAAACTACTGACATAGGCTATAAAGAAATAAAACAGGTAGCTACCTATGAGTTCAATTATAATGAAACCTATCGCCCACTCTATCACTTCACACCGCAATATGGCTGGATGAATGACCCGAACGGAATGGTATATCACAATGGAGAATATCATCTTTATTTTCAGTACAATCCTTATGGAACCAAATGAGGGAATATGCACTGGGGACACGCCGTAAGCCGTGACTTAGTACATTGGGAATATCTTCCTACAGCAATAAGCCCAGATGCATTGGGAACAATTTTCTCAGGAAGTGCCATTGCAGATAAGAACAATACGGCAGGATTTGGTAGAGATGCCATTATTGCTATCTATACTTCGGCAGGAAAAAACCAAACCCAATCCATAGCATACAGCACTGATAACGGACGCACATTCACACCTTATGCACAAAATCCAGTACTTACTGACCCTAATATCGTTGACTTCCGTGACCCAAAAGTATTTTGGCACGATGCTACCCAACAATGGATTATGTCACTGGCTACTTCGCAAACGATTACCTTTTACGGCTCTAAAAATCTCAAACAATGGGAAAAGCTTAGCGAATTCGGTGAAGGCTTAGGAGCTCACGGAGGCGTTTGGGAATGTCCTGATTTGTTCCCACTTACTTATGATGGAAAAACAAAATGGATACTTTTCGTAAGCATCAACCCAGGCGGACCTAATGGAGGAAGTGCTACGCAGTATTTCATTGGTGATTTTGATGGAAAAACATTCAAACCTGATGAACTATCCGCTGTGGCTTGACTATGGACGTGATAACTATGCGGGTGTTACGTGGAGCAACATACCACGTGAAGACGGACGTCGCCTTTTTATCGGGTGGATGAGCAACTGGGATTATGCAAACAATATACCTACGGAACACTTCCGAAGTGCAATGACCATTGCTCGTGAACTCAAATTAACTCACAATGGTGAACATTTAGTAGTAAATAGTATGCCTGTGAGAGAGTTAGAAAATCTACGCCGCACTACCGAAAAATTTGAAAATAAGATTGTTGATACGAATTATATCATTGAAAGATTGCTCAAAGAAAATCAAGGAGCTTACGAAGTAGAGTTCGTTGTAAAACCTGAGCAAAGTTCGGTATTTGAGTTCAAATTGTTTAATCAGAATAA
The DNA here is from genome assembly GCF_026005215.1 of Capnocytophaga catalasegens. Classification (GTDB taxonomy): domain Bacteria; phylum Bacteroidota; class Bacteroidia; order Flavobacteriales; family Flavobacteriaceae; genus Capnocytophaga; species Capnocytophaga catalasegens. The sequence continues at coordinate 19,014 of NZ_BPMA01000027.1, read as the reverse complement.
TGAAGAAGTACGTTTCATCTTTGATTTGAACAAAAAAACACTTGAATTCGATCGTTCCAAAAGTGGAAATGTAAATTTTAGTAATAATTTCGCTTCAGAAATTATAAAATCACCTTTGGTAAATAAGAAATCATACAAAATAAGATTATTCATTGATAAAAACTTAACAGAAATCTTCATAAATGACGGAGAATTAGTACAAACTAATACTATCTCCCTACTGAAACATATAATTCATTATCGTTTGATGTTCAAAAAGGGAAAATTAATGTAGAAAACATATCAGTTTATAACTTAAAATAGAAAAAAATGACACAAAAAAATAATTTAATGACTTTACTCCCTGTTATGTTAGCATTTTTCTGTATGGGATTTGTTGATTTGGTGGGAGCAGCGACCAATTACGTGAAAGCCGATTTCCAGTTAAGCGAAACGATAGCGAATATTCTGCCTTCTATTGTATTCTTTTGGTTTTTGCTTTTCTCTGTGCCTACGGGTGTGCTTATGGGTAAAATCGGAAGGCGTAAAACTGTGATTTTGAGTCTTATCGTGACAGCGATTTCGCTTATAATTCCCTTTATTAATTATTCGTATATCTCTATGCTCATTTCATTTTCATTGTTAGGAATTGGAAATACATTAATGCAAGTATCTCTTAATCCGCTTCTTTCGAGTATTGTGAAAGGTGATAAATTGGCAAGTTCACTTACCTTTGGGCAGTTTGTCAAAGCGATAGCCTCGTTTATTGCTACTATTTTGATGATTCGTTTTGCATTGATGTTTGAAAATTGGAAATTGTTATTTCCTTTGTTTGCTATTGTTTCGGTGATAGCTATTCTGTGGCTTGGTTTTACCTCTATTGACGAAGAGAAAACCGATAGCAAAAATGCTTCTTTTGCGGAATGTTTCGCCCTCTTGGGAGACAAATTCATACTTCTGTGCTTCATCGGAATTATGTGCCACGTAGGAATTGATGTTGGGGTAAACGTAACCGCTCCTAAACTTCTACAAGAACGCTTAAACATTCCGCTGGACGACTCGATGTATGCCACAAGTGTATATTTCTTATTCAGAACGATAGGTTGTTTCAGTGGAGCGTTTATCCTGTCAGTGTTTTCTCCCAAAAAGTTCTTTGGGCTGAGCGTAGCTTGTATGATTATCGCGATGGCAGGATTTTTTATTTTCGATAGCAAAACGGCATTGTATGTAGCGGTGGCTTTGGTAGGTTTTGGGAACTCGAATATCTTCCCGATAATCTTCTCGCAAGCCTTATTACATAAGCCAGATAAGAAAAATGAGGTTTCAGGACTGATGATTATGGGGCTTTTCGGAGGGACTGTTTTTCCGTTCTTTATGGGAATAGCTTCGGATATGACGGCTTCACAAATGGGAGCTTTGGCGGTACTTAGTATCGGTGTGGCATATCTGATTTTGATGACTCTGAATTTGAGAGAAAAAGTAAATCAATAAAACATTCATATTTATTTTGTATAATAACTAAAAATATTCAAATATTTTGTTTATCATATCAATATTATTTACGATATTTGCTGTATCTGTGGTGGTATTCACAAAAACACAAAAAACGAAAAAAATAAGCCAATGAAAAATATAGTTGTAGGATTAGGAGAAATCCTTTGGGACGTTTTCCCTGAACGGAAAGTATTAGGCGGAGCACCTGCCAATTTCGCATATCACATATCGCAATTTGGGTTTAACGGCTATGCGGTAAGTGCCATTGGCGAAGACCTTTTGGGCAAAGAAATTCTGCAAAGTTTAGAAGAAAAAAATCTAAATTATCTGCTCGAAACAACCGATTACCCAACAGGAACGGTGCAAATAACACTCAGTGGAGCAGGTATTCCGCAATATGAGATATGCCAGAATGTAGCGTGGGATAATATCCCATTCACAGCCCGAACCGAGAATTTGGCAAAAAACACACAAACGGTTTGTTTTGGTTCATTGGCACAGCGTAGCGAAGTGTCACGGGCTACAATCCGTAAGTTTGTACAAGCTATGCCTGAGGATAGTCTGAAAATATTTGACATTAATTTGAGATTAGACTATTATACTCAAGAAGTCATTCACGAATCGTTACTTCTGGCAAATATGATGAAGCTCAATGATGAGGAAGTGGTTAAAATCGCAACTCTTTTCGGGTGGAACGGAACAGAAGAAGCTATTTGCACCAGATTATTACAAGAATACAATTTAAAAATTCTGATTTTGACCAAAGGAACACAAGGAAGCTATGTTTTTACCGATACCAAAACGTCATTTCTGCCTTCGCCGAAAGTACACGTAGCCGATACGGTAGGTGCTGGAGATTCTTTTACGGCAGCTTTTGTAGCAGCATATCTCAATGGCAAAAGTATTGAGGAAGCGCATCAGTTAGCTGTGGAAGTCGCTGCTTACGTATGCCAACAACACGGAGCGATGCCTCGCCTTGCTGATGCTTTTGTGGAGCTTTTTTAGAAGGTAAGAAATAAATACATAAAGCATTATGTTTAGATAAAAATCAGGCTGTCTGAAAAAATCAGACAGTCTTTATTCTTACTATATTTAACCTTCATTTTCTGTAATATTCTCAATTTTTTGATAATCTTCTTCATCGAAATATTCGTCGCAAACGGTTTGATATTTTCTAATAAGCGATTGCAAGGCGTTTTTATAACCTAAATCCCACAAAAGCAAAACCGCATTACAAACGATAATTTCATCAGCATAACTTTCATTGTCAGAATATTGCACAACTAAATATTGCTCAATAAAATCAAAAATTTCTGAAATCATCACTGACTTCAATTCAGGATTTGAACCAAAAAAGGAGATTATTCCCTCTCGCTTGTTAAATTCGTGCATCAGAGTTGTTCCCAGCCAGTTTTTCCAAATCTGTATTAATACTTGATTGTCAATCTAGTATCTGTTTAAAATATCTAACAAAAAGTCTGTTTTGCATTTGTTGTAATTTTTTAAATCCAGCTTTTCATTAAGAACGCTAACTTGCTCATTAAGGGGCAATTTCTGAAATTCAAAAATCAAATCATTCTTCTGAATTTCCAATTGATACATTTTTTCTATATGATTTTTTGTTTCTTTATTTTTTATTGTTACTTAAAATTTAAAAGCATTTCTGCCAGTTCCATTGCTGAATTATTAAGGTTTTTAAAGTTAAAATTCCGCAATGGATTTTTGTATTTTTCCTTACCTTTTTTCTTCTCAATATCTTTCCAAGCGTAGCTATGCCCAACGTTTTTTTTCTGTATAATTCCACGAACTTTGTAATTGTCCAAAAACTTATTCAACTGAGCAAGTTCTCGTTCCAAATCAATATCCAAAGGTTTGTAATGCGTTATCATATAAGGCTTTACACGCAAAACGAATCGCCACGGCTCTCGAAATTCGTAAAAAGTCTCAAAAGATTTCCGCTGCGGATTGTATTCTTCGGTTTTTATGAAATAGGCTTGTTCCTTCTCGTCAAATTCCAATTTTTTATATTTTGGAAACTGCCATTCGATGATTTTGTGTAACTTTTGTTCGCGTGGAACTTGTATTTTTTTGCCTCGTTTTCGTTTCTTTTTCAGAAATTTACGATTGTCGGAATATTGGTAAGTATTGATTTTTTCTAAAATTTGATTGAAAAAATCGGCACTTTTACTCCGAGCTATATCGTCCCGAAGTACAAAAAAACGCACAAATCCCTTTTGATAAGGCTCAGGAAGTGGCACCAACGGAATCTCCTGACGCATTTTCCAAAGTTTTCGCCATAGTTTATTTTGCTGACGAATATATTTCTCGAAATCTTCCTTTTTTAATCGTATTTTGGTTCGTTTGGAACGAATTCGAGAAGTTTCTATGTATGAATTTCCCATTATTCTTTTCTAAAAATATGCTGTAACATTCAGATATAGATGTATTTATAAAAAATACAACCTTATTAGCTCAACAGCTTTTATATTTTATTTTTTTCTAAGTTTTTCAGGGATTTCCGTGCAGATAAGACACAAAAAAGCCCAAAAATTTTGGAATCTTCGGGCTTGAATATATTGTTTTGTAATGTTCTGTTAATATTGAGAAGCACGAAGAAACGACTCACGATTTCGTGAGAAAGTAATTGTAGATGTAAAATTTAGTACACGCATTTTCTTCGTTGTTTATTATATTAGACAATAATTTTCGGGTGCAAATGTAAGAAGATTTTTTTAAATGCAAATTAAAAATATAAAAACTACTTAAAAAAATATTTTTAAAATTATAAACTACTACAAATGAGTGTATTTACGAATTTTCAAAAAAGAGCGAAAAAAACTTTTCGCCCTTTTTTGTTATTTACAACTTCATCACGAGCCTAAATACAAGTACAAAACAGGAGTTCCGTCTTCTTCGTAACCTTCTATTTGGAAGCCTTCAAAGAAAATATGGTCACCGAGTTCTTTGTTTTGCAAGCAGTTATGAATGTTCCAAAGCAATTCCAACGCTCCAAAGCTATTGTTGTCACCAGCAGTAAATTCGGCTATGATTTCTGCCTGATAAAGTCCGTCTTCTTCATTATCTTCATCAAAAATATCTTCGGGGCTTTCTACAAATTGTTCCATTGCGAACAAGGCTTTTTCATTTTTTACCCAAGCTTCGTAAATCACTTTTACTTTCGGAGTATTGAAAATGGTTGCAAACGGATTGAAATCTTCCAAATCTTGCTCAATTTCATCATTATACGCTCGTACATCTTCCCAGAAAGCCATAAGCCCAAGATAATTGGTATGATTAAATGCCCAAGCGATATCGTTCAAAGCACTATTGTTTTCCAATGCTTGGTAGTCAGGACATATATTGGGTCTATTTACATCAACTATTGGCGGATAAGGAATATTTTTTTCTTCAAACAACTCGGTAAGAGCCTCTGCTCCATTTTCCAATTTGAAGAGTGTTTCTTGTTCGTACAAAGGAACTAAGGTAAAGAATTGTACCTCGCGTCCGCTTGGGAGTGAAGCAAGTGCGTTTTCGTTGTTTTTATCTTCTGCCCCGATAAGCATAAAACAATCAAACTGCGTTCCTTCCAAAGGTTCGCCCGTCGGAATGGTGTGTCCCCAACCCAAATACGTTTGCTGTTCGATAGGCAATCTCGCTAAAATTTTCAGCCAGCGAATGGGCCAATAATCTTTTTCTTCCTCGCTTTTCACATTCCAATAGGCAGGGAGGTGAATCATCAGTTCGGTATTGATAGCTCCTTGATATCCTTCTGGGACAAACATGTCAAAAGCTCCCATACCGCCCGTTACCAAAGTGTAATAATTTCGTTCTGGCATAGGTTTTATAACGTATATATCACAATGAATATCAGGCGAAACCAATTCGTGAAGCACATCGTCAAACTTGCCCAAATGCTCCGAAATGTAATCCTCCAAAGCCAATCGGTCATCTTCTTCGTAATAGGCTGGTGCAAACGAACCTTCGTTATCATTGCTGAACATCAATGAGTTAATCTCCTCATCGTAAGCGATTTCTCCACTGGAAATGCTATTGGTAGTGTTGTAAAACCACATCCAAACGCTTTGTTCCACATAGTCAATAAAATAACTCTCAAGCTCCTGATTAGGCAATATGCCGATAAGTTGCCCGAAATCTTCTTTTTCGATAGCATCAAAATCAAAGCAAAGAAATTCCTCAATACCTTGGTCGTTGGTGCGAACCAAAAGGGGAATCCATTTTTTGCTAAATAATTGATTTTTAATAATATCATCATCTAAAAAATCGTCTGCGGATAGTTGTTTCTTTTGCCAATTGTTGCCGTAATTTTTCACCACGAAATCCAACCATCGTTGTTGCATCGCTTCAATTTCCGAAAGAGCCACAAAACGCTGTTGATTATTGAAAAAATGTACATTATTATCGGTTTGTCCGCTGAAAGTTTTGTGAAGTGTACGGAAATACTCAGGCAGTTTTATTCCGATTTTTTGCTCAAAATTGTCTAATTCGGCATCAGAAACGCCGGGAGCCAACACACCCGCCAAAGGAGCGGCTTTTGTTTGGGTTTCTTTTATAAAATGCTCCAACAAAAACTCGAATTTAAGTTCGCCTCTCGGAGCTACTTCCGTAGGTTTAAGCCCTTTTTCCACGGCAATCGAAAGATAAGAAAGCAATTCTTTGGCGTTGCACTCTTCGGTTTGCGAAAGATGTTCTGTTGCCTTTTCGATGTTGTCCAAAAAATAATATGCATACCCAATGCGATAATGCCAACTTTTCGGATTAATATCGTCTTTGATATAATTGAAAACGCTTACGGCTTTTTGCAGATATTCTCGATTTTTTTCTGAAGGGTCAAGCCAATAGAAATTGTTGTACGCACGTCCGAGTTCGCTCAGTACGGCAGGTGTTTTTTCTTCTACGGGCAACGCCTCCACAAACTCGATGATGGCTGAAATTCTGTCATCGTTGTCCCATTTGTCGATTTTTGCTAAAATTTGTTTTTCTGTCATTTTTAAAAAATTTAAAATGTTAATTCGGGGCAAATTTACATCTACATATCTGAAAAACCTAAAAAAAAGCATCTACAAAGCGTCTACAAGTGTCGAAAAAAATATCTTTCAATTGAAAAATAATAAATAGTTTGTATTGGGAGATAGAATTCTATATTCAAAAAGAAGGAATTATTAAAAATAAAAAAAGTCGTTAATTACTAACGACTTATGTATAAATAAATATAATTTTCTTTTATTTTGAAAATTGTTCTATAACTTCTTGACTAACGCCTACATTTGAAAATCCTCCATCGTGGAAGAGGTTTTGCATTGTAACCTTTCGAGTAAGATCTGAGAAAAGGCTCACAGTATAATCTGCACACTCCTGAGCTGTTGCATTACCCAACGGAGACATTTTTTCTGCGTAAGAAATAAAGCCATCAAATCCTTTTACACCTTGACCTGCGGTAGTTGGTGTTGGCGATTGAGAAATAGTATTGACACGTACTTTTTTGTCTTTTCCAAAGAAATAACCAAAGCTACGAGCAATAGACTCCAAGTAGGCTTTGTTATCAGCCATATCGTTATAATCGGGGAAAGTACGTTGAGCGGCCATATAAGTAAGAGCAACAATGCTTCCCCAAGGGTTCATCGCATCGTTTTTGTAAAGAACTTGACATACTTTATGGAAAGAAAGCGCCGAAACGTCCCAACCTTTTAGTGTAAAATCATAATTAGATTCTGTATAAGGAATATTTTTGCGAACATTGACTGACATTCCGATAGAGTGAAGCACAAAATCTAATTTTCCTCCCAAAATTTCCATTGCTTTGGTTACTAAGTTTTGCAAATCATCTATATTGGTTGCATCGGCGGGGATAATTTCAGCTCCTGTTTTTTGAGCAAGTTCGTTAATTTTCCCCATGCGCATAGCAATTGGAGCATTCGTCAAGACAAATTTTCCTCCTTCTTCAAATACACGTTCTGCTGTTTTCCAGGCAATCGAATTTTCATCTAAAGCACCGAATATAATTCCTTTTTTTCCTTTCAATAAATTGTACATATGCTTCTATTTATGGTTTCTTGTTGCAAAGATACATATAAAATTGAAAAAAGGAGTTTCGAAACAAATATTTTTATTCGAAACTCCCATTATTAAATAATTAAGTAACTTGATTATCCGAGATATTTTCGGATTTCTTTGATAATTTTGGTTGCATTTCCTATAATTATTCGATTGTTAATAATAATTATAGGACGTTTCAAGAATGAATAATGCTCCAAAATAAGTTTTTTGTAATCATCATCTGAAAAATTTTCGGCTTTCATGTCCTTCTCTCTGTATAGTTTCGCTCTTTTGTTGAATAAAAGCTCGTATCTACCCACCTCGCCCTTCAAAAAGTCGAGTTCTGCTTCTGTAATTGGTTGGTGTTTAACGTCTTGAAAAACGAAATCATCAGATAGATGAATTTCGTTCAAAATACGCTGACACGTATCACAATTACTTAAATAATACACTTTCTTCATTTTCTGAATATATAATTGGGGTTTATTTTTTAATAATATTGTTTTTGGCACAAACATTTTTCAAAACAAAAACTGAAACTGAAAAATTTGTCAATCTTTTAAGTTTTTGATAAAAATCCATTTTTGTATTCGGTCAAGAGGTATTTTTATTATTTTTGCTCCTTCACTATACGAGGTTATTTCATATGGATTGTAATATAATATTAGCGAATCTTTCTCAAAACCAATATTTTTGGAAAGAGCAAACTGGTCTTGTTCAAACCAATATCCGTTTTCACTTAGTAATCCTTCTATGTGTTCTTTCTTACGAAAATATTGTTCAGCAATATGTGTAATACTATCCTTATTAGAAAAAAGTTCATCATTCCTATAACAAACTCCAGAAGGTTTGAAGTTTAGAAATGTAACCGACTGATACCCGTGTGCGCCTCCTGAATATGTATATACATTGGACATCAGCGATACCAATGTATCATTCTGAAACGAAATGCTATCAACTACATTTATTTCGTATGCAGGCATTTCTGGGAAAATTTTTTTTAATTGTTGATATTCATAGAAATACGTTTGAATGGCTTTTTCTATATTACTATGTTCTACAAACGAATTATCTCCTCCTATTTCTAATAAAGTCAGTAACCGCTTGCGTATTGTTTCGTTGAACTTTGTAGCAAATGGTTCAGGAGCTTTGCTTATCAAATAATTGAGTGAAACTACAGGACAATCATCGGTTGTATCACACTGCTCTGAAGTTTGTTCAAGGGCTATATTCTCAAACTCAAACGTATCTTTTTTGAACCATTCACAAGATGTAAAAAGAAAAAATAAACTTATAAATAATGAACTTCTCATCAATTAAATTTAATTTGCGATGGCAAAATTATAGCATTTTTTTAAAGGAAAAAAATATTTGTTGAAAATTTCTATATCTTAGACGTCTTTTTTAACAAAAATATTCTTTGCAATAAGCGCTGATATATTTTTTTCTTTATTTTCTGTTATTATATGTATTGAATTGTCAAATGTTTCATAATGTACAACTTTGATAAGTTTTCCAATAGAAATATCTATTCTGTCCAAATATTGTAGAAACTCACTAGATGTATTTTTTACTCCAATACAATACCCTTGTTCTCCTACACGAAGGTCGTTTAGTAATAATTTTTTTCGTATGGGCATATTTCCATTTTTGTCTGGAATAGGGTCTCCGTGAGGGTCTGTGTCTGGAAATTGTAAAAAAATATCTAATTGTTCTACCAATTTATCCGATTGTATATGTTCTAATTGTTCTGCTACTTCGTGTACTTCGTCCCACGAGAAATTAAGTTTTTCTACCAGAAAAACTTCCCATAACCGATGTTTACGGATAACTTTCAAAGCCGATTTCTGTCCTTGTTCTGAAAGCTCTACACCTTGATAGGGTTTATATACAACCCATTGTTTTTGAGCTAAGCGCTTAATCATATCTGTAACTGATGAGGCTTTTGTTTTTAAAACTCGCGCTAAAGCATTGGTTGTTACGCTTTTAGGTGTTTCTTTAGACAGATGATAGATAGCTTTTAAGTAATTTTCTTCTGAAAGTGTCATAAGAGATATTTTCTTCTTCGAGGAGCAGCAAAAAATATACCAAAAAAATTGTTTTATAGTTAAATATTTGTTATTTTTGATTGTTTGTGTAATTATTACATTTTGGTAATGACGATTCGTTTTGGAGTTGGTCAAAAGTATGTCGAATAAAATAATGGTTTATAGAAGTTTTTGCAATTCGACAGAAATTTTTCGTATTTCATCAACAAATCGTTGTTCTGCTTCTTGAAATGACTCGTTAATATATGTAAAATAGGCTAAATTTCTTAACCGATGTTTTGTACATTCTAATTCGAATTGTAATAATTCTTTGAAATCTTCTTTGGCAAAAGGTAAATAACTGCGTACATATCCTTTGGCTCTGAAAAAAGACTGAATTCGTTTCCATTTGACAAAGGCTCGTTTGGGAGGTATTTTATAATCAAGCGGAATTTGAACCATAGGTCGTTGACAACTAGGACAATAATGTACAACCTCAAAGTATGAGGTAGTAAGGTAATCTCTCTCAGAACTTGTGATGTATTTGCTGAATGCTTTTAACAACAAATCCCCATCTCCGTTTTGGTCAGCTATTTGCGAAACATTAGGTAATTCAATACTTTTTTTGCAATGCAAGCAGAGAAAACGGCGACGATAATCATAACGAATTAAGAAATAATCATCTGTCATTTTGGGATTTTTCGGCGTGCAAATTTACGTTATTTTTTATCAATTATACAACATTTTGTTAGAACCTTTTTCTATATTTTTGAAAATAAAGCAATTGATATAAAATTTTGAATATCAGAAAAAATTTGTATTTTTGCTCGGTCAGATTTCTAAGATATATTTCAAATGGAAAATTTTACAACCAATTATTTTTCGTCAGACTTTACTCTTGGGATACTCGGAGGCGGGCAATTGGGCAAGATGTTATTGTACGAAACGCGTAAGTACGATATTCGCACCAAGGTTTTAGACCCCAGCAGTGAAGCTCCCTCTCGTATAGCTTGTAATGAGTTTGTTCAAGGTAACTTGCTTGATTATCAGACGGTGTATCAATTTGGTAAAAATGTCAATACACTTACCATTGAAATAGAAAATGTAAATGTACAAGCTCTCGAACAATTAGAAAAAGAAGGGATTGTTGTATTTCCTTCAGCAAGAAATCTGAAAATTATTCAAAATAAAGGACGACAAAAGTTATTTTATCAAAATAATAATATTCCCACTGCAACATTTTCATTATTTTCTTCAAAAGAAGACTTCAAAAAAAGTTTAGAAAAAAAAGAAATTACTTTGCCTTTGGTTTGGAAAAGTGCACAATTTGGCTATGATGGTAATGGCGTAAAGATTGTGCGAAAATACGAAGATTTAGAGCAATTACCCGATGTAGAATGCATCGTAGAACAACTGGTTGATTTCAAAAATGAATTGGCAGTCATTGTTGCTCGCAATCCCAAAGGAGAAACGGTAACCTATCCTGTGGTTGAAATGGAGTTTCACCCCGAAGCCAATCAAGTTGAATATGTACTTTGTCCGGCTCGAATTGATAAAAAAATTGCCGAAAAAGCAGAAAAAATAGCATTGCAAGTAGCACAAGCACTTGAACATATTGGTCTTTTGGCCGTAGAAATGTTTCAAACTCAAACCGATGATATTTTGGTCAATGAAATAGCTCCTCGTCCGCATAACTCGGGACATTTTTCTATTGAAGGAAGTTATACAAACCAGTTTGAACAACATTTACGATCTATTCTAAATCTTCCTTTGGGAAGTACTCAAAACAAAGCAGCAGCTGTAATGGTTAATTTGGTTGGAGAAGAAGGTTACTTTGGAGATGTTGTTTACCAAAATATAGAAAAAATTATGGCTATCAAAGGTGTTACACCTCATATCTATGGCAAGCGAGAGACTCGTCCGTTTCGTAAAATGGGACACGTAACTATCATACATTCAGAACTTAAGGAAGCTCGACAAATAGCTCAGCAAGTAAAACAACTTATAAAAGTACGTAGTAAATAATATCAATAAAAAAATAATGAATTTTATAAACGAATATTTGAAAGAAATTATTGCAACACTTGTTGTGATACTGACTTTTATAGGAATTCGACTTACTATTAACGCCATTATTACTCGTTTTGGTAAGCAATCCAATTTTCCACACTCACGTACCAATCTGGTGATGAAGTATATAGATTATCTCATTACTTCTTTGGCTGTAATTGCTCTTATAGGAATATGGGGAGTGCAGCGTCAGCAAGCTTTTTTGGCAATATCATCTATTTTCACTGTAATTGGTGTAGCATTGTTTGCACAATGGTCTATTCTTAGCAACGTAACAGCGGGGATTCTTTTGTTTTTTTCATTTCCTTTTAAAATAGGAGATAGAATACGTATTTTAGATAAAGAATTTCCTATTGAAGCTGAAATAATTGATATTAAATCATTTTATACATTATTAAAATCTTCCGAAGGAGAAGAAATATCTTATCCCAATAATTTGCTCCTTCAAAAAGGAATTGTTATTATTCCTGAAAATTTGAAAAATAAACCAGAAGAAACTCAAAAAGATTATATAGATTAAAATTATTTTGATAAAAAAAATAGCCATAGCGCCCTTTGTGATTTTGGTTCGGTTTTATCAGCTGTTTATTTCGCCACTAAAACCACCAACGTGTCGCTATACTCCTACATGCTCACAATATACCCTTGAAGCACTCAAAAAATACGGACTTTTCAAAGGAGGAAGGTTAGCTATCAAGCGAATACTTAGTTGTCATCCATATGGGGGAAGTGGTTATGATCCTGTTCCTTAACGAAAAAAAACAATATATTATCATATGAATAGAAAAATACTTGTTGTTGCAGCTTTTTTGGGAGTCACTGCAATTATATTGGGAGCTTTTGGAGCTCATGGGTTAAGAAAAATAGTGGATTCGGAATCCGTAGCTTCGTTTGAAGTTGGAGTACGTTATCAGATGTATCATGCTTTGTTTTTACTTTTCATAGGGAATAGTTCATTGTCAGAAACACAAAAACAATATATCTTTGGAATTACTCTTATTGGAATTCTTTTATTTTCGGGATCTATCTACGGATTAGCAACCAATGAATGGTCGTATTTTTTCGATTTTAAAAAAATAGCATTGCTAACTCCTGTGGGCGGATTATTACTTATTATTGCTTGGACTTTAACGATAATCTTATTTTTTCGACAAAAAAAATGATTTATCCATTTTCGTTTGAAAAAAACGTCCTAATTTTATTCTCCGAAAAAGAATGCCTTTTGTTTTTGTTAAAATATTGAAAACCAGTAAGATAAAAAAATATAATAAAACAACAATTAATTTTTACATTTATGAGTACAAAAACAATTTCAGTTGAGAATTACGGAATTAAAAATGCAAAAGTAAATTATCAGCTTTCAGCCGATGAATTACACAAAGAATCAATCAGCAGAGGATTAGCAGAAGAAGCTAATTCTGGTGCTTTATCAATCAAAACAGGTAAATTTACAGGACGTTCTCCACAAGACCGATTCATCGTTGAAGACGATATCACCAGAGATCGCGTATGGTGGGGAAAAGTGAATATCAAGTTTGATTCTAAAAAATTTGATGCACTTTATGACAAAGTAATGGCATACCTTTCTGGAAAAGAAATCTTCGTACACGACGGATATGTATGTGCTGACCCTAATTACAGAACCAATGTGCGTACTATCGCAGAGCTTCCTTGGAGTGCTCAATTCGTTTACAATATGTTCTTGCGTTTGGAAGACAACGAAGTTGCAGGATTCAAAGAAGATTGGTTGGTGGTAAATGCACCAGGGTTCTTAGCTGATCCAGCTGTGGACGGAACACGTCAGTCTAACTTCGCAATTTTGAACTTTACCAGAAAAATCGCTCTTATCGGTGGAACTGGATACCCAGGGGAAATGAAAAAAGGTATTTTCTCTGCACTTAACTTCGTGCTTCCTGTGTTCAAAAATACAATGCCAATGCACTGTTCTGCTAACGTAGGAAAAGGTGGTGATACGGCTATTTTCTTTGGACTTTCAGGAACTGGTAAAACAACGCTTTCTGCTGACCCGAATCGTCACCTAATCGGAGATGATGAGCACGGTTGGACACCAGAGAACACCGTATTTAACTTCGAAGGTGGTTGCTACGCAAAAGTAGTAGATTTAACAGCTGAAAAAGAACCTGAAATCTTCCGTGCTATCAAAAAAGGTGCTATCCTTGAAAACGTAGTGATACACAATGGTGAAGTAGATTTTGCTGACACAACAATCACTGAAAATACACGTGTTTCTTATCCAATTCACCACATTGATAACATCCAACCAGGGTCAATCGGAAAAAATCCTAAAAACATTTTCTTCTTGACATTTGACGCTTACGGAGTATTGCCTCCAATCTCTAAATTGACACCAGAACAAGCTGCATATCAGTTCGTTTCAGGATATACTTCAAAAGTAGCTGGAACAGAGGTAGGAATTACAACACCTCAAAAAACGTTCTCTGCTTGTTTCGGAGCTGCGTTTATGCCTCTTCACCCAGCGGAATACGGAAAAATGCTGGCTGAGAAAATTCAGAAATCAGGCGTGAATGTATGGTTAGTAAATACAGGATACAACGGAAAAATGAAACGTTGCAGCTTGAAAGATACACGTGCTTTAATCACTGCTGCTTTGACAGGAGGATTGGACAAAGTTGAATACAAAGCGCTTCCTATCTTCGGATTCCAAGTACCACAATCTTGCGAAGGTGTTTCTGACCAAGCTATCTTGAACCCAGAAAACACTTGGGATGACAAAGCTCAATTCGCTGCAAAATCAAAAGAATTGGCAGAAGCATTCTTACAAAACTTCAAAGACAAAGGATTCGAAAATGGTGCTGATGCACAAGTACTTGCAGGAGCTCCTAAATTGTAATTTTTGAATTGATTTTTCATAAAATTTAAAAATAAAAAAGTTGCCTTACAAAAGGGCAACTTTTTGTTTTTATTTATAATTTTTTTATATCTTTGCGCGCAAATTAAAATCATTTTTCGATGAAAAAAATAATAATATCTTTTTTTGCCTTGATTTCTTTTTCGGCAATAGCTCAACAAACCTTTGCAGGATTTAGAAATGGTTATTATAGTGGCACACATAGCATCTTATCTAATCCAGCTAATATTGCAGGGAGTCCCCGAAAATGGGATGTTAATTTAGTTTCGTTAGATGCTAATATAGTAACTGATAGAATTCTTATAGACTTTAATCTTGAAGAAAGTATTCATAAGTTTTCAGATTTAGCAAATTTTAGAGATTTGGACTTTTCTGGAAATCTACACTTGGACGTTCTAGGTCCTTCGGCAATGGTACGCATCAATGAAAAACATTCGGTAGGATTGACAACTCGCGCACGATTGTTTGCCAATATAGATAATTTTAATGCAAAACTTATTGAAGCAATATTTTTTGATACAAACAATATAAAAAGTTTACCATATACTTTGAAAGTTGAAAATCAAGGGATTATGATAAATGCTTTTTCAGAAATAGGAGCTACATGGGCAGGAACAGTTTTTCAAAGTGATAAACATACTATTAAAGTTGGAGCTACGGCTAAATTTCTTCAAGGTATTGCAAATACACACTTCTATATAAATGATTTACAGGCAACTATTGATGCTGATGTAAATAAAAAAGAAGTGTATTTAGACAATGCTTCAGGGTCATTAAGTTTTGTAAATTCGGGAGTTGATATAATAGAGAGTTTTCAAGCAGATGATATTACAAAGTCACACGCTACTGGTTTGGGGCTTGACTTGGGAGTTGTTTATGAATATCGACTTGATCCAAGCGATGAAAAATATACACTTAAAGCTGCTTTGGCTGTTACTGATATAGGGACTCTCAAATACACTCCTTTACAAAATAGAGCTTATCATTATTCTATTGTTAATGCTTCACGAATTATCATTTCTGATGATATTCAAAAAAATCTGAATAATACAGCTAATGTAACAAGTACAGATGTAACAGGCAAATACAATTCATCATTGCCAACAGCTTTACAATCAAGTATTGACTATCATATTTGGAATAATTTTTATGCAGAAATATCGGGAATTGTAGGGCTTAGCAAGAATAAAAATAAACCCGAAAATTCGTATTATATAAACGAATTTGTAGTAACTCCTCGCTTTGAAAACAAGTATTTTGGAGGATATTTGCCTGTAAGCTATAATCAATTGAGTCAATTCAATGCAGGTGTTGCCGTTCGTTTAGGTCCATTGGTTGTTGGATCAAGTAGTTTGTTATCTCATTTAGGAAATTCTAAACAAATGGATTTCTTCTTCGGAATACGATTTGGGAACTAATCTTTATCGAAATACATAAAATTATCATTACAAAGTCGTTTAAATATTCTTTAAACGACTTTGTTTTATATGAATTTTTAATAATATGTCTTTTAACGTATAAAATTTTTAATTTCACATGAGTTTTACTACTTTTGTATGTTTTTTATAACATTTATCAAAATGTCATTACGGATTTTCTATATTACTTTTTTCTCATTTTTACTATTTTCTTCATGTGCCGTAGAGCAAAATATACCTATTGAAGGAGATTTTAAAATTTCAATGGTTGATGACCGTTATAATGTTCCTGTGCGAGTTCGGATACTTAATCAGATACAAGGTGCCGATACATTCAAGTGGGAATTTCCTAATGGGAACTACACTTCATCAGACTTGGTATATCCCGAAGAAATCGTATATAGTAAGGCGGGAGTTCATACGATAACTGTACAAGCTTCAAATGTTGACGGAGAACAAAAAACGTTTCAAAATCAATTTACAGCATTTGCAGAACTATCAGCTTCTTTTGATTGGATACAACAGGGAAGCCTTTACGCACCGCTTACTCTTATAATGCAAAATCACAGCCAAGGAGCACAAGCCTATCAGTGGCATTTTCAAGGGGGTACGCCCGAATATAGTGCTGAAGATAACCCTACAGTTGTATTTGCAGAAGGAGGAGACTTTAAAATTACTTTGGAGGCTATCAATCATTCTCAACGTGAAAAAATAGAAAAAACTATTCATGTAAATCCGCCTTTGGAAGTTGCTTTTGAATGGGAAAACGAATATTTTGAAAATTATCAAGCACCAGTACGTATTTTTTTAAAAAATCGTACTCGAAGTGCTACTTTGGGTTATCATTGGAAAGTAACCAATGGAGCTTCTACCCTTGAAAGTACCGAAGAAAATCCAAGTTTTCTACTTGTAAGCGCTGGGAAATATACAATAACTCTGACTGCCAAAAATGATAAACAAACCCTTTCTTTAAGTAAAGAAATTATTGTTGAGCAAGGGCAAAATTTGATAACGTTTGAAAATGTAAAAATGGGTATCAACACAGCTCAAAATACGATTGGTTGCTTTTTTTCTTCTTTTTTGGGCAGGACTTTAACTGTGCAAGAAACTACCTCTGAAACAGGTAAACTCATTGATTTTATTTATTTTGGACAAAACGCTTCTTTTTTACACAACGTATTTCTCTCTCCCGACGAGGCACAAAATACGGTTTTTGACCCTATTGCAGGAGCTACACAAAGTCATTTTGTCAATAAACAAGAAAACTTAACACAACCCTTATTAAGTGTCAATGAATTTGATAATCTGAAATCGGGAAGTGCTATTGCGACAATAAATCTGATGGCGAACCCGAATAAAGCTCCTTTTAACAAAAATCTGGTTCCCAGAATTGTACTTTTTCAAACTTCTAACGGTAGGAAAGGAGCTATCAAAGTAAAAAACTACGTGAATGATGGAATACAATCATACATATTGGTAGATATAAAAATACAAAAAATACCTTAGTTCTTTAATATCAATCTATATACAATAAAAGATATGCTTTTTTTAAAACGATTTTTGACCTACATCTTTTTATTCTTGAACATTTTAATCTTAAAAGCTCAACAATATCCTATTGATGTTCAGGTATTTGCTTCGCCGCCGTATTTGCAAAGTTTGAAAGAATATGCGGTTTCTTTTGAAACCAAATTGCACGTTTTTTTGCATTTGAGAGACTTAAGTAGCCCGGTGCGAAATGTAGCCTTGCGTTTTTCACTGGAAAATATGCAAGGACAACCACTGGCTCAAACAGCTTCTTACGCGCTACCTTTCCAAACACAACTAACGGCTGGTGTCCGTAAAAATCTATCCAATATTGATTTTAAATCGCTGTTTGAATTAGAAAATCTGCAAGGCGTTTCACCAAATTTTTATACGAATTTATTACCCGAAGGTGCTTATTTTCTGTGCTTTACCGCTTATGATGTCGCTTCACAAACTCCTCTTTCGGCAAAAGCTCGTACCTTGGTTCAAATTCGTCGTTACACCCCGCCAATACCCACTCTTCCTGCCAAAGGCGAGGTTATCGGCAAGCAAAATCAGTTCCAGCACCTTGTTTTCCAATGGATGTTGCGTGACCCTGCGCCTTTTGTTCAGTACGAATTTACTCTCAAAGAAGTCTGGGACACGAGTCTATCTGCTGATGAAGCCTTTATCTCGGGACGATTGGTCTATCAAGGAAAAGTGCCTTCCAATACGATTTTGTACGGACCTGACAAACCTTTTTTACTCGAAAACAAACGCTATGTGTGGCGCGTAAGAGCATTTACTCAAAACCCGAATAATCCGAATCAGGTGCAATCGTATTTTAAGAATAATGGTGAATCGGAAACGTTCTTTTTTGATTATGTAAGCCATTGTGATGCACCTAAGTTCTTGACAGCCAGCACACAAGGAACATCGGCTACAATACGTTGGAGCGGAGAGCCATCGCAGGCAATGCGTTCTAATTCCGACGGAAATAAAAGCCTTTATAAGATTTTGTACCGCGAAAAAGGCAAGGCGTGGAAGTCGCAGACCTCGCATCTTGCGCAAACAACACTTGTTGGGCTCAAACGCAATAAAAAATACATTTACAAAGTCGGTATTTCGTGCGGATTGGGACAGCAGAGCCAAAGTGTTTTCAGCGAACAGACGTATTTGTACAGCACCGAACAGGAATTTTTCACCGACCAACAAAGCGATTCGACCAGCGTGCAATGTGGGGTAAAACCGCAGATACGTATCAAAAACAGAGAACCTTTGCAGGAAGTTTTGGGTGTGAATGAGACTTTTACAGCGGGCGATTTCCCCGTAACGGTACTTCGTGCCACAGGTTCCAATGGTGTATTTTCAGGTGAAGGTTATATACAAATACCTTATTTGTTGGACACCAAAATCAAAGTAGTTTTCAGCGGAATAACCCTTAATACCGAGCGCCAACTCGTTGAAGGTAAGCTCGTTACAACTTATGATAGGACGGGAACGAATGTGGTGGAGGTTTCTATACAAATAAATAAAATTAAAGAAATACTTAAAAACTATAAAGGAACTAAAAAAC